>JBCBTD010000016.1:0-70047 GCA_039818825.1 Pseudomonadota bacterium
GCGCACCCTGGTCGCCGATCTGGTTGTTGCCGAGGTTGAGCGAGGTGAGCCTTGGGAGCGTCGCAATCGCGCGCGCCCCCTCGTCGCCGATCTGGTTGTTGAAGTGGAGGTCGAGCGAGGTGAGGCCTCGGAGCGTCGCAATCGCGCGCGCGCCCTCGTCACCGATCTGATTGTCGCCGAGGACGAGCGAGGTGAGGCGTCGGAGCGTCGCAATCGCACGCGCGCCCTCGTCGCCGATCTGATTGTCGCCGAGGTCGAGCGAGGTGAGGCCTCGGAGCGTCGCAATCGCGCGCGCCCCCTCGTCGCCGATCTGATTGTCGCCGAAATCGAGTGAGGTGAGGCCGTGGAGCGTCGCAATCGCACGCGCGCCCTCGTCGCCGATCTGATTGTCGGCGAGGGCGAGCGAGGTGAGGCTTTGGAGCGTCGCAATCGCACGTGCGCCATCGGCGCCGAGCTTCAGACCCACTATGACGAGCCGTCGCAGGGCCGACAATCCGTTGAACCGAGCGACGAGCGCCGTTGGCGCAATGCCAGCCACGACGAAACGGCGCGCTGGCGGCACTGCATCGACAAAGCACCTCAGTGTCCTACCGTTTGCAGCGAGAGCCAACGAGTCCCAACGCGCGGCCTTCGCTCGCGCCAGCACCCTATCCAGCTCGCGCTCGGCGCGCAGAACGCGCGGTTTGTCCTCGTCGGCCATGTCCGATCCTCGTAACAATGCCGGGAGGATCGCCGACCTATCGGCGGCGTTCAATTGCTCAGACGGTCAGGCCGCCGGGGTGAGCCCGACTGCGGCGAGCGCCGCGGACTGCTGGCGTTCGATGCGGGCGACGTCGTAGTCCTGGGTCAGTTCCAGGAACATGCGGTGCCAGTTCAGCTCGGCTTTGAGGTGGAGAAAAACCGAGCCGAGGCCGATGGCGGCGCGGTCCATGAGGACGAATTCGCGGGGCGGGGTGACGCCGCCGTACTCCTTCAGCTTCTTGTGGACGTCGCTGACGACCCGCTGGCCGGCGCGGCCGTCGTTGGTCTCGTTGATCGGCCGGGCGCGGTCTTCCATCAGCGGCGCGTAAAGGAAGGCGGCCCAGGTGTTGAGGATGTCGATGGCGTCCTTGGAGAGGTTTTCGAAGCCCCAGGCCTCGTAGGCGTGGACCGCGAGGTCCTTGTCGTCGTTCACCAAGGCCCAGAACAGATCGATCACCCCGCCGACGAAGCGCGGCGGGAAGATGCGGATGCAGCCGAAGTCGAGCAGGTTGACGTCGTGGTCCTCGCGCACCGTGTAGTTGCCGAGATGCGGGTCGCCATGGATGACGCCGTAGTCGTAGAACGGCACGTACCAGGCGCGGAACATGTTGCGGGCGATTTGCTGGCGGGCCTCGAGCGGCGCGTCCTTGAAGCTCAAGAGCTTGTTGCCGGTGACCCATTCGAGGGTGATCAACCGGCCTGACGACAGCTCGTCCACGACCTCGGGCACGTGGACGTGCGGCTCGCCGGCCAGGATGCGGCCGTAGAGCCTAGCGTTTTTGGCCTCGCGCGCGTAGTCCAGCTCCTCGCGCAGCCGCTCGCTGATCTCCTTGTAGATCTCGCTGGTGTCGATGGCGCGGTCGTAGCGCTTGTAGATCTCGAAGATCAGCCGCAGCTGCGAGAGATCGGCCTCCACCGCCGACTCGATCCCCGGATACTGCACCTTGCAGGCGACCTCGCGGCCATCGTGCAAGGTCGCCCGGTGAACCTGACCGAGCGAGGCTGCATTCGCCGCGTCGAGATCGAACTTTTGGAAGTTCTGCTGCCAGTCGGCGCCGAGTTCCGCGGCCATGCGGCGGCGGACGAAGGGCTTGCCCATGGGCGGCGCTTCGGACTGGAGCTGCGCCAGCTCGGCGGCGTAGTCGCCGGGCAGCGCTTCCGGGATGCTGGAGAGCATCTGCGCCACCTTCATCAGCGGGCCCTTGAGCCCGCCCAAGGCGGCGGTCAGCTCGCTCGCCTGCTTGCTGCCGTCGATCTCCAGGCCGAAGGCGCGCTTGCCCGCATAGCGTGCAGCGATGCCACCGACGGTGGTGCTCACCTGGGCGTAGCGGCGCACCCGACCGCCGAGGCTGTTCTCGCTGCGACGATCGCTCACGCGGGCAACTCCCGTTCCAGCTCGTCGATCATCCGCGCCACGACGTCGAGGCCGCGGTTCCAAAAGGCCGGGTCACGGGCGTCGAGACCAAATGGCGCCAAGAGGTCAGTGTGCCACTGGGTGCCGCCGGCAGCCAGAAGATCCAAGTACTTGGCCTCGAAGCCGTCCGGCTCAGCTTCGTAGACCCCGTAGAGCGCGTTCACCAAACAGTCACCGAAAGCGTAGGCGTAGACGTAGAACGGCACGTGCACGAAGTGCGGGATGTAGCTCCAGTAGGTCTTGTAGTCGTCGCCGAAGTCGAATGCCGGTCCAAGGCTCTCGCGCTGGACCTCGAGCCACAGCTCGCCGAACTCGTCGGGCGTCAGCTCGGCCGTCTTGCGGGCGTCATGGACCCGCCGCTCGAACTCGCAGAACGCGATCTGACGGACGACGGTATTGAGCGCGTCCTCGATCTTCCCGGCCAACAGCACCCGGCGCCGGCTGGGGTCGGTTTCACCCTCCAGGAGCGAGCGGAAGGTCAGCTGCTCGCCGAACACCGAGGCCGTCTCGGCGAGGGTGAGCGGCGTCGACGACATCAAGGCGCCCTGGCCCGCGGCCAAGGTCTGGTGGACGCCATGCCCGAGCTCGTGGGCCAGGGTCATGACGTCGCGGGCGCGGCCTTGGTAGTTCATCAGCACGTAGGGGTGCACGCTCGGCACGGTCGGGTGGCAAAAGGCGCCCGAGTCCTTCCCGGGCCGCAGTTCGGCATCGATCCAGCCCTTGTCGAAGAACGCGCCGACGATGCCCGACAGCTTCGGCGAGAAGCGCCGATAGGCGTCGAGCACGATGATCTTGGCGTCAGCCCAGTCGATCCGGCGGTCGTCGTCCTCGGGCAGCGGTGCATTGCGGTCGTAGTGCTGCAGTCGGTCGAGCCCGAGCCAGCGCGCCTTCAGGCCGTAATAGCGGTGTGAAAGCCGCGGATAGCTGGACCGCACGGCGCCGATCAACGCCTCGACGACCTCGTCCTCGACCCGGTTGGCGAGGTTACGCAGCGAGATCGGCCGAGCGTAGCCGCGCCAGCCGTCGTCGATCGCCTTGTCCTTCACCAGGGTGTTGGTGATGCGGCCGAACAGCTTCTGCCGTTCGGCGAGCACGGCGCCGATGCAGGTGGCAGCCTCGGCGCGGACGTCGCGATCCTTCGCCTGCAGCTTGTCGAAGATCTGGGCGTTGGTCAGCGGCTCGCCGCGAAACGGAAAGCGCAGGTCGGCGAGGGTCTCGTCGAACAGCCGCACCCAGGCACTGCGGCCGGTGACCGAGCGCTCGTGCAGCACCTTCTCGACATCGTCGGACAGTTGGTACGGCCGAAAGGCCCGCACGTCGCGCAGCCACGGGCGATAGTGTCGCAGGGCCGCCGACGCTTCGACCTTGGCGTCGAGGTCCGTGTCCTCGATCCGGTTCAGCTCCAAGGTGACGAACAAGAGGCGGGTGGTCAGCGCATTGACCCGCTCCTGCATCGACTGGAAGGCGCGGCCGACCTCGGCATCGTCGCGCTGCCCAGCAAAGCGCAGGCTGGCGAACGCAAAGGCGCGGCCGACGACGTCGCTGACCTGCTCGTACCGGGCGATCAGGCCCGCCAGCGCATCGCCGTCGAGATCGGCGACGGCGCCGGCGAAACCCTCGCTCAGCGCCCGCGCCTCGCCCTCGGCGGCCTGCAGGTCCCGCTCCATCGCCGGATCGTCGGGCCCCTGATAGAGGTCCTTCAAGTCCCAGCGCGGTGCCGTCAGCGCCGGCGCAACGTCAGCCATTTTCTCCTCCTGAATGCGGGCGTTGATATAGGCGCCACGGCGCCCGCTTCCACTCGCGCTGCGGGTTGGCAAACCGCTTGCAACCTGCGTAAACCCTACCAAAGTCGGAGTTTAGGCCCGTCGGCCGCCGGGCAACAGGGAAACCGTCCATGCAACTGGCGACCAACCTCGTCCAACTGTTCCACGACGGCGTCGGTCGTCGTGGCGACCGCCCCTATCTGTGGCGCCGTACGCCCGATGGCTACGTGCCGACGACCTGGAACGAGGTGGCCGAGCAGGTCGCCTTGCTCGCAAGGGCCCTTCGCGAGGCCGGCGTCCAGGCCGGCGACCGGGTCGTGATCGTCGCCGAGAACCGGCCGGAATGGCTGATCGCCGATCTTGCGGCGCTGACGCTGGGCGCGGTGACCGTGCCAGCCTACACCACCAACACGGTGCGCGACCACCAGTTCATCCTCAGCCACAGCGGTGCGAGCGCCGTCTTCTATTCGGGCGCTGCGGTCGCGCGCACCTTGCTGCCGGCGATCCGCGAGGTCGGCACGATCCGGACCATCGTGGCGATCGAGCCACCCGACGACGCAGCCGACCTGCCGATCTTCAGCTACGCCACCGCGCTGGAGCGTGGTGCTGCGGCTGATGCGACACCGTTCGCGATGCCGGCACCCCACGACCTCGCCTGCATCATCTATACCTCCGGCACCGGCGGGCAGCCGAAGGGCGTGATGCTCAGCCACGCCAACATGCTCGCCAACGTCGACGGCTCGATCGACCTCTTGGAAGAACTCGGCGTCGGTGACGACGAGGTGTTCCTGTCGTTCCTGCCGCTGTCGCATTCCTACGAGCACACCGCCGGCCAGTTCGTGCCGATGGGGATCGGCGCCCAGGTCTACTACGCCGAGGGGGTCGACACCTTGTCGCAGAACCTCGGCGAGGCGCGACCGACCATCCTCACCTGCGTGCCGCGGCTCTACGAGGTGATGCGTCAGCGGATCCTCGCCGGGGTGAACCGCGCCGGCGGCACCAAGGCGTGGCTGTTCAAAAAGGCCGTCGAGATCGGCACCAAGCGCTACGAAAAGCAACCGCTGGCGGTCCACGAGCGCTTGCTCGATCTGCTGCTCGATCGGCTGGTGCGGACCAAGGTCAACGAGCGCTTCGGCGGGCGGTTGAAGGCGATGGTATCGGGCGGCGCGCCGCTCAACTACGACGTCGGCGTGTTCTTCGCCGCGCTCGGTCTGCCGATCTTCCAGGGCTACGGCCAGACCGAGGCCTCGCCGGTGATCTCGGCCAATCGGCCGAAGCGGCACAAGCTGAAATCCGTCGGCCTGCCACTCCGCGGCGTCGAGATCCGCATCGCCGAGGACGGCGAGATCCTGGTGCGCGGCAATCTGGTGATGAAGGGCTATTGGCAGGACGATGCCGCCACGGCCTCGACCCTGATCGATGGCTGGCTGCACACCGGCGACGTCGGCAGCATCGACGACGAGGGCTTTCTCAGCATCACCGGCCGCAAGAAGGAGATGATCGTCAACTCGGGCGGCGACAACATCTCGCCGCAGCGGGTCGAGGGCGTTCTGTCCCTGGAGCCGGAGATCGGCCAGGTGCTGGTCTACGGCGATCGGCGGCCGCATCTGGTGGCGCTGGTGGTGCCCGACGCCGACTTCCTCAAGGCGTTCGCCACGTCCCAGGGTGTCGAGGCCGACCTCACCGCCATCGCCGACAACCCCGAGTTGAGGAAGGCGGTCGGGGCGGCGATCACCCGGGCCAACGCCGAGCTGTCGGTGATCGAGAAGGTGCGGCGCTTCGAGATCATGGGCGAGCCGTTCACCATCGAGAACGGCACCATGACCCCGACCCTGAAGCTCCGCCGGCCGATCATCGTCGAGCGCCACCAGACCCTGTTCGAACAGCTCTACGAACCCGCCCGCGCGGCGTGACCGCGGCCCGGAATTGACGACCGTTGGCGCGGTCCCCACACGCGCCTCACAACCGAGCACCGACGATCGGGCGGACGTCACCTGGAGACATCGGCGCCGCTCCTGAACCTTCCCAGCCGAGGTGACCATGCCCGACGATGCGATTCGCGTGCTCGTTTGGAACGAGCACGTCCACGAGCGCGAGAACGAGGCCGTTCGGGCGATCTATCCCCAGGGGATTCACGGGACGATCGCCGCCGCGCTGGTCGCGGGCGACGAGCCGGGTGCGCTGATTTCGGTCGAAACGGCGACGTTGGACGAGCCGGAGCACGGGCTCACGGCCGAGCGCCTGGCGGCGACCGACGTGCTCCTGTGGTGGGGCCACAAGGCCCATGGCCGGGTGGACGACGCCGTGGTCGAGCGCGTTTGCGAGCATGTCTGGCGCGGCATGGGCTTCGTCGCCCTGCACTCGGCGCACTTCGCCAAACCCTTCCGCCGCCTGATGGGCAGCCCCTGTGCCCTCAAATGGCGCGAGGCGGGAGAGCGCGAACGGCTGTGGGTGGTCAACCCGGCGCACCCGATCGTCCAAGGCGTTGGGCCGGCGATCGAGCTGCCCAATGCCGAGATGTACGGCGAGCCCTTCTCGGTGCCAGAGCCGGACGAGACCGTTTTTCTGTCGTGGTTCGAGGGCGGCGAGGTGTTTCGCTCAGGGCTCACCTGGCGCCGCGGCGCCGGACGCGTCTTCTACTTCCGGCCGGGGCACGAGACCTACCCGATCTACCACGACGACAAGGTGCGCCGCGTGCTCAGGAACGCCGTGCGCTGGGCCCACAACCCCCATCGGTGGGACGAGGTCGGTGCTGCGCCGAACGTGCCGACGGACCAGGCGCCCGAACCCCTGGTCGAGCGTGGACCGAAGCTGCACGCGCCCGGCGAGGAGGGCTATCGTTGACCGAAGCCGTCCGGGTCCTGCAGCTCGGCACCGGCCGGGTCGCCCAGCGTCACGTCGATTCCTACCACGCCTCCGGCCGCGCCCGAGTCGTCGCCGCAGCCGATCTGGACGGGGCGCGACTGGCGGCGTTTTGCGACCAGAACCTCATCGAGCAGCGCTTCACCGACCTCGACGAAGCGCTTCGCTCAGCGTCGTTCGATGCGGTGAGCAACGCCACGCCGGATGCGGCGCACTACGCCACCACGTTGCGCGCGCTCGGCGCGGGCAAGCACGTCTTCTGCGAAAAACCGCTGGCGCTGACCTACCCCGAAGCCGCCCTGATGGCGGACGAGGCCGAGCGGCTCGGGCTCGTCAATGCCGTCAATCTCACCTACCGCCAGGGCGGGGCGATCCACGAGGCGCGGCGGCTGGTCCAGGACGGCGCCATCGGCGAGGTCCGCCACGTCAACGTCCGCTACCTGCAGTCCTGGCTGGTCGGCAACCATTGGGGGGTGTGGCACGAGACGCCGGCCTGGCTGTGGCGCCTCTCCAGCGCCCACGGCTCGGCGGGCGTCTTGGGCGACATCGGCATCCACGTGCTCGACTACGCCTCGTTTGGCGCCGCCAGCGACATCACCGGCCTGACCTGCCAGCTCCGCACCTTTCCGAAGGCCGCCGACGGCCGGATCGGCGACTATGTGTTCGACGTCAACGACAGCTTCGTCATGCTGGTCGAGTTCGCGAACGGTGCGCTCGGCACCGCCCAGGCGACGCGCTATGCGCCCGGCCACTCCAACGACCTGATGCTGGAGCTCTACGGCACCAAGGGAGGCTTGCGCGTCCGCGCCGACACCACCTGGTCGAGCCTGGAGACCTGCCTCGGCGACCACGTCCACACCCAGCGCTGGAGCCCCCGCGAGTTCGACAAGGCGCCGACCCTGTTCGCCGAGTTCGCCCGCGCGATCCAGGAAGGTCACGGCGCCGAGCCGGATTTCCGGCGGGGCGCGGCGCTGCAGCGGCTGCTGGACATGGCGATGGAACAGGGGAGTGGGCGGGCGATCGGCAGGCCCGATTGATCCGCTCGCGAATGGCCGCGGGGTCGGCGTCGCGTTCAGGGTCGCCATGAGCGGCCAGACCTCGAGCCGAGTGACGGCGGTCGGTCCAGAGGCAAAGGTCCCCCACCGCGGGACGGCACCAAGCTCAACGACACATGCGGCGTCATGCGGTCCTTCGATTCCTGGTGGTCCACGCTAGGAGATCGCGAACAGTCGGAAGCTTGGCCATGGACCTCCCCGTACCGCGTGATTTCGGCTGGCCGCTGAAGCCCTTCGAATCGGCGAGCACTGCCGTTCGCACGCTGCCCACAGGGCAGATGGAACTCATGATCGAGCACGACGTCATCCGTGGTGTGACGCCGGAAATGCTGGTCTGGTGGTTCACGAGCTTCGCGGAGCTGCGCGTTGGCGTCGCCGGCGTCGACTACCCAGCCTACCTCGTCTGGCATCCCTACGACCACGTCGCCGTGGAGGCTCGCAAGGCTCGGCCAAGCGGCCCCGTGCAGGCAGGCGATCATCTCCGCATCATGGAATGCTTCGCCCGCGACCCGCGCTTCGAACTCGACGTCGACGCCCTCGTCACACGGCTGGATCCAGGCGGCATCGGATTGCGAGGCTTCGCGTTCCGCCGGCCGTTTCTAGAACTCGTGCACCGCTTCGAGGAGATCGGCGACGGCACCCTCTATCGGACCCGCATGGTGATCGGCGTCGACAGCGGCCTGCTCAAGCCGTTGCTCAACGGCTTCGTCGTGCCGCGAAAGTTCAGTGAAGCGAAGGCGGCTGCCTGGCACCGGCACAATGTCGAAGAGGTCGGCTACTTCGAGAACTTCTTGCCAGCCCTGTTCGCCCGCCGCGACGAAGCACCGCGGATCACGCTCGATCTCTGAGTGCTGACGACGGGTCGCGAGCACTCCGGATCGACAGCGGCCAGTCATCCCGCGACTACGGTGCGCAATCCTCGTATCGCCCGCTCGATCCCTTCGTCGTCCACGTCCAGGTGCGTGCACGCCCTGAGCGTTTGCGCGTCCGTTGGGTTGATACGGACGCCGTGGTCGAGGAGGGCCTTGCTCAACTCCGCGGCCGGGCGGCCGGTGGCCGTCGTGTCGATGAAGACGAGGTTGGTCTCGACCGGGCCGTTCAGGAGGGCGAGGCCGTTCATGGCTTGGATGGCATCGGCGAGGTGCTTCGCGCGGGCGTGGTCGTCGGCGAGGCGGTCGACGTGGTGGGCCAGCGAAAAACGGGCGGCGGCGGCGATGATGCCGGCTTGGCGCATGGCGCCGCCGAGCTGCTGCTTGAGGCGCCAGGCCTCGTGGATCGTGTCTTTGGCGCCGGCGAGGCAGGCGCCGACCGGGGCGCCGAGGCCCTTCGAGAAATCGAGCCAGACGGTGTCGCAAAGGCGGCCGTAGTCGGCCATGGGCCGGCCCATGGCGACGGCGGCGTTGGCAAGCCGGGCGCCGTCCATGTGGACCTTCAAGCCACGGGCACGGGCGGTCTCGGCGACCTCGGCGACGGCCTCGACCGACCAGGGCACGCCGCCGCCCATGTTGGTGGTGTTCTCGAGCGTGACGAGGCTCGTCCTGGGGTTGTGGCGGTAGTCGGGGCGGATCGCCGCCTCGAGCTGGGCGGCTGTGAAGGTGCCGCGTTCGCCCTGAACGTTGCGGAACTGGATACCCGCATTGGCGGCCGGGCCGCCGCTCTCGAAGTGGATCGGGTGGGTGGTGGCCTCGACCACGACCTCGTCGCCGGGGCGGGTGTGCAATCGAAAGGCGATCTGGTTGGCCATGGTGCCGGAGGGCAGGAAGACGGCGGCCTCGTGGCCGAGACGGTCGGCCACCTCCTCGCAGAGCGCGTTGACCGTCGGGTCCTCGAAGGCCTGCTCGTCGCCGACCTCGGCCTCGGCCATCGCCCGGCGCATGGCGGGGGTGGGGCGCGACTTGGTATCGCTGGCGAGATCGACGAGGGACATGGACTGATCCAGGCGGTGGCGCATCGGGACGCCCGTGATCCTGCGCGTCTCGTCCCTGATGACAAGGGCCAGGGTGCCAGGGTGCCCTGCGGCTGCTAGGGAAGGACGAGGACAACGACGGGTGCGGCAGGACCATGAGCTGGGGCGACTACGGGATGCTGTTCGTCTTCATCGCGCTGTGCACGGTGGCCGCCTCCAGCGGCGCCATGTTCAAGCCGGACGCCTGGTACCAAGCGCTGAAGAAGCCTTGGTGGAACCCGCCGAACTGGGTGTTCCCCGTCGTCTGGACGCCGCTCTACGCGATGATCGCCGTCGCCGGCTGGTTCGTCTGGTTGGAGGCCGGCTTCGCCGGTGCCGCTCTGCCGCTGACCTTCTACGTCCTGCAGCTGATCCTGAACGCGCTCTGGTCGGCCTTGTTCTTCGGCGCCAAGCGGATCGACTGGGCACTCACCGAAGTCGGCCTGTTGTGGCTGGCGATCGCCACCTGCGTCGTCACCTTCTGGCCCATCAGCCAGGCGGCGGCGCTGTTGATGCTGCCCTATCTCCTGTGGGTGACCATCGCCGCATACCTGAACTACACGGTGCTCAAGTTGAACCCCTCCGCAGCGCAGGCGGCCTGAACCAGGTACGCGCCCGGCACGGCCAGATGCGCGATCGATGACACTTCTGGTCTTGGAAGCCGCAGCCGACTAAGCTTGGGGTAGCGTTCGCCAAGAAGAGGACGGGGCTTGGCAGCACCCGCCGACGTCGCAGGCTGTTCATCATCGGTGCCGCCCGGCGACGGCTCCTTCCGTGTTCGGCGATGCGGCTCACGGACCAGGCTCGATGCCGCCTGAGCGTCTGAACAGACCCCTCCTCTCGATGAACTTCTTTGCCGGCGACGTCACCGCGGGGTTCGGCCCGTATCTCGCGATCTACCTGCTTGCCCAGCTGCACTGGCAAGCTGGTGCGATCGGTTTCGCGCTGGCGCTCGGCTCGATCGTGACGGTCCTCTTGCAGACACCGGCCGGCGCGCTGATCGACTGGACCGACCGCAAGCGCGGCCTGCTCGTCCTCTGCGCCGGCATCGTCGGTGTCGCGGCCATCCTGATCGTCGTCGCGGATTGGACGCCCGCCGTCTTCGCGGCGCAGACCATGATGGGCGCATCGCTGGCGTTTTTGGGCCCGCTGATCGCAGCATTGACCCTCGGGATCGTCGGCCGCGACCTGTTCACGCGCCAGACCGGCGCGAACCAGGCCTGGAACCATGCCGGCAACGTCGCCGCCGCGGCCGTCGCCGCTGGCCTCGCCATGGCTGGATACGTCACCGGTGTCTTCGTGCTCATCGCCGTGATGGCGTTCGGCATGATCGTCTCGGTGTGCTTCATCAAGGCGTCGGAGATCGACTACGAGGCGGCGCGCGGCGGGGTGGCACAGCACGTCGCCGGACAGGAGAAGCCGAGCGGCTTCGCCACGATCCTGGCCGACCGCCGGCTCGTGATCTTCGCCTTGTCCATCTTCCTCTTCCACTTCGCCAACGCGGCGATGCTGCCGCTGGTCAGCCAGAAACTGGCGCTTGGCGGCGATGGCCGCACCGGCATCGCCTTCACCTCGGCCTGCATCATTGCCGCTCAGTTCATCATGATCGGCATGGCGATGCTGTGCGGACGGACCGCCGATCGTTGGGGCCGCAAGCCGCTGTTCGTGCTGGCGTTCGCGATCTTGCCGATCCGCGCGGTTCTCTACACGTTGACGGACGAACCCGTGTTGCTGGTCGCGATCCAGGCGCTGGACGGGGTCGCCAACGGGATCTTCGCCATCATCTTCTTGTTGGTGGTCTCGGACGTCACCGAGGGAACGGGCCGTTTCAACATCGCCCAGGGGGCGCTGGCGACCCTGGTCGGGATCGGCGCGTCGTCGAGCAACCTGCTTGCCGAGGAAATCGTCCAGTACGCGGGCTACGATGCCGCCTTCTACGTCCTGGCCGTCGTGGCCGTGGCCGGCTTCGTCTTCTTCGTCAGCATGATGCCCGAGACGGCCGCCCACGCGATCGGTGGCGACGCCGAGGGTCGTGGGACCGCGGCGCGCGGCCGAGATGCGGTCGACGAGCGGGACGGCGCCGCGTGAGACGTGCCCCGGGCCGGCCGACGACGGCCGGGCACGAACGATGACCGTGAGCCTCGCCGTGTCGCTCGGAATCTTCGGCCTGATCGCCATTCGTGAGTGGCTGCCGCTCTGGCTCAAGATCTGGCACATCATGCTCGCCGGCGCGGTCGTCATGCTCGCCACGCGACAGATCAGCCCGAGCGCGGCGCTCGCGGCGATCGACTGGAACATCATCGCCTATCTGTTCGGCGCCTTCTCGATCGGCTCGGCGCTCTATCTGAACGGTGTTTCCCACAAGATCGCCGACCGGTTCGCGAGCTTTGCCTCGGCCCGGGCATCCCTGACCGCATTCGTCTTCGGGTTTGCGTTGCTGGCCGCGATCCTGACGAACGATGCGGCAGCGATCATCGGCACGCCGATCGCGCTCGTGCTGGCCGTGCGGGCGGGTGTCGATCCGAGGACCTTCCTCATCGCGCTGTGCGTCGCCGTGACGATCGGGAGCATGGCGACCCCCATCGGTAATCCGCAGAACCTGCTGATCGCCACCAGCGGACACCTGCCGGCTCCCCTTTTGACGTTCCTGCTTTGGTTGGCGTTCCCGACGATCCTCTGCCTCGGGTTGGCTGCCTGGCTGCTCGCCCGGACCATCCGCTCTGGCGGCGTCGCGATGGCTGGCGTTTGGGACGCGGTCGACCAAGAAGACGGCCGCCTTTGGCCATCGCTGCTCGCCGTCGGCCTGCTCGTCGTTCTCGTGCTGGCGGACAGCGTCGTTGCGACCGTCGAGGCCGGGATCGAAATCCCACTGGGGCTCACCTCGTGCCTCGCCGCAACCCCCATCTATCTGTTCGGACCCAAACGCCGGCAAACCTTCCGGCAACTCGACTGGTCGACCCTGGTCTTCTTCGTCGCCATGTTCATCGTCACGACCGCGCTGCTCGAATCTGGCTCGCTGCAGCACCTCCTTGGCGATCTTCATCAGCAAATGACGGAGCCGATCGTCACGGCAGGCATTGCCTTCTTCGGCAGTCACGTCTTCTCGAACGTGCCACTCGTCGACATGTACTTGAAGATACTGGAATCGTTCTCCACCGCGAACCTCATGATGCTGGCAGCGGCATCGACGCTCGCTGGCAACGTCTTCATCATCAGCGCTGCGAGCAACGTGATCGTGGTACAGCAGGCCGAGAGCCTCGGCGCGCCGTCGATCACGTTCACCGAGTTCACCAAGGCCGTGCTGCTGATCGGTGTGGTCTCCACGATCATCAGCGTTGGTTGGGTCTACGTCATGATGTTCTTGCTCGGACGGCCAGCGGGCTAAGCCAGGCACGCAACATTACTCGCAACGAAGCGGCGCGATGCAGGCTGCCTGTCCGAGGCCGGGGTGGGGCAACGAGCGCCGTTCTGGATGGGCAACCGTTGCCGCGCCCTCCCGGCTGGCCTACCGAAGGGCGGTACGCAGGCGATCGACCAGGGAGGCGGCCCGTGGACCATGGCGACCGGTTCGAGCGGGGTCTCGCCCGCAACCCCGCCAATCATCAGCCGCTCAGCCCGCTGAGCTTCCTCGATTGGGCGGCTGGCACCTATCCCGAGAAGGTCGGGGTGATCGACGGCGAGCGTAGCTTCACCTACGGCCAGTTCGCCGAGCGCTGCCGCCGGCTGGCCGGTGCTTTGGCGGCAACGAGCGTGCGCCCTGGCGACGTCGTTTCGGTGCTGGCGCCCAACAGCTCGGCGTTGCTGGAAGCGCATTATGGCGTGCCGCTCGCCGGTGCCGTGCTCAACGCGCTGAACACCCGCCTCGAACCCGGGACGATCGCCTACGTGCTGGAGCACGCGGCGAGCCGGCTGATGATCGCGGACACAGAGCTGGCGCCGCTGGCCGAGGCAGCTCTGGCGTCGCTGGACGACCCACCACCCCTGGTCGTCGCCGGTGGCCCCGACGATGCCTACGAAGCGTTCCTGGAAGCGGCCGAGGAACGGGCGATCACGTTGCCCGACGAGGAATGGCAGGCGCTCTCGCTCTGCTACACGTCGGGCACCACCGGCCGGCCGAAGGGCGCTGTCTATCACCACCGCGGCGCCTGCCTCAACGCGCTGGGCAACGCCTTGGTGTTCGGATTGCAGCCGGACTCGGTCTATCTTTGGACCTTGCCGATGTTCCACTGCAACGGCTGGACCTACACCTGGGCGGTCACGGCAGTGGGTGGCACCCACGTCTGCCTGCGCAAGGTCGAGCCGAAGGCGGTGTTCGAGGCGATCGGCCGCCATCGCGTGACCCATCTTTGCGGTGCGCCGATCGTGCTCAACATGTTGGCGCACAGCCCGGATCGCCCGAAGCAGCCGTTCGGCCATCGGGTACGGATCGCCACCGGCGGCGCCGCACCACCCAGCAGCGTGATCGGCGCCATGGAACCGATGGGCTTCGAGGTCCTGCATCTCTATGGCCTGACGGAGACCTTCGGCCCGTCGACGGTGGCGAGCCCGCAGTCGCACTGGCCGAACCTGGACATCGACGCGCGGGCGGCCGCGATGGCGCGGCAAGGCGTGCGCTATCCGACGATGGCCGAGATGCGGATCGGCGATCCCGAGAGCTGCGCGCCGGTGCCGGCAGACGGCGCATCCTTGGGCGAGGTGCTGTTCCGCGGCAACACGGTGATGAAGGGCTATCTCGGCGATGGTGGTGCCACGGACGCGGCCTTCGCCGGTGGGTGGTATCATTCCGGCGACCTCGCGGTGCTGCACCCGGACGGCTACATGGAGGTCAAGGACCGCGCCAAGGACGTCATCATCAGCGGCGGCGAGAACGTCTCGTCGTTGGAGGTGGAGGACGTCCTCTATCGCCACCCGGCGGTGCTGGAGGCGGCGGTGGTGGCACGCCCGGACGACACCTGGGGCGAGACGGTCTGCGCGTTCGTCACGCTCCAGAGCGAAGGCGGCGCCACCGCGGCCGAGCTCGTCGCCTACTGCCGCGATCACCTCGCCGGCTACAAGGTCCCGCGCACGGTGGTGTTCGGCGAGCTGCCGAAAACGTCGACCGGCAAAATCCAGAAATTCGAGCTCAGGAACCGGGCGCGGTCACTGGAACCGCCACCTGAAGCGTAGCCTCGTCCGCACGGGCACGGGCCAGCTCGGCGGTGAGCCGGCGAGCGACGCGCGGCTCCATCGCCGCCAAGATCGGCGCCAGCTTGGCTTCCTTCATGCGCAGGGTGAGCGGTACCAACACGTCGAAGGCGAGCGCGTCGAAGATCGCCGCGGCGCTCTTCGGCCGCATTTTCTCGTAGAGCTTCACCAGCCCGACCAGCCGTTCCTCGTCCGCCGCTTGGAGCTCGGCGAGCTGGGCCTCGACCTCGGCGCTCAGGGCTTCGAGCCGTTCGATGTGCTCGCGCAGCCGTGCCTCGGCAACGCCCAGTGCCGTCTGCCGCACCGCCATGGCTTCCTGCTGGCGGGCAAGCTCACGGCGCTCCTCTAGGAAGGGTTCCGCCTCCAACGGTGCGCCCGCCAGGTCCAGCGGGCCGGCCGCGGGCGAGATCAACGCATCGAGATCGGTCGGCGCCGGCGGTGCTTCTGCGGTCGCGGCCGCTCTCGTCTCATCCGGCCCGACCGCGGGGGCGAGCGCCGCGAGGCTGGTCTCCAGGTCCGGCTCGGCCGTCGCTGCCGGGTCCAACCAGGCCGCGGCCCAGCCGATCGTGCTCTGGCCACCAGCGAACACCGGCCAAGGGCCGGCCCCGTCGACCGCCTTGACGACGAGCAACGCAGCGAGACCGATCATCGCCAACGGCACCGGCGATGGCCACGTTCGCTGCGGTGCGCTGATCTCTGCCGCTCTCACGACTTGCCGCCAGCGACGGAGCGCAGCAAGGCGGCGAGACCGCCCTTCGGGTCGATGGCTTCTGGCCGAGCGTTCGCCGCCGCGTCGGGCCGCTTGTCGGTAGTCTTGGCGGATGCCGTCCTGGTGGTACCGGCAGCGGCCAAGAGCTGCTCCGACGTGCGCGGCCGCACCTGGTGAACATCAGGCTCTGCCGCCTCGTGCCCCGGGGATTGCGCCTGCTTGAGGCGGCGGATCGCCAACTCGGCACGCTCGACGGTGAGGTCGAGCGCCGTGACGAAAGCCTGCAGCCGATCGCGCTCGGCGCGGAACGCTCGCAGGCGGCGCTGGACCAGGGCCAAATGGACGATCGTCACCGCCAGCAGGATGCAGATGGCGAGGTCGAAGCCGTGCTCGATCATTCTTCACTGTCCTCGTCGCGGTGGCGGTGCTCGATGCGGATCGCCAAATTGTCTCCGGCGCGGCCGATCCGACCGACGAACATCGGGACTTGGCCACAGCGCAGATCGACGGGCGACTCGGCGGTGGCGTTGAGGTTGAGGACGGAGCCGACCTGTAGGTTCAAGACGTCGCCCAGGGACAGGGTCTGCTCGTCGAGCACGGCTTGCAGGTGGACGTCGGTGAGCATGATCTCGCGGGCGAGGTGGTGTTCCCAGATCGAATCTCGACCGAAGCGCTCGCCCATGAACATCTGCAGCAGCAGATCGCGGGCGGGCTCCAAGGTGGCGTAAGGCAGCAAGACCTCGAGACAGCCGCCGCGGTCCTCCATCTCGATCCGCAGCTTGAACACCACCGCCGCGTTGCCTGGCCGCGCGATCGCGGCGAATCGCGGGTTGGTCTCCAAGCGATCGAAGTCGAACTGCACCTGAGTGATGGGGGCGAAGGCCGCGCTGAAGTCCTGCAACAACAGCTCGACCAAACGGGTGACGAGATTGCCTTCGATGGTGGTGTAGGGGCGGCCCTCGACGCGCATCGCCGCCGTGCCGCGGCGGCCGCCCAGCAGCACGTCGACGATGGAGTAGATCATCGCGCTGTCGACCGTCACCAGCCCGTAATTGTCCCACTCGACCGCACGGAACACACCGATCATCGCCGGCAAGGGGACCGAGTTCAGGTAGTCGCCGAAGCGGAGCGAAGTGATGTTCTCGATGCCGACGTCGACGTTCTCGGAGGTGAAGTTGCGCAAGCTGGTGGTGAGGATGCGAACCAGGCGGTCGAAGACCACCTCCAACATGGGCAGCCGCTCGTAGGCCACGCTGTTGTTGTTCAACAGCGCGAGCAGGCCGTCCTGGAGATCAGGCGAGCCCTGATCGCTGACGCCGAGCAGGCTGTCGATCTCGTCCTGGTTCAGGACACGGCCGGTATTGCCGCCGCCGTCGGCGAGATCGCCATCGGCCGCGTCGTCGTCGCTGCCCATCGATGCCGCCCAACTCGCGGCGAGCGCGTCGTCATCCTCTTCCGCGTCGCCGGCTTCTTCGGTCGCCGCGGCCCAACTGGCAGCCAAGGCGTCGTCGTCGATCGCCTCCTCCGCGGGTGCCGTCGGGTCGATGTCGTCGGGAGATGCGGTCATGGAGATCGTTCCTCGGCCAGCGCTACTGCACCAGCATCTCTTTGAAGAGCACGTCTTCGACCCGGTCAGGCTGGATGGCCTGCTGGATGCGGACGTGCAGCTCCTGCTTCAGGCGAAACATCGAGCCGGCACCCTGAAGGTCTTCCGGGCGCAAGGTGCGCAGGTACATCTGGAAGCTGTCGACGATCCGTGGGCTGAGCTGGGCGATCCGATCGGCGGTGTGCGCTTCGGCCACCTCGACCGCGAGGCTGAGCTTCAGAAACCGCGGGCGGCTCTGTTCGACCGTCAGATTGACGAGGAGCTGTGGCAGATCGACGAACGTCGGCTGGCCGGCAGCCACGCCATCGTCGTCGCCATGACCGTCGCCGTGGCCGGCACTACCGCCGCCGCCATGGTCGTCGTCGCTCGCCGCTCCGTGGTCGTCACCGCCATGATCCGTCTCGGCGGCTTCGCTGTGGCTTTCGCCGCCGCCGAACACGCCCAGCGCGAACGCCGCACCGACGCCGCCGCCGACCAGCAGCACCAGCGCCAGGCCAGCGAAAATCAGCAACTTCAGTTTGCTCTTCGGCTTCGCTGCCGGCGCGTCTTCCGCTTCCTTGGCGTCGTCGGCCATGTCGAACCTGCCTCATCGGACGTGTCTACTGAGGCGGAGCTTGCGTCGCGAAGGTAAAGGAAGCCTTGCCAACGTGGTCGAGTCTGCCGGGGCCGGCAGAAGCTGCCACCGGCGTTTACCATGTCTGGCCACGCCAAGGCTCGACATTGGCGGCGTACAGCGCTTGGCACGGCGGTTGCGCAGGGTGGGCCGACACTTCGATGTGAGCCCGAGCCGATGGATGCCCCGAGCTATGTTGCCCTCAGCCGCCAACTGGGTCTCGAACGCCAGCTTGCGGTGATCGCCAACAACATCGCCAATGCCAACACCACCGGCTACCTCGCCGACGACATGTCGTTCGAGGCGGTGCGCCAGCGCGCCAGCCGTCGGGTCGAGGTCGCCTACGTCCAGGACCTGACCGTGCGGCCGGACCTGACGGAAGGCGAGCTCGTCGGCACCGGCGGGATCTTCGACTTCGGCATCGCCGGCGACGGCTTCTTCGCCGTCGAGACCCCCGGCGGCACCCGCTACACGCGGGCCGGCCACTTCCGTCTCGACGAAGACAACCAGCTGGTCACCTGGGACGGCCATCCGGTGCTCGACACCGGCGACGCGCCCATCGTCCTGCCAGCCGACAACAGTCGCCTGCAGGTCGCCGGCGACGGCACGCTGTCGATCGACGACGAGGTCGTCGGTCAGATGCAGCGCGCACGGTTCGCCGATCCTGGGCTCTTGGAGCGCGAGGGGGCGATGCTGTTCCGCTCTGACGAACGGCCGACCGCCGCCACCGACGCCCAGGTCAGCCAGGGCATGTTGGAGGCATCGAACGTCGAGCCGGTGCTCGCCATGACGGCGATGCTCGAGACCACCCGGGCGTTCGAAGCCACCCAAAAGCTGATCGAAGCCCAGCACGACCTGACCCGCCAAGCCGTCGAGCGCCTGCTCGACACCAAGAGCTGAGGAGCCACACCCATGCGCGCCCTGAACGTCGCCGCCACCGGCATGATGGCCCAGCAGTTGTTCCTGGAGACCATCTCCAACAACATCGCGAACATGACGACGACCGGCTACAAGCGCCGCCGTCCCGAGTTCCAGGACCTGCTTTACCAGAGCGAGCGGCGGATCGGCGCCAAGACCTCGGACAGTGGCACCGTCGTCCCTGCGGGCGTGCAGATCGGCCTCGGCGTGAAGCCGGCAGCGGTCTACCGCCTGCACGAACAGGGCGATTTGCAGGGGACCAGCAACCCGCTCGACATCGCGGTGCAGGGCGACGGCTTCTTCATCGTCGACCTGCCGGACGGCGACCTGGCCTATACCCGCAGCGGCCACTTCCAGCGCAGCAACGAGAGCCTGCTGGTCACCGCCGACGGCTACACCGTCAGCCCCGGGATCACGATCCCCGAGGAGGCCATCGACATCACGATCAACGCCGAAGGCGTCGTCGAGATCAAGCTGCAGGGCGAGGTCGACACCATCGAGGTCGGGCGGCTGGAACTGGCGACCTTCGTCAACCCGGCAGGTTTGGAAGCGGTCGGCAACAACCTGCTGCTGGAGACCACCGCCAGCGGTCCGGCCAACATCGATACCCCAGGCAACGAGCAGACCGGCACGCTGCTGCAAGGCTTCGTCGAAAGCTCGAACGTCGATCCGGTCACCGAGATGACGATGATGATCACCGCGCAGCGGGCTTACGAGCTTAACTCGAAAGTCATCACTGCCAGCGATGAGATGATGGCGTCGGTCACTCGCTTGAGGTGAGCCATGCGACGCCTGGTTGTCGCGATCCCGTTTTTCTTTCTGGTCTTGGTCGGCGCCGCTGGCGGCGCCGATCTGACCTTGGAGCCTGGTCAACCCCTGGTTGCCCAAGGCCTGGAACGGCTGCTGGCCGAACCGCTCGCCGACGCCGTCGGCGCCGAGGCGGTAGAAGTCCGCACCACGGCCCCAGCTCTTCCCCTCAGCAACCCGTACCGCCAAACCGCCAAGCTCACGCTCGCCAACCTCCGTCTGGAACCGGGCGACCGGTTCAGCGCCGTCATCAGCATCGACGTCGGCGATGCAGCATCCTTGGACCTTGCGGTTGCCGGCGAGCACCGGCGGCTGGTGGCGGTGCTGGTCCCGGCGCGTGCGATCGCCAAGGGCGAAACGCTGGCGGCCGACGCCTTGGAGCGGAAGCTGATGCGCCCGCAGCACGTCCGCGCCGACTGGGTGCTGGAGACGAAAGAGCTTGTGGGAATGGAAACGCGACGCCGGCTGGTCGAGGGTCGACCGATCCGCGACGGCAGCATCGGCCGGCCGTTGACGATCCGCCGCGGCGACCGCGTGACCCTACTCTACGAAAACGGCGCGCTCCGACTGGAGCTGCCGGGCGAAGCGCGCGCCGACGGGCGTCTCGGCGATCGTATCGCCGTCCGCAACCGCGCCGGAACGTTGGTCGAGGGTGCCGTCGTTGCCCCCGGCAGAATCGAGGTGGAGCCAATCCGATGAAGCCGATTTCGGCCATTCTCGCTGCCAGCCTTTTGGTCGGTTGCAACACCGTCGATCGGTTGCAGCAGGTCGGCAGCACGCCTCAACTGACGCCCATCCTCGATCCCGTGCGGGCAAGCGACTACCAGCCCGTGACCATGCCGATGCCGGCGACGCCGGCGCCCGGACCCGTCGCACCCAACTCACTGTGGCGGACCGGTGCGCGAGGGTTCTTCAAGGACCAGCGCGCGCGTCAGTTGGGTGACGTGTTGACGGTCAACGTCGTCATTCAGGATCAGGCGACGCTCAACAACGAGTCCAAGCGCGGGCGGGTCAACACCCAGGACATGGGTATCGGCGGGCTGTTCGGGTTGGATGGCGTCATGGCTGCTGGGCTCAACGACGTGTTCGATCCGTCGTCGTCGGTCGGCTTGTCCAGCGAGATGGACAACAAAGGCCAGGGCTCGGTGAAACGCAAAGAGACCGTCGACCTCGACGTCGCGGCGGTGATCATCCAAACGCTGCCGAACGGCAACCTGGTCATCCATGGCCGCCAGGAGGTCCGGGTGAACTACGAGGTTCGTGAGCTGGTCGTTGCCGGCATCGTTCGGCCTGAGGACATCACGCCGAGCAACACCATCAGCCACGAAAAAATTGCCGAGCTGCGCGTGGCCTACGGCGGCCGCGGTCAGATCACGGACGTCCAACAGCCGCGCTACGGCGACCAGGTCCTCGACATCCTGCTGCCGTTCTGAGCCGGGGGGTGGCCGCCATCACTGGCCTTCGAGCAGCCGGCGCGCCGCTTCCAGCGCCTCGGTGGCGGCGTCGACCGGCGCCGTGACCGGAAGCTCGGGCGGCACCGCTTCCTGTTGTGCCGTCTCGACGACGGGCTCGGGCCCAGCGCGCAGCCCCGCCGCCCGGCCCCGCAGCGGCGCGACGTCTTCGTGCTCCACGTCGTCGAGCGGTTCGAGCGCCGCCAGTGCCTGCGCCGGCACGTGACGCCGTAGCCGCAGATGTGCCAGCGCCAACCGCAGCTCGACCTCCTGGGCACGCGGGAGCGCCATCGCCAAAGCATGGACCAACAGACTGTCGGCAACGTGCAGGGCGTCGCTCTCAGCGGCGACCCGGGTGGCCAGTTCATGGAACAGGGCAGCCCGTTCTGGCCCTTCGGGAACGAGATCAGCATGGCGCTTGGTGGCGGTCACCGCAGCGGCGAGATCGCCATCGAAGGGCGGCTCACCGCGGATCGCCGACTCCAGGAGCGCCCGGTCGCGGTCCGGCGGGCGTGACGCCAGTCCGACCGTCGGACGCCGCCGTGCCTCGGCCCAGGCATCCAGCGCTCCCGCCGCGTCGCCGGCCCGAGCCCGATAGTCGCCGAGCAACCACCAGAGCTCGGCTTCGTCCGGACGGCCGGTCCAATAGGGCAGCATGGCTTCGAGTTCGGTCGTCGCTGCCACCGGCTCCTCGCGCTCCAGGCCCAGTCCGAGCTGGGCGACCTGTGCCCGTCGCCGCACGTCGTCGTCTTCGCTCCGACCGAGCGCCGCGAGCCTCGCACCGGCCGCTTCGGCGTCGCCGCTTTGCGCCAACGCCTCCGCCTCGAGCAGGACCAGTGCCGGATCCGTCACGTCGTCACCAACTTGACGGAGCAGCGCCAGGGTGATCGCGGGGGCGCCGGCGTGCAGTGCCGCGCGGCCCGCCTCGTGGGCAACGAGGCGGCGGAGCGGCATCGGGTAGTCGCGCCAGACCTGTCCCGAGCGGGCGAACAGCGAGCCTGCCGTCACCCAGTCGCCCGATCGCGCCGCCAGCATCGCCTGCCAGAGCGCCGGCTCCGCGTCGTCCGGATCGACGGCAGGGAGATCCAAAGCGGCCGCCTCGTGACGATCGGCCAGGACGTTGGCGACGCCGCGAAGCGCCCGCATCCGCTCACGGGCGGCGACCTCGTCGTCAAGGGCGTCGGGGTTGCCGGCCTCCAACACCGCCAAGGCCTCGAAGGGAGCTCCCTCACCAAGCAGATGCCTGGCGAGGGCGAGGCGGCGGGCCGGCGCCGGGTGTGCGAACAGCGCCCTCGTCAGCTGCCGCCGCTCGGCCAGCGCAGCGGGGCCGTCCAGCGTTCGGCCGGCGAGGTCGATCAGGTTGCCAAGCGGCGGCGGCGGGGCGATCGGCCCGACGTCGAGCTGCGGCGTCGTGCTCGGCCCGGCCACGGCGTCCCGCCAGACTTGGCCCAACAACGTCGGCAGATAAGACTTCGATCCGCGCCGTGCGGCGTTGTAGCGGCGGACGTGCGGGTCGAGCGACGGTTGAACGTAGAGCGGCTCGCCCAGCCAGGAGTCCATGACCGTCAGCGTCGCCTCGCCGCCGTCGTGTTCGGGCGGTGTCGGCGACGGCGCGGCGGGCGCCACGTCTTGGCCGAGGACGATCCGCCAGCCCTTGGCCGAACGCTGGACCTCGACGCCGTCGATGGGACCGACCTGGAAACGAAAGACCCAGGCGCCGGCGACGTGCGCCGCGTCGACGGCGTCGGGCGCCTGGATCAGCGGCGGCGCGTCGACGGCCGCTTCCGCCACGACGAACCAGACGTCGTCACCGCGCCGAAGCGCCGCGGCCGGCACCACCGCCGGAAAGGTGATGTCCCACCCATTCTCGACACTCGTGACGATGGGGCCGGCGACCGGGGAGCCGGCAGCCGGTTCGTCATCGGCGACGTCTACGTCGTGGTCGTGATCGTGGGGCTTGGCGGTGGCATGGTCCGGCGGGGCCGGCGGCGGCGCATGTGCCGCGTCGCTCGATGGGACGGGATCGTCGGTGGCGGGTGCCGGCGATGCCGGTGGGTCCTCGTCATGCGACGGACCGACCGCCGGCTCGACGACGACCGTCGGCAGCGGTGGCAGCGAGCCGACCGATGGCTGCGGGTCGGCGGGCACTGGCTCGACGTTTGCGTCGGTGTCGTCCGGGGTCACGTCATGCCGGGTCGGCGCGGGCGCCGCCTCGGGCTCGGGCGGCGGTTCGCCGGGTGCCGCCGAGGGTGGCTGCGCCACAGCTGGAGCAGGCCCGGCATCGGGGGTGGCGTCCGCCGCAGGCACCATGTCGGCTGGGCCCGGCACCGCCGTCGGCGGTGGCGCAGGCCGGACCAGTGCTGAACCGGTGTGGTGGGCTGCGGTATTCGGCTCGGCCGGACGCGCCGTCGCGTTGGCGTCGTCGGCCTGGCGACCAGCGGCGAGCGGCGTCGTCTCGCGAGCGCTGGGGCGGAGCTGCGGAACCAGCGAGGCTAGCGCGGTCCGCCGTGTGTCCGGATCGTAGAAATCGACGGCCAGCACCCGGTTGCCGCGCAGCTGCAGCCATTCGACACGGACCCCGTCACGGAGCCGCAAGACCAAGCCATCGGCGCCCACCTCGACGTCGCGAACCACCCTGGCCAGGCCGCGGTCGATACGACCGGCGTCGAGCTCCGTCAGCCGATCGAACACCACGCGCACCAGTTCGTCGTCGATCTCGAAGGTGACGCCGACCGGCGCACGCCACTCGACCGCCATCCGCCGGAAGCCCGGATGCCGGCCGAACCGGACTCGTGGCCGCTCGGGCGGCTGCTCCGTCGCAGGCTCCACCGCCCGCACCGCCGCGCTGTCCGCAGCGACGGTCCCAGCCGCCGGCAGCACCACGAGCGCCGTCGGCAACACGACGAGCGCCGCCGCCAGCAGGAGGCCGGCGGCGCAAGAAACTCCAGGTTGCGACCTAGGTCGCTCAGTCGAAGCTGGCCAACAGCGCATCGATCTCCGCCTGGCTGTTGGCGTTGTCGGGCAATTGGGGCCCGTTGAGCAAGTGGAGATCGCAGTTCGGAGGCGGTGTTTCGACCTTTTCGGGCGAATTGACGGCACTCGGGCCAAGCGCGCCGACGAGCATGCCGATTCGCCGCTCGATGGTTTTGAGCGTGGCGATCACCTTGGTGATGCGCTGCCCGCTTATATCCTGGAAGTTGCACGCTTCGTAGATCGCGGTCACGGCCTCCTGCAACCGCTGGCCGGCTTCCCCGGAGGTCTCGGCGGCGACCGCTTCGATCGTCTCGGTGGCGTCGAGGATGCTGCCGGTCGCAGCCTCCAGATGCTGGACGATGGCGTCGAGCTCGACGTTCGCCGTCGGAATGTGCTCTGCGGAGATATCGTCCGGGTGGATCGACCGGATCTCTTCCTTGGCGCGGCTGATGTAGCGCCCGAGCGCCGCCAGCTCCCGGTAGACGTCGCGATCGCGGAGCGACACTTCGTCGTGGAGCCGCTCCAGCAGCCGCCGGGCAAGGTCGACCAGCTCCGACAGAGGAACCGTCTCGCCATAGCGCCGATGGAGTTCTTCGAGCCGAGAGTGGAGGTCGGCTTTGCTGGTGCCGGTGCCGGGCATCGTCGTGATCCTCAGGCGCAGAGAACGCTGGAAATCTTGGTCCGCAGCGTCTCGGCGTTGAACGGCTTGACGATGTAGTTGTTCACGCCGGCCTCTTTCGCCGCCACCACGTTCTCGGTCTTGCTCTCGGCCGTGATCATGATGAACGGGAGGGCCTGCAGCGTGCTGTCGGCGCGGACCGCACGAAGCAGGTCGAGGCCGGTCATCGGCGCCATGTTCCAGTCCGAGATCACCAGCCCGTACGACTTCTCCTTCAGGCGAGCCAGGGCAGCGCCGCCGTCGGTGGCTTCGTCGATGTTGCTGAAGTCGAGCTGTTTCAGAAGGTTGCGGATGATCCGCAGCATCGTCTTGTAGTCGTCGACGATGAGGATGTTCAGGTTCTTGTCGAGCGTCATGACGCGTTCCCGGTTGCGGAGGCTCTGAGGATCCCGACCGGCTTTGGCTGACGCCGCGTCGATCGAGCTTCCGCCACCCTAGGGCGCGTTGGTTAAGTCGGTGTGAAATCAGCGCGGGAGATCACGCTCGGCGACGAGAACGTCCGGATTCATGATCCCGCCTGGGTCGAGCCACCGCTTGACGTCGATGCAGAGCGCCCGCTTCAGCCCGCGATAGGCGGCGAATTCGTCACGCTTGATGCGGCCGATGCCGTGCTCGGCGCTGAACGTGCCGCCGAGGCCGACCGCTCTGGCGTGCATCGCCACCGCCAGCGCCGCGGTCTGTTCGCGGAGTGCTTGGCCCTCGGGCTCACCCGCCGGACACTGGACGTTGAAGTGCACGTTGCCGTCGCCGACGTGACCGAACGCGATCACCCGCGCGGTGGGCAAGCGTCGATGCACCTCCGCCGTCGCCTCTTCGATGAAGCGCACCAAGCGGTCGATGGGCACTGCGACGTCGTGCTTGGCGCTGTAGCCCTCTTCCTTTTGTGCCTCACTGGCGTTCTCGCGCAGCCTTCTCAGCTCCGCCGCCTGCGCCTCCGACGCGGCGATCACCCCGTCGGTGACCACGTTCTGCTCCAGCGCCGGCTCCAGGATCGCCGCCACCAGGTCGTTCAGATCGGGTGTTGTCTGCGCGGTCTCCAACTCGACCAGGACGTACCAAGGCGACGGCGCGTCGAGCGGATCGCGGCAGCCTGGCAGATGCCGGCAGACCAGCTCGACCAACACCCGCGGCATCAGCTCGAACACGCTCAGATGGTCACCGGCACCACGGCGGAACCGCCCCAAGAGGTCGAACAAACGATCCAACGACGGCAGCGCCAGCAACGCCGTCGTCACCTGCTTCGGTGCCGGCACCAACCGCAGACTGGCCTTGGTGATGATGCCGAGGGTCCCTTCGGCGCCGATGAAGAGCTGCTTCAGGTCGTAGCCGGTGTTGTCCTTCCGCAGGACTTTCAACTCGTCGAGTACGCGGCCATCTGGCAGGACGACTTCGAGACCGAGGCAGAGATCGCGCGTGTTGCCGTAGCGGAGCGTCAGGTTGCCGCCGGCGTTGGTCGACAGGTTGCCGCCGAGGCGGCAGCTTCCCTCGGAGCCGATCCGCAACGGCAGCCGGCAGCCGACGTCGAGCGCAGCACGCTGGGCATCGTGGAGGATGCAGCCGGCCTCCGCGGTGAGCGTCTGGTTCACCGGGTCGACCTCGATCACCCGGTCCATCCGCTCCAGCGAGAGGACGACCATCGACCGCGGCCCGTGTGGGGCGCTGCCGTTCACCAGGCCGGTCAACCCACCCTGCGGAACGATCGCGGTGCCGGTTGCCGCGCAATGGCGCACGACGGCGACCACCTCGGCGGTGGAGCGCGGCCGCACGACCGCGAGTGCGCGACCGTCGGCAAGACCCCGCCAATCCCGCGTGTATGGCGCAACGTCCGTCGGGTCGGTTAGCCAACCTCGGTCCCCAAGGAGGTCGAGGAGGCCCGCAAGATCGCACTGGTCATCCATGATCGGCCCTCCGTCGCCGCTCAGAGGAACCGGTCCCAAGGCGCGCCCGGCGGCGGCAACACATCGGGCGACTGGGCCGCGCTGGCCGCATCGTCGAAGACGAAGCGCGGGCTTCGGTCGGCAAACGCGATGTGGTGCAGATCGAGGGTGGTCGGTGTGAACTTGGCCACGGCGTAGGCCCCGGGCTCGTGACTGCCGAGCACGGCACCTTCGGCGCCGAACTGGAGATGGACCTGGTGCGACGTGCCGGGCAGCGTCGACACCGACACGGTTCCGCGCCGACCGAGATACGTCCGATGGATGTGGCCGGCGAACACGTGACGCACTTGGGGCGAGGCATCGACCACACGCCAGAAGGAGAGCGGGTCCACGAGCCCGATCGCATCCATGCCGGGAATGCCACAGTCGACGGGCGGGTGGTGCATGGCGAGTGCCACCGCCCGCTCGGGTCGCATCGCCAGCACGTCCGCGAGCCAGGCGAGTCGCGTCTCGCACAGCTGGCCATGGGCAGCGCCGGGCACATGAGTGTCGAGCGTCACCAGGGAGGTACCGTCGTCATGGTCGACGACGCGCTGTATGAAGCCCGCCGGGTCGCGTGGTGCTTCGGGAAAGACCTCCACGAAGGCTTCGCGCTCGTCGTGATTGCCGATCAGGAGGGCGGTCGGGGGCGGCACGTGCTGCAGGCGTTCGCGCAGCGCGGCATAGGCCACCGGATGGCCGACATCGGTGAGGTCGCCGGTGACCAACACGACGTCGGCATCGGCGAATCGGGCGGCGAGGTGGTCGAGCGCCAGCTCCAGCTGCGCCAGCGGGTCGAGCCCGAACAGGCACCGGCCCGGCGTGACGAGATGGAGGTCGGTCAGATGGACGATCAACACCGGGCTTAGCCTTCTTGACGGACGAGGTCGTGGAGCCGGAATCGCGCGATCAGTGCGATCTCCTCGACGGCGTTGGCAAGTTCGACACCGACGGCGTTCGGCAGCCGATCCTCGAACGCGCGCAGCACGTCGTCCTTGGTCGAGCCTTTGACGGCGAAGACGAACGGAAAGCCGAATTTGGTGCGGTAGGCTTCGTTCAACTCCGTGAACATGACGCGTTCGGCCTCCGTCAAAAGATCGAGGCCGGCGCCGTGCTGTTCTGCCGCAGACGCGGCGGTCAAGGCACCTCGCTGGGCAAGCTTGCCGCCGAGGTCGGGGTGCGCCTCGACGACCTGGCGGCGAGTAGGCTCGTCGGCCGCGCGAAGCGCTTCGTGGAATGCCCCGACGAGCGCTTCGCGGTCGGCGAACGGCCGGGCCACGACCACTCGCTCGGCGACCCACGGACTGTGCTCCACGATGCCGCCGAACATGGCCACGAACGACGCGGGATCGAGCGCATTGACCTCGGCGAGCGTTAGAGGCGCCATGGCGCATTCCTTTGGCCGTCGACAACTCTTCAGGTTCCCCGCAGTCTAGCCATTCCCGAGCTTCCGGCCAGCGGGGCAGACACATGGGCCGTTTGACGACACACGTACTGGACACCGCTCGCGGCCGCCCGGCCGTCGGCTTGGACGTGCGCCTGACGAGGCTGTCGCCGCAGCGGGAAGATCTGCGGGCCGACGCGACCAACGCCGACGGCCGCCTCGACCAGCCGCTGCTGGAGGGCGAAGAGCTGCTGGTCGGCGTCTACGAGCTGGTGTTCGAGACCGGTGCGTTCCATCGCCGAGCGGGTTTCGACGTCGCCGACCCGGCGTTCCTGGAAGAGGTGGTGCTGCGCTTCGGCGTCGCCGATACCGATGCCCACTACCACGTCCCGCTGCTCCTCTCGCCCTGGAGCTATGCGACCTACCGCGGTAGCTGACGCGGTGATCCGGTTCGTGTTGAACGGCGAGGAGGTGACGGTGGCCGACGCGCCGCCGGCAACCATGCTCTTGCCCTGGTTGCGCGAGCGGGCTGGTCTGACCGGCACCAAGGAGGGTTGCGCCGAGGGCGACTGCGGCGCCTGCACCGTGGCGCTCGGCGAGGTCATCGGCACGCACCTGCGCTGGCGGGCGGTGAACGCCTGCATCCTGTTCCTCGGAGCGGTGCACGGCAAAGCGCTGCTCACGGTCGAAGGCGTCGCCGAGCCCGACGGCACCCTGCACCCCGTGCAGCGAGCGTTGGTCGAGCAGCACGGCTCGCAGTGCGGCTTCTGCACCCCCGGCTTCGTCATGACGTTGTTCACCCACTGGTGGCGCCGCGGCTCGACCGATCGCGACAGCCTCGACGAGCTCCTTGCCGGCAACCTCTGTCGCTGCACCGGTTATCGGCCGATCGTGGAGGCCGCGCGGGTCATGGCGTCACTACCGGGCGGCGACCGCCACCGGGCCGAGGAGCCGGCGTTGGTCGCCCGGCTGCGCGCGATCGGCGCGCCGCTTGCGGGCGGGTTCGTCGCACCACACCAGCTCGACGCCCTGGCCGAGCACCTGGCGGCCCACCCGGACGCGCTCCTCGTGGCCGGTGCGACCGATGCGGGCTTGTGGGTCACCAAAGAGCTGCAGCTCTTCGACCACGTGGTGAGCCTGATGGACGTCGCCGAGCTACGGCGGATCGACGTCCAGGACGACACCTTGTGGGTGGGCGCCGCTGCCACCTATACGGACCTGCTGCCGGCCGCCGACGCCCACTGGCCTGCCTTCGGCCGCATGCTGCGGCGGCTGGGCTCCGAACTCATCCGCAATTCGGGCACGCTCGGCGGCAATCTCGGCAGCGCCTCTCCCATCGGCGATGCGTTGCCGGTCCTCCTCGCCCTCGATGCGACCTTGACGCTGCGCCACGGCGGCGAACGGCGCACCGTCGGCATCGACGACTTCTTTCTCGACTACAAACGCACGGCATTGCGGCCCGGCGAGTTCGTCGAGCGGATCGGCTTGCCACTCCGCCCGGTCGCATTGCACGTCGAGAAGATCGCCAAGCGCTTCGATCAGGACATCAGCGCGGTGCTGCTGGCGACGGCACTGCGCCACGACGGCGAGATCATCAGCGCCGCGCGGATCGGCGTGGGCGGCATGGCGGCAACGCCCAAGCGCGCCCTTGCGGCCGAAGCCGCACTCGTCGGCACGTCGCTGGAGGATTCGAGCTTCAACCGAGCCGCCTCTGCCCTGACCGCGGAGTTCCAGCCGTTGACCGACATGCGCGCCAGCGCAGCCTACCGGTTGGAGGCGGCCGCCGCGTGTCTGGTCAAGGCCGGCCGCGCTGCCATGGGACGGCCGCTCGAACTGCCCGTGACACCTCTGGAGGCCCCGGCTTGAGCCGCGCTGGCGCCGCGCGCGCCCACGACAGTGCGGTCAAACACGTGACCGGTGCTGCGCGTTACGTAGACGACGTGCCGGAAGCAAAGGGGCTGCTGCACGCCGCGATCGGGCTCAGCACCTGCGCCGCCGGGACGATCACGACCATGGACCTGGAATCGGTGCGGACAGCGCCGGGCGTGCGGGCCGTCGTCGCTGCCGCCGACGTGCCGGGCGTCAACGACATCGGCCCGGTGTTCCACGACGAGCCGGTGTTCGCCGCCGAAAGGGTCGACTACTGGGGGCAGGCACTCTTTGCGGTCGCCGCCGACACGATGGACGAGGCGCGGCGGGCGGCCCGCCTCGGCCGCGTCGACGTCGTGCCGGAGCCGCCCATCCTGACGGTGCGGGATGCGCTCGCCCGCGAGAGCTTCGTGCTGCCGCCGCACACCATGCGCCGTGGCGACGCGCCGGACGCGCTGGCCCGGGCCCCGCGGCGGCTGCTCTGCGAGATCGAGATGGGCGGTCAGGACCACTTTTATCTGGAGGGCCAAATCGCCATGGCCCTGCCGGGTGAGGACGGGGCGCTCACGGTCTACAGCTCGACCCAGCACCCGACGGAAGTCCAGCACAAGGTCGCCGAAGTGCTGGCGCTGCCGGCTGCCGCAATCACGGTCGAAGTGCGGCGCATGGGCGGCGGATTCGGCGGCAAGGAAACCCAGGGCAACATCGTCGCCGTCGCTGCGTGCCTGCTGGCCCGACGGACGGGCCGCCCGGTCAAGCTACGTCTCGACCGCGACACCGACATGGAGCTGACGGGCAAACGCCACGACTTCTGGAACCGCTACGAGGTCGGCTTCGACGACACCGGGCGCATCCTCGCCCTCGACGCCGAGCTCGCCGCGCGCTGCGGGCTGTCGGCGGACCTGTCTGCGGCGATCTGCGATCGGGCGATGTGCCACACCGACAACGCCTACTACCTGCCGGCGGCGCGCATCCACTCGCACCGCTGCCGGACCCACACCGTCTCCAACACGGCGTTTCGCGGCTTCGGCGGTCCGCAAGGGATGCTCGGCGCGGAGCTGTACGTCGACGAGGTCGCCCGCGAGCTCGGGCTCGACCCGCTCGATGTCCGCAAGCGCAACCTCTACGGCGGCCCCGGCCGCGACGTGACGCCGTACCACATGACCATCGAGGACAACGTCCTGCCGGAGCTCGTCGACGAGCTGGAAACGAGCTGCCGCTACCGCACGCGCCGGCGAGCGATCGATGCCTGGAACGCGGCAGAGCCGTACGCCAAGCGTGGCATCGCGCTGACGCCGGTCAAGTTCGGCATCTCTTTCACGGTCACCCACCTGAACCAGGCCGGGGCCTTGCTGCACGTCTACCAGGACGGCTCGATCCACTTGAACCACGGCGGCACCGAGATGGGCCAGGGGCTGTTCACCAAAGTGGCGCAGATCGTCGCCGAGGTGTTCGACGTCCCGGTCGACTGGGTGCGCTTGACCCCGACCAACACCGGGAAGGTGCCCAATACCTCGCCGACCGCGGCCTCCTCCGGGACCGACCTCAACGGCATGGCCGCCCGGCAGGCCGCGTTGACGTTGAGGGAGCGGCTCGCCGCGTTCGTCGCCGATCTCCACCAGGCCGACGCCGCCGAGGTCACCTTCCGCGACGGCGAGCTCCTGGTCCGCGGCAACCGCCTCAGCTTCGCCGAGGCGGCCAGGCGCGCCTATCGCGCCCGAGTCCAGCTCTCGTCGACCGGTTTCTACAAGACGCCCAAGATCCACTACGATCGCGAAGCCGGACGCGGCCGGCCGTTCTTCTACTTCGCCTACGGGGTGGCGTGCGCCGAGGTGGTGGTCGACACGCTCACCGGCGAGCATCGGACGACGCGCGTCGACATCCTGCACGACGTCGGTCGTTCCCTGAACCCGGCCATCGATCGCGGCCAGATCGAAGGCGGCTTCGTCCAAGGGATGGGGTGGTTGACCGCCGAGGAGCTGTGGTGGAACGACCAGGGTCGGCTGATGACCCACGCGCCGGCCACCTACAAGATCCCCACCGCGCGGGACGTGCCGGAGGCCTTCGACGTCCGCTTGTGGGAGCGCGGCCGGAACGTGGAGGAGACGATCCACCGCTCGAAGGCGGTCGGCGAGCCGCCACTGATGCTGGCCATCAGCGTCTTCATGGCGCTGCGCGATGCGATCGCCGCGGTCCGGCCGGGGCCCGGCGCCCGGCCGCGCCTCGATGCACCGGCGACGCCCGAACGCGTCCTCGGCAGCATCAACGAGCTGCGAGCACGGCCATGAGCCTGGCATCCTGGCTCACCTCCCTCACCGAGCCGGCGGTACTGGTGACGGTGATCGAGAGCAAGGGCTCGGTGCCGCGAGGCGTTGGGACGAAGATGCTCGTCACAGCGTCCGGGCAGCAGGGCTCGATCGGCGGCGGCGAACTGGAATGGCGCACCGTCGCCGCGGCACGGCGGCTGGTCGGCGCCCACGGCGGCGACACGCTGGCCTTCCCCTTGGGCCCGGAACTCGGGCAGTGCTGCGGCGGCTTTGCGCGGGTCGCGCTGACGCCTTTGCACCCGGTGGCGGCCACCCACGAAGTCGGTCGGGCGCTCGGCGAAGGCGCCCGGACGTTCGTGCAGAACCCGACGGACGGCAGGATCGAAGCGCTCACCGATCGGAGCGACGCGTCCACCATCGTGCAGCGCGCCGATGGTGCCCTGATCGAGGCCGTGCCACCGCCAATGGCACCGGTCTGGCTCTTCGGGGCGGGCCATGTCGGCCGGGCCCTGGTCGACGTGCTGGCACGCTTGCCGGAGCAAATGGTCGTCTGGATCGACGAGCGGCCCGAGGTTTGGCCGACGGACCTGCCGGAGGCGATCCGGCCGTTGCCCGCCGCGGTGCCGGAGGCGGTCGTCGCCCACGCGCCCGCCGGGGCGGACGTCCTGGTCATGACCCACAGCCATGCCCGCGATCTGGCCGTGGTCGCCGCCGCGCTCGACCGTGACGATCTCGGCTTCGTCGGCCTGATCGGCTCGCGGACCAAGCGGGCGCGGTTCGAGCGACGGCTCCTGAGCCTCGGCCACGACGATGCCGGCCTCGCCAGGCTGACCTGTCCGATCGGCTTGCCGTCGATCCGCGGCAAGGCGCCCGAGATCATCGCCATCGCCGTGGCGGCCCAACTGCTGGAGCGACGAGCCGATGGATGACACGAGTTTCCTGGAGCTGGCGGTGGCGCTCGCCGTGGACAACGTGGCGACGGGTGGCGGGCCGTTCGGCGCGCTGGTGACCAAGGATGGCCGGGTGGTCGGGAAAGGGGCGAACCGGGTGACCGCCGACCTCGACCCGACGGCGCACGCCGAGGTCAACGCCATCCGTGCCGCGTGCCGAGCGCTCGGTAGCTTCGGCCTGCAAGGGGCCGTGCTCTACACCAGTTGCGAGCCCTGCCCGATGTGTCTGGCGGCGGCGCATTGGGCGCGGGTCGAACGGATCGTCTTCGCCGCCGACCGCTTCGATGCCGCCGCCGCGGACTTCGACGACGCGGTCCTCTACGACGAGCTGACCCTGCCCTTGGACCAGCGGCGGACGCCGATCCACCATCTGGCGCTGGCGACCCGACTCCGGCCGTTCGACACGTGGCGCGCCCAGGCGGCGCGTACGCACTATTGAGTCCGCCAAGCCCGGCCCGCTCGCTGCCACGCTCCGGTAGCGCAACGTCCGAGGGCAACTGCGGCTGTGGACGGGGAACGGGCATCCTTGGGGACATCCGATGGGTCCGCTCTCGGAGGCGTAACGACCCTTGCCGTTGGTGACGCTCCCGGCAGAAACGCGCCACGAAGAGGCATCGTTGATGGCCGAATCGTCAAGATATGTCGCGACGACACAGCTTCGAGCAAAGACGACAATACCGCCCTGGCCGGGAGGGTGTGACCCTTGGAACCGATTCACCGGCAATACGGGACACCTACTTCGAGAACTTCGGTGACTCTGAGTAGCTCACTCGGTGAGATCCTATTCTTTGGGCGGTGCTGTGCCGGCGACGAGAGCTGAATGCGCGAAGGTCGACGAGTGGCCAATCTTCGGGAATGGTTGCTGCACCCAAAAGTACTTAGTGTCCGTCGCTAGCTAGCCGTTCGCTCGCAGCGTTTACGTCTATGGTCGGCTTTAGGTCCGTATGCGCCGCCGCGGCCCTTCGCTCGTCCGTACCCGCCGTTTCCCGAAGCGCTCGCATGATAGCGCCAGCATCGGCTTTGGCCGCTACAGCTTTCAGGCGGGCTATTACTCCTGCAGCAAGCCCAACACTGTAAGATGCACCTTTTCCAAACGCGAGAGTGCCATTGCTCTGCACTTCAGGTATAGCTGTGCCCGGTAGCCACAAAACACTAGGCGCCGACTTCGCGAAGTCCGCCGCGCGTCCGGAGCGGTCTACGGACGATACGATCATAAACTTCCCAGATTCACCCGACAACACGGGAAGATTCATCAAGTTAGCGCCCTCCCGATTGTTTGCGAGAGGTAAAACGACCACTGATCCAGCGTCAACTGCATCGCTTAGGAGTCTCATTACTGCGTCAGGAAAAACGCCAATCTTTCTTCCTGCATAAGGAACGCAGAGTACATCAGGCTCTTCCTCAACTAGGGCCTCAAGATTGTTGACCAACGCATCTGTGTCGTCACTCCCGCGCATAGCTGCCACTTTAATTTGCGCTGCACTACCCGCAACCAACTGCACCATACGAGCGACATTGCCTGCATGCCGATCCTGCTCATGGAATTGCTCTTCACTACTGAATTGACTACCAACGCGCTCCACGTTTTCTAGAGAGAATAGCACCGACGGAGGCAATCCGCCCGCTACAGCTACTGAGATAACCGGACCGGAAGCCTCGTTCGGACGATCAATGTTCATCATCTCAAGGAGATTCGCCTCGGCTTCATTAAGAATTTCCTCTTGGTATTCGCTCAGATCGATCGTTGTTACGACGTCAATAACAGCCTGAATGGAATCGATAGCCGTTTGGTCGGGGCTCTCAAACGCACTCTTGGCATCTCGCGCACGCTCGAAGGAGCGCCGCGCAGCCTCGAAATTCAGTCCGCGCAAGTATGCACTGCCAGCGAGTAGGTGTAAGTTGCCCCACCTCGGAACTATCCGAGAAAGCTTCTCCGCGTCTTTCCCGATCTCCAGCCAGGGAGAGCTTTCATCACGTCTACCGGCGCGCTCGCGCTTCTGCTGTGCGACAAACGCCTCAACCACTTGAATGAATTTACCGAACTCAGCTTCCGTGAATGCGCTGACCTCTGGCGCGTCGCGCACAATCTCGCGCCTCCAGAGGTGGAAATTGATTGCATCGATCACTGCTGCTTCGCTCGTACCGCTAACCTTGAGCACCGTTGGAGGCTCGCCAACACCGTCGAAGTTGGCGCTAACAATCGATGATTCTTCGGATTTCTGAACGAGTATCGAGATGATCCGCTCGTCGTGAATTTTTCTATAAATCCAGCGAAGCCATGGTCCGGCATCAATTCCAGACAGATTTAGCTCAATATTTGTATCATTAAATAAATGAACAGGGAGATTTGTTTCATTTAGTTGTTCGCGTACAGTTGCAAGCACTCTAGGCGCTACGAAATGATTGAAGGTTACGTTGTTGTCTTCCATATCAGGTGACGGCATCGATGAGATGTCCGAAAAATCAAAATTTAGTGTAGAGTTACTTAACGTATGCTTTGTGTTTTCCAATTTAGACTGCAACATAGCAGCCAATTTGCTGCCAATTTCGTTATCTTTGATCTCATAGCTAGCGAATGTGATTGGTGCGATTAGGTCCGGCGGGCGTTGTGACCACCATCCGCCGACGCGATCGAGAACACGCGCAGCATTCGTCAAAGCAATAGCGATAACGACGACAGCGGTAGTGACGTCAAGAATTATCCACATCGCTCTTTCTGCTTACATGTATTTGCGAAGCGCAAAACAGAAGCTGAATGAAAGCACCAAAGCACCAACATACTCAGGCACAACGCTCAACGATGGTATTTGCACATCGAGAGTGTCCCGAACCGCTGAGGTTAACCTCGGAGGTGATGCACATGCTCGTCTACGGCAGGTTCCTTGGCGACCATGACTAAAGTCGATCCAACACACGCCGTCTCTCAGACGCACGCTGTGCGGCGTGAGCGGCTCAATAGAGTATGTTGGAATCACATGCCGCAGGTGCATAGATTTTGGCTTCCTTCGTTCGGTACGAAGCATGATCGATGCGCATCGCCGTGTTCCTGGTCGTCGGTGTCGATCGCGGTTGGGCATGGCTACGGCTTGTTCGAAGGTCGGCTTCGGGCGCTTCCCTCGCTCTAGCCATCGTGCCCCGCGTGTCCGCTATGGGGAGCCCAACGGTCGACCCGGCTCTTGAGCGTTTGGTCGGTTCAAGGCCGACCCCAGCAATGCACCCGGGCCCTGCGGAGGAGCGCCTACTGATGGCTTCACTGCCCCTGGATCGCGTCGCGGCTCTCGGTCGTCACGGGCGTGGGTACACCGGTCGCGGCGCCCAGCCGGATGACCGCGCCGGCCAGCCACTCCAGCTCGATGCGGCGGCCGGCTTCGAGGTCCTTCAGCATCGATGCTTTCATGTCGGCGGGTTGGCCGTCGAGGAACGCGACCACCTGGTCCACCCGATCTGGAGCGAGGCCGATGCCCTGGGCGCGGCCGACGGCGACGGCCTCCTCGACCAGCGCCCGGTGGCGACGGCGCAGATCGGGCGTCTCGCGGATCACCCCGGCAGCGGCGCGGGCGTGGCCGCAGATCGTCGCGAACGGTGCCAACATGGTGAACTTGTTCCAGATCTGCAGCTCGATGTCGTCGCGATGCTCGGCCTCGAAGCCCGCCGCCTCGCCAAGCTCGCGGAGCCGATCGAGCGGCGCCGAAGCCCGGCCATCCAGTTCGCCGAAGCGCAGCCAGGCAAAAGGCGCCGCGCGGACGATCACGCCCGGCGCCTCGATGTGTGCGCTGATCCCGGCGACGCCGCCAGCGACCGCGGCCTCGCTGAGCGCCGCCTGAAGGATCGCCACGGACTCGACGCCATTCTGCAGCGGGACGACGCGTGTTTGCGCGCCGACGTAAGGGGCCGCGGCTTCGATGGCGGCATCGAGGTCGTACATCTTGACCGCCAGCAGCACGACGTCCGCGACGTCGCCGGGCTCGGCGAAACGCACCGGTTCGACGAACGCACCTTCGGCGGTGCGGACCTCGAGGCCGTGCTCGCGCATCGCCTGCGCATGGGCACCGCGCGCAATGAACGCCACCTCGGCCCCGGCCCGCGCCAGCAGCGCGCCGAAATAGCCCCCGACACCGCCCGCACCGACGATCACGATTCGCAAAGCTGCCCCTCCCCGGAAAGCTCTTGATTGCCCAGCAAGATCACGGAAAATCCGTTGTCGCCGAACGTCGTGAGGATGCCATGGCCGAGACCACCCGTCGCCTCGAGGTTTGGGATCTGCCGACGAGATTGGTCCACTGGGCGCTGGTCGTGCTGGTGTTCCTCGCCTGGCTTAGCCAAGAGTTCGGCCAGATGGATCGGCACATGATGATCGGCTACACGATCCTGACGCTGGTCCTGTTCCGCATCGTCTGGGGCCTCTACGGGTCCGAGCCCTCGCGGTTCGTCTCGTTCGTCCGTGGTCCTCGGGCGGTCGTCGCCTACGCCCGGGACCTGCTGCGCGGTCGGCCCCCGAAGCTGGCCGGACACAACCCGCTCGGCGCGCTCGCCATCGTCGCACTCTTGGGCCTGCTGCTGGTCCAGGCCACGGCGGGGCTCTTTGCCGACGACGACATCTTCACCCAGGGTCCCCTGGCGAAGCTGGTCAGCAGCGAGACATCCTCGATGCTGACCAACGTCCACGAGACCGTTTTCTGGGTCCTGCTCGGGGTCATCGCCGTCCACGTCGCCGCGGCGGCGGCCTATGCCGGTCTGCTGAAGCAGGATCTGGTCCGGCCGATGATCCATGGCCGGAAGACACTACCTGCGGACACCGCAGCACCGAGCGTCCGCAACCCGCTTTGGGCGCTCCCGGCGGCCGCCTTCGCCGCCGGGGTGGTCTGGTACGTCGTCAACCGCCTCTGATCGGTCCGCTACTCACGGAACTTGTCGTGGCAGGCCTTGCAGGCCGCACCCATGGTTTGCGTGGCCTGGCCGACCGCGGCCATGTCGCCGGACGCTGCCGCTTCCTGGAGCTTGGCGCTCGCCGCCACAGCCTCGTCGGCGAGTTCTTCGAAGGTGCCCCAATCCGACCAGATCGCCGGCTTGGCCTTGGTCGTTGCCGAGCCCTGGCCGGCGGTGTTCTGCTCCGTCGCTGCCTTGATGTGCGGTAAGGTCAGGGCGATCGAATCGGCGAAGGCCGGAACGTCCCCGGGGAACGTCACTTCCTGCTTCAGGTTCATGGCGATGCCGGTGATGCTCGCGCCCAGGACCTTGTAGAGCTGCTGGCGATACTTGATGGCGTTGTCCGCATCCGCTTCGGCCGAAGCGGGCGCAGCGAAGCAGAGGGTACAAAGGACGGCGGCCGTCGCAGAACGCAGCATGGGCGTGTCTCCCGTGGAGGCTCGTTTGGACTTATTCTACGTAGCACAGGTGGGAATGAACGTGAGCCGACCGGCGCGTTCATTTTTCGCCGGCTCAGTAGGTCGTCATCTCCGCCTTGGCGGCGACACCCGAGCGGGCTTCGGCGAGCACCTCATGGGCTTTGGCCGCCATGAATCGGCTGTCCGACCCGATGGTGCAGAAATCGAAGCCCCAGCCGAGCACCTTGCTGGCATAGCTGGGCTCGCCGGTGTGCATGCCGGCAAAGAGACCCTTGGCCTTGGCGCTTCGGCCGATGTGCTGGCAGGCCTCGACCACCTCGGCGACGATCGGGTCGAGCCGCGGCGGGTGACCGAGAGAGTTGGCGAGGTCCGACGGGCCGACATAAACGCCATCGAGACCGTCCACGGCGAGGATGGCGTCGAGGTTGTCCAAGGCGCGGCGGGTTTCGATCATGGCGATCTTGAGGACCGTGGCGTTCGCGTTGGCCGGATAGTCGGCGCCGCCGTAGAGCGTCGCCCTGATCGGGCCGAAGCTGCGCTCGCCGCGCGGCGGGTAGCTGCACCAGCCGACCAGGCGCTCGGCCTCTTCGGCGCTGTTGATCATCGGGCAGATGACCCCGTAGGCGCCGGCGTCGAGGCTCTTCATGATGATGCCGGCCTCCAGCCACGGCACCCGCACCATCGGCACCGTCGGCGTCGTCGAGATCGCCTGCAGCATGGTCACCATCGCCTGATAGTCGACGACGCCGTGCTGCATGTCGACGGTCACGCTGTCGAAGCCCTGATGCGCCATCACTTCGGCAGCGAAGGCCGCCGGAATGCTGCACCAGCCGTTGATGGTCTTGGTGCCTTGGCCCCAAGCCTTGCGAAGCTCGTTGTCACGCATGTGGTCCTCCCCTTGGGTTCGGGCTTAGCCGATCGGCAGCCGGCGCGCATCCCCCCAACCGGGCACTGGATGCAACCGGAGGGCGGTGGCATGATGAATCGTGATCAAGGGGCAAGGTGAACGGTTCATCAGGGAGGGCGACGTGCTCGTCTCACAAATCCTCAAGACCAAAGGAAGCGACGTCGTCAGCACCACCGCCGAGGCGACGATCAACGAGGCCGCGGTGCTCATGGCGAACAACAACGTCGGCGCGGTGCTGGTCCGCGGCGGTGATGGCGGCGCCGTGGTCGGCATCCTCTCCGAACGCGACGTCACCCGTGGCTTGGCCAAGAGCGGTAGCGCCGTCGGCACGGCGAGGGTCGGCACGTTGATGTCCGGCAGCATCGTCCATTGCTCGCCGTCCGACACGTCGGACAGCCTGATGGACCTGATGACGCACAAGCGCATCCGCCACTTGCCGGTCCTGGCCGATGGCGAGCTGGTCGGGATGATCTCGATCGGCGACGTGGTCAAGGCACGGCTCAGCGAGCTGCAGAGCCAAGCCGCCGCGCTCGAAACCTACATCGCCGGAACCGGCTGAACGCCGCTCAGCGAAGCGCAGCGACGGTGCTGCGCCGCACCGGGACCTTCGCCGGAACCAGCCGTTCGACGGCACGGATCAGCCGGTCCACGACATCGGCGTTCGGTGAATGCCCGGCGCCCGGAACGAGGTGCAGCCGGCTGCCGCCGATCGCGCGGTGAAGGGCGACCGCGGTCCGCGCCGGGCACACCAGATCGAGTTGGCCCTGGACGATCTCGACCGGAACCGCCCGCAAATCGGCCGCCGCCTCGAGCAACGGACGCTGCAAAAAGCACGAATGAGCGAAGTAGTGGGCTTCGAACAGCGAGTGCGTCAGCACGTAATGCTGATCCGACAACTGCTCGTCGAGCATGGCATCGGTGACGACCAGGTCGCTGATCTTGTTTTCCCAGCGGGTCCAGGCGCGTAGGGAACGCCGCCGGCGGCCCGGCTCGGTGGCACACATCATCTCGTAATGCCCGGCGACGGGCTGTTTGCGGTGGGCGGCCGGCAACGGCTCCAAAAAACGCTCGTACTCGAGCGGAAACAGGCGCGCAGCGCCATCGGGGCCGAACGCCCAGGCGACCTCGGCCTCGGTGCCGGTGAACACACCCCACAGGACCAGCCCATCGACCCGCTGCGGCTTCGCCAGCGTGTAAGCGAGCCCGAGCGTCGAGCCCCAGGAACCGCCGAACACCAGCCAGCGATCGATCGCCAGATGCGCGCGCAGCCGGTCGATGTCTTCGACCAGGGCCGGCGTGGTGTTGGCCGCAAGCCGGCCGTGCGGCGTCGAGCGGCCGCAGCCCCGCTGGTCGAACTGAACGACACGAAATCGTTCCGGGTCGAAATAGCCGCGCTGCTTCGGTCGCGACCCGCTGCCCGGTCCACCGTGGAGCACGACCACCGGAATCCCTTGCGGGTTGCCGCTTTCCTCGTAGTGCAACACGTGGTCGTCACCCACCGCCAGCCAGCCCTGGCCGTACGGCTCACGATGACGGTGCGGTGCCAACCTGCGGCGGTGCATCACGTTCTCCATGGTGCCGTCAGAGTATCGCACCACCCCGTCGCTCGGTCTGCTACTCCTGGCCGCAGACTAAAGGCGAACCATATGCTCGTCGGATGGAAAGGACGATCGTCATGCGTTGGCTCTGGATTCTGCTGATGGTGCCGTGGCTGGTGGCGGCAACGCCGAACAGCGGCTCGGCCGAGGGTGTGGCGGGCGTGGCGTTCCGCACGCTCGAAGGGCGGGAGCTGGCGCTGGGCGACTTGGCCGGCCGGCCATTGCTGATCGTCAATACCGCCAGCCGTTGTGGGTTCACCCCGCAATACGCGGCACTGCAGACGCTGTGGGAGCGCTACCGCGACCACGGGCTGGTCGTGATCGGGGTGCCGTCCAACGACTTCCGCCAGGAGCTGGCGACCAGCGATGCCATCAAGGAGTTCTGCGAAGTCAATTTCGGGATCGATTTCCCGATGACCGAAGCCGTACGCATTCGGGGGGTGGACCAGCACCCGTTCTTCGCCGTCGTGACCGACGACCTCGGTGCGAACGCGCTGCCCCGTTGGAACTTCCACAAGTACCTGGTGGGTCGGGACGGGCAGGTCCGCGCGAGCTGGCCCTCGAGCGTCGTCCCGACCGGTCCGACGATCACAGCGGCGATCGAGGCGGCGTTGGCGGAGGCGGTGCCCGGCAGCTGAGCGGCACGTGACCGCGCGCTGGGCGGAGGGGTTGGGCTCGCGTTTGCGGGCCTGGTCGGGTCTCGTGTTGTTCGCCTACGTCACCTGCCACCTGATCAATCACGCGCTCGGCTTGATCTCGCTCGATGCGATGGTGGCGGCGAAAAACTGGGCGTTCGTCGTCTGGCACAGTCAGCTCGGTGCGACCGCCGTGCTCGTCGCCTTGATCGTCCACGCCGGGCTGGCCCTCTGGCAGCTGGCGACCCGGCCGGCCTTGCGCCTGGCCGGGTGGCAATGGGTGCAGCTGGCATTGGGGCTCTTGCTCACCATCGTGCTCGCCGAACACCTCGCCGGAACGGTCATGCTGGAGGCGCGCACCGAGACCAGGGTGACCTACGAACTGGTGCTCCTGGCGATCTGGCCGGAGAAGGCGCTGATCTACGCGGCGTTTCTGTTGGCGGTGTGGGTCCATGGCTGCATCGGCCTGCATCACTGGTGGCGGCTCGACCGGCGATACCGCCTGGCGCAGACGCCGCTGCTGGCGTTCGCGGTGGCCGTGCCGGCATTGGCGATCGGCGGGATGGTTGCAGCGGCTCGCGACGCCGCCGCGCGAGCCCCCGTGGAAGCGCCCGCTTGGGCGGCGGCCTACGAGTGGGGCGATCTCGAGGCGACCCGCACCCTGGTCGCCGAGGGTCGGACCACGGTATTGGCGTTCGTTTTCGGCGGGTTGGCGCTGGCCCTGCTTTGGCGGCTCGGTCGGGCGATCCTGCGTCGGCGCAACGAGGTCGTCATTACCTACCCGTTCGACCATCGCGTCCGCGCCCAACGCGGCCTGACCTTGCTGGAAATCAGCCGCGAGGCCGGGATCCCTCATGCCGCGGTCTGCGGCGGACGGGCACGCTGCTCGACCTGCCGCGTGCGGGTGACGCGCGGGCGCGAAACCCTGCCGCCGCCCGCCGGCCCGGAGGCGCGGCTGCTGGCGCGACTTGGCCATCCCGAAGCCGTCCGCCTTGCCTGCCAGCTTCGCCCGACCCAGCCGCTGGCCGTGGTACCGATCGTGCCGCCGGCCGTGGCACTCGCGGACGCCCGCAGCGACGCCGATCCCGGCTTGGGCCGCGAGCGGGAAGTGGTCGTCCTGTTCGCCGATCTGCGCGGTTTCACGCAACTGAGCGAACAGCGCCTGCCCTACGACGTGGTCTATCTACTCAATCAGTATTTTCGTGCGATGGGCGAGGTGATCGAGCACGGAAGCGGCCACGTCGACAAGTTCTTGGGCGACGGCTTGATGGCCCTGTTCGGCTTGCGCACGGAACCCACCGCTGCTGCGACCTCCGCTCTGCGCGTCGCGGGCGAAATGGCCGTGCGCCTACGGCGGCTCAACGACGATCTCGCGGCCGAACTCGAAAGCCCGCTCCGGATTGCGATGGGTATGCACCAGGGGGCCGCGATCGTCGGCGAGATGGGTCACGGGCGGGCCCGGCAGCTGACCGCCGTCGGCGACACCGTCAACGTCGCAAGTCGCTTGGAGACCTTGGCCAAGAGCCACGACGTGCAGTTGGCCGTCAGCGAGGTGGTCGTCGAGCGCGCCGGCCTGACCGCCGGCGAGCCGATGTTCGTCGATCTGCGAGGGCGAACGGCGGTACTGGGCGTTCATCTCGTCGACGATGCCGCGATCTTGAGCGCCGACCGGCACGACACCCCAACCATTGGTAGCGACGCAGCGCCCAAAGCTCACGCTTGACGATGCTGCTGCTCAAAGCGCGGGCAGCCCCTGCCGTTCCGCGGGGCGCTCGGGCTCGGCATCGGCCGCGTGACGCGGCGGCGTGCGACCCTGGCACGCGCATTGCTCATCACGTGCTCAGGGACGCTCGAACGTTGCGCGGCAAGCTGCGCTACCAATGTAGGACATCATGGCTCTGCGCCCGGAACCCGCGATCGCTACTCGGTCGTCTCGACCGCTCCGCCTCCAGCGGGCGGCGGGTCGGGTGGAGGTCGGGTGGCGACGGCGCGACGGTGCAACGGTCATCGAACGACTGTTCCAGTCCGGTTCCTCCAAGGCGCGTTGCCCGCGCGATCCCGATCGTGGTTGCCCGGACGTCGCGTTGCTCAACACCGCCGGCGGGCTGACCGGAGGCGATCGTCAGGACACGCTGGTCCGTTGGGCGCCCGACACCTGCGCCGGCGCCACGACACAGGCCGCCGAGCGGGTCTATCGCTCGGCCGGCGGCAAGGCCCGGGTCACCACGGCACTGGACGTCGGCGACCGCGCTTTCGCCGAATGGCTGCCGCAGGAAACCATCCTGTTCGAGAGCGCCGCACTCGACCGTGGCTTGCTCCTGGGACTGACGGGCAGCGGCCAGGCGCTGGCGCTCGAAACGCTCGTCTTCGGCCGCACCGCCATGGGCGAGCGCCTGGCTCGCGTCGACCTCAGCGACCGGATCGAGATCCGCCGCGACGGCCAGCTCCAGTGGCTCGACGTCACCCGGCTGGCGACACCCGCCGACACGGTCCTCCTCGGAGGGGCGCTCGGCGGCGGCAGTCTCGCCGTGGCGACGTTGATCTATGCGGCACCGGACGCGCCGGCGTTGCTCCCGGCGCTTCGCACCTGCCTCGACGGTATCGCCGTCCCCGCTGCGGCGACGGCGCTCGACGGGTTGGTCGTCATGCGCTTTCATCATTCTGACACGGCGAGCCTGCGGCGGTCGCTGGTGCAGGTCGTCGGACGCGTGCGCGCGACCGTCGCAGCACTGCCGCCCCGGTTGCCGCGCTTGTGGCACAGTTGAGGAGGCCGCCTTGCTGCTGACCCCCCGCGAGAAGGACAAGTTGCTGATCGCCACCGCGGCCATGGTCGCGCGCCGGCGATTGGAGCGCGGCGTCAAGCTCAACTACCCGGAAGCGGTCGCCCTCATCACGGACTTCGTCGTCGAAGGTGCCCGCGACGGCCGCAGCGTCGCCGACCTGATGGAAGCGGGCGCCCACGTCGTCGACCGCAGCCAAGTCATGGGCGGCATTGCCGAGATGATCCCGGAAGTGCAGGTCGAGGCGACGTTTCCGGACGGGACCAAGCTGGTGACGGTACATGACCCCATCCGCTGACGCCCTGGTGGTCGAGGCCGCCGCTGCCGCGTCGTGGCGCCGCCACGAGACGGGCATGCTCGACCTGCTCCAGGACGCCGTCGACGGCGATGCGTCGCTCGGGTTCCTGGCACCTTTGGACCGCGACGGTGTCCGCACCCACTGGTGTCTTCCGGTCGGTGAGGGGCTGGAGCGCGGCACCCATCGCGCCTGGCTGGCGTTCGCCGACGAGGAGCTGATCGGCGCCGTGGTCCTTGCTTTGGTCGGCAAAGAGAATGCGCCGCATCGGGCCATGGTCCAGAAGCTGGCGGTCCACCGCAAAGCGCGGCGGCGTGGCGTCGGAGCCGCGCTGATGCGCGCACTGGAGACCGACGCCAAGCGCGCGGGACGTTGGCTCCTGGAACTCGATACCGACGACGGCTCGGCCGCGGTCGCGTTCTACCGCCGCCTCGGCTGGCAGGACGTCGGCGTCATCCCCGACTACTCGCTCAGCCCGCACGGCGTGCTCAAGGGCACGCGGTTCTTCTACCGCAAACTCGAGGAATCGGCATGATCCCTGGGGAACTCCTGGCCGCCGCCGGCGAACTGGTCCTCAACGACGGCCAGCCGACGGTCACCTTGGACGTGGCCAATGCCGGCGACCGGCCGGTGCAGGTCGGCTCGCACTACCACTTCTTCGAGACCAACACCGCGTTGACCTTCGACCGGGACCAGACACGCGGCATGCGCCTCGACATTCCCGCCGGCACGGCGGTGCGCTTCGAGCCGGGTCAAACGCGGCGCGTTACCCTGGTGCCGTTCGGCGGCGCCCGGAAGGTGTTCGGCTTCAACCAGTTGGTGATGGGCGCGCTTTGAGCGCGGTGATCGCGAGGGAGACCACCCGATGCCCTATCGGATCAGTCGCTCGGCCTATGCGGACATGTACGGCCCGACCACCGGCGACCGGCTCCGCTTGGCCGACACCGATCTGATCCTCGAGGTCGAAGCTGACCACACGACCTACGGCGAGGAGGTCAAGTTCGGCGGCGGCAAGGTCATCCGCGACGGTATGGGACAGTCGCAGACGACCCGCGCCGCCGGTGCCGTAGACACCGTGATCACCAATGCGCTGATCCTCGACGTCAGTGGCATCTACAAGGCTGATGTCGGCCTCAAGGAAGGCCGCATCGTCGGCATCGGCAAGGCCGGCAACCCCGACGTGCAGCCCCACGTCTCGATCGTCGTCGGGCCCGGCACCGAAGCCATCGCAGGCGAGGGCAAGATCCTCACGGCCGGCGGCTTCGACTGCCACATCCACATGATCTGCCCTCAGCAGATCGAGGAAGCGCTGATGTCGGGCATCACCACCATGCTCGGCGGCGGCACCGGCCCGGCGACGGGTACCAACGCCACGACGTGCACGCCCGGCGCCTGGCACATCGGCCGGATGCTCCAGGCGGCGGAAGCGTTCCCGATGAACTTGGCCTTCTCCGGCAAAGGCAATGCCTCGGTGCCAGATGCCCTGGTCGAGCAGGTCGAGGCCGGGGTCTGCGCGCTGAAGCTGCACGAAGACTGGGGGACGACACCGGCGGCCATCGACTGCTGCCTAGGCGTCGCGGACGACATGGACGTGCAGGTGCTGATCCACACCGACACGCTCAACGAGAGCGGTTTCGTCGAGAACACCATCAACGCGTTCAAGGGCCGGACCATCCACGCGTTCCATACCGAGGGTGCCGGCGGCGGCCACGCGCCGGACATCATCAAGGTCTGCGGCGAGGCCAACGTCATCACCTCGTCGACCAACCCGACGCGGCCCTACACCGTGAATACGGTGGCCGAGCACCTCGACATGCTGATGGTCTGCCATCACCTCGATTCCGGCATTCCCGAGGACGTCGCCTTCGCCGAGAGCCGAATCCGCAAGGAGACGATCGCCGCCGAAGACATCCTTCACGACCTGGGCGCCTTCTCGATCATCGCCTCGGACAGTCAGGCGATGGGCCGGGTCGGCGAGGTGGTGATCCGCACCTGGCAGACCGCCGACAAGATGAAGAAGCAGCGGGGACGCCTGCCCGACGAAGTCGGCGACAACGACAACCTGCGAATCCGGCGCTACCTCGCGAAGTACACGATCAACCCGGCGATCGCGCACGGCATGAGCAATCACATCGGCTCGATCGAGGTCGGCAAGCTGGCCGATCTCTGCCTTTGGTCACCGGCGTTCTTCGGCGTGAAGCCCGACCTCGTCATCAAGATGGGGACGATCGCCGCAGCGCCGATGGGCGACCCCAACGCCTCGATCCCGACCCCGCAGCCGGTGCATTACCGGCCGATGTTCGGCGGCTTCGGCAAGGCGATGCTGCACTCGGCGGTCACCTTCGTCTCCAAAGCCGCGCTCAGCCATGGCGTCGGCGAGCGGCTCGGTCTGGAACGCGAACTGGTCGCGGTGGACGACACGCGCGGCGGCATTTCCAAGGCATCGATGGTGCTCAACGACGCGACCCCGGTGGTCGACGTCGACCCCGAAACCTACGAGGTGAAAGCCGACGGCGAGCTCTTGACCTGCGATCCGGCCGACGAGCTGCCGATGGCCCAGCGGTACTTCTTGTTTTGACCGACCGCGCACACGCGGTGGTCGACCGGGCGCAGGTCGCCGCGGCGCGGGTAGTCGACAGGGTGACGCTCGATCTGGATGCCCGGCGGAAGCGGCGTCACGTCGTCACCACGACGGGCGGGCGACGGTTGCTGGTCGATCTCGCCTCCGTGCCACAGCTTGCGAACGGCGACGCGCTGGCACTCGACGACGGCGGGCTGGTGGTCGTCGACGCCGAGCCCGAGGCGCTGGTCGAGGTCACCACCGAGGACCCACAGCACTTCGCCGTGGTCGCCTGGCACCTCGGCAACCGCCATCTGCCGGTGCAGTTCGGCGGCGACCGGCTCAGGCTTCGCCGCGACCACGTGATCGAGGCGATGCTCGTGCGGCTCGGCGCGCGGCTGGTGCCGGTCGACGCACCGTTCGATCCGGAGCCGGGTGCTTACGATCACGGCCCTGACGACCACAAGCCCGGCGACCACAGCAATGCGGGAGGGCACGCCCATGGCCACGGCTGAACGCGCGCTCTACCGGCTGATGGCCTGGCTCTCGCCCAGCTTCCCGGTCGGCTCGTATACCTACAGCCATGGTCTGGAAACGGCGGTCGAGGACGGGCTGGTCGCCAACCGTGCCGACCTGCAGGCTTGGGTCGAGGACCTCGTCAGCTGGGGCAGTGCCCGCAACGATGCCGTGCTGCTCACCGCCGCCTGGCAGGCTGCCTGTGCCGAGGATGGCGACCGCTGCGCCCAGGTGCGGGAGATGGCAGCAGCGCTCCATGCCACCGCCGAACTGCGCCTGGAGAGCACGCAGCAAGGTGCCGCGTTCCGCGACGCCGTACGTCGCTCGTGGCCGGCGCCCGGTGTCGAAAGGCTGGGCGGTGCGATGCCGCTGGCCTACCCGGTCGCGGTCGGCGTGACCGCCGCGGCCCACGGGGTGCCCCTGCGGCCCACCCTCCACGCCTATCTCCATGCCTTCGCCGCCAACCTGGTCTCGGCTGGTGTTCGCTTGGTGCCGCTCGGCCAGACCGACGGCCAGCGGGTGCTCGCGGCCGTCGAGACAACCGTCGCCGAGACGGCGTCGTTCGCCGAGACGGCGACCCTCGACGACCTCGGCACCTTCAGCATCGTCGCCGATCTCTGCTCGATGCGCCACGAGACCCAGTACACGAGGCTGTTCCGCTCATGAGTTCTCCCCACGGTCCGTTGCGCGTCGGTGTCGGTGGGCCGGTCGGGTCCGGCAAGACCGCACTGACCGATGCCTTGTGCAAGCGGCTTCGCGACCGCTTCGACGTCGCGGTGGTCACCAACGACATCTACACGCAGGAAGACGCCGAGTTCCTGACACGCTCGGGCGCGCTGTCACCAGAGCGGATCCGCGGCGTGGAGACCGGCGGCTGTCCGCACACGGCCATCCGCGAGGACGCCTCGATCAATCTGGCCGCGATCGCCGAGCTGCGACAAGCCTTCCCGACCTTGGATCTGGTGCTGGTGGAAAGCGGCGGCGACAACCTTTCGGCGACGTTCAGCCCCGAACTCGCGGACCTCACCATCTACGTCATCGACGTCGCCGCAGGCGACAAGATCCCCCGCAAGGGCGGACCGGGGATCACCCGCTCGGACCTGCTGGTGATCAACAAGATCGACCTTGCCCCTATGGTCGGCGCGTCGCTCGAGGTCATGGACCGCGACGCCAAACGGATGCGCGGCGAACGGCCGTTCGTGTTCACCAACGTCCGCGCAGGCGACGGCGTCGACGACGTGCTGCGGTTCATCCTCGAACGGGGCGGGCTGGATGGCTGAGATCGCCCTGGAGGCGCACGACATCCACAAGCAGTTCGGCGCGGTCGAGGTCCTCCGAGGGATCTCACTGACCGCACACCAGGGCGACGTGATCGCCATGCTCGGCGCGTCGGGGTCGGGCAAGAGCACCTTCCTCCGTTGCGTCAACCTGCTGGAGCAACCCAACCGTGGCCGGATCGTCGTCGCCGGCGAAGAACTGCGGCTGAGGATGAGCGCCGGTGCGTTGGAAGCCGTCGACCGCCGCCAGCTGGAGCGACTGCGCACCAGGCTCGGCTTCGTGTTCCAGCAGTTCAATCTCTGGTCACATCTGACGATCCTGGAGAACGTCATCGAAGCGCCGGTGCACGTCCTGGGCCGCAGCCGCAAGGAAGCCCTGGACGAGGCCGAAGCGCTGCTCGAAAAAGTCGGTATCCATGCCCGCAAGGACGCCTACCCGGCGCACGTCTCGGGCGGTCAGCAACAGCGCGCAGCGATCGCGCGGGCGCTGGCGATGAACCCGGCGGTGATGCTGTTCGACGAGCCGACTTCGGCGCTGGACCCGGAGCTGGTCGGCGAAGTCTTGCGGGTGATGCGCGATCTCGCCGACGAGGGCCGCACGATGGTCGTCGTCACCCACGAGATGGCCTTTGCCCGCGAGGTCTCCGATCGGGTGATCTTCCTTCACCACGGCCGTATCGAAGAGGACGGCGCGCCCGCCGAGGTGTTCGAGAACCCTGCGTCGGAGCGCTTTCGTCAGTTCATTCAGCAGACAAAGCGGCAATAGACGGGTCGTTGACCACGGCGATCTCGGCGGCGTCGGCCGTCAACTCGATCGCTGCGCCGGCGTGCTCGAAGGCCAGATCGGGGCCCTCCAACAGGGTGTAGACCGTATTGGCGCGGCCGATCTTCACCCTGAGGCGAGACCCACGAACCTGCAGATGGAACGTGAGGGTGCGCCACTCGTCGGGCAAGGACGGGCGGAAGCGCAGTTGCCCGTCGCTGTCGTGGAGGCCGCCGAAACCATAGACCAGCGCGAGCCAGGTCCCGCCGATCGAGGCGACGTGGGCGCCATGCTTGACGTTCCCGCCGATGTCCGAGAGATCCATCGTCGCCGCGAACTTGAAGTACTCGAGCGCTTTGGCGCGCGCGCCGATCCGGCTCGCGACGATGCTCTGCACGCACACCGACAGCGACGAGTCGTGGGTCGTCAACGGATCGTAGTATTCAAAGTTTCGCTGCTTGTCTTCGAGTGAAAATTCTTCATCGAGCAAAAACATCGCCAGCAAGGTGTCGGCTTGCTTGATGACCTGATGGCGATAGAGATTCAGCGGATGGAAATGCAGTAGCAATGGGTACTTGTAGGGCGGGGTGTTGTCGAAGTCCCAAACCGGCTTGTCGATGAAGCTGTCGTCTTGGAGATGGATACCGCGGATCGAATCGTAGGGCAGGTACATGCGCGCCGCCGCCTGTTCCCAGCTCGTGATCTCGGTTGGATCGAGGTCGGTGGCGCGCTCCAGACGGCGGTAGGCACCCTCGTGCTCCGCCCTGATCCGGCCGACCGTCGCTGCGGCGTAGCGCAGATTCTCCCGGGCCATCAGGTTGGTGAAGTAATTGTTGTTGACGATCGCCGTGTACTCGTCGGGGCCCGTCACACCAGCAATGCAGAACCGCCCTTGTCGCTCGGGGTTGTAGTAGCCCAGAGACACCCAAAGCCGAGCCGTTTCAACGAGAATTTCGGCACCGTAGTACAGCAGAAAATCCTCATCGCCCGTGATTTCGACGTATTTGCGAATCGCATACGCAATGTCGGCATTGATATGGTACTGTGCAGTCGAGGCAGCGTAGTATGCAGAAGCCTCGTCGCCGTTGATCGTCCGCCACGGAAACAGCGCACCTTGGTGGCCGAGTTCGCTCGCGCGGCGCCGCGCTTTGTCCAACTTGTCGTAGCGCAGCAGGAGAATGCTGCGAGCGATCCGTGGGTTGGTGTAGATGAGAAAGGGCAGGACGTAGATCTCCGTGTCCCAGAAATAGTGCCCTTCGTAGGTGTGTCCGGTCAGGCCGCGGGCGCCGATTCCGGCGCCGTCCACGCAATGCGATGCCTGCAACAGCTGGAACAGGTTCCAGCGGATGACCTGCTGGCTGCGAGGCTCCTCGTCCTCGACGACGACGTCGCTGCGCGCCCAGAAGTCGGCGACCGCCTCCTCCTGCCGCGCGACGATGGTCTCGAACGACGCCTGTTTCGCGGCGTCCAAGGTCCAGCCGACCTGGAACCGCAGCTCTTCGGCGTCGCGGGCGCGGCTGTGGTGGTAAGCCAAGAACTTGACGACGGTGAACGGCTGTCCGGCGGCAAGCTGCGTCCGCAGGACGATCTGGGCGTCGTCGTCGCTGCAGCTGACGTCACTTCGCCACACCGCCTCGCTCTCGACCACGTGATCGATGCCGCAGGCGAGGCGCGCACCCGAGCGTTCGGTAGCGAAGCTCATCACCGCGCGCAGCTCCTCGGCGTGGCTGCCGGTAGGACCGAGCGCGCGCGCCCCGAGCGCCAGACCGAGCCTCGGGTCGTCGGTGTCGTCGGCGCCTCCGCCGCTCCGCCCGCGGGCGAGTTCCGACGCGAACACGACCTCCGCGGCACCGCCCTCGACGGACACGGTCGCTGCAAGGCAGGCGAGGTGGCGGTTGGTGAGCGAGACCACCCGCGTGGTGTGGTAGTGCACCCGCTTGCCGTTGGGGTGGAGCCACGTCACCCGGCGTTCCAAGAGGCCGCGATCGAGATGCAGCCGGCGCTGGTAGACTGCCAACTCGCGGCCATCGACGTCGAACGGCTCGTCGTCGACGAACAATTTGAGCGTTTTACCGTCGGGACAGTTCAACATCGTCTGCCCGACGTCCGGGAAGCCGTAGGCGCGTTCACCGTAGGGAATCGAGCGGAGCTCGTAGAAGCCGTTGAGATACGTTCCCGGCTCGTGGACCGGATGGCCCTCCTCGTGGCTACCGCGCAAGCCGAGATAGCCGTTGGCGAGGGCGTAGACCGTCTCCGCTTCGTGAATGTACTCGCCGGTGTAGATGTTCGTCGACATCACCCACGGATCGACCGGAAACAGGTCCTCGGGCAGTGTCAGGCGGGCACGCAACACCATCAGTCGGTACCCTCCAGGAACTCGGCGAGGTCGTCGACGACGCGGTCGGCACCAGCGGCGAGCAAGGGCTCGTGCCCGAGACCGCGGTCGACGCCGACGACCAGCCCGAAGGCACCGCGCCGGCCGGCCTCGACGCCGCTCAACGCGTCCTCGACGACGACCGCCTGCTCCGGAGCGACGCCGGCCAGCTGCGCCGCCAGCAGAAACGCATCGGGCGCCGGTTTCCCGGTCAACCCGCGCTCCAGCACGTCGTTGCCGTCGACCACCAGCTCGAACCGGTCGGTCAGCTCGGCGCGCTCCAGCACGGCCGTGGCGTTCCTCGACGACGTCACCAAGGCCACCTTGACACCGTCGGCCAGCAGCCGGTCGATCAGCCGCACGGTGCCTTCGAAGACTGGCACGCCGTCCTCGAGGGCTTTGGCGAACAAGGCGTTTTTGCGGTTGCCGAGGCCGCACACGGTCACCGCGGTCGGCGGGTCGTCCGGTACGCCCATCGGCAGCTCGATCCCACGCGAGCGGAGGAACGCGTCGACGCCCTGGTAGCGCGGCTTGCCGTCGACGTGGCCCGTGTAGTCGTCGGGCAACGCGAAGGGCGGCTGGCCGTCACCTCGCTCCTCCAGATAGGCATCGAACAGCGCTTTCCAGGCACGGGCATGGAGGACCGCGGTGTCGGTGACGACTCCGTCCAGGTCGAACAGCCAAGCCTGCCAAGTATCGGTCGCCATGTCCTCGTCCCCCCCAAGGCGTTCATCGACACGCTTAGTCCCAACCGCGCCGCGCCTAAACCCCCATAGAGTGCGCGCCCGCGCCACTTGTGTCCTGACCGCAGCTTGGCACACTGCAGCATCCCGGTGCCTGGAGGAGATGTGCGATGGCCGATCGTTTCGGCGTGATGGTCTGCGGCCACGGCTCGCGCTCGGCGGACGCGGTGCGCGAGTTCGCCGTCGTCGCCGAGAAACTGGCGCCGCACTTCCCCGATTGGCCCGTCGCCCACGGCTATCTTGAGTTCGCCAACCCGGTCATCCGCGACGGTCTCGACCGCCTGCGCGAACAGGGCGTGACCCGGGTGCTCGCCGTGCCGGGGATGCTGTTCGCGGCCGGCCACGCCAAGAACGACATCCCGTCGGTCCTCAACACCTACCAGCGCGCCCACGGCCTGAAGATCGACTACGGACGCGAACTGGCGATCGATCTCAAGATGATCCGTGCGGCTGCCGACCGAGTACAGGCCGCCCTCGACCAAGCCAACGCCGACTACGGCACCCTTCCCAACCACGAGGTCTGCCTGGTCGTGATCGGTCGTGGTGCCTCCGACCCGGACGCCAACTCCAACGTCAGCAAGATCGCGCGGATGCTCTGGGAAGGGTTCGGCATGGGCTGGTGCGAGGTCGGCTACTCGGGCGTGACCTTCCCGCTGGTCGAGCCCTGCCTGCAGCACGTCACGAGGCTCGGCTACAAGCGCGTCGTGGTCTTCCCGTACTTCCTTTTCAGCGGGATTCTGATCGACCGCATCTACGGCTTCACCGACCAGGTCGCCGCCGAGCGGCCGGACATCCAGTTCCAGAAAGCCGCCTATCTCGGTGACCACCCCCTGGTGGTCGAGACCCTGGCCGACCGGGTGCGCGAGATCCTCGAAGGCTCCAATTTGATGAACTGCGCCATGTGCAAGTACCGGGCACAGGTGCTCGGCTTCGAGCACGAGGTCGGGGCACCCCAGGAGAGCCACCACCACCACGTCGAGGGGCAGGGTGCAGCGGCGCCGGGCTCCCGCATCGAGGACTGCCCCCTGTGTGAGAGCTTTTGTACCGGCGCCTGCCGGGTGGTCGGCCACGAGCACGGCGACCATGGCCACCACCATCACGGCCCGGGCGAGGATCACGGCCACAGCCACGCTCCCTACCCCCACGCGGCCCATCCCCTCGGCCCACGGAGCGTGCTCAAGAACCGCTGAGCGGCTCGCACGAAGCGAGACGTGCGTGTCGCTGAGGGCCGGATGGTCGCGCTCGACGGCGTTCGTCTTGGCGACGGCAGGTCCCGCCGCCTGAGCCGATACAGGACGCCGCTGGCGACGGCGCGCACAATACCTTTGTTGTCGAGTGCCGACGTTGACGCCAGGCGCGGCGCGGCGCATGACGATTTGTATCGGTCGAATCGTGCTCCAGACTAGAGGCCCATGCCTGACGATAGAAGGCAACTTGCCCGTCGCGTTTTCGCATGGGTATTTATGGTAGAATTAGCACTGCTCTTGCCAACGGCGGCGCGTGCTGGAGAACAGCTGGCGGACGAGCTTCACAGCGTGGTCGGCGTACTCGACGTCGAGGTGCTGGCATCCGGCCTCAGTTTTCCCTGGAGCCTCGTCGTTCTCCCTGACGACGACTTCCTGGTCACGGAGAAGGCCCCCGGCCGGCTGCGGCGGGTGGCGCGCGACGGCGTCCTGGGACCGCCGCTGACCGGCCTACCCTCGATCTACGTCGCCGAGAACGGCGGCCTCTTGGGGCTGGCGCTCGATCCCGACTACGCCGACAACCGCCGCGTCTACTTCGCGTTCTCCGAGCCGGGCGACGGCGAGAAAGCCGGCTTGAGCGTCGGCCGCGGCACCTTGGGGCCGCGGCGGCTAGCGAACGTCGAGACCATTTTCCGTCAACAACCCAAAGTTGCGGACGCTCGCAACTTCGGCGGACGGCTGACCTTCGCTCCGGACGGGACGCTCTTCGTCCTGACCGGCGACCGATTCGCCCATGACCTCGTCCAGCCCCGCGACAACACCATCGGCGTCGTGGCCCGCATCCACACCGACGGCACGATACCAGCGAACAACCCTTTCGTCGGCCAGCAAGGCATCGATCCGGCGATCTGGTCGTCGGGCCATCGCAATCTCGGCGGCGGCGCTTTCCATCCCGAGACTGGTCGCCTCTGGGTCGTGGAGTTCGGACCGTGGGGAGGCGACGAATTGAACATCGCCGAACCCGCTCGGAACTTCGGCTGGCCGCTCGTAAGCTGGGGGCAAGACTACTCGGGCAAGCTCATCCCCGACCCGCCGACGCAGCCCCACCTGACCCCGTCCATCTTCCACTGGCATCCGGTGTTCGGACCTTCGGGCCTCGTCTTCTACGATGGCGAGTTGATCCCGCGTTGGTCGGGTGACCTCCTGGTGGGCGGGCTGACGGCGCAACGCCTGACGCGGCTGACGCTGCGCGGCGAACGGGTCATCGCGCAAGAAGACATGCTCTTGAACGAACGGATCCGCGACGTGGTGATCGACCGCGATGGTGCCGTGCTGCTGCTCACCGATGGACCGGACGGCAAAATCCTAAGGCTCGCGCCCAGCAGCGAATAGAACGGCCTCCTCGGTGTCGGCCGACCCCATGCTCGTCCCGGCTCGGCGACTCTGCTACCCTGGGTTCATGGTCGCCACACCGAAACGAGCGGCCGATGGGAGCGCGTATGACGACGGCGCCGACGGTGACGGGCCCGATGAGCCTGTCGAACGGGATTTTCAGCGACACCATCCAGGTCTGTGTGGTGACCCGCGACTACCGGCGAACGATGTCGGGCATGGTCCAGGCCGGGATCGGACCGTGGCGGGTCTACACCTTCGACAGCGACACGACCCTGACCGATACCCAGATCCGCGGGGTGAAGCAGCCCTTGGCGATGAAGCTCTGCATGGCTTTCGTCGGCGCGACCATGTGGGAGGTCGTCCAGCCGCTGAAGGGGCCGACCATCTACGAGGAGTTTCTGGAGCGCCACGGCGAGGGGCTGCACCACGTCGCCGTCGCTTGCGGGACCATGAGCTGGGCCGAACGGGTGAAGAGCTTGGAGGAGCGGGGCTTCGCTTGCATCCAATCCGGCGTGTGGGTGGGCCAGGTGCCGTGGGCCTACTTCGCGACCGAGGAAGCAACCACCACCATCATCGAGATCTACGACATCCCAGAGGGCTTCGAGCTGCCCGAGCCCGAAGAGTGGTATCCGGCCCCACCGCCTGCGTGAGCGCATGACCACGGCAGGTCGACTTCATCGCCCTGCCTCGGGAACTCCGCTACCTGTGGGCTTCGACGCGGCGGCCTCGAAGCCGGCCCGACGAGTCGCGCTGACCGAACCGCTGGTGTATCATCTTGGCAAGGTCCCGTCCGCTCTCGCCGGGTGGCGCGGACGGCTCTAGGGCATCGTGAGCCAGCGGGTATTCATGGCCAGCGACCGACCAGCTGCAGCAGCGTCCGGGACGCTCCGGTCCGGCCCGTTCGATCTCGGCTTCCGGATCGAGGGCGCGGGGGCAAGCGCGCTCGTCATCGGTAGCAGTGTCCAGCATCCCCGGTTGTTCCCGACGCGACTCCGAGATCATCTGCGCCTCGCGTTCGTCGACCAGCGAGCGTTCGCAAGACCGACCCGCGAGGTCACGCCGGCTGATTTTGCATTCGACGACATGCTGGCCGACGTCGAGCGGCTGCGCGAGCACTTGCAGCTCGGGCAGGTCGTCCTCATCGGTGCGTCTGGCAACGGGCTGATCGCGTTGGAGTACGCCAAGCGCTACCCGAACGCGGTGACGCACGTCGTGCTGATCGCCACGCCGCCAGGCTTCGGGGCGATCCACGTCGAGCTTGCCGAGCGGCATTGGGCCGAAGCCGTCTGCCCCGAGCGACGGGCTCGGCACGACGTGTCGATGCAAGCGCTGGAGGCGGCCGTCGCCGCCGATCCGGACCGGGCCTTCGTCACCTACTGCCTCCACATGGGCGCCCGCACCTGGTTCGACGCTAGCTACGATGCGGCGGCTTTGTGGAGCGGGGTACATGTGAACATGGCCGGCTTCCAGCACGTTTGGGGCGAAGTGTTCCGGGACCTCGATGTGGCCGAGGGCCTCGAACGGCTCCAGATGCCCGTTCTGATCGCGCTCGGCCGCGTCGACTACCTGATTGCACCTAACGAAGCCTGGGAGCCCCATCGGGCGCACTTTCCGGATTTGACGATCCGGGTGTTCGACCGCAGCGGCCACGCGCCGCCGCTGGAAGAGCCGGCCGCCTTCGTCACCACGTTGCTCGATTGGCTGGCTCGCCCGCGGGCGGACGCGGAGGAAGCGACCGCTACGCGCCGCTAGCCGGACCGAGGCAAGCTGATTAGGGTCCGCGCGCTTGTGGAGCGCGCCGACCTTGAACTTTCGCCAACCCAACTTTTCGGTCACGACGACCTTGTTTCTGGTCCAGCTCGCCGTCGCGGCGGCGGTCTCGGCCACCATCGTTCTGTTCGACCGGGCGGAACGCCGCCAACAAGCGCTGGCGACAGCGCGCGAGATGCTGGACCTGACCGTCACCAATCTGCAGTTGCAGGTCGCGGCGCTCGTCGACCCGGTCGACTCGGTGGTGAAGTCCTCGCGCTACTGGCCGCGGATCAGCGACCAGCCGACGGCCAGCGGTCACCCGGCGCGGCGCTTCATGATCGAGTTCCTCGGCGACCACCCGCAGATCGCCAGCGCGTTCCTCGGCTACGACGACGGCGACTATTTCCAGATCGCCGAACTCGTCGACGTGGCGCCGCCGTTGCGCCATGGCGCGCCGCCAGAGACGGTGTTCAGTGAGGACGTCGTGCTGCGCGACGCCGCCGGCGAGGTCCGGTCGCTGACCCGGTTCCTGGACCGTCACGGCGGCACCCTGGCCACCCGCACCGACATCCACGACGGTTTCGATCCCCGTGAGCGGCCTTGGTACGTCGCCGCAGACGCCACACCGGGCGTTGCCCGAACGGAGGTCTACCGGTTCGAAGGCACCGACGAGCCGGGCATCTCCGTCAGCCGCCGCTTCGACGGCGGGGTGATGGGCGCCGACGTGGCCATCGCCCATTTGTGCCAGTTCCTCGACGCGACACCGCAGGCCAAGGAGGGGCTGGTCGCGATCGTCCACGCAGACGGCCGGCTGCTCGCGCGCTCGACGGGGACGCTGGCAGCCAACGCGGTGCTGACGGCGGCGGACCAGGCGCGGCTGCGCGAGCTGGTGGCACGCGGGCTGGCCGAGGGGACGTTGCCGTCGTCGGTGGTCGAGATCGCCGGCGCACCCTGGGTGCTGCGGGTGGCACCGGTGGCTCTCGGCGCCGGAGTCGACGAGAATCTGCTGGTGGCGATGCCGGTGCGGACCATCATGGCGCCTATCGACCAGGTCGCACGACGAACCGGGCTGGTGTCGGTCCTGATCGTTGCCGCAAGCATCCCTCTGATCTGGCTGCTCGCACGGCTGATGACCGGCCCCTTGTTGCGCCTCGCCGCCGCGACCGAGCGGATCCAGCGATTCGATCTCGAAGAGCCGCCGGTACGGATGTCTCGAATAGAGGAGATCCGCAGGCTGCAGGAGGCGGTGCGGGCGATGCGCGAGAACCTGCGAACCTTCGCGCTGTACGTGCCGAAAGCGCTGGTCCAGCAGCTGATCGAGAGCGGGGTCACGCCGCGGCCGGGCGGCGAGCGCCGCGACGTGACGTTGCTGTTCATGGATCTCGAGAACTTCACGCCGATGTCGTCGCGGTTGTCGCCCGAAGAGGTGATGACGCGAATGACGAGCTATTTCGAGGGCGCGACCCGGACGCTGCTCGACCACGAGGCGACCGTCGACAAGTACATCGGCGACGCGGTCATGGCGTTCTGGAACGCGCCCAATCCCTCGGTCGACCACGTCGCACGCGCCTGCCGCGCAGCACTGGCGGTGATCGCTACCGTCGGTCCCGAAACCGACCGCTGGGCGGAGACCGGCGGCCCACCTCTGCGGACCCGGATCGGCCTCCATTGCGGCGAGGCCATCGTCGGCAACGTCGGCAGCTCCGACCGGATGAACTACACCGCCCTTGGCGCCACGGTGAACTTCGCCGCCCGGCTGGAGAAGCTCAATCGCCAGCTCGGCACGACCATTCTGGTCAGCGCCGAGGTCGTAGCGCGGGCCGGCAACGGCTTCGATTTCCAGCCGGCCGGCGCGCACCGTATGGAGGGTTTCGACGACCCGATCGAGGTGTTCGAGCTCGTGGGCGAGCGCCGGCCGGCGATCCCGGCGAGCCCGACGACCGGCCTCATCGCCGGCCCCGGTTGAGCCGATGCAATGCCGGTCCGACACGCGGGCTGGCGGCGATCTGGCAGGCGACGCATCTTCCGGCCGAACTGGGGGGAGTGACGACGTGGCGTCGATCAGAGACGACGACGGGCCGCCGCCGCAGCGTTGGCGGTCGCTGGCGCTCCTGGTCGTCGCCGAGCTGACCGCGATGGCGCTCTGGTTCCTGACCGCCGCAGTCCTGCCGGAACTGGCCGCCGAGGCGGCGCTCTCCCCCGCCCGTCAAGCCTGGCTGTCGAGTGCGGTCCAGGCGGGCTTCGTGGTTGGCGCCCTGACCATCGCCGCGACCGGCCTCGCGGACCGTCTCGACCCCCGTCACGTCGTGGCCGCGTCGGCGTCAGCGGCGGCTGTGGCGACCGCAATGCTGTTGGTCGTGCCCGTCGGCGGGGTCACGGCGGTCGCGCTGCGGGGCCTCACCGGATTCTGCCTCGCCGGTGTCTATCCGGTCGGTATGAAGATCGTGGCGGGCTGGGGGGTTGCCGACCGCGGGTTCCTGGTTGGCCTCCTGGTCGGGGCGCTCACCGTCGGTTCGGCCATGCCGCACCTGTTGGCCTTTGCCGGAGGTGCGGCATGGCGCCCGGTGGTCGGCGGTGCCGCGCTGATGGCGGCGCTTGGCGGTCTTGCGGTTCTGTGGACGGCGCTTGGTCCCTACCATGCCCGCGCGCCTCGCTTCGATGCCGGGGCGATCCACCTCGCCTGGCAGGACCGCCGGATCCGTGCGGCCTATGGTGGCTATCTCGGCCACATGTGGGAGCTCTACGCGATGTGGGCGTGGCTGGCGGCAGCGCTGACCGTCAGCTTCGGCGCCAGGCTGGCGGACGCTGACGCGCTCGCCGCGGCCCGCATGGTCACCTTCTTGGCGATCGCGCTCGGCGGAATCGCCTGCATCGTCATGGGCCGCGTCGCCGACCGGATCGGCAAAGCGGAAGTCGCGATCGGCGCCATGGCACTGAGTGGCAGTGCCGCGTTGCTGACGGCCTGGAGCTTCGGCGGCCCGGTCTGGCTGACGGCCGCCCTGGCGATCCTTTGGGGCGTGGCGATCGTGCCAGACTCGGCGCAGTTTTCGGCCCTGGTCGCCGATGCCGCACCGCCCGAGAAGGCCGGCAGCCTGTTGACCTTCCAGACCGCACTCGGCTTCGCGCTGACGACGGCGACGGTCCAAGTCGCTCCCCTAGTCGCGACCGCCGTCGGCTGGCCACTCCTGCTTGCCAGCCTCGCCCTCGGCCCGGCCGTCGGCATCCTCGCCATGCGGCCGCTGCTGCGGAAGAGGTGACGTCGTCGGCCGTTCACCAACAAGGTGAAGGCGCTCTGCGCCCCACACCCGATCCAGCCCGGTGACAGCCATCTTCAACGTCGACGGAGCACTGCGGTCATCGAGTGGTTGTCGAAGACGTGCTGGCCGGCTTCGACGGTGAACAAGTCCTCGAGGCGGCCGAAAAAGACGTCCGCCAGACGGTCTGCCTCGGCGGCACCGGCTGCCGAACCGTCGAACAAGCCAACGCGGAACGAGGACTCGGAAAAGCCGCGGGCAAACGCGGCGTAGGTCTTCGCGTAGGCCACCGGGTCGCCGCCATCGGCCAACGCTCGAGCGTACGGATTGGGAATGAGTTCGTCGACGAGTTCGACGATCTCGAAGGCGGCCTGGAGATCAGCCTCACGCTCGAGCGGCGCCCGGACTTCCCACGACTCGCGGAAATAGAGCGGGAACACGAAGCTTTCGAGGCGCGCGGGGTCGAGCATCCCGTCGTTCGCCATGCCCTCGGCGATGCGCCAGAACGCCCGGTAGAGGCGATGCCCGCCGGCGGCGAGGCCACTAGGATCATCGAGGTTTTCGATCGACGCCATGGTCTCGAGGACGAGGTACCCACCGGACCGCGTTTCCTCGGCGCGCCGACGCAGGAACGACGTCCAATCCCGGTCCGCTTTGGCTCTGATTTCTTGCCGCGCCGACCCCGTCATGTCGGCGAAGAACAAGGTTCCCGGCGAGGACAGGCGGACGGTGCCGTCGAACCAGTGGGCAGCCATGAACGACATACCGAGGTCGATCGAACCGGGACTAGCCACCCTGTCGTAAAAGCTGCCGACGGAGGCCTCGGGGCGGACCGGCCCCGCGTGCTGCAAGTACCCCTCAGGGCCTTTGACGTTCGCGAAGAGGTCGTTCCAGTCGTTACCGATCTGATCGCTGTGGACCGTGACGACGGGCACGTCGGACCGGAGGCCGTGGATCTCCTCTAGCACGATGCGGAACGCAGCCATCGAATTGCGCCCCGGCCCGCAGCCATAGTCGATCACACGCAGTTCGCGCCCGGTCAGATCGAGCGCCCGCGCGGCCCGGCGCAACCGATCGGCCTGCATCAGCACGGTGTCGCGCTGAATGGCCGAGTAGCTGTCGTAGAACCCCTGGCCACCCATCCCTTCGGTGGCGCTGGCATCTTGTCCATCGGACCGCGACTTGGCCGTCATGAAACCTTTCTCCCTGCGCCGTGCCCGCGGCGGCCGCGTTTCGTCTACGCTAGGCGGGGGCAGGATCACTGACCAGTGACCCTGCACGCGACGGCCCGCGTCCAGCGCTCGCCAACGGCGGTCGGCATGCCACGAGGGGTAGGAAGTCCGAGGTCACCGAGATCGACGACGCTACCCCCGCCAACGCGCGGCCGCCTCGTCGTCGCTGGCCTTGGCTTCGACCCAGCGCTCTCCATCCGCCGTCTCCTCGAGCTTCCAGAAGGGTGCTCGGGTCTTCAGCCAGTCCATCAGGAAGCTGCACGCCTCGAAGGCGGGCTCGCGGTGGGCGGAGGCGACGATGCAGAGAACGATCGGCTCGCCCGGCTCCAGGCGGCCGTAGCGGTGGACGATCAGGCTCGCCTGGATCGGCCAGCGCGCTTGGGCTTCGGCTTCGAGCCGCGCCAACTCGCCCTCGGTCATGCCGGGGTAGTGCTCCAGGGTCATCGCCCGGACCGCGCGGTCGCCCTGCTCGGCCCGGACGTTACCCTGGAAGCTGACCACGGCGCCGATGTCGGTGCGTTTGGCAGTGAGCGCCCGCAGCTCGCTGCCCGCATCGAACGGTTCGCGCTGGACGCGGATCACCTCAGCCGCCCGTCACCGGCGGGAAGAACGCGACCTCGTCGTCCGGGCCCAGGGCAACGTCGTCGGTGATGTGGCGCTGGTTGACCGCAATCCGCACCACGCCTTCGCTCTCCCAAGCCTCCTTGAAGCCCGGCGAGCGCTCGGCGATCCAGGCGCCGAGTTGGCGGACGGTCGTCACCCCCTCGGGAAGCGCCAAATCCTCGCTGGCCTTGCCGGTCCGATAGCGGAGCCAGGCGAAGTAGAGCACCCGCAAGGTTCAGCCCTCCATCTGGCGTGCGGCGCCATCGGCCGGCTCGGCGCCGAGCCGTGCGAACGCCGAACGGACGTAGTCGACAGCGGTGATCAACGTCAGGAGCGCCGCGACCCACAGCAGCACCTCGCCCGCCACGGCCGCGTCGGCCGACGCATCGCCGAGGATCAACAGAGCCAACGCCACCATCTGCGCCGTGGTCTTCCATTTGGCGAGACGGGTCACCGGCAGCGCCGGTCCGTGGCCGGCCAACACCTCACGTAAACCGGAGATCACCAACTCGCGCAGCACGATGACCAGCACCGGCAGAAGCGGCGCCCTGTCAGCGGCGAGCAAGGTCAGCAGCACCGTGGCAACGAGCAGTTTGTCGGCGATCGGGTCGAGGCAGCGGCCGAGCATGGTGATCTCGCCCCGCGCCCGGGCAACGACGCCGTCGAAGTAATCGGTGACGGCTGCGCCCGCGAACAGCGCCAAGGCGACCCAGCCGGTCGCCGGCTCGCCGATCATCACCAACAGGGCGATCGGCGGGATCAACGCGATCCGCGCCATGGTGAGACGGTTGGCCAAGGTCAGGGTCATCGGCTTCATGCCTGCTCGTGAAAATGGTCGTGGATCTTGCGCGCCACGTGGCGGTTGATGCCGGGCACCTTCTCCAGGTCGTCGAGCCCGGCGGCCTGAACCCCTTTGGCCGAACCGAAATGGGCGAGCAGCGCCTTCTTTCGCTTGGCGCCGATGCCATCGATGCTGTCCAGCGGCGACGACTGCAACGCCTTGCCGCGCTTTGCCCGGTGGCTGGAAATGGCAAATCGGTGGGCTTCGTCGCGCAACCGCTGGATGAAATAGAGCACCGGGTCCTTGGCGTCGAGGTGCAACGGCGGCGCGCCGTCACGATGCACGACCTCGCGGCCGGCGTTGCGGTCGGGGCCTTTGGCGACGGCGACCAGCGCCACGTCCTCGACGCCAACCTCGGCCAAGGTCGACCGCACCGCGGACAGCTGACCGATGCCGCCGTCGATCAGCACGAGGTCCGGCCAGCCGCCGCCGGCGCGTTCCGGATCCTCTTTGAGCAATCGGCGAAACCGCCGCCGGAAAACCTCGCGCATCATCGCGAAATCGTCGCCGGGCACGGTTGCCTCGTCCTTGATCGTGAAGGTCCGATAGGCGGTGCGATCCAAGCCCTCGGGGCCGCTGACGACGAAGCTGCCGACCGCGTGGCGGCCCTGGATGTGGCTGTTGTCGTAGACCTCGATCCGCCGCGGCGCGGCGTCCAGCGCCAGCTTCTCGGCCAGCGCCGTGAGCAACCCGGCCTGCGCCGAGCCCTCGGCCAGCTTCCGCGCCAGCGCCTGCTCCGCATTGGCGCTGGCGATGCCGACCAGCTCCCGCTTCGCACCGCGCAAGGGCACGATCACCCGAACACGACGGTCGGCACGGGCAGTGAGTGCCGCCTCCAGGAGGTCTTGTTGCGGCGTCGGCCGGTCGAGCAACACCAGGCGCGGCGGTACTCGGTCGCTGTAGAACTGGGCGACGAAGCTCTCCAGAAGCTCGCCAGCCTCGACCCCTTGCCCGGACGACGGGTAGTAGGCCTTGTTCCCGTAATTGCGGCCGCCTCGATAGAAGAACACCTGGACGCAGGCCTGACCGCCGGAGAGGTACGCCGCCACGACGTCGGCGTCGCTTACCGCATGGGTGTTGATCCCCTGGCTGGAGGTGATGTGCGCGAGCGACTTCAGCCGGTCGCGGAGCACCGCGGCCTGTTCGAAGTCGAGGCGCTCGGCGGCGCTCGCCATCTCACGCTTCAGACGGTCCTGGACGTCGTTGGAGCGCCCGGTGAGGAAGGTCCGCACCTCCTCGACGATGTGGCCGTAGGCGTCGCCGTCGATGCGACCGACGCACGGCGCCGAGCAGCGCTTGATCTGGTACTGCAGGCACGGCCGCGTTCGGCTCTCGAACATCGAGTCGGTGCAGTTGCGCAGAGGAAACGCGCGGAGCAGCGCGTTCAGCGTCTGGTTGACCGCACCGGCGGACGCGAACGGCCCGTAGTACTCCGTGCCCTCGCGCTTCGCGCCACGATGTTTGCCGATCTGGGGGAAGCCATGGCCGAGCTTCAGCGAGATGTACGGAAACGACTTGTCGTCGCGGAGCACGATGTTGAAGCCGGGCTTGAGGCGCTTGATCAGGTTGGCCTCGAGCAGCAGCGCCTCGACCTCGCTGGCGGTCGTGACGAACTCCATCTCGCGGGTCAGGAGGATCATCCGCTGGATGCGGTTGGTGTGCCCCTGGCCCTTGGCGTAGGCGGCAACCCGCTTCTTGAGGTCCTTGGCCTTGCCGACGTAGAGCACCTCGCCCTTGGCGCCGAGCATGCGATAGACGCCCGGCCCGTGGGGCAGGTGGCGCACCTTGGCGGCGATCAACGCAGCACCGGTCAACGGCGCTTCGGCGGTCTCGGCGAGAGCCTGATCCATGGCGATGAAGTGGCACGGTGTGCGCCGTCGTTCAACGCCGCGCCTTGGACCCGCGCCCGGGGTCGGCCATTGTCGCCGTTCTCTCACCGAAGGTCGGTATCGCCACCCCAAAGGCTGCTGCGCGCAGCCGAAGCCATGGAGGCTGCCGCTGGCAGCCAAGGGACGTGGAGCGAAGCCCATGACCGTCGACGACTACATCGCCCGTCGCCCCGTGCCGGCGCGACCCTCGAACCAGGACGTCCGCGCCTATCTGCAGAACTTCGCCCAGAGCGCACCGGTCGGCGGCTTCACCTTCACCCAGGGTGCGGCGGAGCGGCTGGCGCGCGCGGGGGCCGAGGCGATCATGTGCCGCCCGTCGATCCGCGAGCGCCGTGTCGAAATCGTCGTGGCGCTGCACGGTTTGGCCACCATCGCCGAGAGCTTCGCCGACCTCGACCGAGACCAGCTCGACGACCACGCGCGGCAACGTCTGTCCGCGGGCGTCGTCGATGCGCCAACTTTGAAGTCCGTGGCACGCCACCACCTGCTGCCCGACGTCCGGCCTTACGGTGTGGCGCTCGCCGGCGCCGCCGGCATCGTCGCTGCGGCGGTGGACGACCAAGTCGCGGACAGCGGCGACCTCGACCTGGAACCGAGCCCCGCCGAAGAGCACATGACTCCAACCTCCGACGCCGAGCCTGACGTGGCCAGCGACGACACCGTCAGCAGGACGTCGGCGGCGTCGGCACCGGCGTAGCGCGCAGACGCATTTCGCAGATGCCGTCACAGGGGTGTGGCGCCGGCAGACGCCTCGGGTCTCGACGGAACACGGCCTTCGGCCGCTCCCATACCCGCATTGCGGACTCTCGGGACCTCCGGCCAGCGTCGGCTTCCGCGAAGGCGGCCATAAACCGCTACTTTTGTGGTGATAGCAGAACTGCGGATCAACAAAGCGGCCAGAACCAGCAGAGCCCGATTCTCATTGCCCAGTCTTGGCGCCAGAACCGGATTGATCTTGCTCTGTTTGCGCTTGATCCGCGCGACGGACATTGGCGTGACCTGCCTCCAGCCGATGAGGATACTGCGAATTACCGCCGTAGATAAGGCATCAAGGTTCAAGGTTTTATTGTTACAAGCATCACAATACCCGCGAGTATTACGAATTGGAGCGGCAAGTACATTGGGCTGCTTGGATTCGTCTCACTAGAATCTTCGCGGATCGCGCGCCTCAGTTTACCCACCAGGGCCCCGTGCAATCCCGAGAGCGCCAGGACCAGAAGGATTTTCGCCCCAAGCCAAGCTGAAGCGAACCAGCCACCCTGAACGCCGAGAAGGATGCCGAACAGCAAGGCGAGGACCATTGCCGGTGTCGTGACCGCGCGGTCATAGGTTTTCAGCGGTTGCATATGGATCGGAGCCGGATAGCGCAGCGCAAGGGCAACGGCGATCATTCCACCAATCCAGACGAACAGCGAAACCAGATGAGCGATTTTTGTGAGTTCATAGATCATCAAGGAGCCTTGGATTGACGGCGGAGCCAGCGTTCGTTGACGAAGCCGCCGAAGGGAATGAATGCGCCGACGACAAGCCTCAGGGCGCCAAAGCCGTCGATCAAACCCTCCGCCCATGACCGGATCACGAACCATAAGAAAACCATGAAGGCCAGACCGTGCACTGGCCCCATGATAGAAACGGCCTGCCCACTGCTGCCCCAGTACTTCAAGGGCATGGCGATACAGAATAGGGCGAGCAAGGTCAGCGCCTCGAGAACCGCTGCGCGCGCGAGACCAGTCATGTTGAGCTTTTCGAAGCTTTCGGACTGAACATCCGGCGCCTATTCTACGATCGGCGTGTACCGGCCCATATCGGCGGCCGCCATCGTACACATGGCCGTTAGCATATCACCGGCTGGGCCGAGCCAGTCGTCCATCTTCGCTACGATCGCGGGACCGGCTTTCTCCGGCGTGCCGGCATTGAAGGGAGGCGCAGGGTCGTATTCGAGTGTGAGCTGGGACAGCTTGGCGATGTCCTCGCCCAGCAACTCCCCGAGCAGGACGAGGCCAAAATCGATTCCGGCGGTTACGCCACCACCGGAGATGCGGTTGCGGTCGCGTACGACGCGCCCATCCTTGGGTATGGCGCCGAACAGAGGCAGCTGGTCTTTCGCGATCCAGTGCGACGTCGCTTCATAACCTTGAAGAAGACCGGCCGCACCAAGAACGATCGAACCGCCGCAGACGCTCGTCACATACCCAGCGCGGGAGCCCCGGTCGGCGAGGAAGGTCAGCACGTCCGAATCCATCATTACATCGAATGCGCCGCCGGGAACGAACAGGACATCCAAATCCTTCGGGCATTCGTGGAGCGTGGATGTCGCCTTCATGACGATCCCACTATCCGTTTCCAGAAGGTCGGTGTTCTTCCACACGACATGGACGTTGCAGGATGGGGCCAGCACGGTCTGAGGTCCGAGCAGATCGAGGAGCGTCACACCCGGATAGAGCAGCATGCCCACCTCCGGTTTTCTTCGATTGTGCATGGGCGGCAGATTGATCGGCGACCGTTGAACATCGCCTTCATGCGCCCGCGCGACGCGCGGGCGGCCCATCAGTGTCAGACCCGTCGCAGCCACCAGAGCCGCTTCCATGATTCTACGTCTTTCTGTCGAAGACGGATTCTGGCGTTCTTCGGGCTCATTCCTGCTCATGATCGTGCTCCTGTAAGGGGGTCTCGCCAACAATCTCCTTGATTTTCGTGGACATGCATTGTGGCGTAAATGACAATCATCCGACGATATGCGCCAAGATCGAATGGAACGCAGATGATTGAGATGCGACACGCCTCACGACGAGATCACAAGGCCCGCCGCATTGCGTTCCTCGCCTTTCCTCAAGTGGTGCCGCTCGATCTGTTCGGTCCGTGGGGCGCATTCGCGGCGGCGAACAGGCTAGCCGAGGGTGAAGCGCCTCCCTACGCATTGGAGCTGCTGAGCGGCGCCGGAACGCGAGACATAGTTTCCTGTGGCGGGGTTCCGCTGCGCTGCCACAGGCGGGCCAGCGATTGCGAGGGCGACATCGACACGCTCTTAGTTCCGGCCGCCGATGTCGCAGAGGTCAAGTGCCCTGGGGAGCATACCGCCTTCGACATGATCCGACGTCTGTCGGCTCGGGCGCGCAGGACGGTCTCGGTCTGCGGCGGCGCTTTTCTCCTGGCCGGGGCCGGGTTGCTCGACGGCCGACGGGTGACGACCCACTGGAGGGCCGCCGCCGACCTGTCTCGGCAGTTCCCGAAGGTTCATGTCGATGCAGATGCGATCTTCGTGAAGGATGGCAGTATCTATACGTCCGCGGGCGTTACGGCCGGTATCGACCTGGCCCTGGCGCTTGTGGCGGAGGATGAGGGCCCGACGCTTGCACTCGAATGCGCCCGGGATTTGGTCGTCTTCATGCGCCGCCCGGGCGGGCAATCCCAGTTCAGCGCCACTCTGAAGGCGCAGCATACCGAGCGGAGCCCGATCAACGAACTCGTCTCATGGGCGACGGACAACCCGGCCGGCGACCTTTCCGTCGAGGCCATGGCGAAACGCATCCATATGAGCACTCGCAACTTCTCTCGGGTCTTCCGACGTGAGGTCGACCAGACGCCTGCCGCATTCGTCGAGAAACTGCGCGTGGATGCGGTACGGAGGTGCTTGGAGGAAACGGACACGCCCCTTGAGACGATTTCCGAGCAGTGTGGGTTCAACAGCACCGATGTGATGCGCCGCGCCTTTCAACGCGTCATGAAAATCGCTCCCGCCGATTACCGTCGGCGGTTCCCGGGTAGCGACAGGAGTGAACCTGCCCCTAAGAAATGGGCGAATTCGGTCTGCCAGTGAGAGCAGCCGTTCGCGCCGCCGCCTCGCACGTCCGGAGAGGGCTCAAAGCTTCCTTGCGCCCTGCGCAACCTGACAAACGAGACAGGCCGAGACCCAAACGCCTTCGTAGGTCGGCTTTCCGTTGACGTACAGCCAGATCAACGCCCTGAAACTCCAGCTACGACAGGCCGACCTCCCATCGACGTCTGGCCTCGGGAACTACGGCCTCGGAGGGCGTCAGTACCCTAGGACGATTCCTGCTGCACACCCCGCATCGCCTCGTCGCCCCAGACTTCCTGGATGCGGCGGTCGCGGCCGCAGGCGAAGCGGTAGTAGCGGTAGCGCAGCGGATTCTTCAGGTAGTAGTCCTGGTGATACTCTTCCGCTGGCCAGAACTCGGGCGCGTCGAGGATGCGGGTGACGATCGGGGCGCCGAGCGCGGCTTCGGCGTCCGCCTTCGACGCCTCGGCGTCGGCGCGCTGGGCGTCGTCCAGCACCCACACGGTCGTCCGGTAGCTGTTGCCCCGGTCGCAGAATTGGCCGCCGTCGTCGGTGACGTCGACCGTTCGCCAGTAGATGTCGACGAGCTCGCGATAGCTGATCAGGTCGGGATCGAACGTCACCTGCACCGCCTCCAGGTCGCCGCCGGCAACGTGGCTCTGATACGTCGGGTTCGGAAACTTGCCGCCGATGTAGCCGGAGGTGGTCTCGAGGACGCCGTCGACATGGTCGAAGTCCTTCTCGGTGCACCAGAAACAGCCACCGGAAAGGATCGCCGTCGCGGGCTCCGCGCCGCGCGCCGCCGGCGCCAGCACGAGACCAACCAGCAGACAAAGCAACAAACGCACCTAGGATCTCCTCAAACCGTGGCCGCTTCGATCAGGTAGGGTCCGGGCGCCGCCAGACCACGGGCCAACGCACGAGCGAGGCCACCGGCGTCCTCCACGCGCTCTCCGGGTACGCCGAAACCGCGGGCAAGGCTCACCCAATCCACGATCGGATGGTCGACCTCCAACATGTCGAGCGCCGTCCGACCTGGGTTGGCGCCGACCTTGAACAGCTCTTCCTTCAAACTGACATAGCCTTGGTTGGCAAAGACGACCGTGGTCACGTCGAGGTTCTCGCGGGCTTGTGTCCACAGCGCTTGCGGCGTGTAGAGGCCGGAGCCGTCGGCCTGGAGCGCCAGCACCTTGCGGTCGGGG
>JBCBTD010000017.1:0-69831 GCA_039818825.1 Pseudomonadota bacterium
CGGACCGCCATGTCGCCCGTTGGGTAGCGCTTTTCGAGCTGGTCGACGACGAGCATCAGCGCTCCTGGGCGCACGCGCCGGGAGCTTGGCCCCCGGCGCCGACGTGGTCCTGCCTCAGCGGCAGTTGTAGGAGACCCCGTTCGCCTCGTCGATCTTGCGAATGACGTCCCAATCGTCCTGGAACGTGATCTCGATGAACTGATCTTCACCGTTCTTGCCGAATTCTTCGGCCAGCGCCGACCCTTCCCAAGGGAAGCTGAAGAACGCCTCTTTGATCTTGTCCTGAAGTTCCGGCGTCAGGTTGTAGACGACGCCATAGCCTGAGGTCGGGAAGGTCTGGGACGTGTAGAGGATCTCGAACTGGTCGTCGCTGACGACGCCGCGTTCGATCATCCGTGCCTTCACCGAGTTGGCGATGGTCGCTACGTCGTAGTCCTGGTTGGCGACGCCGAGGATCGAGTTGTCGTGCTTGCCGGAGAACTGCACGTCGTAATCCTCACCGGACACGAGACCGAACTCCGCCTTCATCAGCGCCGTCGGCGCCTTGAAGCCGCTGTTGGACGTCTCGGACGTATGGGTGAGGGTGCGGCCGCGGATGTCCTCGACGCTGTCGATGCCCGAGCCCGGATAGGTGATGACCTCCATCTCGTAGCCGAACGAGCCGTCCGAGCCGGCCATCATGGCGAATGGGCGAAAGCCGGCGCAGGCGACCGCGATCGGGTTGGAGCCCGTGTTGAAGGCCGCGACGTGCAACCGCCCGGCGCGCATCGCCTCGAGCTGCGCCGCGTTGGACTGGACCGGAAAGAACTGCACCGATTTGCCGGTGACATCGGCCATGTGGTCGAGGAAGCCCTCCCACACCTCGGCGTAGACGGCGGGGTCTTCGACTGGCGTGTAGGCGAAGATCAGTGTCGGCGGGTCGACCAGCTCGCTCGGGTCCGTCGGGATGTCGGCGACCAGGTCGCCATCGGCGTCGGTGAAGCGGGGATCGAGTTCGAACGCTGCATGCGCATGGGCGGCGAGGGCCACCGCAAATGCGCCGACGGCGCCGGCCAGCAGGCGAGAACGTGGCATGTGTCGGTCCTCCTGATTGACGTCGTGGCAAGTTGGCGCCGCCGTTCGTGCCCGGTCGGGCATTCACCGACGACGCCCGTGCCACGCGGGTTGATCGACGACGTAGCGCGCAGCTCCCACGAAAGCCAGATTTGTTATTTCGTCATTTCCCGAAACATCGTAGCTTGCGGTCGAACTCATGGAGACTGCCGTTGCCCGAGACCCCGCGCAAACTTGGTGGGTTCGCCCGCTACCTGACCTTGTGGGTCGCGCTCTGCATCGTCGTCGGGATCGCTCTCGGGCACGTCTTCCCGGCGCCGTTCCAAGCACTTGGCCGTGCCGAGATCGCCAGTGTGAACCTGCCGGTCGCGGTACTGGTCTGGCTGATGATCGTGCCGATGCTCTTGAAGATCGACTTCGGGGCGCTTGCCGAGGTCGGCCAGCACTGGCGCGGGATCGCGGTGACCCTCACGGTGAATTGGGCATTCAAGCCATTCCTCATGGCGGTGCTGGCGTGGCTGTTCATCGGCTGGTTGTTCCGCCCGCTGCTACCGGCCGGCCAGATCGACGGCTACATCGCCGGGCTCATCATCCTCGGCGCAGCGCCGTGCACGGCGATGGTGTTCGTCTGGAGCCATCTGACGCGCGGCGAGCCGCACTTCACCCTCAGCCAAGTCGCCTTGAACGATGCGGTGATGATCGTCGCCTTCGCGCCGATCGTGGCTTTGCTTCTCGGTCTGTCGGCGATCACCGTGCCGTGGCAGACCCTCGCCCTGTCCGTGGTCGTCTACATCCTGATCCCGGTGACCGTCGCGCAGCTCTGGCGTCGCCGGACGTTGGCGCGAGGCGGTGAGGCGGCACTCGCCCGGCTGCTCGCGCGGATCGAGCCGGTTTCGCTGACGGCGTTGCTGGCGACACTGGTGCTGCTGTTCGCGTTCCAAGGCGAGCAGATCGTGCGCCAGCCGTTCGTCATTCTGCTGCTAGCGGTACCGATTCTCTGCCAGGGCTACATCACGGCCGCCGTCGGCTATCTCGCGAACCGCCAGCTCGGCGTCGCCCACGAGGTGGCGGGGCCGTCGACGATGATCGGTGCGTCGAACTTCTTCGAGCTCGCCGTCGCCACCGCAATCGTGCTGTTCGGTTTCGAGAGTGGGGCCGCCTTGGCAACGGTCGTCGGTGTCCTCGTCGAAGTGCCGGTGATGCTGTCGCTCGTGGCGATCGTGAACGCGTCCAAGGGCTGGTACGAACGCGGCATCACGGTCGCTCAACCGGTGCCGGCGGACCGCTGACCGATGCACGCGAAAGCCGCTACCGCCGCATTTGCCGCACTCGGTCAGGAGCATCGGCTTGCCGTTTTCCGGATGCTGATGGCCGAGGGGCCGGCGGGGTTGAGTGCCGGCGAAATCGCCCTGCGCCTGGGCGTTCCTGCGTCCAGCCTGTCGACCCACTTGGCGACACTTGAGCGAGCCAGCCTGCTCCGTTCCTGGCGCGTGCAGCGGCACGTTTTCTATGCGGTCGATGTGGACGGCACGCGTGAGGTCGTCGCGTTTCTGACTCGAGACTGTTGCCGCGGCCATCCGGAGATCTGTGGATTCGATCCCGTGTCCGAATGCGCCGCACCCGTGACGGCCACCGAGCCAACCGGGACGCCGCAACGTCGGCGCCGGGAACACCGACAGGAGGACGAGCGATGACGGATCGACCGATGGAAGTTCCGTTTCTGTGCACCGGCAACGCCGCGCGAAGCGTGATGGCGGAGTGCTCGCTGAACAGATGGGGTCGTGGGCGGTTCCGCGCCCACTCGGCCGGCAGCCATCCGCGCGGCGCCGTTCACCCGCTCACCCTCGAGACCTTGCGTGGCTTCGGCCACGACACGAGCGGGCTGCGCTCGAAGAGCTGGGACGAGTTCGCCGAACCGGACGCGCCGGCGCTCGACTTCGTGTTCACGGTCTGCGATCGAGCGGCGGCAGAAGTGTGTCCGGTCTGGCCCGGCCAGCCCATGACGACCCATTTGTCGAGCTTGAGCAAGCTCAGCCTGCAACGCCGCCTCGACGACATCGGTAGACATCTCGATCCCGAGGTAAAGACACGGGCGAGCGAAGTCGGCAGCGGCTGATGCGCATCGGCATCAACGGCTTCGGGCGGATCGGTCGGCTGGCGTTTCGGGCGGCCCTCGCCGGGTTGGCGCGCGATGGCGTCGCCCTCGACATCGTCCACGTCAACGAGGTCAACGGTGGTGCGGTGACCGCCGCCCATTTGCTCGAGTTCGACAGCGTCCACGGCCGCTGGCCGGCATCGATCGGCGTCGAGGGCGAGGGCTTCCGCGTTGGCGACCGCTTCGTCGGCTTCAGCGCGCACGCTACGCCGGCGGCGATCCCTTGGGCCGATCTCGGCGTCGAGCTGGTGATCGAGAGCTCGGGCAAGTACGTGAAGCAGGCGCAGGTCGCGGCGCACTTGGAGGCAGGCGCTCGGGGCGTCGTCGTCGCGGCACCGGTGAAGGACGGCCCGCTCAACGTCGTGATGGGCGTCAACGACCATCTGTACGATCCGCAAAGCCACTCGATCGTCACCGCGGCCTCCTGCACGACCAATTGTCTGGCACCGGTCGTCAAGCCGCTGCACGAGTCGCTCGGGATCGTCCACGGCCTGATCACGACCATCCACGACGTGACCAACACCCAGGTCGTCGTCGACGCGCCACACAAGGACTTGCGCCGCGCGCGGTCGGCACTGACCTCGCTGGTGCCGACCACGACCGGTTCGGCGACGGCCATCGGGCTGATCTACCCGGACCTCCAGGGGAAGCTCAACGGCCATGCCGTACGCGTGCCGCTGCTCAACGCCAGCCTGACCGACTGTGTGTTCGAGCTGGCCCGGCCAACCACGGCCGAAGAGGTCAACGCGCTGTTCGACGACGCGGCTGCCGGGCCGCTCGCCGGCATTCTGGGGGTGGAGCGACGGCCGCTGGTGTCTGTCGACTACCGCAGCGATCCCCGCTCCGCGATCGTCGACGCGCTTTCGACCATGGTGGTCGACGGGACCGCGGTGAAGATCCTCGCCTGGTACGACAACGAGATGGGCTACGCCTGCAGGCTCGTCGAGCTGGTCGCCAAGGTCGAGGCGGCGCTGGCAGGCCGAGGGTGAACGTCCGCGCCTACGGCATCGTGACGGGCGCCTATTGGGGGCAAACGGTCACCGACGGCGCACTGCACATGTTGGTGCTGCTGCACTTCTACACTCTGGGCTTCACGCCGTTCCAGATCGCCTTCCTGTTCGTGCTGTACGAGTTGATGGGCGTCGTGACCAACCTGCTCGGCGGGTGGATCGCTGCGCGTTTCGGGCTGAGCACTACGCTCTTCGCCGGCCTCGCGTTGCAGATCGTGGCGCTCCTCGCCCTGGCGGCGCTCGATCCGGCATGGCCGCTCGCCTGGTCCGTCGCCTATGCCGTCGTGATCCAGGGGCTGGCCGGCATCGCCAAAGACCTGACCAAGATGAGCTCCAAGAGCGCGATCAAGCTGGTCGTGCCGGAGGGCCAGCAGGGCGGTTTGTTCAAGTGGGTCGCGGTGCTTACCGGCTCGAAGAACGCCATGAAGGGCGTCGGTTTTTTCGTTGGCGGGGCGTTGCTGGCGACGATCGGCTTCACCGGCGGCCTCTTGCTGTTGGCAACGTGTCTCGTGGTGATCCTAGGCTTGACCTTGATGCTGCTGCCGCGCGGCATGGGCCGCGCCAAAGCCAAGACGCCCATCACCCGGCTGCTCGCCAAGGCGCCGGCGATCAATCGCCTCTCGGCCGCCCGCGTGTTCCTGTTCGGCGCGCGGGACATCTGGTTCGTCGTCGGCGTGCCCATCTTTCTCTACGAAGTCGCCGGCTGGACCTTCCTTCAGGTCTCGACCTTTCTGGCACTCTGGGTGATCGGCTACGGCTTCGTCCAGGCGCTGGCGCCGCGGGTCATCGCCAGCTCGATCGACGGCTTGGCGTCCGAGGTACGGGCGGCGCGCCACTGGGCGTTCGGGCTCGCAGCCATGCCGGCGCTGGTGGCCTTCGGGCTCATGGCCGTGGTGCCGCTACCCCTTCTGGAGACCCACGGCGCGGTCGTCGCCGAGCCCTTCGGACCGATCGGACCGGGTGCGGTCATCGTCGTCGGCCTCGGCCTGTTCGGTGCGGCCTTCGCCGTCAACTCGTCGCTCCATTCGTACCTGATCCTGGCCTACTCGAAGGCGGACGACGTAGCGCTCGACGTCGGCTTCTACTACATGGCCAATGCCGTCGGCCGGCTCGTGGGCTGCTTGTTGTCGGGCTGGAGCTACCAAGCCTACGGTGTCCTCGGTTGCCTCGGCATGTCGTCGCTCTTCCTGCTCGTCAGTTGGGCTTTCGCATGCACGTTGCCGGTCGGTCGCAACGAAGCGCGACCCGTCAGCGCTTGAGCGCCGCGCCGGCGGGCCGTCACCAAATCGTCACGGCGGGCGCCTAGGCGATTGGCATGCGCACGGACGTCCAGTGCTTTCGCCGGCTCTGCCGGTTGGCGGTCGAACGCCGATGAGCCGCGTGTTCGATCTCGCCGTGGTGGGCGCCGGTATTCTCGGCCTCGCCCATGCCCTTGCCGCGGCCCGGCGCGGTCTGTCGGTCGTCGTGATCGACCGCGAGGCCGAGGTCGTCGGTGCTTCGGTCCGCAACTTCGGCTTCGTCACGGTGAGCGGGCAGCAGCAGGGGACGTGTTGGCGCCGGGCGCTGCGTTCGCGCGACGTGTGGGACGAGGTGGCCGCCGTCGCCGGCATCGCCGTCGAGCAGCGGGGACTGTTGGTGGTCGCCCAGCGCGCCGACGCGATGGCGTTGTTGGAGGCCTTCCACGCCACGACCATGGGTGAGGGCTGCACACTCATGGCGCCGAACGATGCCAGACGTTGCCACGGCGACGTTTTGAGCACTGACCGGCCGCTCGCCGGAGCCCTTTGGAGTCCTCACGAACGACGCGTCGAGAGCAGGACGGCGGTGCCCAAGCTCGCTCGGTGGATGAGCGAAGCGCTGGGCGTCACCATCGTCCGACGGCTCGCCGTCCGTGACGTCACGCCCGGCAAGGTGCACACGGCCGACGGGGTGTTCGCGGCCGAGCGGGTGGTGATCTGTCCGGGCGACGATCTGGTGACCTTGTTCCCGGAGCGGATCGCGGCGCTCGGCTTGCGACGCTGCCGGTTGCACATGCTCAAGGTGGCACCACAGCCTGGTTTCCGGTTGCCCGGCGCGGTCATGTCGGACCTCTCGCTGGTCCGCTATCTGGGTTATGCCGAGTTGCCGGAAGCCGCGGCGCTGCTGGCGCGCCTGCGCGCGGAGCAGCCCCGACATCTGGACCACGGTGTCCACCTCATCGCCGTGCAGGGTGGAGATGGTGGCCTCGTCGTCGGCGACAGCCACGACGAGGCATGGAGCCCACAGCCGTTCGCCGACGCCGCCATCGACGAGCTGATCATGGACGAGCTGCTCGCTGTTCTGGACCTCCCTGACGTCCGCATCGTGGAGCGGTGGATCGGCACCTATGCGTCGCTTCCCGGGACCCTGATGGTGTGCGACGCGCCGGACCCCTCCATCCGCCTCGTGATCGTCACGAGTGGCACCGGCGCCAGCACAGCCTTCGCCATCGGCGAGGAGACCGTCGCCGAGCTCTTCGGAGAGCCTTGATGCCGCAATCCCAGCTGCAGGCCGTCGTTTTCGATTGGGCCGGTACCGTCGTCGACTACGGCAGCCGGGCGCCGATGGGCGTGTTCGTCCGCGCGTTCGCCGGGTTCGACGTCGAGATCAGTGTCGACGAGGCGCGCGGGCCGATGGGCATGGCGAAGCGCGACCACATCAGCGCCGTTTTACAGCTTCCGCGGGTTGCCGACGCCTGGGCCGCGCGGCACGGCGCGCCGCCCAGCGAGTTGGACGTCGACCGGGTCTACGAGGTGTTCGTGCCGCTGAACGTCGCGGTGGTCGCTGACCACGCGCAGCTCATCGAGGGTGCCGCCGAGACCGTGGCCCGCCTTCGCGAGCGCGGGCTGAAGATCGGCTCGACCACCGGCTACACCCGCGAGATCATGGCCCCGCTGCTGCCGCTCGCCGCCGCCCAAGGCTATGCCCCCGACAATCTGGTCTGTGCCGGCGATCTGCCGGCCGGGCGGCCGACGCCGTTGATGATGTACCGAACCTTTCTCGATCTCGGCGTCTGGCCCGCTTGGCGGGTGGTGAAGGTCGACGACACCGAGGTCGGCATCGAGGAAGGGATCAATGCCGGTTGCTGGACCGTCGGCGTTGCGCTCACCGGCAATGCGCTGGGCCTGACCGAGGCGGAGACCACGGCGCTGGCCGTCGACGAGCTGCGGTGCCGCAGGGCCGATGCCGCCGGCAAGCTCCTGCGTTCCGGCGCTCATCACGTGATCGACGGCGTCGCCGATCTGGAGCCGGTACTCGACGTCATCGAGGGTGCACTGGTCCGCGGCGAGCGACCGTGAGCGCCGTCCAGAACTTCTGCGCCAGCCACGCAGGGATTGCCAAACTCCGTTGCGACCAGAGCGACCCGAGGACGGGCCTGACGGAACAGCGTTCGCCCTCCGGTCACCGGGCATCCAGGACCATCGGGCAAACGCGCTTCGCCGTGGATCATCGAGCATGATCCGTGGCGCGCGGCGCCATCGGCTGAACGACGCGGAACTCGCTCGGGCGACGACGCCGTGCCCCCAGACGGGACGCCCGGCGCCTGACGGCACGGCGAACCGCGCCGCTCGACGCCGGGAGCGCGGTACGCGATCTCAGCCCGACGTGGTCTGGGCCTTCGATGCGTTACCACCACCGTTCCCCGAACTCACGAGGAGGTCCGTGCAGCGGCGCATCGACTCGAAGTAGTCGTCGCACGCCGCCGACGCCCAACCGGTCTGCAGCTCCAAGAGCTGCGGCCAGTCGCGGCAGCGATATGCCTCTCGGAGAAGGGCGACGTCGGCCTCCTGGCGCTGCTGCATCAGGCTCACCACCTCGCGGCCGAGGTCGGCGGCAACCTGTGGAAAGTGAGCGGGTGACGGCAGAAGGCCGAGGTCGCCCATCATAGCGGCGTTTCGCACGCGGTCGGTGGTGGTGCTCGCATTCATGCCTTGGTCCTCCGTGGTGGTGCGTGGTTCCAATCATCTCGTGCATGCAAGTGGGGCGATGTCGCCTACCGTGCCTCGCCCGCGCGTATGGCGGCTTCGACGCGCATCGGCCCTTACGGTGCAGCCGTGGGCAGGCGGTCCACGGTCACGCAGCAGCCGCCCCACGACACCCTGGGCCCTGCCGACGCCGGGCCTGCCTGCCACCACTGCGCGACCGCGTGGAACTCGGCGTAGGCCAGCCCTCCTCCGGCTCACGCCGGGGACCGCAACCGTGCTGGAGTCGCTACACACGGCTGACCTCGTAGCCGTCGGCCATGGACCGCCACGGCCGATGGCCGTTGATGGTCTCGAACCGTGCGACCGCGAACGGTTCGATGTCATCGTCCGCAACGCTTGGCGAGACGTAGACCCGGCAGGTCTCCACGTCGTGGGGACGGCCGTTGGAGTCCAGCCGCCGCCGATAGAACGTGACCTGCCGCGAGATCGGCCGAGGCCGCCGCCCCTCGACGACGTCATGCCAAGACACGAGACCGGCCAAGTGACCCGTTCGACCGACCACGAACAACCGCGTCACACCGGCGACGATCATCAACTGTCGCGCTTCGTTCACCGACCGATCGCGGCGGATCGAGAGTGGACCCGCGGACATGACGTCACCGACGCGGCAGCGGGTGAGGTCTGCGTCCCGCGCCAATCCGCGGACGAGAACATCCCGATCGGTCACCATCCCAACGGGCGCATTGTCCTCTAGAACCGGCAGGCAGCCGAGATCGTGTCGTTGCATCTGTGCGACGACCGTCGAGAGTGTGGCCTCGGGAACCGTGGTGACGACGTTCGTGCGCATGACATCGCACACCGTCAACGAGACGCAAGTCACGCCTCGACTCTCGCGAGCCATCCGACGCCCTCCTGGTTCGAGAACCGATCTTTCGGCATGACCACGAGTGGCAATCGAACGACGAGCCGATTACTTGTGATCTTACACCGTCGACGACTGCCCGACCAGCTCGATGACAAGCTCCATCATGCCTGGGTTGAGGTCGTCCGCGCCAACCGATGCCCGGACACGCAACCCTGAGCAGCGCTGGCTCACCGCGAGCAAGCGCCGCCTGCGACGCCGCGACGCAGGGCCAAGGTGCTCGGCACCGCGCCGACCTCGACGTCGCCGGCCACGGCAACGTGCCGCGCTCTCCTGTTCGGTGAATGCCAGTTCGAGCCCCGCCGCCCGCACCAGCGGACCGCGGTCGAGAACGTCGTAAGCCGTCGGATCGACGCCTGTGGTCCAACTAGCCCGCATGGCATATCGCGACCAGAGCGAGCTCGCCGGTTGGAATTGAGCACGCAGTCATCCAAGTTCAACAAGAATAGTGTCTCTCGACACTCTTCGTCGTAGTTTGATCGAGAATCTCGAAGACGATGATGTATTGACGAGATGGCTGGCCGTTGGGCTGCGTCGCGGTGGCAGGGCTTGGGCACGGGTCGTCGCGGCTCGATGGACGATGGCTTGGACGTGGCTCAGCGGAACCGGGCGTTGGTGAGCAGGGCCGCGCGCAACAGCCGGCGATAGGTGTCGCGGTCGACCTCGCGGCCGCCGAACTGGCGGAGATGGTCGGTCATGAACTGGCTGTCGAGCAAGCGGAACCCGCGGTCCTTGAGGCGTTCGACCAAGGCAACGAGCGCCACCTTGCTGGCGTCGGGAAGCCGGGTGAACATGCTCTCGCCGAAGAATGCGGCGCCCATGGCCACGCCGTACAGGCCGCCGACCAGGCGGTCGTCCTGCCAGCATTCGACACTGTGCGCGTGGCCGGCCGCCGCGAGATCGCAATAGGCTTCGATCAGGTCGTCGTTCAACCAGGTCCGCGGCCTCGTTGGCGTCGGCTCGGCGCACGCGCGGATGACCGCCTCGAAGTCATGATCGCAGCGAACGTCGAACCGGTGCTTGCGGATCGTGCGGCGGAGGCTGCGCGGCACGTGGAACCCGTCGAGCGGCAGAATGCCACGGCGCTTCGGCTCGACCCAGAAGATCTCGTGGTCGTCCCGGTCGTTGGCCATCGGGAAGATGCCGACCGAGTAGGCGCAAAGCAACGTGTCGGCGCGCAGCTCGCTCATCGCCGGGGCCGCGCCCGTCAGTCCGGTGCCCGGCGCGTGTCGAGATAGCGACCGAGCCAGGTAGTGTCGTAGCGGTCGTCCTGCACGTCCTCGGACCTCAGGAGATCCCGGATCAGCGGGATCGTGGTGCCGGGACCTTCGATGACATACTCGTCGAGACAGCGCAAAAGGCGCTTTCGACACGTCTCGCGGTCGGCGCCGTGGACGATCAGTTTGGCGATGAGGCTGTCGTAGTGCGGCGGTACCATGGCGCCGGCATAGAGCGCGCTGTCGACCCGCACACCCGGCCCGCCGGGCGCGTGGTACGCCGTCACCCGGCCGGCCTGCGGCAGCAACGTCGTCGCGTCTTCGGCGGTGATGCGACACTCGATGGCGTGACCGTCGAAACGAACCTCCTCCTGGCGCAGCGCCAGGGGCTCACCGGCGGCGATCGCCAGTTGCTGGACGACCAGATCGACGCCGGTAACGAGTTCGGTCACCGGGTGCTCGACCTGCAGCCGGGTGTTCATCTCGATGAAGGCGAAGGTGCCGTCCTGATACAGGAACTCGACGGTGCCGGCACCGCGATAGGCGAACCGCCGCGTCGCCTCCGCCGCGCGCTCGCCGATCGCCCGACGCTGTTCGGAGCTCAGAATCGGTGCTGGCGCCTCCTCGACGACCTTCTGGTGGCGGCGCTGCAAGCTGCAGTCGCGCTCACCGAGATGGACCGCGTTGCCGCGTCCGTCGCCGAGGACCTGAACCTCGATGTGGCGGGGCCGGTCGAGGAACTTCTCGACGTAGACCCGGTCGTCGCCAAAGCCGTGGAGTGCTTCCCGTCGGGCAACGGTCAGCGCCTCGCCCAGTTCACCCATCTCGTGGACCACGGTCATCCCGCGACCGCCGCCGCCGGCCACGGCCTTGATCAGGACCGGCAGGCCGACCTCCTCGGCCACCCGCCGCGCCTCGGCTTCGTTGGCGATGGCGCCGCTCGATCCGGGAACGGTCGGCAGGCCGAGTTCGGTCGCGGTCCGCTTGGCGGCGATCTTGTCGCCCATCAGCCGGATGTGTTCGGGCCGGGGGCCGATGAAGCTGAAGCCGTGGTCCTCGACCATTGCCGCGAAGTCGGCGTTCTCCGAGAGAAAGCCGTAGCCGGGATGGATCGCCTCGGCGCCGGTGATCTCGGCGGCGGCAAGGATCGACGCTTTGTTGAGGTAGCTCTCGCGCGGGCTGGCGGGGCCGATGCAGACGCTCTCGTCGGCGAGGCGCACGTGCATGGCATCGGCGTCGGCGGTCGAGTGAACGGCGACCGACTGGATGTCCAACTCCTTGAGCGAGCGGAGAATCCGAAGCGCGATTTCGCCGCGATTGGCGATCAGTACCTTGCGGAACACGGCCGGGCTCAGTCGAGAACGAGCAGCGGCTCGCCGTACTCGACCGGCGCCGCATTGGTCACGAGAATCCGGCTGACGGTGCCAGCGCGCGGCGCGCGGATCGGGTTCATGACCTTCATGGCCTCGACGATCAACAGCGTCTGGCCTTCGTCGACTCGGCTGCCGGCGGTGACGTAGGGCGGCGCGCCCGGTTCCGGTGCGAGGTAGACGGTGCCGACCATCGGCGACGCGATCGCCCCTTCGGGCACCCGGTCTGCGGGCGCTCCGGAGGTCGCTGGTGGTGCAGCCTGGACGCCGGCGACCGTGTTGGCGGCCGGTGGTTGGAGGTGACGGACGACCCTGATGCGGGCCTCGCCCTCGGCGATTTCGATCTCGCTCAAACCCGTGCGATCGAGGAGGTCGGCAAGCGCCTCGATGACGGTCGGGTCGACGGTGATACTGCTCATGCGGGTGGTTGGGCTCCGAGGAAACGGAGCGCAAGTTCGTACCCCAACACGCCGCAACCGCAAAGCACGGCGTCGGCGACCGGGGCGATGTGGGAGTGGTGGCGGAACGCCTCCCGCCGATGGACGTTGGTCACGTGGACTTCGACGATACGGCCCGGAAAGGCGCGCAACGCATCTGCCAGAGCGATCGAGCTGTGGCTGTAGCCACCGGCGTTGATCACGATGCCCTGGTGGGTCGTCCGGGCTGCATGCACGGCGTCGATCAACGCCCCTTCGTGGTTGCTCTGCAGGAAGTCGACGCCGAGGTCGAGCGTCTCCGCCAGGGCGCCGCACCGGGCTTCGACGTCCGCGAGGCTCGCGCTGCCGTAGATGCCGGGCTCGCGCTCACCCAGCAGATTCAGATTGGGACCGTTGAGAACCAGGACCAGAGGCATGGTCACGCTTTGACGTCGACGACCACCCGGCCCCTGACCTGACCGGCCATGATCTTCTCGGCCGCGGCCGGCACGTCCTTAAGGGCGATGACCTCGGTCAGCTTGTCGAGCTTGTCGGTATCGAGGAGCACCGAGAGGCGGCCCCAGGCGGCATCGCGCTTGAACATCGGCAGCATGACGCTGTCGATGCCGATGAGCCGCACGCCACGCAGGATGAATGGGTAGACCGACGTCGGCAGGTCGCCGCCGCCGGCCAGTCCGCAGACTGCGACCACACCTTCGTAAGCCATCGATTTCAAGACGTTGGCGAGAAATGCGCCGCCGACCGAGTCGATCGCTGCGGGCCACCGCGCCGAACCGAGCGGGCCCTTGACCTCAGCACCCACTTCCTCGCGCCCGACCACGTCGACGGCGCCGAGCTCGCGCAGGTAGCCTTCCAACGCTTGCCGTCCGGTCGCCGCCACCGGGCGGTAGCCGGCGGCCGCCAAGAGCACGATCGACATGCTGCCGACGCCACCGGCGGCACCGGTGACGAGCACCTCGGCACCGCGCGGCACGCCCTGCAGCTCCAAAGCCTGGACCGAGAGCATCGCGGTGAACCCGGCCGTGCCGACCGCCATCACCTGGCGCATGCTCAACGGCTCGTGCACCTTCAACAGCCAGTCGGCGCGCAGCCGCGCCCGTTCGGCATAACCGCCCGAATGCTTCTCGCCGACGCCGTAGCCGTTGAGCAGCACCTCGTCGCCCGGCTTGAACTTCGCCGACTGGCTCTCGATCACGGTGCCTGCGAGGTCGATACCTGGGACCAGAGGGAAACTGCGGATGATCGGACCCTTGGCCGTCATCGCCATGCCGTCCTTGTAGTTCAAGGACGAGTAGGCGACGTCGACGAGCACGTCGCCCTCGGAAAGATCATCGACCGTCAGGTCGGTGCGGAACACGCCCGGCTCGCGCGCCCGCTCGATAACCCAGCCGCGAAACGGATCAGCCATGCGCGTTCCTCGCCTCCCGCCTGGTGCTTTGGCGGCGGTGTCCAACAGAAGCTCGGCTTCTACCCATTCGGCCTGCGGTCTTCAACCGTCGGCACGACCGAGTTGCGGATGGACCGTTCAGCGGCCGACCGCTCGCTCGACGACGCGATCGCTTGCGACCTCGTCGAGCACACGGAGTGATCGCTCAGGCAAGGAACACGTCCGGACCGAGATCGGGGCCGTCGAAACCCGCGAGCGTGATCGAGCCGTCGTCGCCGACCGTGACGACCAGTGCGTCGTCACCGGCCGTGAAGCTGAGGTCCTCGAGTGTGGAGAAGTCGCCGAACGCGGTCAGGTCGAACAGATCTCCCTGCTCGAAGTCACCGATCTCGTCGTCACCGAAGTCCGGCTCGAAGACGAAGATGTCGTTGCCTTCACCGCCCCAAAGCTGGTCGTCGCCGAGGCCGCCGGTGAGCAGGTCATCGCCGTCAGAGCCGTAGAGAACGTCGTCGCCGGCCTCGCCCAGTAGCGTGTCGTCGCCGTCGCCGCCGTCGAGTTGGTCCTCGCCGCCACCGCCGGCCAGCTGGTCGCTCCCGTCCTCGCCGAGCAGCAAGTCCCGCCCGTCGCCGCCAGCGAGGTCGTCGTCGCCGTCCGTCCCGCCGGTCCGAGCGTAGGCGACGAACGCGTCGTCCTGCAGCACGCCGACGTCGCTGTTGCGCTCGATGACGTCGGAAAGCGTCGTTTCCCAAAGCGCCGCCAGTTCGTCCGCCGGCAATACGGCCTCGCTCCACTGGGAATCGCCGTCGCGAACCCGCACGAACTGGTCGAGAACGACGGTGTGGAACAGCTCGCCCAGCATGCCATCGCCATAGACGTCCTCGGCCAGGCCTCCGACCCAGGCGTCGATGCTGTCGACATCGCCGTAGGTTTCTTCCAGGGCCTGCTGGAGTGCTGTGTCGGAGGTAATGTCCGCAAACGTCGCCGCACGATCGAGGCCAAGCGCTTCGCGGAGCGCATTGTAGTCGGGAATGCCATGATCGCGTCCGCGCTGGATGTTCAACGCGGCCAGATCGAGGCCGCCCGCGCCTGGTTCGCCGAACAGGAACGAGCGCACGTCTTCGACGACCATCGTGTCGAGCTCCTGGGCGACGCCTTCGCCGAGCCCGCGCAGCAGCGGTTCGATGCCGCCGTTCGCAGCGATCTCGTCGGGCGCGAAGAACGCATCGGCGAGCGAAAGGTTGCCCGCTTCGATGGTGTCGCCCTGCTCGTCGATCCGCAGCAACGTCGACGACAGGAGGCTGTGGCCGAAGCGGTAGGCGACCGTGGCGAACTCCGTGCTGATCGTCGGGTCCACCGCCGAGTCGTACCCTTCGTACTCGGCGACGGCGTCGGTGCCGAGCAGGATCGGCAAGAACTCGTTGAAGGTAATCGCCTGGATCTCGGCCTCGACGCGGGCTCGTGCCGCGGCATAGAGACCGTCAGCGTCGAGCGTGGGGTCGGTTTCCGCCAATTCGTCGACCCAGTGATTGTGCTCCCTGACGAAGAGCGTGTGCAGGGAGGTCAGGGCGACGTTCTCGGCAGCCCGAACGTCGCCGGCCAGCACGCCGGTCGTCTCGCTCGCGGGCAACAGGCCCGCGCCGTCGATCAGCAGCTTGCCGTCGTCGTCGCGCAGCGCCGCTGCCGTCGCATCGTCCGAGCCATAGACCATCGACGCATCGAGGAACGACGTGATGGCGTTCGCATGCTCGAGCGGCTCGTCGTCACCGGTGCCTTCGGCCGGCTCCGACCGTGTCAGGGGAATGGTCACCGCGCCGGTTGCCAACGGATCGAAATCCGGATCCCCAGCCGGCACCTCGATGGCGAAGAGTTCGCCCGACTCGCCCTCTTCGGTCAGCACCAGGTCGTGATCGATGAACTGGCCCCACGCCCACAAGTAGTCGCTGAATCCCTCGTCGTTCGGGAGATCGCCTTCCTGCTCCGCCACGGCATTGCTGACCTCGCGGGCGCTCGGCCGGTCGTCGCCGCTGGGCGCGGAGAGGCCGTCGGCGTAGTCGCTCGGAGCAAGCCGCACCAACTCGGTGCCGGCAGCTCCCCACTCCGGCGCCGCTTCGTTGTTCCCGGCGCCGTTGGCGGTACGCTCGCTGACGACGATCGGCGCGGCCTCGTCTTCGTCGGGGCGCCGTCGCTCGGGATCGTCGCGCTCGCCGCGGCGCATGGGCGGTGGTGCCGTGTCGGGCTCGTTCGGCCCCTGGCCGGGACCGGGTGGCTCACGGCCATCCTCACCGGTCGCCGGTGGCGTGGGTGGAGCAGCGGGGCCAGGTGTCGTCGGCCCGAGCGGCCTCGGGACAGGAAGCATGGGCCCAGGGAGCATAGGCGACGGGAGCATCGGGCCAGGGGACGCTGCGCCGGTGATCGCAGCCGCATCCGGCCCGAAGTTGGTTCGCGGCGTGCCGCCGGCAGGTGCTGCTGGTGCGGCCGGCCCACCATCGACCGGCCGCGGCCCCTGACCCCGTCCCCCGAATCCCCTCATGCTCGACTCCATGTACAGTTCGACACGCGCCGGCATCCCAAGCGCGCCGGCGGCAGAGACCTAAGGCGACGGGCCGCCCGAGCTTTGTCAGCTGTGGGTTGATGTGTAATGGAGTTTCGCGCGCAATGAGTTTGCCATACGTTGATACAATTCCACCTGGGCCCTGGTTCCGGCCTCGTCGACGCGGTGTCGGTACTCCCGCAATCCCCCGGACTCGTTCGCGTGGCAGCTCGTTGCGGGTGGGTCCGAATGGGTGGATGACGCGCCAGCCGCTGCGGAGGCGGAACGTTTCGTTACACATTCATCGTTGTGTGTGCCCGAGGATGGTCGCTCAGTCGCACGGTTCATCACCGAAGGAGGCGAGCGATGGAAACGCCGCCGCACGTGCTCGTGGTCGACGACCACCGCGACATCCGCGATCCGCTGGCGAGGTATCTCGACCAGCACGGGCTGCGCACATCGAAGGCTGCGGACGCGAAAGAGGCGCGCCGGATCCTCGACACCCATGCCATCGACCTGGTCGTTCTCGACGTGATGATGCCGGGTGAGGATGGGTTGAGCCTCTGCCGATCCTTGCGGGCCACGGCCGGTGTGCCAGTCATCCTGCTGACGGCCATGGGCGAAGACACCGATCGTATCGTCGGCCTGGAGGTCGGCGCCGACGATTACGTACCGAAGCCGTTCAACCCGCGCGAGCTGCTGGCGCGGATCAAGGCGGTGATCCGGCGCAGCAACAGCCTGCCGCCGCGCCGAACACCGCCGGCCGCCAAACGTGTGCGTTTCGGTCAACTCGTTCTCGACCTGGCGCAGCGCGAGGTGATCGGCACCGACGGCCTGTCTACCCCCCTGAGCACGGGCGAGTTTCGGTTGCTCGCCGCTCTCGTCGAGCGGCCGCAGGTGGTTCTGACCCGCGACCAGCTGCTCGACCTGACCAGGGGGCGGGAGGCGACCATGTTCGATCGCAGTATCGACAACCAGGTCAGCCGCCTGCGCCGCAAGATCGAGCGCGATCCGAAAAACCCGACCATCGTCAAGACCGTTTGGGGCGGTGGCTATTGTCTCGCCGTCGACGTCGAGGTGCTGTGAGGCGCCTGCTGCCTCGAGGCCTGACCGGCCAGATGATCGTCGTGACCTTGTTGGCACTGGTTGCGGCGCAGGGTGTCAGCGTCGCCTACTTTCTCAGCGCGCGCGAAGCCGCGCTCGAGGCCGTGCGGGTCCGCGAGATCGCCACCCGTACCGAGTCTCTGATCGTCCTGCTGACGACGGTCCCACCCGCGATCCGCGGCGATGTGTTGGCTGCCGTCAATACCGCTCAGTCGAGGTTTGAGGTCGAGCACGAGGCGCGGGTCTCGGCTGCTGCCAACGCGGCCGGCTCGCGGCTGCTGAGCGAGCTGCGGGCCCGCCTGGAACCTCGAGGGGTCGCCACGGTCCGCGTCCTCGAACGATGGCTGCGCGACCGCCACCCCCATCCGCCGCCGCCGCCTCGATCCGACTTGGCCGGCACCCGTCATCGTCGCCCGCCACCGCCACCGCCGCCTACCACGCTGGTCCAGATCTCGATGCAGCTACCCTCCGGCGAGTGGCTGAACGCTGATCTCGACTTCGTACAGGGTGGCCCGGAGCGGAGCGCGCCGGCGCTGGTCGGGACGCTGCTTGCCGCCGTCGCCATCGTCGTCGCCCTGGTGCTGATGGTGCGGCGCCTGTCCCGGCCGTTGTCGGAACTCGCCGACAACGCCGATCGACTCGGTCGCGGCCAGGACCCCCGGCCGTTGGCGGAGACGGGGCCCGACGAGGTACGGCGAACGATCCGCGCGTTCAACACCATGACCGAGCGCCTCCGACGGTTCATCGAGGGCCAGACCCGGATGCTCGCGGCGATCAGCCACGACCTCAAAACCCCGATCACGTCGTTGCGGATCCGGGCCGAATTCGTCGAGGACGGCGAGAACCGAGAGAAGATGTTGGCGACGCTGGAGGACATGCGACGGATCACCCAGGCGACGCTGGCGTTCGCTCGCGACGACGTGGCGCGCGAGCCCGAGCGGACGGTCGACGTCGCGGCGTTGGTCGACAGTATCTGTGACGACGTCCGCGATGTCGGCGGCGACGTCACCTTCCGTGATGGCGCCGCCGTGCCGTTCCTTTGCCGGCCCAACGAGCTGAAGCGGGCGGTCCGTAACCTGGTCGAGAACGCCGTCAGCCACGGCCTCCGAGCTCAGGTCACCGTCGAGCCGACGGCCGACGCGGTGGTGATCGTGGTGGAAGACGAAGGGCCCGGAATCATGGCCCACGACGTCGACCGGGTGTTCGAGCCGTTCGTCCGGTTGGAGGAATCGCGGAGCATCGAGACCGGTGGCATCGGCCTCGGGCTTTCCATCGCGAGGTCCGTCGTTCAGGGACACGGCGGCAGCATCGAGCTCGGCAACCGTCGCCCGCAAGGCTTGCGGGTCGAGGTGACGCTGCCCCGCGGCGCCGACGAGGTGCCGTAGAGGCTTCGCGGCGTACGGTGTCGGCGCGACGTGCGACGGGCCTTTCGGGCTCGATCGCCGGCGCGGACGCAGCCGGCAGGCCAGCGCTTCCCTGTGCGCCGACAAAGCCCTAGAAGGCGCGCTGGTCTTCGTGCTGCCGGGACCGCAGCGGCGGAAAAGAAAACCAAGGAAGGTCGGCAGATGGATCGCCTGAAGACACTCGTGCGCCGCATCGACCGGCTGAACGACCGGGTCGGTCGGGCCGTCGCATGGTTGACGGCGGCCATGGTTTTGGTCGTCGTCTTCGTCGTCATCACGCGCTACGGCTTCGGCTGGGGCCGCGTCTGGATCCAGGAAAGCTACGTCTGGATGCACGGCATCGTCTTCATGCTCGGCGCCGGCTACACCTTGCTCAACGAAGGCCATGTCCGGGTCGACGTGTTCTACCGGCCGGCATCGGTCCGCTACAAAGCCTGGGTCGATCTCGGCGGCTCATTGCTGCTCGGGCTGCCGATCCTGATCACCGTTGCGATCGTGTCCTTTCCGTACGTCATGAATTCCTGGGAGCGCCTGGAGGCCTCGCGGGAAGCCGGCGGTCTGCCGGGCTTGTTCCTGCTCAAGTCGGTGCTTTTGGGGTTCTGCGCACTGATGATCCTGCAGCTCTTGGCGATGGCCGGTCGCTCGTTCCTGGTGTTGCGCGGCGAACCTGAGTTCCTCGCCGAGGCCGAGGCCCGAAACGAGGCGCTGTCGTGAGCGACGTCCTGCTCGGAGAGATCCTGAGCCTCGTCATGTTCGCGGCGGTCTGCGGCGTGCTGATGCTGGGTTTTCCCGTGGCGCTGACGCTTGCCGGTACCGCGTTCGTGTTCGCTTTGATCGGCAATGCGCTGGGCGTGTTCGATCTGCGGTTGTTGGGTGGCCTACCGTCCAGGTTCTTCGGCGTGATGGTCAACGAGGTCCTCGTGGCCGTCCCCCTCTTCGTCTTCATGGGGGTCATGCTGGAACGGTCGGGGATCGCCGAGCAGCTCCTGGAGACCATGGCGTTGCTGATGCGCCGGGTCCGCGGCGGCCTCGCCATCTCGGTCACTCTGGTCGGCATGGTCCTCGCCGCCTCCACCGGCATCGTCGGCGCGACCGTGGTGACCATGGGCTTGCTCAGTCTGCCGAGCATGTTGCGTGCAGGCTACGACCCCAAGCTCGCCTGCGGCACGATCTGCGCCTCCGGCACGCTGGGCCAGGTGATTCCACCCTCGATCGCGCTGGTCATCCTCGGCGACATCATGCAGGGCGCCAACACCTCCGCGCAGTTGGCGATGGGCAACTTCGCGCCGGACCCGGTCTCGGTCGTCGATCTCTTCGCCGGCGCACTGCTGCCGGGTCTGTTGCTGGTCGGTCTGTACATCTCCTGGCAGGTGTTCGTCGCCGTCACCCAGCCCCACCGGGCACCGTCGGTCGAGGCCGCGGCCCCGGGCGAGCTTTTGCCGATGGTGCTGCGCTCGTTGCTGCCGCCAGCGGCGCTCGTGTTCGCCGTGCTCGGCTCGATCCTGCTGGGTGTGGCGACGCCGACCGAAAGCGCCGCCGTGGGTGCGATCGGTGCCGCTGTGCTGGCCATCTTCCGCCGGCGCCTCGATCTGGAGGTGCTGCGGCACGTCATGCAGGCGACCACCAAGATCTCGTGCATGGTGTTCGTCATCCTGCTCGGTGCCAGCGTTTTTTCCTTGGTGTTCCGTGGCCTCGGCGGCGAGGAGATCGTCCGCGACGTGCTCGGCGCGATGCCCGGCGGCGCGTTCGGTGCGATGTTCGTGGTCATGGCGCTGATGTTCGTCCTGGGCTTCTTTCTCGACTTCATCGAGATCGTGTTCGTCGTCGTGCCGATCGTCGGACCGGTTCTGCTGATGATGGACCTCGACCCGATCTGGCTCGGCGTGATGATCGCCGTGAATCTGCAGACCTCGTTCCTCACACCGCCCTTCGGCTTCGCGCTGTTCTACCTCCGCGGCGTCGCCCCGCCGGAGGTCAAGACCACCGACATCTACCTCGGCATCATCCCGTTCGTGATCATCCAGCTCATCGGCCTCGGCTTGCTCGCGGCCTTCCCGGCCCTGGCCACCTGGCTGCCGAGCGTCATTTTCGGGTGAAAGCTCCGTCGTCGGTGGGCTTCGGCCGCGCGCCATGCTGCCGTTCCGGGTTCGATAGGCCCCTTCTGGGCTGAGCCCATAGGTTCCACCTGGTCCTCGGGCCGTGCGGCGATCTTGGTCGACTTCCGCCTGCACCAGCCCCGCTCGAAAGCGGCGGAGGCGCGCTTCGGCGTCGTCGACGGTCTCGCAAACGGCCCCGTGACGATGTCACACTCGCTTCGGCCGTCTCGTCTGGGTGGCGTCGACCAACCAAAGACGGAGAGGACCGATGACGCCGCGTGTCCAAGCACCCCACAAGGTCGCGCCCGAGGGCGTGAAGGCGATGCTCGCGCTCGAGGCTGCCATTGCTGCCAGCGGGCTCGAGCACGGACTGATCGAACTCGTCAAACTGCGCGCGTCGCAGATCAACGGCTGCGCCTATTGCATCCACATGCACGCCACCGACTTGCGCAAATCCGGCGAAACGGAGATGCGGCTCTACATGCTGAACGCATGGCGCGAGTCGTCGCTCTACACCTACCGGGAGCGCGCCGCTCTCGCCTGGACGGATGCACTGACACGTTTGGCCGAGACGGGCGCGCCGGATGACGACTATGACCTCGTGAACACAGCTTTCACCGAGCGCGAGGTCGTGCATCTCACTCTGGCGATTGGCGCGATCAACGTCTGGAACCGATTTGCGGTCGGCTTGCGCGCGGCGCATCCGACGGACGCCGTGCGTGACGTCGCCTGACGCCGCCGTCCAGACGTTCGAGGCGCATCGGCCGCGGCTGACGCGCCTCGCCTACCGCATGCTGGGGTCGACTGCGGAAGCGGAAGACATCGTTCAGGACGCATGGTTGCGCTGGCGGCGTGTCGACGCAGGCAGTGTTGGCGACGCGGGTGCATTCCTGCGCCGTGTGGTGACGCGCCTCTGCCTCGACCTCCTGAAATCGGCGCGGGCGCGGCGAGAGACCTACACGGGAAGCTGGTTGCCGGAACCCGTTCTCGAAGACGCGGCGAACGATGATCTTCGCGAGGACGAGCTGACCCTGACGCTCATGCTCGCGCTGGAGCGCCTGTCGCCCCTCGAGCGCGCCGCGTTCCTGCTGCACGACGTCTTCGGCGTTCCTTTGCGGGAGATCGCGGCGACGCTCGATCGCGATCCGGCGGCAGTGCGTCAGCTTGCGGCGCGCGCACGCAAGCACGTGCGCGACGGTCGCCCGCGCTACCCGGTCGACCGGGAAGAAGGGAACCGGATCGCGGAGGCCTTCTTTGCGGCGACGAGCAGCGGCGAACTCGACACGCTGCGCGGGCTTCTCGCCGAAGACGTGGTGCTCCGTTCGGATGGCGGCGGCCGGGTGGTGGCCTCGCTCAATCCGATCGAAGGGGTGGAGCGGGTCTGCAGGCTCGTCGCCGGGCTTCATCGGAAGTCCGGCGGCCGGCGGCCGGTGTTCGTCCGCCTCGCGTGGATCGACGGTTTGCCCGGCTATGTCAGCCGTGACCCTCAAGGCGTGCTGCAAACCACGGCATTCGCAATCGAAGACCGGCGCATCGTCGCGATCTTCGTCACCCGCAACCCGGAGAAACTCGCGGGCGTCGCCCGCGCGTTGGTTTCGGTAGGACGCGCTGGGTGTTCGCAGCAGAGGTGAGACGCCGGGCGCCCTGTCGTCATGAGCACTGAACAGCGGACGCTGCCGTGCGGCGCCATCTCCGGCAGTCGTTCGTGCCACGAAACCGAGCGTGCCAAAGGTTGGCACGCGCGCTGAAGGGGATGACCGGCGCGACCACGAAACACCTCGTTCCGCGAACTGCCGGGCACTCGCCGCAGCCGGCCCGGCATGGACGTCAACGCCGCTTCGCGAGCCAGACGGTGTGGCCGTCGCAGGCCGGGTCCTCGGGGACATAGGCGACGACGTCGAATCCGGCATCGTCGAGCAGGCGGCGGTAGTCGGCTTCGTCGAGGCTCGCGTGGTAGATCGGCTCGCCGCCGACCCGGCCGATGGGTTCGCCGAAGTGCGGGCCGGACGTGAACAGGAGGGGGGCGCCGCTCGCTGCATGGTCGGCGAAGCGGCAGAACATGCCGCGCTGGCTGGCCGGCGGCAGGTGGAAGAAGCTGTCCCACGCGATGATGCCGTCGAACCGGCGGCCGAGGTGCATGGTGCGCATGTCGCCGACGCGCCACGCCTGGGCCGGGAAGCGCTTGCGGCACCGAGCGATCATGGCCGGCGCAGCGTCGAGCCCGGTGACGCGGTACCCCTTGCGGATCAGCGTGCCGGCGATCGGCTCGCCCGCGCCGCAGCCGACGTCGAGCACGCCGCTGCCGGCTGGCACCAGAGCGCGGAACCGATCGAGCCAGTCCCGCTCGATCAGGACACATGGTCGGCCCGCGTCCCAGCGATGGCTGAGCCGCTGGTAGACGTCGACGACCCGCGCCGCGAGCGGAACGCGACGACGGGACTGCCGCGCCGCTCGTGAGCGACGCGGCTGCGCCATCAGCCTTGGCTGGGCTCGGCGTACGGGAAGTCGAGGCCGCGCGCGCCGGCGAAGGCACCTTCCGAGACCTCCGACCACGGCTTCGCCGTGCCGCGGAAGCGCAGCATGCTGTCCATGACCTCGCGCGACAGCTCGTCGGTCGACGCCAAATCGTTCATCACTTCGCCCGAAAGGCGACCGAGCCCAGCGAGCACCTCGTCGGGGAACGGCACCAATTGGACACCGTGCTCGTTGATCAGCTTGTCCAACGAATCGTTGTTGCGTGCGGTGAACTCCGAGAGAACGGTCTGGTTCACCGCGCGGTTGGCGTACTCGACGATGGCCTGGAGGTCCGGCGGCAGGCTGTTCCAGGCGTCGAGATTGATGAAGTTGTCGAGTACCGTCGCCGGCTCGTGCCAGCCCGGATAGTAGTAGAGCCGCGCCGATTGATAGAGGCCGAACGCCAGATCGTTGTAGGGCCCGACCCATTCGGTCGCGTCGATCGCGCCCGAGGAGAGGGCGGGTGGGATCTCACCGCCCGGGAGGTTGACGACGTTGCCGCCGGCCGCCTGGACGACCTCGCCACCGAGGCCGGGAATGCGCATTTTCAGGCCTTGGTAGTCGGCGAGGCTGTTGATCTCCTTGTTGAACCAGCCACCCATCTGCACGCCGGTGTTGCCCGACGGGAAGAACTTCGCGCCCATGTCGGCGTAGACCTTGTCGGCCAACTCCTGACCGCCGCCATACTGGTACCAGGCGTTCATTTCCTGGGCGTTCATGCCGAAAGGGATGGCAGCGAGGAACTGCGAGGCGTTGACCTTGCCCTTCCAGTAGTAGGGAGCGCCGTGGCCCATCTCGACGGTGCCGCTGCCGACCGCGTCCATGCTCTCGAACGCCGGAACGATCTCACCGGCGCCGTAGACCGTGATCTGCAGGCGGCCGTTCGACATTTCGCCGATGATCTGTGCCAACAGCTCGGCGCCGGTGCCGAGGCCCGGAAAGTTCTTGGGCCAGGTCGTGACCATGCGCCACTCGAACGTCTCCTGGCCGAGGGCCGGCTTGGGAAAGGTGGAAGCGGCGACGGCCCCGACCGCGGCGGTGCCGCCAGCGAGATTCCGGACGAACGAACGACGATGCATGATGGTCTCCCTGACCTCAGGTCCTGTTGTACTACGACTTTCCGATAGGCTCTCGCGGTCGGTTTAGCCGCAGCCGGACGGGTGGACCAGGGGCATTTGGCTCAGCCGACGGCGAATGGGCGCCAGCCATCGTGCTCCAGGACTTCGAGCGGTCGAAACCGCGCCTTGTAGTCCATCTTGCTGGAGCCATGCACCCAGTAGCCGAGATAGACGTAGGGTAGGCCCCGTTCCCGTGCCTCGGCGACGTGCGAGAAGATCACGTAAGTCCCGAGCGAGCGCCGGCTCTGCTCGGCGTCGAAATACTTGTAGACCCCGGACAGGCCGCTGCGGACCTCATCGGTGAGGCTCGCGGCGATCAACGCGCCATTGGGATCGCGGAACTCCAAGAGCCAAGTGGTCACGGGGCTGGTTTCCAGCATCCGGCGAAAGCTGCCGCGGTCCATGTCTGCCATGCCGCCGTCACCATGCCGGCTCTCGATGTAGCGGCGGAACAGGCGGTAGTGCTCCTCGGTGTAGCGCGGGCGCAGCGCCTCGCGGGTGAGGTCGGCGTTCCGTTTGGCCACGCGACGGAGGCTACGGGACGGTGCGAACCGCTCGACCGGGATACGCACCGAGCGGCAGGCCCGGCATCCTGGGCACACCGGGCGATAGACCACGTTCTGGCTGCGCCGGAAGCCGGCCTGAACCAGCGTCTCGTGATGGTCGTCGCTGCCCCCGGACGGCAGCAGCGAGAACAGCCGACGCTCGTTTCGGTCGTCGAGATAGGGGCAAGGCTGCAATTCGGTCGTGGCGAACGTGAAGAGCCGGTTCGTCGTTCTCGCCCGCGGGTCGTCGGTGGCGGTCACAGGTCGAACAGCCACGGCATGACCAGCGAGAAGACGGCCCAAAGCAGCACCGTCAGGGGCAAGCCCGCGCGCGGGAAGTCGCTGAAGCGGTAGTTGCCGGGTGCCATGACCAAGAGGTTGGTCTGGTAGCCGAACGGCGTGGCGAACGAGCAGTTGGCGGCGAGTGCCACGGCAAGGGCGAAGGGCAACACCGGCGCGTCGAGTTGGACCGCGAGATTGACGGCGATCGGCGTGAACAGCACCGCGCAGGCGTTGTTGCTGAGAATGTTGGTCAGCAGCGAAACCACCAAGAACAGCGCCGACAGGACCAACGCCTTGGACTCTTCGCCCGCGAGTGCGATCAGCCACCCCGCGAAGAGGGCAGCACCGCCCGTGGCCTCGAGGGCGACGCCGAGCCCGATGGCCGCGGCGATCGTCAAGTAGACGGCGCCGTCGATGGCCCGCGCCGCCTGGCGCAGGTTGACGCAATCAGCAGCGACCAACGCGACCACACCGGCCAGGGCGGTGATGACGATCGGCAGCAAGCCCAGTGCGGCGGGTAGCAGGATGGCGGCGAAGATCGCGGTGGCGACAGCAGCTCGATCGCGTCGCGGCAGTACGTCCGTCGAACCGCCGAGCAGCACCACGTCGGGATCGAAGCCAAGCTCCCGTACGGCCCGGCTCTGGCCGCCGACCAAGAGCACGTCGCCGGCATCGAGGCGGATGCTGGCGGTCCGCGCGCGCAACATCCGCGACCGTCTTTGGATACCCACCACCGACACGTGATTGCGGCCCTCGAAGCCGGTCAACTCCAGGGTCAGGCCGACCAATCGCGACGCGGGCCGGACCATCACCTCGCTCAGCACGTACTCTTTGCCTGCTCGTCGCTCACCTTCGGCCAGCGGCCGGTGCGGGAGTTGGCCCGGCAGGTCCAGCAGCAGGCCGCGCAAGACTTTGCGGGTGGCGGCGACGATCAGGATGTCGCCAACCTGCAGGGTGATGCCGTCGAAGGGCGGCAACAGGACCGAGCCCTTGCGCTCGATGCCGCGCACCGTCATCTGCCGCAGCTGCGGAAAAAAGCCGCCAGCGCTGGCGGCACCGATCAGCGGCGAGCGTGCTTCGAGTTCCAGCTCGGCAATGAACTGTCGCCCGGTGCCGGGCGTCGCTTCGGGATCGGTCCGACGGCCACGGCCGCCCCCCCGCCACATCCACAACGCCACGTAGCCGAAGCCGGCGGCCGCAAGGAACGCTCCAGGCAGCGTGAGATCGAAGAAGCCGAGCGTGCCGGCGCCGAGGCGCCGCAACTCGGCCGCCACCAGCAGGTTCGACGACGAGCCGATCACCGTCAGCATGCCGCCGAGGATCGCGACGTAGCTCAGGGGCAACATCACGCGCGCCGCGGAGACGTTCAGCTTTTCGGCCATCGCCCGCATGACCGGGATGAAGATCACCACGACCGGCGTGTTGTTGAGCACCGCGCTGCTCACCAGCACGAAGGTGAACGCCGCGGCGATGGCACGACGCGGTCCGACCGCCGCCGCGTCCAACAACGGTCTGGCCATCACCTCGATGGCGCCGGTCAGGACCATCGCTTGGCCGACGACCAACAACGCCAGGACGGTCAGCACGGCCGGGCTGGCGAAGCCCGCCAGTAGATCGTGGGCCGACAACGTGCCCGTCGGCGTACTCAGGGGCACCAGCTCGAACAGGACGAGCAGTGCGACGAGTGTGCCGAGTGCCGTCAGCTCCGGCCGCCAGCGCTCGCTCGCGAACGCGACGAGGGCTCCAGCGAGGATGGCCAGCACTGCCCAGAGATGAAACGAAAGTTCGGGGATCGTCGGCTCCGCAGGCTATGGCCCGCAGGCGGCTACGGAGGTGATCCGAGCGCCGCCCAACGCCGCTTAGGGTGGCGCATTCGTACGTCCGCTTGCAAGCGCTAACGCCAACCTGCGGCGCAGGTGAGGAAAGGCGCGAACGACCGATCAGACGGCCTGACGCAGTGGCGCGGCGGTGATCCGGCGGAGGTCGGCGATGCACCGCTCGAGAATGGCCAAAGCCCGCGCGTCGCCGGGATCGAAGAACACGTCATCGGCATCGGCGGGGAACAGTGCCCGTAGCCGCCTGAGCGCATAGGATGCGAGCGCCTCGATGCCGTCGAGGTCGTCCGCGCCGGACTGCAGCAGCGACAGCTCGATGGCGTCGATGTTGGCTTCCAGCTCGTCGAGCTCTTCCTCCGCTTCCGCCAAACGTTGGTCGGCATCGGCTTCGAAGCGACGGACCTCGCCGACCGTCAGCCCGGCGAGTTGCAGCGTTTCCACCGCCCACTCGGGCAGGGGCGGCGCGTCGGGGACGGCCGCGCCGTCGAGCTTCGCGCGCAGCGCGTCGCGCCGCTGTTCCAAGACGGTGAGCCGCCGCGTCGACATCCTCGTATGTGCGATCACCGCCATGCGAAGCCTCTCGTGTCTCCACCGCGCCGCTCCGCTGCCGTACTCGTATGTTGCGAGATGTAGGCGACGGACTGCACGAGACTGCAGGATTTGTTCGTGATATTTGAAGTTTGGCCCAGCACGTTGTCAACTAAAAATAATTCGGAAACAACGACACTAAGTTTTACTAAAAACTGCTAAAATTTTAACGATTTGCGTTCAACGAAGCCGGTGCTAGGTGCTTGTTCATTCGCGAACGGAGGTGCCCAACGGTGACGCTCGGACGACGCAGCGGCGGGGACGACAATCATGAGGACGGCTCGCGGCCGGAGATCATCCGGCGGCCGGGCCTGGTCGGACGACTCCGCAACTACTTCTTCGCCGGGGTGATCGTGGTCGCACCGATCAGCATCACCCTCTTCATCGTGTGGCAGATCGTGCAGGTGGTCGACAACAACGTCGCCGGCCTGTTGCCCGCACGCTACAATCCCGAGACCTACCTACCGTTCAGCATCCCCGGGCTCGGGGTGTTGCTCATGTTCGGGCTGATCACGCTGATCGGCATGGCGGCTGCCGGCTACGTCGGTCGCACGGTGATGAAGCTCGGCGAGCGCGTGCTCAGCCGCATGCCGGTGATCCGCTCGATCTACGGCACGCTGAAGCAGATCTTCGAGACCGTGCTGTCGCACAGCTCGCAGTCGTTCCGCGAAGTCGTCCTTCTCGAGTACCCGCGTCGTGACGTCTGGGCGATCGGGTTCGTCACGGGCAGCGCGCGGGGCGAAATCCAAGAGCGGGTCGAGCCGCGTCTGGTGGCCGTGTTCCTGCCGACGACGCCCAACCCGACGTCGGGCTTCTTGCTGTTCGTGCCGCGCGAAGACGTGATCCGTCTGAGGATGTCCGTCGAGGACGGGATCAAGCTGGTGATTTCGGGGGGCATCGTCGCGCCGAACCAATTGCCGGAGGGCGTGGTCGAGGAGCCTCAGCCGGCGACCAAGCCGCCGGTGCCGGTCGGCTGAGCCGGGAACAGCCAGCGCGGGTCGTACGCCTCCGCACTCGGATCGATCTCGGCGAGCCAGGCGGCATCCGTCGCCAGATCGACGAACCGAAAGCCGGTTGCGCCGCTCTGTCTGAGGCCGAGGCTGTCGCCCGGGCCGCGCCAAGCGAGGTCGGTCTCGGCCAACACCATCCCGTCGTGGCAGCGGCGCAGGACGTCCAAGCGGCGACGGCCGTCGGCGGCGAGCGGCGTGCCGTGAAGCAACACACAGCTCGCCGGCTGACCGGCGCGGCCGACCCGGCCGCGTAGCTGGTGCAACTGGGCGAGCCCGAACCGTTCGGCGCCCTCGATCACCATGATCGTTGCATCCGGGACGTCGATCCCGACCTCGATCACCGTGGTCGCTACCAGAAGCCCGCCGTCGCCGGCGACAAAGGCGTCGAGCGCGGCGGCCTGCTCTGCGGCGCGCTGTCGCCCGGTGACCAAGGTGCAGCGGCCGGGGAGCCGCTGGCGAAGCTGTCGATGCCGGTCGTTGGCGCCGGGCTCGTTCCGGATGCCGTCGATGCTCGGGCAAACCCAGAAGGCGCGCGTGCCCTGTTCAACGGCAGTGACCAGGCGGTCGACGACGGCGGCCTCGCGGTCGATGCCGATCGCCCGCGTCGTCACGTTGGCCCCCATGCCGGGACGCGGATCCAGCCGCACGACGTCCACGTCACCCTGGAGTGCGAGCGCCAAGCTCCGCGGGATCGGCGTCGCCGTCAGCGTCAGGACGTGCACGTCGGGACCTTTGGCGGTCAGCGTAAGCCGCTGGCGGACGCCGAACCGCTGCTGTTCGTCGACCACTACCAGCGCCAGATCGGCGAACGCGACGCCCGGCTCGAGTACGGCATGAGTGCCGACGACGACGTGAGCCGAGCCGCGCGCGAGTGCGGCGAGCATCGGCCGGCGTGCGGTGTCGCCGACGGCACCCGTCAGCAGCACGACGTCGACGCCAAGGGGCCTGAGCCAGCCGTCGAGGGTCGCTGCATGTTGCCGAGCCAAGGTTTCGCTCGGTGCGACGAGCGCGGCCTGGCGGCCCGCTTCGATCACGTCGGCAATCGCCAGTGCAGCCACCAGCGTCTTGCCGCTACCGACGTCGCCGTTGACCAGGCGAGTCATCCGGCGGCCGCTCTCGAGATCGCTACGGATCGCCTGGTGCGCCGCCTCCTGGCTCGTCGTGGCGCTGAAAGGCAGCCGTGCCGCCAGCGCGCGTGCGAGGCGACCGTTGAGTTCGATCGGTCGCGCCGGACGGCCGCGCGCTGCGCGCGCGGCTGCTAGGTCCAGCCGCAGCGCCGCCCATTCGTCGAGGGCCAATCGCCGTCGCGCCAACTCTCGCTGGCCTGGCACCAGGCCGTGGAGCAAGGCGAGGGCGGCAGGGAGCGTCGGCAGGCCGAGCTGTGTCGCCGACACTGGCTCGTCGTGGTCCGGCCAGCCGGCAAGAAGGGCACGGATCCGGTTGCCGACGGCGCGGCAGTGGGCCGCCGGGATGCCCCGATAGCGGGCGCCGGCGGTGCCTTCCAAGGCAGTTGGAAGCAGCCGGGGATGATCGACCAGGACGCCTGCCGTACCGTCCTCGCGAAGCCGCCCATGGAGCAAGTGCGGCCCAGGTGTGGCGAGGCGCTCGGTCAACGGTGCCGGTGGCCGGCGAAACCACAGCAGCGTGACGCTGCGCCCGTCGGTCGTGCCGTCGAGCCGCCAGGCACGGCGGCCGACCTGTCGCGGCGATCCCGTCGGGCGGAACCAGAGCGCGGCGGCGGCGCCGGGGATCAATGACGGCCCGGCGACCGCGGTGAAGTCGTCGAGCGCGGTCGGTTCCCAGAGCAGCAGGTCCCGCGTCGTCGGCGGCTTGCCGAAGACGGTTGCGAGCGCTTCGATCCGCTTGGCGCCAAGGCCGTTGCCCGGACCGACGGCTTCGTCCATGAGCGTGGCCAAAGGCGCGGTCGAGCCGGTCTTCGGGTTGCTTGGCGTCACCATGCTATTCAGTTAAGCACCGAGTCACGCGTGCCAACGTGGAGAGAGACGTGCCCGAACCCGAGACCGTTCGACGCAAGCGCCTCGCCTATCGCGGCTACTATCGAGGGGTTCGCGAAAGCGACCTGGTCTTCCGCCGTTTCGTCGATCAGCATCTGGACGACCTGAACGGCGGTGACCTGGACCGGTTCGAGGCGCTTTTGGACGAACCCGATCGGGACGTTCTGTCATGGCTGACCGGTCGTGTACCGGTCCCGGCCAGGCACGATCACGACGTGTTCAGGCGGCTTCGTGGGGACGCGAGCCCAACGCCGTGAACGCCGCCAACGAGGCATTCGCCATGGCCGTGCCGGCGCCGGTACCGGTGAGGTTGCCGGCGCGAGCTGTCTCTCATGCGCCGGAAGGCGCGGACGCGCTCTTCGCAGCCGAGCGTCTCGCCGAGGTCGGCTGCCATCTGCACATCGCGCGCGATTCGGTGCGCGGCGATCGGTTCATGTCGGTCGTCCGCCTTGCGGTGCCTGACGTTGCCGCGTACTTGTTCCCCGGCTGGGATTGCCTGCCGTACGACCGGGTCTCGCCGACCAACGACGTCATGGCGCAACGGCTCACGGTGCTCGACGGGCTGGTCGCCCACGGCGACGGACCGCTCGTGGTCGTGGCCACCATCAACGCGATCCTGCAACGGCTGCCGCCCCGATCGGCCATCGAGGCGGCGCGGGTCGCGGTCCGCGCGGGCGAACGCATCGACCGAGACGCCTTCGTCCAGCGCTTGGAGGCTCTCGGCTATCGCCGGGTCAGCACGGTCGTCGAAGCGGGCGAGTACGCCGTGCGCGGCAGCTTGGTCGACCTCTTTCCGACCGGCAACGGCGCGCCGCATCGCCTCGATTTCTTCGGCGCCGAAATCGAGGCGATCCGTACCTTCGATCCGATGACCCAACGCTCGCTCGGGAAGATCGAACGCCTGGCACTGCGGCCATCGTCGGAAGTGCTGCTCGATCCGACCTCCATCGAGCGGTTCAAGATCGGTTTTCTGCAGCGCTTCGGGGCAGCAACCGACGATCCGCTGTTCGAGGCGGTGGCGAACGGCCGCCACTTCGCTGGTATGGAGCACTGGCTGCCGCTGTTCCACGAGCGATTGGCGACGTTGTTCGACTATCTACCGGACGAGCTGACCTGGTCGGTGGACGACCAGGCGGAGCCGGCGCTGGCAAGCCGCTTGGAGACGATCGCCGAGCACCACGCGGCCCGACGCGATCCGCTGCCGGCGAGCGGCCCTTTCGCCACCCCCTACCGCGCCCTCGAGCCCGAGGACCTCTACCTCGATGGCGGCATGCTCGCCCAGCGGCTCGGCAGCCACGAGGGGTTCCGCTTCCATGCCGGCGCCGCGCCGCCGGGTTCGAGCGAGCCGGCGGACGCCGGCGGACGGCCGGGGCGGGATTTCGCACTCGAGCGCAAGCAGCGAGACGTGTCGTTGTTCGAGACGGTGATCGCGCATTTGGGCGCTGCACGCGCGGAACGCGGTGTGGTCGTCGTCAGCGCCCAGAGCGAAGGTGCGCGCCAGCGCATGGAGACGATGCTGGTCGATGCCGGGCTGGAGGCGTTGCCAGCCGTAACGAGCCTCGACGACGCGCAGGCGCTCGGCGGAACGGTCAGTGCAGTGACGCCGCTGGAACACGGTTTCGTGCGCGGCGATCTGGTGCTCACCACCGAGGACGACATCCTCGGCGACCGGCTGCGGCGCACCCGACCGAAGCAGCGGCGCAGCGACAAGATCATCGCCGAGATCACGGCACTAGGGATCGGCGATCTGGTGGTGCATCAAAGCCACGGCATCGGCCGTTTCGAGGGGCTGGAGGCGATCGACGTCGGTGGCGCGCCGCACGACTGCATCCGCTTGGTCTACGCCGGCAACGACAAGCTCTTCGTGCCGGTCGAAAGCCTCGACGTGTTGTCGCGCTATGGCGCCGGTGACGACCGCGCGCAGCTCGACCGGCTGGGTGGTGCCGGTTGGCAAGCCCGCAAAGCCAGCGTCAAGCAACGCATCAAGGAACTGGCCGACCAACTCATCCAGATCGCCGCCCAGCGAGAGTTGCGCCGAGGCTTGCCCTTGGAGCGGACGGCCGGGTTGTTCGAGGAGTTCTGCGCGCGGTTTCCGTTCGACGAGACTGACGACCAGCTGGCGGCGATCGATGCCGTGATGCAGGACCTGGGCTCCGGCAGACCCATGGACCGTTTGGTGTGCGGTGACGTCGGCTTCGGCAAGACCGAGGTGGCGTTGCGGGCGGCGTTCGTCGCCGCGCTCTCGGGTCGGCAAGTTGCCGTCCTGGCGCCGACGACGCTCCTGGTCCGCCAGCACTTCCGTGTCTTCAGCGAGCGGTTCGAGGGCTTTCCCGTGCGCCTCGCGATGATTTCGCGTTTCGTGCCGCCGAGGCAGGTCGCGAAGGTCAAGGAGGAGCTGGCGCGGGGCGAGATCGACATCGTGATCGGGACTCATGCGCTCCTTGGCAAAACCGTCGCGTTCAAGGACCTTGGCCTGGTCGTGATCGACGAGGAGCAGCATTTCGGTGTGGCGCACAAGGAGCGGCTCAAAGAACTGCGGGCCGAAGTCCATGTGCTGACGATGACCGCGACACCAATCCCCCGGACCTTGCAGATGGCGCTCGGCGGGCTGAAGGACCTCTCCATCATCGCGACGCCACCGGTCGACCGGCTGGCGGTCCGCACCTTCGTCATGCCCGCCGATCCCGTCGTCCTTCGCGAAGCGCTGATGCGTGAGACCTACCGTGGCGGGCAGAGCTTCTTCGTCTGTCCGCGGATCGAGGATCAGGCCAAGCTCGCCGAGGACATCCGCAAGCTCGTGCCTGAGCTGAAGATCGCGATCGCCAACGGCCGGATGGCTGCCCGGGCGCTGGAGGACGTCATGGTCGCGTTCGACGAGGGCGCCGTCGACGTGCTGCTCGCCACCAACATCATCGAGAGCGGCCTCGACATTCCGCGCGCCAACACCTTGATCGTCCACCGCGCGGACCGCTTCGGCCTCGCCCAGCTCTACCAGCTTCGTGGCCGGATCGGTCGCGGCAAGGTCCGCGGCTACGCCTACTTCACCGTGCCGCCTCAGCGGGTGCTGCGCGAGACGGCGGAGCGCCGGTTGCGGGTGATGGAAACGATCGATGGCCTCGGCGCCGGCTTCCAGGTCGCCAGCCACGACATGGACATCCGCGGTCAGGGCAACATCCTCGGCGACGAGCAGAGCGGCCACATCAAAGAGGTCGGGTTCGAGCTCTACCACCAGCTTCTGGAGGAGGCGCTCGAGGAGGCACGCCAGAGCGGTGAAGCCGCGGCGCCTGCCGCTGATCGAGACTGGACTCCACAGATCGCCATCGACGTTCCGGCGATGATGCCGGATGCATATGTCGCCGACCTCGATCTTCGGCTCTCTCTTTATCGGCGGCTGGCCGCGCTCGAGGACGACGACTCGATCGAGGCGTTCGCCGCCGAGTTGATCGACCGGTTCGGCGCGCTGCCGTCGGAGACGGCGCATCTGTTGGCGCTCGTCCGGGTCAAGCTGCTCTGCCGGCGGGCCAACGTCGAGAAGCTGGACGCCGGTCCCAAGGGCATCGTCGTCGCGTTCCACGCCAACGCGTTTGCCAGGCCTGACCGGTTGGTCCGGTTGATCGCCGACAGTCGGGGCCGTATGCGGGTCCGTCCTGACCACCGGTTGGTGTTGCATCACGAGACCGCGTCAGGCGTGGAGCGCCTGGCACGAGCTCAGGCGTTGGTCACCCAACTGGCCGACCTGGCGGCATGACATGAGCCTGCGGTTCTACACCCACCCGATCGCCCTCAAGCATGATCCGGGCCCGGGCCATCCCGAGGCGCCGATCCGCATGCAGATGATCTTGCGCGCCGTCGACGACGCGCATGACTTGGACATCGTGCGTCAGGAAGCGCCGGAAGCCCGACGTGACGACTTGGTGCGGGTGCACAGCGCCGCGCACGTCGGCAACGTCCTCGACCAGGTGCCGCGTTCAGGGCTGATGCCGATCGATGCCGACACGTGGCTCAATCCCTTTACCGGCGAGGCAGCACTGCGCTCGGCCGGTGCCGTCGCCGCCGCGGTCGATGCGGTGGTCGGTGGGCCGGACCGCCGCGCCTTTGTCGCCATGCGGCCGCCCGGGCACCACGCCGAGCCTGGCGTGGCGATGGGGTTCTGCTTCTTCAACAACATCGCCGTCGGTGCGGCCCGCGCGCTCGAGGTGCACGGCCTTGCCCGCGTCGCCATCCTCGATTTCGACGTGCATCACGGCAACGGCACCGAGGCCATCTTCGACAGCGAGCCGCGGGTCCTCTACGCGTCGATCCACCAGGCGCCGCTGTTCCCGGGGACGGGCCGTGAGGGCGATACCGGCGTCGGCAACGTCTTCAACACGCCCGTGCGCGGCGGCACCGACGGGCCGGCCTGGCGGCGGGCGCTGGAGGACCGGATCCTCCCGGCGATCGACGCGTTTGCTCCCGACCTGATCATGTTGTCGGCCGGCTTCGACGCTCATGCCGCCGACCCCCTTGCCAACGTGCGGCTCACCGAGGCGGATTTCGGTTGGGTCACCGAGCGCATGGTCGAACTTGCCGAGCGCCACAGCAACGGGCGTATCGTTTCGACGCTGGAGGGTGGCTACGATCCGGATGCGTTGGCCCGGTCGGTCGTTTGCCATCTTCGCGCGCTGGGAGCCACGACATGAGCGAGGCCACCGAGAAGCACGCGCCGGTTGGGTCGCTGAGCTTCGAGGACGCCCTTCGCGAGCTGGAGACCATCGTCGATCGCCTCGACCGTGGTGAGATCGCACTTGCTCAGTCGATCGAGGCCTACGAGCGCGGGACGGCGCTGCGTCAGCATTGCGAACGCAAGCTCGACGAGGCGCGGCTCCGGGTCGAGCGCATCTCTCGTGGGCCCGACGGCGTCGAGACGGCACCATTGGACGAGGACGAGGGATGAGCGCGTCGTTCGCGGCGGCGCGGGCGGCGGTAACGCCGGCGATCGAGGCCGAACTCGCGGCGATCGTGCCCGAGGCCGGGCTCGAGGCACCGCGGCTAGGCGCAGCGATGCGCTATGCACTCATGGCCGGTGGCAAACGCGTCCGCCCGCTGTTGACGGTCCTGTGTGGGCGCCCGTTCGCGGTGCCCGAGCCGGTCACGATCAAGGTGGGTGCTGCTGTCGAGTGTCTGCACACATACTCGCTGATCCACGATGACCTGCCGGCGATGGACGACGCGGCCGAGCGACGTGGCCGGCCCAGCCTGCATCGCGCTTTCGACGAGGCGACGGCAATTCTGGCCGGTGACGCCCTTCAAGCTGTGGCATTCGAGCGACTCGCGGCAGAAGACCTCGACCTACCGGCCGATGCCAAGGTTGCGCTCGTCCGCGGCTTGGGCCAAGCGGTGGGACTTGGCGGCATGTGCGGGGGGCAGATGCTCGACCTGGAGGCGGGTTCGGGGACGACTTTCGACGGGCTACGGACGCTCCAGGCGCTCAAGACCGGCGCGTTGATCACCTTCGCCTGCGACGCTGGAGCCATTGCCGGCGGTGCTGGAGCGAGCGAGCGTCGTGCGGTGTGTGACTACGGACGTGCCGTTGGCGCCGCCTTCCAAATCCGCGACGACCTGTTGGACGTCGTGGGCGATCCGGCGTTGGTCGGCAAGGATCTCGGGCGGGACGAGATCCAGGCCAAAGCCACGTTCGTCAGTGCTCTGGGTGTCGACGGGGCATCCCGGGAGCTGGCGTCGGCCGTCGAGGCCGCCGAAACGGCGGTCGCGCCATTCGGTGAATCGGCGCGGCCCCTCCAGGAGCTGGCGCGTTACATCGCGGCGCGCAGCAGTTGATGAACGAGCGATGGGACTGTGAGAGGCGGATGTCGGCGAAGGCCCTACTCGATACGATCAACGAACCGGGCGACCTGCGCCGGCTGAAAGCCGAGCAGCTCCAGGACGTGGCGGATCAGCTGCGCCAGGAAACGATCGAGACCGTTGCGACCACCGGCGGGCACCTCGGTGCCGGGTTGGGCGTGGTCGAGTTGACCGTGGCGTTGCACTACGTGTTCCAGACACCGCGCGACAAGGTGATCTGGGACGTCGGGCACCAGGCCTACCCGCACAAGATCCTGACTGGCCGCCGCGACCGCATCCGCACCCTGCGTCAGCCGGGCGGCTTGTCTGGCTTCACCAAGCGGGCAGAGAGCGAGTACGACCCGTTCGGCGCCGCCCACAGCTCGACGTCGATCTCCGCCGGCCTCGGCATGGCGGCTGCGCGCGACATGGCCGAGGACACGTTCGACGTCATCGCCGTAATCGGCGACGGGGCGATGACCGCAGGCATGGCCTACGAGGCGCTCAACAACGCCGGCGCGTCGAAGTCGCGGCTGATCGTCATCCTCAATGACAACGACATGTCGATCGCGCCCAACGTCGGTGCGATGAACAACTACCTGTCGCGGGTCGTTTCCTCGCACAGCTTCCGCTCGGTGCGCCACGTCGCCAAGCAGATCACCAAGTATTTCCCGAAGCCGCTCGCCCACGTCGCGGCCAAGACCGAAGGCATGGCGCGCAGCCTCGTGACCGGCGGCACGTTGTTCGAGGAGCTTGGGTTCTACTACGTGGGGCCCGTGGACGGCCACAATCTGGAGCATCTCGTGCCGGTGCTCGAGAACGTGCGTGAGAACTGCGACAGCGGCCCCGTACTGGTCCACGTGGTGACCGAGAAGGGCCGGGGCTTCGGTCCGGCGCGCAGCGCCGACGACAAGTGCCACGCCGTCAACAAGTTCGACCCGGCCACGGGTCTTCAGGTGGCGAAGACGTCGAATGCGCCCAGCTACACGGGCACCTTCGCCAAGGCGCTGGTGGCGGCGGCGGAAGCCGACCCGAAGATCGTCGGGGTGACGGCCGCGATGCCCGACGGCACCGGTGTCCAGAAGCTGATGGACCGGTTTCCCGAGCGCACTTTCGACGTCGGCATCGCCGAACAGCACGCGGTCACGTTCGCGGCCGGCTTGGCGACGCAGGGCTTCAAACCGTTCTGCGCAATCTACTCGACCTTCCTGCAGCGCGCTTACGACCAGGTCGTCCACGACGTGGTGTTGCAATCGCTGCCCGTGCGCTTCGCCATCGACCGCGCCGGCTTCGTCGGCGCCGACGGCCCGACCCATGCCGGGTCGTTCGACCTCGCTTATCTCACGTGCCTGCCGGGCATCGTGGTGATGGCGGCAGCCGACGAGGCCGAACTGACCCACATGGTGGCCACGGCGGCCGCCCATGACGCTGGTCCGATCGCCTTCCGCTATCCACGCGGCGAGGGTGTCGGCGTCGAGATGCCCGAGAAGGGCGAGGTGCTGCCGATCGGCCAGGGCAGGGTGCTGCGCAACGGCACGACCGTGGCGCTGTTGTCGCTCGGTCCCAGGCTCCACGAATGCCTGGCCGCAGCCGACCAGCTGGCCCAGCGTGGGGTTTCGACCACGGTTGCCGACGCCCGGTTCGCCAAGCCACTGGACGAGGCGCTGATCACCCGGCTCGCGCGCGAGCACGATGTGCTGCTGACGATCGAGGAGGGCAGCATCGGGGGCTTCGGCAGCCAGGTGCAGCAGGTGCTTCTCGACGCTGGGCTGCTCGACCGTGGCGTCCTGAAACTCCGCAGCCTGGTGCTGCCCGACCGCTTCGTCGACCAGGGAACCCAGACCGGCATGTATGCGGACGCCGGTATGGACGCGAAAGCCATCGTCGCTCGTGCCCTCGATCTCTTGGACGTCCCGGTGGCGGCGCGGTCGACCTCGGCGGCGTCCTGACCGTCGCCAGTTGACCAGCGACGCTTTCGAGGCGCCGTCCGGCAAGCACGCTGGGAGTGAGAACTTTCCGGTGGCGTCATGGCTGCTGCGGGCAGAACTCAGGCCGCATGCGGTGGCGTTCTACGACTTCGCCCGGGCCATCGACGATGTGGCCGATGCTCCGGCGCTCGGCGCCGAGGTCAAGCGCGAGCGGTTGGCCGCGTTCGATGCAACCTTGGCCGGAACGGCGGACGGCGGGCCCGTCAAGGCCGCGGCGTTGCGCCGTAGCCTCCTGGCGACCGGTGTCTCCGACCGCCACGGTCGCGACCTGATCCGCGCCTTCGTCCTCGATACCGAAAAGCAGCGCTACGCCGACTGGGATGACCTGATGGCGTACTGCATGCTGTCGGCGGCGCCGGTCGGCCGATACCTGCTCGACCTCCACGGCGAGGATCGCGCCCTGCATCCGGCGAGCGATGCGCTGTGCAGCGCGCTCCAGGTGATCAATCACTTGCAGGACTGCGCCGACGACTACCGAGCGCTCGACCGGGTCTATCTGCCAGCGCCATGGTTGGCTGCGGAGGGATTGCAGGTCGACGTGTTGGCGGGGCACACCTCGCCGTTGGGGCTGCGTCGCGTCCTCGACCGTTGTTTGGATGGCACCGACGACCTGCTCGAACGGTCGCGGCCGATGCTCCGGGGGCTCGCCAGCCCGCGTCTGGCGTGCGAGACGGCGGCGATCCAGGCGCTAGCCGAGCGTCTCGTACGCGAGTTGCGCCGTCGCGACCCGCTCGCCGAACGGGTCGCGCTGGGGAAGGGCGCGATGCTTCGCGTTGGTCTCAGCGGGGTCAGTCGTGCGCTCGTCGCCCGCGCCCGATGATGCTTCTCGCCGCCGTGTCGCTGGTCGCGTGGCTGGGCCTCTTGTTCGCACATCACGGCTTTTGGCGCGCCGACCAGCGCCTCGCCCAGGCGCTCCCCCAGGCCTGTCCGCCGGTGCTCGCCATCGTCCCGGCGCGGAACGAGGCGGCGACGGTCGACGTGGCGCTTCGGAGCCTGTTGACGCAAGACTACCTGGGTCAACTGACGGTGATCGTCGTCGACGACCACAGCAGCGACGGCACGGGCGATCTCGCAAGGAGCGTGATGCTGCCCTCGTCGGGAGCACGTCAGGTCGTGGTTGTCGATGCCCCGCCATTGCCGGAAGGCTGGAGCGGCAAGGTCGGCGCCCAGCGAGCTGGCCTGGAGGCGGGCGTGGCGGTGGCGGCGGACTCGACCTGGCTGTGGTTGACCGACGCCGACATCGCCCACCCGCCGGACGTTCTTTCGCGGCTCGTGGCCAAGGCGGAGGCCGGACGCTTCGATCTGGTGTCGCTCATGGTCAAGCTCGGCACGACGACGCCGGCTGCCCGCTGGCTGGTGCCCGCGTTCGTCTACTTCTTCCAACTGCTGTACCCGTTCGGTGCCGTCAACGACCCGAAGCAGCCGGAGGCGGCTGCTGCCGGCGGTTGTATCTTGGTCGAGCGGGCGCGGTTCGAGCGGGTCGGCGGCTTCGCGGCGATCGCCGGGGCGCTGATCGACGACGTGGCCTTGGCCAAGCTCGTGAAGGGCGCTGGGGGGCGGTTGTGGATCGGCCTTGCCGACGCCAGCCGGTGCCGTCGCGTCTACCGCTTCGCCGAGCTTTGGGCGATGGTTGCGCGGACGGCGTTCACCGAGCTTCGCCACTCCTACGTGCGGCTGGTGGCCGCCATGATAGGGCTCGGCGTCGTGTTCTTGGCCCCGCCCCTGGCGCTGGCGCTGGGCGATGGGGCGGCGCAGGCGGCTGCGCTGCTGGCTTGGGGACTGATGGCGTTCAGCTTTGTCCCGACCATGCGTGACTATGGGCTCGGGACGTGGCGCACCGTCTTCTTGCCGGCGGTGGCGCTGCTCTACATGGCCATGACCTTGGATTCTGCGCTTACCCACGCCCGGGGCAGGGGAGCGCGTTGGCGGGGCCGGGCTTACGGCGCATGAGGGGCGGGTTCGGCCACGATTGACGTCGAGACGAATTGCGGCTTTGCACGGGCCGCGCGCATGCGCGTGACACCGGGAGTGACCATGACCGTTGCCGCCCCCATCGACGCCGCTCGAGACGACGCTCGCGAGGTCGATGCGACCGTCGCGTCGTCGGGCAGCTCGTTCTTCTGGGCGATGCGGTTCCTGCCGCCACCCCGCCGGCGGGTCGTCTTCGCGATCTATGCGTTCTGTCGTGAGGTGGACGACATCGCCGACGGCGACCTCTCGGCCGCGGCGAAGATCGAGGCGCTGGCGGCCTGGCGCGACGAGATCGCCGCGCTCTACCAAGGCCGGCCGAGTCGTGCCGTCACTCGGGTGCTCGCCGTCGGCGTCGAGCGCTACGACCTACACCGGGCGGACTTCGAAGCGATGATCGCCGGTATGGCCATGGACGCCAACGGACCGATCGTGGCGCCTGGTCGTGCCGACCTCGACCTCTACTGCGATCGCGTCGCCAGCGCCGTCGGCAGACTGTGCGTGCCCGTGTTCGGCGTCCCCGGTCCGCCGGGCCGCGCCGTCGCTGACCCCCTCGGCCGTGCTTTGCAGCTCACCAACATCCTTCGCGACGTCGACGAGGACGCTGGTCAGGGGCGTCTCTACCTGCCCCGCGAGGCTCTGGCCGCCACCGGCGTGCCGCTCGATCCGGCGGCGGCGGTCGAGCATCCAGAACTGGGGAGGGTGTGCAGCGAGCTCGCGACCGATGCCCGCCGGTTCTTCACCGACGCCGAGCGTGCCATCGCCGCCTGTGATCGGCGGCGGATCCGGCCGGCACGGATGATGATGGCGGTGTACCGCTGCAGCTTCGATCGGCTCTGCCAGCGCGGCTGGGCGTCGCCCCGCCGGCCCGTCGGCCCCGGCAAGCTCCACAAGCTCTGGATCGCTCTGACGTCCGGACTGGCCTGAGCGACGTGCGCACGATCCACGTGGCGGGCGCTGGCCTCGCCGGTCTCGCCGCGGCGATGGCGGCAGTGGAGGCGGGCGCACGGGTGGTGGTCTACGAGGCCGCGCGGCATGCCGGCGGCCGCTGCCGCTCGTTCGACGATCCGGTCGTCGGCAGGCGGATCGACAACGGCAATCACTTGGTCCTCTCAGGCAACCGGGCGACGCTCGGCTACGTCGACGCGCTCGGCGTCCGCGACCGGCTGGTGGAGGTGCGGCCGGCGTCGTTTCCGTTCGTCGACCTCGCCGACGGCGAGCGTTGGGCCATCCGCCCCGGTCCGGCGTGGTGGCCGTTGTGGCCGTTGGAGCATCGCCGGCGCCCTCCGGGCGTGCGCGCCAGGGAGTTCGCGGCCGGTTTGGCCCTGTTGCGTGCCGGTCCCGACCAAAGTGTTGGCGACGTTGTGTCCACGTCTGGCGCGGCGTTCAGGCGCTTCTGGGAGCCGTTCGTGGTCGGCGTGCTCAACACCGACGCGGAGAGCGCGGCGGCGGCACTGTTGCGGCCGGTGATCCTCGAAACCTTGGCACGCGGCGAACACCGCAGCCGGCCATTGATCGCGCGCACGGGGCTTTCCGACGCCCTGGTCGAGCCGGCGGTCGAGTGGCTCCGCCGGCAGGGCGCGGTGGTCCATTTCGGCGCTCGGCTGGAGGCGCTGGATCTGACGGCCGATGGCGCCCGGGCGCTCCGGGTCGGCGGGACGTCCGTCGCTCTGGAAGCCGGCGACCAGATCGTCGTGGCCCTGCCACCATGGGAGACCGCTTCGTTGTTGACTTGCCCTTCGCCACCAATGGGTTACAGTCCGATCTTGAACGCTCACTTCAGAGTGCCGGGAGGTGGTGTGACCACACCCACTCTGCTTGGAGTAGTCGGCGGCTTGGCGCAGTGGATCATTTGCCGGGAGGACGTGGCCTCGGTGACGGTGAGTGCTGCCGACGCGGTCATCGACACGCCGCCGGCCGCGTTGGCGGAACGGCTTTGGCCGGAGGTCGTCGCCGCGCTTGGCTTGGCGCCGGCGCCGCTCGGGCCATCCCGGATCGTCAAGGAACGCCGGGCGACGATCCGCCAGACACCGGCGGCAGTCGCGGCGAAGTGGTCGGCCAAGACGCGCTGGCCAAACGTCACGATAGCGGGGGAGGCGACGGACACGGGCTTGCCCGCTACCATCGAAGCTGCCATCCGTAGTGGTCATCATGCCGTCAAAATGCTACACGCACTTTGAATGCTGCGACGCAGCATCAGCGGTCGATGCCGAAACGACAAGGCCGTCACCGCCTTCCTCTCTCGCGAGTTGGTACGTTCGTCGATGAACGATCAGAATGACCTTTTGGACCGCGTCGACGAAGTCGTCGACGACGCAGCGAGTGCTCTCGCTGCGCGCCAACGGGCCGACGGCCACTGGGTCTTCGCCCTGGAGGCGGATGCGACGATCAGTTCGGAGTATGTGCTACTCGAGCACTTCCTGGACGAGATCGACCCGGCGCTGGAAGACGAACTTGCAGTCTACGTGCGGTCGCTTCAGGGCGACCACGGCGGCTGGCCGCTGTTCCACGGCGGCGAGTTCAACATGAGTGCCAGCGTCAAAGCCTATTATGCGTTGAAGCTGGTCGGCGATTCCATCGACGCGCCGCACATGGTCCGTGCCAGAGACGCGATCCGCGCACGAGGCGGCGCCGCCCAGTCGAACGTTTTCACGCTCTACAGTCTTGCCCTGTTCGGCCAGGTCCCCTGGCGGGCGGTGCCGACCATGCCGGTCGAGCTGATGCTCATGCCCAAGTGGTTCCCGGCAAACATGTGGGCGTTCTCGTACTGGTCGCGGACGGTGATCGCTCCGTTGCTGATCGTCGCGGCGGCCCGTCCGAAGGCGCGGAACCCGCGCGCCGTCGGTATTCGTGAGCTGTTCACCACGCCCCCAGAAGCCGAGAAGGGCTATTTGCGCAACCCGACAGGCTCGCGCATCGGCGAGGCGTTCTTGCTGCTCGACAAGGTGCTCAAGCGGATCGAGCCACGTTTTTCGAGGCGTTTGCGCCAGCGTGCCATGGATCGCGCGTTGGCATTCATCGTCGAGCGGGCCAACGGTGACGACGGCCTAGGCGCCATCTTTCCGGCCATGGCCAACACCGTCATGGCCTTGGACACGCTCGGCTACGCGCCGGATCACCCGCTGCGTGCCCAGGCGATGGACGGCATCCGCAAGCTTGTCACCACCGACGACGACGGCCGCCGGTTTTGCCAGCCCTGCGTCTCGCCGGTTTGGGACACGGCGTTGGCGATGCATGCGCTCGCCGAGGCCGACGGCGCCGTCGATGCGGGGGCGACGCGCTGGCTGCGCGAAAAGCAGGTGCTCGACGTCGAGGGTGATTGGGCCGTGCAACGGCCGGGGCTGCGGCCTGGAGGCTGGCCTTTCGAGTACGCTAACGCCTACTACCCCGACGTCGACGACACGGCGGTCGTCGGCATGGTCCTGGATCGCGCCCACGATCCCGCCAACGGTGAGGCCGTCGACCGTGCCGCCGAGTGGATCCTGGGAATGCAGAGCCGCAACGGCGGCTGGGGTTCGTTCGATGCGGAGAACACTCGTCACTACCTGAACCATATTCCGTTCGCCGATCACGGTGCCCTGCTCGATCCACCGACCGTGGACGTGACCGCGCGCTGCCTCGGCTTTCTCGCACAGCTCGGGTACGCCGCTGATCACGAGGCGATCGTTCGTGGCGTTGACTATCTGCGCCGGGAGCAGGAGCCGGACGGCAGCTGGTTCGGTCGCTGGGGGACCAACTACGTCTACGGTACCTGGTCGGTGGTCAGCGCGCTGAACGCCGTCGGCGTCTCCCACGACGCGCCTGAGATGCGTCGGGCCGTCGACTACCTGTTGCGGAACCAGCGCGGTGATGGCGGTTGGGGCGAGGACGGTGCCACCTACTGGGAAACGCGGCGCGGTGAGGCCAAAGCGTCGACCGCCTCGCAAACCGCCTGGGCAGTCATGGGGCTGATGGCGGCCGGTGAGACGCAGCATGCGGCGGTAGAGCGTGGCGTTCGCTTCCTCGTCGACCACCCGCGGGTCGGCAGCGCCTGGGACGAACCCTGGTACACGGCGGTGGGTTTCCCGCGGATTTTCTACCTCCGCTACCACGGCTACCGCCACGTCTTCCCGCTGTGGGCGTTGGCGCGCTACCGGAACATGGTCCGCAGCAACGCCGGTGCTGTCGCCCACGGCATCTGATGCGTCTCGGGATCGTCACCGGTCTCGCCTTCGAAGCCCGTCTGATCGTCAGCAGCTGGATCGCTGAGCCGGCACCGCTGGTTCGCACGGGCCAAGGGCCCGCCGCCGCTGCGGCGGCCGCGGAGGAGTTGATGGCCCTCGGCGTCACGCGCCTCGCCAGTATGGGCCTCGCCGGCGGTCTCGCCCCCGAGCTTCGGCCAGGGAGCTTGATCGTGCCCCACACCGTGGTGGACGACGTCGGCTCCATCGACGTCGAAGTATGCGGATTGGCGGCTCATCTGGGGGCGACGAGCGGCGTGTTGCGCACCGTCGATCGGCCGGTGGCGGGCGTCGCCGCCAAAGCCGGCCTTGCCGTCGACGGGGTCGTCGCCGTCGACATGGAGAGCGCGGCGGTGGCTCGGGTGGCTGCCGTCCACGGGCGATCCGCAGGTGTCGTCAGGGTGATCGCCGACCCTGCCGAGCGAGCGCTGCCGTCGGTGGCCATGGTCGCCACGGACGCGGCCGGTCGCTTGCGCCCGTTGGCGATCGCCGGTGCGCTGTTCGGTCGACCCGCGGAATGGCCCTTGCTGCTGCAGACGGCCGCTGATGCCCGCGCCGCGCGCGCCGGCCTACGAGACGCGGCGCTCGCGTTGTCGCGATTCGCCGGGTAGCGGCTGTTCCATCGTCTTCTCGACGTGCTGCTCGAATACGTAGGCCGCCGGCCGCTGCTTGGACAAATCGATGTCCGGGACCATCGGCCGCTCGGTCTCGATCCCGCGCAACGCAACCCGCAATGCCTTCCACGGCTTCGCGATGGTGTCGTTCACCGCAGTCGGCTCGAAGCCACAATGGACCATGCAGTCGGCGCATTTCTCGTAAGCACCGGTGCCGTAGCTGTCCCAGTCGGTGGTTTCCATCAACTCCCGAAAGCTCGACGCGTAGCCTTCGCCGAGCAGGTAGCAGGGGCGCTGCCAACCGAAGATGTTGCGGGTGGGGTTGCCCCACGGCGTGCACCGGTAGTCCTGGTTGCCGGCCAGGAAGTCGAGATAGAGCGATGACTGGTTGAACACCCAGCCCTTGCCCTGGCGCAGCACGTCACGGAACAGGGTGCGGGTTTGGTGTCGGTTGAGGAAGTGTTGCTGGTCCGGCGCACGCTCGTAGGCGTAGCCCGGCGACACCGTGATGCCCTCGACGCCGAGCGTCATGCAGTAGTCGAAGAACGCGGCCACTCGGTCGGGTACGGCATTGTTGAACAACGTGCAGTTGACCGTGACGCGGTGGCCGGCGTCGCGCGCCGCCAGCACCGCCTTCTCGGCGCGCTCGAAGACGCCGTCCTGGCAGACCGACTTGTCATGCTCCGGCTTCAGGCCATCGAGATGGATGGAGAACGTGAGGTAGACGCTGGGCTCGAACAGCGGCAGCTTCTTCTCGAGGAGCAGCGCATTGGTGCAAAGGTAGACGAACTTCTTGCGGGCGACGATGCCCTTCACCACCTCGTCCATTTGTCGGTGCAGCAGGGGCTCGCCGCCGGGAATGGAGACGACCGGAGCGCCGCACTCGTCGACCGCGGCAAGGCAGTCCTCGACGCTGAGTTGGCGGTCGAGGATCGGCTTCGGGTAGTCGATCTTGCCGCACCCGGCGCAAGCCAGGTTGCAGCGAAACAAGGGCTCCAACATCAGCACCAGCGGATAGCGCTTTCGCCCGGTCAAGCGTTGCTTGAGGACGTAGGCGCCGACGCGGAGCTGTTGGATCAAGGGGATCGACAAGGGTTCGTTTCCCAAAAGCGAAGGTTGCGCCTACGAACACGAACGCCGGAAATCGCGCAAGTGTGCGTACCGCCCCACTTGCCGAGCGTTGCTGCCGCGCAACATCACGAGCTCGCTGGGACGATCGACGATTGGCCGACACGGGACTAAGCCAAAGAGCAGTTTCGTCATTCGAGAACATGGACCCTCGCGTGAACTCGCCATTCCCATTCGTCGCGCCGCAACGCTTGCTGCGCCGGCGTGCCATCCTCGGAGCGGCCGTCGGTGTGGCGCTGCTGGTGACCGTCGCCAGTGCTGTCGCAGCGATCGAAGACCCGGTCGAACGGCTGCATGAGGCGCTGCTCGAAGGCGGTGCCACCTTCGACGAGCGCTTCGACCGGCTGTTGCCGGTCGTCGAGGCGAGCTTCGACTTCGCCACGATGAGCCGGGCCGCCGTCGGCGCAGCGTGGACCGAGTTCGGCCCGGCCACCCGAGAGGCGGTCGAGACGGCGTTCGCCCGCTACTCGGCCGCCTCCTACGCCAGGAACTTTGCCGACCCCGCCGGTCTGGCGTTCACCGTCGAAGCGGTTCGGCCGGCTGACGACGGACGGAGCTGGGTGGATGCACGTCTGGACCGGCCGGGCGGCGAACCGGTGCGCTTCGAGTACTTGGTGCATGACGTGGGTGACGGTCCGCACATCATCAACGTGATCGTCGGCGGCGGCCTGAATGAGCTTGCCCGCCGTCGCAGCGAGTTCCGCAGCTTGTTGGACGCGGGCGGTTCCGATGGGCTGCTCGAAGCACTCGGCGAGCGCACCGAAGCGCTTCGCCCGTGAGTTTGGCGGCCCACCCGCTGGCCGGCGCCACCGCCGGTGGCTTGGTCCAGTTGCTGCGTAGCGCGGGCGTCGCCGGACGCCGAGCTTGGCCGAAGCTGGCGGCGTTCGCGGGCCTGGCACTCGCACGGAGCCCCGTGACGCTTGCCGAGACCGCGTGGCTCGGGCTCCGTCGTCCGCGCGATCTGCCGGCACCGCTGTTCGTCGTCGGCCACTGGCGAAGCGGTACGACGCATCTTCACAACCTTCTGTCGCAAGCGCCGCGGTTCTCGTTCCTCAACCCGATCGCCGTTGGTTTGCCGGCCGAACGACTGCTGCTCGGGCGGCCGCTGCAACCGTTGCTCGCCCGGCTGCTTCCCGCCGATCGCGGTGTCGACCAGGTTGCCGTCACCATCGATTCGCCGCAGGAAGACGAAATCGCCTTGGCGAGCCTCGGTGCACCCTCTTACTACCACGCCTACTATCTGCCGCAGCGGTTCGAGGCGACCTTGCTGAGGGGAGCCTTCCCCACCGGCGCTGACGAGGCGCGCTGGCTGGCGCGGGTCGACGACCTCTACGCTCGACTGGTCGTGGAGCGGCCCGACGCCCGACCGTTGATCAAGAACCCCGTCTACACGGGGCGGATGGCAGCCTTGGCCCGTCATTGGCCGGAGGCGCGGTTCGTGCGCTGTTTGCGCAACCCGTACGACGTCGTCGCTTCGACGGCGGCGTTCCACGCTTCGTTGCTGTCGATGCTGAGCCTGGAGCCGGCGCCGCGGCTCGATCTCGCCCGGATCACGCTGGCGGTCTACGCCGAAATGGACCGCCGCGCCGCGGCCGACATCGCTGCGTTACCCGCTGGCACGGTCGTCGACGTCCGCCACGAGGCACTCGCAGCCGACCCCTTGCGCGAGTTGGCCCAGCTCTACGATCACCTTGGCGAGCCAGGCTTCGAGCAGGACCGCCCGCGGTTCGAGCGCTACCTCGGCACGCTGGCGAAGCATCGACCGCGGCGCTATGCCGTTGGCCAAGCCGGTTTGGCGCGGTTCGAGGCAGCGTTGGCGGAGCCGATGGGGCGTTGGGGCTACAGCGTGCCCGCATGGGCGACGGGTGAGAGCGGACATGGATGAAATCGGTTTGGCGACGACACGGCCGCCGGCGACCGATGCGACCGTGGACGTGCACGCCTTGCACGGTGCCCACATCAACCCGCGCTTCGCCCAGGTTCTCAAGCTTATCGGCTTCGATCGGACCTGGGTGCGAGCGAAGGGCGCCTATCTGTGGGACGCCCAGGGTGAGCGCTTCTTGGACCTGTTGGCCGGCTACGGCGTCTTCAACGTGGGGCGCAACCACCACCGGGTGCGAGAGGCGCTCGTCCGCTACATGGCCGACGATCCGGCCATGCTGGTTCAGCTCGAGGCGCCTGCGGTCTCTGGCGTGCTCGCGGCCCGGCTCAAGCGGCTGCTCGACGACCGGTTGGAACGGGTCTACTTCACCAGCAGTGGCCATGAAGGCGTCGAGACAGCCATCAAGTTCGCCCATGCTGCGACCGGCAAGCCCGCCATCCTGTTCGCATCCTCCGCGTTCCACGGTCTCTCCACCGGCGCCTTGGCGCTCAACGGCACCGAGCAGTTCCGCGACGGCTTCACCCCGCTGATCCCCCACACCCGGAAGATCCCGTTCGACGACCTGGCGGCGCTCGAGCGCGCCCTCGGCGCCGGTGACGTCGCCGCGTTCGTCGTCGAGCCGATCCAAGGCAAGCGCGTCGCGATCCCCGCGGCGGGCTACCTGCGCGAGGCGGCGCGCTTGTGCCGGCAGCATGGTGCGTTGTTCGTCGTCGACGAGGTGCAGACCGGGCTTGGCCGGACCGGGCGGATGTTCGCGTTCGAGCACGACGGCGACGTCGATCCCGACATGGTCGTGCTGTCGAAAGCACTCTCCGGCGGCTACGTCCCGGTCGGGGCGGTTTTGTTTCGCAAGGCGATCTACGACAGGGTGTTCTCGACCCTCGACCGGGCCGTCGTCCATTCGTCGACCTTCGGCCAGGGCGGCTTGGCCATGACTGCGGGCCTCGCGGCGTTGGACGTCATCGAGGACGAGCGGCTTTGTGTGCGTGCCGCGAGCCTGGGCGATCGTCTCGGTGCTGGGCTTCACGCGCTCCAGGCGCGCCACGAGTTCGTGCACGACGTCCGCTGGCGGGGCCTGATGCTCGGCATGGAGTTCGGCCCGCCGCGATCGCTCAAGTTGAAGGCTGCCTGGAAGCTGGCGCACGGCATCAACGACGGTTTGTTCTGCCAGGCGGTGATCATTCCGTTGTTCGAGAAGCACCACATGCTGACTCAGGTGGCCGGACCGGGTGTCGACATCATCAAGCTGATCCCGCCGCTGGTGATCGACGAGGCGGACGTCGACGCGACGGTCGCTGCGTTCGACGACGTCGTCGGCGCGCTGCACCACTTCCCGGGGCCCGCCTGGACCACCATCACCAGCATCGGCAAGAACGCCGCCGGTGGCCTGTTCCAGCGTAGCTGAAACCGGGGCCGGTGAACGAACGGGAGAAGCGCCGATGAGCGATCGACTGGACGTATACTATACCCTGAGTTCGACCTGGAGCTTCTTGGCCTGGGATCGCCTCGGCGCGTTGGTCGATCGCCATGGCCTTGCCGTTCACTACTACCCCGTCGATTTCTCGAAGGTGTTTGCCCAGACGGGCGGATTGCCGCTGAAGCAGCGCGCACCAGCGCGGCAGGCCTACCGGCTGGTCGAGCTCCGTCGTTGGCGGGCGCATCTGTGCCTCCAGCTCAACCTCGAGCCGCGGTTCTTTCCAGTGGTCGACGACGAGGCCACCCACCTCGTCCTCGTCGCGCGCGAGTTGGGGCTCGACGTCTGGACGCTGAGCCGCGCGTTCATGGCGGCCATTTGGCAAGAGGAACGGGACATCGCCGATGCCGACACCCGCGCGGCCATCGTCGAAGAGCAGGGTTTCGATCTGGAGGTGCTCCAGCCGCGCGCGCCGACGATGGCGACCGTTCGGGCGAACGAGAGCGCTCAGGCCGTGGGGCGTGGTGTGTTCGGCGCGCCGAGCTTCGTTTTTCGCGGCGAGTTGTTCTGGGGTCAGGATCGGCTGGACTTCGTGGAGCGGGCCATCGCCGCTTGACACGGGCTAGAGTGGCTGGCTCGGACAATAGGCGGCGCTCGTGAGAGCGATGGACGGATCGAGGGGGGCGATGGGTGAAGCGCGGCTGATTGCCGTCGATTGGGGCACGACGCACGTCCGCGCCTGGCTGATGGACGCGTCCGGCGAGTTGCTGGATCAGCGTCGCTCCGACGCCGGCATGGGGCGGTTGGTCGGACAGCACGACGCGTTCGGGCGTGCGTTCGACGCGTTGCTGGCGGGGTGGCCAAGGTTGCCTGCCATCGCCTGCGGCATGGTCGGCGCGCGGCAGGGGTGGACCGAAGCGACCTATGTCGAGGCGCCGACGGTGCTGACCGAGCTCGCTGGGCCGTTGGTTCGGGTGCGCAGTCCCGAGGGCCGTGAGCTGGCGATCGTCGCTGGGGTGGCGCAGACCGATCCCCCGGACGTCATGCGCGGCGAGGAGACCAAGCTTCTCGGCCTCGTCGACCAGTTGGACCCGGCCGCGAGCGCGTTCGTCCTCATGCCCGGTACCCACACCAAGCACGCAACGCTGGATGGCGGTGCCATCCGCCGCTTCCGTACCGTACCGACGGGCGAGCTGTTCGCGGTGCTGGGTGAACACTCGATCCTCCGCGCGAGTTTCGCCGCCGACGACGGGCTCGACGAGGCTGCGTTTGCCGATGGCGTCCGAGACGGCAGCGGCCTGGCCGCGGGTGAGTTGGTGGCAGCATTGTTCGGTCTCCGAGCCTCCGGTCTCCTACGGGCGACGCCAGCCTCGGCGCTGAAGGGGCGACTGTCGGGCCTGTTGCTCGGCGCGGAGCTGGCCCTGGTGCCTGGCGACACCTCCGTTTGCCTGGTTGGCGATGGCACGGTCGTCGAACGCTACGTGGCGGCGTTCGCTGCGCTGCAGCGGCCACGACCTGACGTTCGTCCGGGCGAACCTCTGGTCAGGCGGGGGCTGATGCGCCTCGCCGCCGCTGCAGGATCGTTGACGTGAGGGCGCTCGGCGAGCGGCCGTTGGTGGCTATTTTGCGCGGAGTTGCGCCGGAGGAGGCGCTGCCGGTCGGCGAAGCGTTGGTCGACGCCGGGATCACGATCATCGAGGTGCCGCTGAACTCGCCCGAGCCGTTCGTCTCGATCGAACGTTTGCAGCGGGCGTTCGGCGCGCGGGCGATCATCGGCGCCGGCACGGTGCTGGAGGAAGCCCAGGTCGCCACCTTGGCGGCCACCGGCGCCAGCTTGTGTGTGTCGCCGGACACCGCGCCCAGCGTCATCGGCGCGGCCAAGCGTGCCGGGCTGCTGAGCGTTCCGGGTGCGTTCACCGCGACCGAGGCGTTCGCCGCGCACCGCGCTGGTGCCGACGCGTTGAAGCTGTTCCCGACCGAAATACTGGGCCTTGCGGGCCTCAAGGCGCTGAAAGCCGTTCTGCCCCGTTCCTGGCCGCTCCTGGTGGTCGGTGGCATCACTGCCGACAATCTCGCTGAGTATCTGAACGCCGGGGCCGCCGGCGCCGGGTTCGGGAGTTGGCTCTACAGCCCGGGGCGATCGGCGGCCGAAGTCGGTGTGCGCGCGCGGGCGATCGTCGACGCCGCGCGTTGAAGCGCACCCGGGTCGACGAGCTGCTGGTCGCACAGGGTCTGGCCCGGCATCTCCAGGAGGCGCGGGCTCGGGTGTTGGCGGGCGAGGTGTTCGTGGGCGAACGCCGCTTGGACAAGCCGGGCACGACGGTGCCGCCGGACACGTCGCTCCTACTCCGCAGCCGCCGGCCGGACTGGGTCTCGCGCGGCGCACTGAAGCTCTTGCACGGGCTCGACCATTTCGGGCTCGACCCAAGCGGGCGAGCCGCCATCGACGTCGGCGCGTCGACTGGCGGCTTCACCGAGGTGCTGCTCGCTCGCGGCGCCAATCACGTGTACGCGGTCGACGTTGGTTATGGCCAGCTCGACGCCAAGCTACGCGGCGATCCGCGAGTCGTGGTAATGGAGCGGACCAACGCCCGCCACATCGATCGCACGACCATCGCCGGGCCCATCGGCGCCGTCGTCTGTGATGCCAGCTTCATCGGCTTGCGCCAGGTGCTGCCGGCTGCACTCGCCTGTGCCGTCCCGGGCGCATTCCTGGTCGCGTTGATCAAGCCGCAGTTCGAGGTCGCCCGCGAGCAGGTCGGCAGAGGCGGCGTCGTCCGCGATCCGGAACTCCACGAGGCGGTCTGCCAGGAGGCCGCTGCGTGGTTGCCGACGCTCGGCTGGGCGGTCCGAGGCGTCGACGCGAGCCCGGTTCTGGGCCCGAAGGGCAACCGTGAGTTTCTGATCGCCGCGCACAAGACCGGCGGCTGAGCCCGCCTGGCGTTCAGGCCGCGGCCCGGAACCGCGCGAAGCCGGCTTCCAAGTCCCGGATCAGGTCGTCGACGGCTTCGAGGCCGATGTGCAGCCGCAGGATGCTGCCGGGCTCGGTCCAGGGCACGGCGGTGCGTTTCGGTTGTGCCGGGATCATCAAACTCTCGTATCCGCCCCAGCTGAACCCCATGCCGAACAGCTCCATGTGATCGAGCATCGCGGCGATCGCGGCCTTGTCGGTCGGTTGAACGACGACGGAGAACAGCCCCGAGCTGCCCTTGAAGTCGCGGCGGAAAAGCTCGTGACCCGGACAGGACGGCAAGGCCGGGTGCAAGACCCGAACGACCTCCGGGCGCTGCTCCAGCCACCGGGCGATCTCCAGCGCCGCCGCTTCGTGCTGGCGCAGCCGCACGCTCATCGTCCGGAGGCCGCGCAGCGCCAGATAGCAGTCGTCCGGGCCAGCCGGCGCACCGAAGTCGAGTACGCCGGCTTCGACGCGCGCGCCGACCTCGCCCTTCCAGGTGATCAGCCCCATCATCGCGTCGGAGTGGCCGACCACGTACTTCGTGGCGGCGTGGATGGTGACGTCGACACCGTGGTCGTACGGGCGGAAGAACAAGGGCGTTGCCCAGGTGTTGTCGAGCAGGGTCAAGGCACCGGCCGCTTTGGCCGCGGCCGCGATGGCCGGCACGTCCTGGACCTCGAAGGTCTGCGACCCCGGGCTCTCGGTCATCACCAACCGGGTATTCGGCCGAAACGACCGGGCGATCTCGCCGCCGACGGTCGGGTCGAAGTAGGTCGTCTCGACGCCGAACCGGCTGAGCACCCGATCGCAATAGGCGCGAGTCGGGCTGTAGGCATTGTCGGTCACCAGAATGTGGTCGCCGGCCTTGACCAGCGCCGTGAGGGCGATGACCACCGCGGCTTTGCCGCTCGCGGCGACGGCGCAGCCATCGGCGCCCTCGAGCTCGGCGAAGGCACGCTCCAGTGCGAAGGTCGTAGGCGTACCGTTTCGCCCGTAGCTCATCTGCCCGCGCGGCTGTCGGTTCTCCAGATCATGGAGCGTCGGAAACAGGACGGTGGACCCCCGGCACACCGCGGGGTTGACGAGATGGGGTTCGTCCGGGTGGTCGCGGCCGCCGGTGACGAGCCGGGTGGCATCCTGCATGAAAGCGTCCTCGCAAGCCGACGAATGGGGAAACGTCGCTCGGACGTAGAAGGCGCGAGCGCATCTGCCTAGAGGGGTGGCGTGGTGGACGTCGAGCTGCGCCCGCTTGCCATCGCCCTTGCCATCGCCCTGGCCACGGAGGCACATGCGCGGACCGACACCGCTTGGCCGCCCGACACCGGGCCGCGTCCCGTGGCCCTGGAGCATGACGTGACCTCGAAGGATCCCCACGAACCGGTGTTCCAGACGGCTGGCGAGGACGCGCGCCAAGCGGAAGCCGACGCCGCGCCCCAGAGCCGATCTGCCGCGTACCGTTTGGCGTTCGCCGACACCGACTTCTTGTTGCGGGACGAACTCCGCCCGGTGCGCCTGCAGCTCGAGCTGCTCAAGCCGGAGCTGGCGCTGGCCGAGCACGGCATCAACTCCACGGTCGTCATTTTCGGTAGTGCGCGGACGTCGGGCGGGATTCGTGGAGGCATCGACCTCGATCAGGCACTTGCCGAGGCGCGCCGGCTCGCACGCCTGGTGTCGCGCTATGGCCAGGGGCGCGATGGTCCGGCCGAGTTCGTGGTCGTTACCGGCGGCGGCGGCGGGGTCATGGCCGCCGCCAACCAGGGTGCCGCCGACGTCGGCGCCAAGAGCATCGGCTTCAACGTCGTGCTGCCGCACGAACAGCACCCCAATCCCTACGTCACGCCGGAGCTTTGCTTCCGCTTCCACTATTTCGCGATCCGCAAGATGCATCTGCTGTTGCGAGCCCGTGCCGTGATTTGTTTTCCGGGCGGGTTCGGCACACTCGACGAACTGTTCGAGACGCTGACCTTGATCCAAACCGGCAAGATGACGGCGGTGCCGGTCGTGCTCTTCGATCGTACGTTCTGGTCGCGGGTGCTCAACGTCGAGGCGCTGGTGGACGCCGGGTTGATCGCGCCGAAGGACGCCCGCTCCTTCACCATGGTCGACAGTGCCGACGCCGCTTGGGAGGTGATCCGTGCGCACTACGGGCTCGACGTCGAGCCGGACTGAGGCTGACGACCGGGGGCGGCCAAGGTGAGCTTGCCGCCGCTTCTGGCCGGTTTGCGGCTGCCGGTCGTTGGCGCACCGATGTTTCTCGTCTCGGGCCCCGAGCTGGTCATCGCCCAATGCACCGCGGGCATCGTCGGCGCGTTTCCGGCGCTCAACGCGCGGCCGCAGGCGGCTTTGGCAGAGTGGCTCGAACGCATCACCGCCGCATTGGCGGCGTGGGACAGCGCCCATCCTCAGCGTCCGGCAGCACCCTTCGCGGTCAACCTGATCGTCCACGCGACCAACCCGCGGCTCGACGAGGATCTGGAGACGTGTCTCGCCTGGCGCGTGCCGATCCTGGTCACGTCGCTCGGCGCACGTCCGGCGCTCAACGACCGGGCCCGCGCGGCCGGCGCACTGGTGCTGCACGACGTCATCGACGATGGCTTCGCCCGCAAGGCCATCGACAAGGGTGCCCATGGGCTCATCGCCGTCGCCACCGGTGCCGGCGGTCATGCCGGCACCTTGTCGCCGTTCGCGCTCCTCCAGGACGTACGCCGCTGGTTCGACGGTCCGTTGCTGCTGGCTGGCGCCATCGCCAGCGGCGACGCGGTGCTCGCCGCCGAGGCGGCCGGTGCCGACCTCGCCTATGTCGGCTCGGCGTTCATCGCCACCGAGGAAGCGCGGGCGGCTCCCGCCTACCGACAGATGATCGTCGACGGCGCGGCCGCGGACGTCGTCTACACGGCGGCGTTTTCCGGGGTGGCCGCGAACTACCTGCGTGCGTCGGTTCGCGCACACGGCTTGGACCCGGACACTCGGCCCACCCGATCGATGGACTTCGGCGCCGGCCTGACCGAGGGCGACGGCGCCAAACCCTGGCGCGACGTCTGGAGCGCGGGCCAGGGGATCGGCGTGGTCGATCGGGTGGTGACGACCGCGACGCTCGTCGATCGCCTGCGCCGCGAGTACGTAGCTGCACGACGACGACTCGCGTTGTCAGGTGAGGGCGGACACGGATGAACTCGAACGGTGCATCGCCGTTCATCGGCAGGCTTGCGGCTGCCGCTGTCTGCCGCCTACAAGTGGCGTCGACCCGTTTCCGCCGTTGGGACAGCCGGCGGGATGCCGTCTGGTTCATTTGGCCCGGATCGATCGGGGGAGGACGACGCGTGCGACGACTGATGAGATCGATGGTGATGGGGCTGGCCGCGACCTTCGTCGCAACCGCCGCATTGGCGCAGACGGACCCGGAAGACTTCCGGATCGAGACGGGCCAGGACCTCGTGGAGCTTTGCTCGGTGCAGGCCGGTGACGAGCTGTACGTTCCGGCGATCCACATGTGCCACGGCTACGTCAGCGGCGTTGCGCAATATGCGTTGGCGTTGTTCGTGCAGGGGAGCGGTTCGTTCTTCTGCCTGCCCGACCCGGTACCGTCACGCAACGACGCCATCGCCGCGTTCCTCGCCTTCGCTCAGAGCAACCCGGACGTGCGCACCGACGTCGGCCCCACGGCTTTGGCCAAATTCCTCGAAGCCGAGTATCCTTGCCAGTGACCGCGGGAAACCCAGGGGTGGAGAGCAAGATCGTGAGACAGAGCATAGCAGGTGCCGCCGTTCTCGGCCTCGTGTTGACGACCGGCTGCGCCGGTTTGAGCGACACCGAACAACGGGTGTTGACGGGCGCGACCGGCGGCGCCGCCGGCGGCGCGCTCATCGGTGCCCTCGCTGGCGATGCAGCGCTTGGTGCCGGCATCGGCGCGGCGGCGGGGCTCGCCGGCGGCTATCTCTGGGATCGGCACAAGCAATCGGAAGAGCGCGCTTACCAGCAAGGCGTTCAGGCGGGCCGCAGCGGCGGCTGACGCTGCTGGTTGATGGAGAGCGCCGACCCGTGCCGCCCGACGCTACCTCGACCTGACCGCGCGATCCGCACCGGGATCATCCGCCAAGTGTGCGTGAATTTGGGCTTACTGGGACGGGGGCTGCGATCGTCGCGTCGACTTTCGTCGTTGTGACGCCGCGAAGCGTTACGACGACGCTGCAGCCACTGTTGGCGCTCGGCCGTGAACGGTTCAGACCGCTGCTCCTCGACGAGATGACCCGCGGTGCAGTCGGCCGCGCTGCTTTCGGCACCTTGGACGATCGCTACTTCGTCCGGCTGGACCTGCCGGAGCAGGCCGAGGTGATCTACGTCCACACTCTGGTGACCGAGGCCACGTCCTTGTCGTTTCCCAATGTCGACCGGTTGCCGGAGGCTCGGTTCAACGACGCGCTCCCGGAGCGTTACCGGACCGAGGTCATGCCTTTCGACGAGGTGACCTTGCGGCGGCTCGTTTTGGCCGACGTGATGCGGACCCATGGCTCAAGCGCCAGCCAAACGACACCGCGGGCAGCCGTGGCTTGAAGCTGTGGCTGCGCGGTCTCTGGGTGATGGCGCTCGCCCTGTTCGTCGGTTTGATCGTGCACTACGGCGCCGCTGACATCGCGCATGGCGTGGCCAGCGCCGGCTGGGGCCTCACGGTCATCTGCGCGCTGAGGTTGGTGCCGATGGCGTTGCGCACCGTGGCTTGGCGCGCGATCCTGCCGCGGTCCATCGATCGCCCGTTCACCACGCTGCTCGCCTATCGCTGGTACAGCGAGTCGGTCAACACACTCCTCCCGGTTGCGCAGGTCGGCGGCGTCGTCCTCCGTGGACACCTGCATGCGCAGAGTGGGGTTTCCGGACCCAAGGCGATGGGCGGCGTGGTGGTCGACCTGACTGCCGAGGTGATCGCACAGACCGTGTTCGCGGCGATTGCGCTCGGTGCCTTGATGCTCGCGTACAGCAGCGACGGTTTCGCCTACACGGTGATCCCGGCGTTGTTGGGGTTCGCCTTGCTCGTCGGCGGGTTCTATCTGGCTCAGCGAAGCGGCTTGTTCGGCCGGGTGACCGGCGCGCTCGAGGCGATGATCGGTCAGGGCCTGGGGATGACGGCCGCCTATGCCCTAGCGATGGACCGGGCGGTCCATCGTCTGTACCACCGGCGCCGGCCGTTCGGCCGTTCCGTAGGCCTGCATCTCCTCGCGTGGCTCGCCGGCACGTTGGAGATCTGGGTTGCTGCGGCGCTCATCGGTCATCCGCTGTCCCTGGTCGACGCGCTCGTCTTGGAAGGCCTCGTCAACGCCATCCGCGCCGCCGCATTCATGGTTCCGGGTGCCTTGGGTGTTCAGGAAGGCGGGATGGTGCTGCTTGGCGGACTGGTCGGCTTGCCCCCCGACGCGGCGCTCTCCTTGTCGCTGGTCAAGCGGGTCCGCGAGCTGCTGCTCGGCGTGCCCGGGATCGTCGTTTGGCAGCGTCACACGGCGGTGCCTCTGCTCGCGGCCGTCGGCCGTTGACCAGGGCGGCGTCCGGTGTCCGCGCCCTGGTGACGCGCCTGGCCGGGTGGTGCGCTGGCCACGCGGTCACCGTGATCGTCACCACACTGATGCTGGCGGTACTCGCCGGCGCCTTCACCGTCGATCGCTTCCGGATCGACAGCGACCTCGACGATCTGATCGATCGCGACGCCCCCTTTCGCGCCCGCCAACTCGACCTGACGGCGGCCTTCCCCGATGCCGCCAATCAGCTCGTCTTGGTGATCCGCGGCGCCACGCTCGACGACCGACTGTTCGCCGCGCGCACGCTTCGCGACACGCTGGCTGAGCAGCCGGGGTTGGTTGCGGCGGTCTGGGCACCGGCGATCGATCCGTTCTTCGCACGCAACGCGCTGCTCTACTCGGACGTCGACGAGGTCGAGGCAACGCTCGACCGGCTGGCCGAGATGACGCCGCTCCTGAGCCAACTCGCCGTCGACGCCAACCCGACCACGCTGATCGATTTGCTCGCCAACGCGATGGCGGAGTTGCCGCCCGACGACCCACAACGCGAGGCCGTCGCCGCGGCGATCGACGCCCTGGTCCCCTCCTTGGAAGCCGCCGCCGCGGGCGCGCCGACGACGCTCGGCTGGCTCGATCTCCTGGCGGACGACGCGGCCGTCGGTCCGGTGATCCTGCAGGTTTCGCCGGTGCTCGACCGGACCCGGATCATGCCCAGCGCCGAGGCGCTCGCGGCCACCCGGCGTCTCGCCGCCGCGCTCGAGCAGGACGTCGCCGGCCTGGACATAGCGCTCACCGGCTCGGTTGCGCTCCGTGCGGAGGAGCTCGAGACCGTCAAGATCGGTGCGTCGATGGCCGGACTGCTATCGCTCGCGCTCGTCACCGTGATCTTGGCCGTCGGGTTACGGTCGGTCGGGACGATCTTCGCCGTGTTGGCGACGCTGATCGTCGGGCTCGTGTTCACGGCCGCAGTCGCCCTCCTGACGGTCGGCACGTTCACCATGATCTCGGTGGCGTTCGCCGTACTGTTCATCGGCCTCGGCGTCGACTTCGCCATCCACGTGGCACTGCGTGTCCAGGAAGCGAGCGATGGCACGGCGGCCGGCTGGCATGCCGCGGTGGCGGAGGGCACGGGCGCTGCCGGCACGGCGCTCCTGCTCTGCGGCCCGACGACCGCGGCGGCGTTCTTCGCCTTCGCGCCGACCGCCTATATCGGCCTCGCGCAGCTCGGCCTGATCGCCGGGTTCGGCATGCTGATCGCCTTGGCGCTGGCATTGACCTTCTTACCGGCGCTCCTGACGCTGATCGGTGGCCGGCGGCCGTTACCAAGGCTGACGCTGCCGGTGCTGCCGCGGACCTTGCGCTTGGCCCTCACGCTCGCACTGGTCGGCTTCGCGACGTTCGGCTTCGTCGGGATCGGCTCCGTCCGCTTCGATGGTGATCCGCTCGCTCTTCGCGCCCAGGCGGCCCCGTCGGTCCTCGCATTCCGTGAGCTCTTGGGCGATCCGGGCGCCAGCCCTTACATCGCCGAACTCTTGGTCGAGGACGCCGAAGCCGCGGCGGTGGCCGAAGCACGCTTGGCGGCCATTCCCGAGGTCGGCAGCATCGTCGACGTTCGTTCGTTCGTTCCGGACGAGATGGCAGCGAAACTGGCACTGATCGACGATGCTAGCCTGTTCGTGGCCGTCCCCGACTATCAAGAGCCGACTCCGGTCGATGCCGAGGCGTTGATCGTGGCGTTGCACGAGCTGGAGGCGGCGGCACCGTCGGTGACGGCGGCTGCGGCGGCCGGTGCCCTCGCCGCGCATCTCAGTGTCCAGCCGGACAGCGCCGCTGCGATCGGCGAGGCGTGGTTCGCACGTTGGGCGCCGGCACTGCAGCGCTTGGCGGCCCTCCTGCAGGCCGAACCGGTAGACAGCGCTGCGCTGCCGCCAGCGCTGGTCGAGCGCTACGTCGCTGGCGACGGGCGATACCGGCTCCAGGTGTTCCCGGCGACACCGCTGTTGGCGCAGGACCAGCGCGAGCATTTCGTCCGGGCGTTGCTTGCGGTCGAGCCCACCGCGGCCGGCGATGTCGTGCAGATGACCGGCGCCACGGAGTTGGTTGCCCGGGCGATGGTGCAGGCGACGGCGTTGGCGTTCGTCGCGGTCGGCTTGATCGTCGCCATCGTGTTGCGGCGGACGGCGGACGTCGTGGCCGTGCTCGGCACGCTCGCCATCGCCGCGGGCCTCACGCTCGGTGCGGTGAGCTTGTTCGATCTCTCGTTCAACTTCGCCAACGTCGTGGTGCTGCCACTGCTCCTGGGCTTCGGGGTCGATGCAGCCGTCCACATGGTGATGCGCTGGCGTGAGAGCGGTGCTTCCGCGGACTTCGGCTCGACCAGCACGGGCCGTGCGGTGCTGTTGAGTGCGCTGACGACCATCGCGTCCTTCGGCACCCTGGCGCTGTCGCCGCATCGAGGGACGGCGAGCATGGGGTTGCTGTTGACCATCGCCATCGTCGCCAGCCTGGCCGCGGCTCTGATCGCCCTGCCATTCTGGCTGGAGCGGCGACGCCGCTGAGCGCCCCGCGTCAGCCGGCTCGGAGCAGCGGTTGCACTGGCTGGGCAACCACCCTGGCCAAACCGAGCAGCCCGGTTCCCGTCGTGATGGCGAGGCCTAGGACCAGTACACCGGCGGTCCAAGCGACCGAGAACACGAATGGCAGCCCTAGCGCCCATTGGGCGATCACCATGCTGCCGGCGATCCCCAGTACCAGCCCAGCGAATCCCGCGATCGTTCCGGTGGCGGCGTGCTCCGTGAGGAAGGTTCTGACCAGATCGCCGCGGCGGGCACCGAGCGCTTTGAGGATCGCCGAGGCGTAGCGTTGGCGCGCGCGGACGGCGTTGAGGCCGGCCGCAAGGACGACGATGCCGCTCGCCAAGGTCAGCCCCGCAACGAACGCGACCGCCGTGCGAATCTTGTCGAGGACGCCGGTGAACGCGGCGATGGTCTCGTCGACGAAGATCGGCGTGACGTTGGAGCCGACTGCGCGCACTGCCGCGATCAACGCTGGCCGGTCGTCGGGTGCGATGTCGACGGTGGCGATGTGGCTATGTGGTGCAGCTTCCAGGAAGCCCGGACTGAAGACGAAGAGGAACGCGAGGGAGCCCGAGCCCCAATCGAGCGCCGGGCGCAGCACGGCGATCTCGGCGTCGACCATGCGCCCGAGCACGTTGAACGTCAGCACGTCACCGATCCCGACACCGTAGGCTGCCGCGATGTCTGCAGGGATGGCGACCTGAAGCGGCCCTGTGTGGTCCTCGGGCCACCACGCACCAGCCACGGGTCGTTCGCCGGCCGGCGGGGCGGTACTCCAGGTCAGGCCGCGATCGCCCTCGACGGTCCAGTCGGCGTCCTCGCCGATCGCCACGTCGCGCGCGGTCACGCCGGCGATCTTCACCAGCCGCGCGCGCATGTAGGGCACGATCTCGACCAGTTCGGCGCCAGTGGCGGTGTCGACGGCGGTGACGAACGGTGCGCGCTGGTCCGGCTGAATGTCGATGAACACCGTGCTGAACAGCCGCTCGGGGAGGCGCGCACCGATCTCGGCGTCGAGCACGCGGCCGGTCTGGCCGACCACCGTCAAGAGCCCGAGCCCGAGGGCGAGCGCCATCACCGTCGGTGTCGTCTCGCCGCCCGGTCGTGCGATCTCCCGCAGCGGCAGGCGCAAGCGTGGCGGCGCAAGCCTGGCCAGGCTGCCCGCCGACCGTTGCAGGCCGGCAACCAGGATGCCCAACAGCGCCGTCGCGACACCGACGGCGCCGATCGTCGCCAAGGCGATCCAGGGCGCATCGGTCGTCACCAGCACCAAGACGACCAGCGCCGCAGCGAGCGCCACGACGACCAGGCGATCGCGACCGGTCGGTGGTGAGGCACCGGTGTCGGCGTCGCCGCGGAACAGATCGGCGGGCGACGTGCGGCGAGCGGCGGCGAGCGGCAGCCAGGCGAAAACGGCGAGAACCAGCGCGCCGATGGCCGCAGCGGACGCCAGGGCAGCGGCCGAAGGCTCCGGTGCCAGGGCGAAGGGCAAGAGCCCGGCCGGCAGCAGCAGGAGCAGGTAGGGCAACGCTGCGCCCAGGACCATTCCAAGGCTGATCCCCAGAAGACCGAGGATGCCGAGCTGCGCCGCGTAGAGCCGGGTCACCCAGCCGGGGCGGGCGCCCAACGCACGGAGTGTGGCGATCGTCCTCAGCTTGCCCGACAAATGGCTGCGCGTGGCGAGCGCGATGCCGAGGCCGCCCGTCGCCAGCGCCGCGAGGGCGGCGAGGGTGAGGAACGTCGCGAGCCGCCCGACCAAATCACGGAGCCCCGGTTGCGCGGTCGACGCGCTCTGCACACGGAATCGCGCTTCCGGATGGTCACGGAGGATCGCCGCCGCGAGGGCGTCGCGGTTCGCCGCATCGGGCACGGCTAGTCTCGTGGTGAAACGCGCGACGCTGCCTTCCTGGATGACACCGGTGGCGGCCAACGAGTCCTGATCGACGACGACACGCGGGCCGATCTGAAAGCCACCGCGGTTGCGGTCCGGCTCGGAGACGAGCTCCGCGCGGATGGTGAGCGTGGCCGCACCGATCACCAGCGGATCACCGATCGCCAGGCCAAGGCGTTCGAGCAGGCCGGCGCCGACCACCACGCCGCCGTCGCGCAGAGCCTCGTTCGGCGGCATCGGTGGGTCGAGCAACACCGCCCCGTAGAGCGGCCAAGCGTCGTCGACGGCCTTGAGCGCAATGGTGGTCTGGTCGCCGCCGTCGATCGCGCGGGCAAGGGTCGTCGTCGTCGCGGCATCGCTGGTCCGAGCGCCCGCCGGTAGCACGGCGGCGCGCTCTTCCGCCGTCAGTGGTGCCGACGGCGCGGTGATCGCGAGATCGCCACCCAACAGCGCGGCGGCGTCGCGCTCCAGCGTTTCCAGGACCGCCTGGCGTGCCGTGCCCACGGCGGCCAAGGTCGCCACGCCGAATGCGAGTGCCACGACGATCCACGCCAGATTGGGGCTGCCGACGAGGTCCCGCCATACGAGACGCCAGGCGAGTGGGCGATTGGCGCCGCTCAAGCCGCGGCCTCGCGGCCGGCGGCAGGCGTGTGGTCGACCCGGCCGTCGTGCATCCGCACCTGGCGATCGGCCCGGGCCGCCAGCGCCGGGTCGTGGGTGATCAAGAGCAACGTCGCACCGTCCTCGCGCGGCAGGGCGAACAGCAGATCGGCGACCGCGCGCGCGGTGTCGCCGTCGAGATTGCCGGTCGGTTCGTCGGCGAGGATCAACTTCGGGCCGGCCACGAGGGCGCGGGCGAGGGCGACGCGTTGTTGCTCGCCGCCCGAGAGCTGGGAGGGGCGATGGCCCAGCCGGGCGCCAAGACCGACGCGCTCCAGACCGGTCCTTGCCCGCTCTTCGGCATCTTCACGCCCGGCGAGTTCCAGCGGTACGGCCACGTTCTCGAGCGCGGTCAAGGTCGGCACCAGGTGGAAGGACTGGAACAGGATGCCGAGGTTTTGACGCCGCCAGTCGGCTCGGCCGTTCTCGTCGAGGGCACCAACGTCGACATCAGCGACGGTGACGCGCCCGTCGGTCGCGGGTTCGAGGCCGGCGATCACCGCGAGCAGGCTCGACTTGCCCGAGCCGGAGGGCCCGACGATGGCGATGGAGGTTCCGGCTTCGACGGCGAGGTCGACGCCGCGGAGCACGTTGACCGGCCCGGTTGGCGCTCTAAGCGTCAGATGCACGGAGTCGACGACGATCAAAGGGGACACGATGCTTTCCCGCGCGGTTTGCGTATGCCTTGCCCTGCAACTTGGGGCGTCGGCTGGTGTCCTCAACCGTTGGGACGTCGCGCAGGGCGCCGTCGCCGCCGAGAGCTGCCGGATCACGTTCCTCGGCGACAGTCTGACGGCCGGCTTCGGGCTGCCCGACGAGGCCAGCTGGCCGGCCCGCATGGCCGACCGCCTTGCTGCGGAGGACATCCCGTGCGCCGTCGTCAACGCCGGCGTCAGCGGCGACACCACCGCCGGCGGGCGCGCCCGACTCGGCTGGCTCTTGGCTGAGCAGCCCACCCACGTCGTGCTGGCACTCGGCGCCAACGACGGGCTGCGCGCCCTGCCGGTCGACGACATGGCCGACAATCTGGACGCGATGCTGACCGAGTTGGCGGCGGCTGACGTCACCGTGCTCTTGGCCGGCATGCTGGCGCCGCCCAATCTCGGCGAGGATTACGGCCGTCGGTTCGCCGACGCTTTCGAGGATGTCGCGGCGCATCACGACGTCGCCTTTTATCCCTTCCTGCTCGACGGCGTGGCTGGCGACCCCGCGCTCAACCAGCCGGACGGCATCCATCCCAATCCGCGCGGCGTCGAGGTGATGGTCGAGCGCATTTGGCCGACCTTTGGCGCGTGGCTCGAAGCCACCGGCGTGGCGGACGGCTGACGACCCCCGGCCTCCGGAGCAGTTCCGAGACCAATGTCCGGGCGCCTGGCGCTGTCCGCGCCGTTGTCTCCGACCGTGGCTCTGGTCACCATACGGCAACCGCTGGTCCGCTCGACAGGGTCGGCGTAGCAAAACGATGGACCCCGGAGGAGGCTCGATGTCGGACGTATACCCGGTTCCGCCGGCGTTTGCCGCTAGCGCGCACTGCGACTCCGCCAAGTACCACGAGATGTACGAACGCTCGGTGGCCGACCCGAAGGCGTTTTGGGCCGATGAGGCGAGGCGTCTCGACTGGTACAACTTCCCGACCAAGATCAAGGACGTCTCGTTCAGCGGCGACGTCCATATCCGCTGGTTCGAAGACGGCGAGTTGAACGTCTCGGTCAACTGCATCGACCGGCATCTGGAGAAACGTGGCGACCAGACGGCGATCATCTGGGAAGCCGACAACCCCGAGTTTGCCGATCACATCACCTACCGCCAGCTCCACGAGCAGGTGTGCAAGCTCGCCAACGTGCTGCGCGATCTCGGCGTCCAGAAGGGCGACCGGGTGACGTTGTATCTGCCGATGATCCCGGCTGCCGCGTACGCGATGCTGGCCTGCGCCCGCATTGGTGCCATCCATTCCGTGGTCTTCGGTGGCTTCTCCCCGGACAGCCTTTCCGACCGGGTGATCGACTGCGGCTCGACCTTGATCATCACTGCCGACGGCGGCGTCCGCGGCGGCAAGGCCGTGCCGATGAAGGCCAATTGCGACAAGGCGATGGAGAAGATCGGCACCGGCGTCAAAGTGCTGATGTTCCGCCACACCGGCATCGACGTGCCGATGGTCGCTGGCCGCGACTACGACGCCACCGAATTGACCGCTGCCGCCGCCACTGAGTGCGAGCCGGCGCGGATGTATGCCGAAGACTCGTTGTTCATCCTCTACACGTCGGGCTCGACGGGCAAGCCGAAGGGCGTGCTGCACACCACGGGCGGCTACCTGTTGTTCGCGGCGATGACGCACCAGTACGTGTTCGATTACAAAGACGGCGACATTTACTGGTGTACCGCCGACGTCGGCTGGGTCACCGGCCACAGCTACATCGTTTACGGGCCGCTCGCCAACGGTGCGACGACTCTGATGTTCGAGGGTGTGCCCAACTACCCGACGATCTCGCGGTTCTGGGAAGTCGTCGACAAGCACAAGGTCAATCTGTTCTACACGGCGCCGACGGCGATTCGCGCGCTGATGCAGAAGGGCAACGACCCGGTCAAGCAGACGTCGCGCAAGACGTTGCGGCTTTTGGGCTCGGTCGGCGAGCCGATCAATCCCGAGGCGTGGCGCTGGTACTACGAGGTCGTCGGCGATGGTCGCTGCCCGATCGTCGACACCTGGTGGCAGACCGAAACCGGCGGCATCCTCATCACGCCGCTGGCGGGTGCGGTCGACCTCAAGCCGGGCTCGGCGACCTTGCCGTTCTTCGGCGTGAAGCCGGCCCTGGTCGACAATGACGGCATGGTGCTGGAGGGCGCGGCCGAGGGCAATCTCGTCATCCTCGACAGCTGGCCGGGCCAGATGCGCACGGTGTTCGGCGATCACGAGCGCTTCGTGCAGACCTACTTCAGCACCTTCAACAACACCTACTTCACCGGCGACGGTGCGCGGCGCGACGAGGACGGCTATTACTGGATCACCGGCCGCGTCGACGACGTCATCAACGTCTCTGGGCATCGGATGGGGACCGCCGAGGTCGAGAGCTCGCTGGTGGCACACCCGGCCGTGGCCGAAGCTGCGGTGGTCGGCTTCCCCCACGACATCAAGGGCCAGGGCATCTACTGCTACGTGACGCTGCAGATGGGCGTCGAGCCGAGCGAGGACCTGCGCAAGGACTTGGTCAAGCACGTCCGCGAGGAGATCGGACCGATCGCCTCACCGGACTTCATCCAATGGGCACCGGGTCTGCCGAAAACCCGTTCGGGCAAGATCATGCGCCGCATCCTGCGCAAGATCGCGGCGAACGAGTACGATCAGCTTGGTGACACCTCCACCTTGGCCGAACCGGCGGTGGTCGAAGAGCTGGTGGACAGCCGTATGAACCGCAACGCCTGACCCTGTTCGAGCGACGCGTCCGGGCGCTTTTTGCTGCTCGGGCGCGTCGTCGTCTCTGCCGGAGGGAAGGTCGATGACGGCCGGCCGTTCCGAGAGTGCCGACCGTGCCTTGCACCGGCTGCGCGAGCCGGTCCCGGCGTCGCGGGCGATGCGCGCCAACGCCAAGTCGAAGCGTGCGTTCGCGGGCCGAGTTTTCGCCAGGTTCGCTCGCCAGGGACCCAACTCCTGGGACCCGTTCGCGCTCCGCCCGGTGGCGCTGGAAAGCGTGGACGTCGGCCCTGGCGTGCGCCTGCAGATCGAAGACGAGGGCGGCATCTTCCGCATGCGGTTCAAAGGTGCGGTCATCGTCGCGGAAGCCGTCGATGGTCATGGCGTGCCGCTCGAGCGTGACGTGTTCATCGCCGAATACGTCGACGGTTTCGCTCACGCCAAGGGGCACGGTGTCTCGGCGCACATCGCCAAGACCCTCTCGCGGCGCGGCTGAGCGGCGCTGGATCGGGCGCTGGCGCCGGCGTGACCATCCTGGAAAGCATCGGTCATGGACGTCCATGAGGCCGAGGGATCGCTGCCCGACGAAGTGACGACGCGCATGCAGGGCCGGCTCGCGCGCTCATGGGCGAACGAGAGCGCCGCGGCCGCGCGCCTGAGCCTGAGGGCCCGTCGCTGGGCGATGCTGGGGATCGCCGGCGTCGTGACCTTGGTCGCGCCGCCGGCGGGCTTGGTCTACGTATATGCGCTCATCCTGATCTTCGTGGTCGGCGGCGAGGTGGTCCTTTGGTGTCTCCGCACCGGTCGGTCGCGCTCGTGGCACGCCTATGCGCTCGTGACCTTCGATGCCTTCTTGCTCGTGTTCGCTATCGTCTATCCGAACCCGCTGAGCCCCGAGGTCTATCCGGCACCAGTCAATCTCCGATACAGCAGCTTCATCTACCTGTTCACTCTCTTGGCCCTGACGGTCTTTCTCCATCGGCCGCTGGTGCTGGCGTGGGGTGCGGCGATGGCGGCGGTCGCGTGGACGCTCGGCGTGCTTTGGGTGCTGAGCCTGCCGGGCGTCTACGCTGGGGGTGGCGACGCCGACGTCGGTATGGCGGAGCGACTGCGCGAGCTTGCCGATCCTTACTTCGTCGACATCGGCGTCCGGGTGCAGGAGATCGGCGTCTACCTGATCGTGGCGGCGATTCTGGTCGCGGCGATGATCCGTTCGCGGCGGATCGTGCTGCGGCAGGCGCGGTTCGAGCGCGAGCGTGTCAATCTCGCCCGCTACTTCGCCCCGGTGATGGTCGACCAGCTCGCGGACCGCGACACGCCGCTCGCGGCCCCGCGCGAGACCGAGGCGGCCGTGCTGTTCGTCGACATCGTCGGCTTCACTCGTTGGGCCGAGCACCGACCACCCGCCGCCGTGATCGCTCATCTGCGCGACGTCCACGGCCGGTTGGAGCGGTTGGTGTTCGAGCACGGCGGCACGCTCGACAAGTTCATCGGCGACGGGCTGATGGCGACCTTCGGCACGCCGGAACCCGCGGACGACGCCGCGGCCCGCGCCGTCGCTTGCGTCCGCGCTGTTGCGGAGGCGTTCGAAGCAGGCCCGCGGCTGGCGATCGGGCTGCATCTCGGACTGGTCGTGCTGGGCGACGTCGGCTCGGCGCGACGGATGGAGTTCGCGGTGTTGGGTGACACCGTCAACGTCGCCAGCCGCCTCGAACAGCTCGCGCGCCCGCTCGGCGTCCGGGCCGTGCTCAGCGACGCCGTGGTCCAACGCTCGGGCGGGCCGACGCCAGGCATGACCTACCACGGAGCCTTGCGACTGACTGGTCGCGACGCCGGCATCGACGTCTGGACGCTCTGACCACCGGACCTACGATGGCGCTCCCGCCCCTCATCTGGGAGACGACCGACATGGCAGTGTTCGCGACGACGACGGTCGAGAGCAGCAGCGGCATGGTCGTCGCCCAGAGCCGGCGGGCGGCGGCCGCCGGTGCCGACGTGCTGCGCAGTGGCGGCAACGCGGTCGACGCGGCGGTGGCGACGTCGTTGGCGCTGGGCGCGGCAGAACCTTGGATGAGCGGGCTCGGTGGCGGCTGTGCGGCGTTGATCCGGCCGCCCGAGGCCGATGTCGTGGCGCTCGATGCCGGGATGCGCGCACCGCTAGGTCTCGATCCGAGGGCATTCGAGCTCCGCGGCGACGTCAACGACGACATCTTCGGCTGGCCGGCGGTGGTCGACGATCGGAACATCCTCGGCCCGACCAGCGTGGCTGTGCCGGGGCTCGTTGCCGGGCTCGGTCTCGCCCATGGCCGCTACGGCCGACTGCCATGGGCGGACGTGGTCGCCCCGGCCATCGCGTTGGCAGATGCCGGCCTGCCCGTGGATTGGTACACGACGTTGATCGTCGCGACGGAGGCGCACGAACTACGCCGCCAGCCTGCCGCCGCGGCCCACTGGCTTCCTGGCGGTCTGCCGCCGGTTACGGAGAACCCCGGCTCTGACGTGCGCCTTGCAACGCCGGCGCTCGCGGCGAGCTATCGCCGGCTCGCCGAGGCTGGTCCTGCCGACTTCTACCGAGGCGATCTCGCTGCGACTTGGTTGGCGGACGCTGCGGCCGCGGGGACCTGGCTCGACGCCTCGGATCTTGAGTCCTACGCGGCGGTTTTCGCGCCGCCCGTGTCGTTCGGCTATCGCGACGCTCGGATCGCGGCAATGGACGGGTTGTTCGCCGGCCGCAGCCTGCGTGACACGTTGGGCCACATCGGCGCGTCGGCGGCGCCACCGACACTGGCCACCGTCGCAGAGGCGCTTCGCGATGCCTACCGTCGCCGGCTGCGCGAACAGGGACATGCCGCGGAGGTCGGCAACACCTCGCATTTCTGCGTCGTCGACCGTGACGGCATGTTGGTTGCCTGGACGCAGACCTTGCTGTCGTTGTTCGGCAGCAAGGTGTCGTTGCCCAACGCCGGTTTCCTGTTGAACAACGGGATGATGTGGTTCGATCCGCGCCCCGGTGGCCCGAACGCCGTCGCTGCCGGCGCCAAGCCACTCTCCAACATGTGCCCGACCCTGGTCGAGCGCGGAGACGGCCAGCGTTTCGCGCTCGGTGCCTGCGGTGGACGCCGCATCCTGCCCGCGGTCGCCCAGCTGATCTGCGCGCTGGTCGACGGGGGCGACGACCCGAAGACGGCGCTCGACCGCCCGCGGCTCGACGTCAGTGGCGGCGACGAAGCGCTGCTCGACGACCGGTTGGGCCCCGACGTCTTGGC
>JBCBTD010000018.1:0-68312 GCA_039818825.1 Pseudomonadota bacterium
GAGAAGTTCGTGCCGGCGGACCAGGGACGGGTCGCGGTGCGGGTGCTCCCGGTTGACGGGGCATGGACGGTGGAGATCGTCGACAATGGACCGGGCGTCCCGGAAGAGCACCGAGACCGAATCTTCGACCGTTTCTTCCAGTCGGGTCAGAGCGCTTCCGGCAACCCGACGGGAACAGGTCTCGGCCTCGCCATCAGCCGGATGATCGTCGAGCATGTGGGCGGGCGCATCTGGTGCGCGGAAGCCGCCGGGGGTGGTGCCTGCTTCGCGTTCAGCCTGCCACGATCGGCTGCGGAGGCGGCTGGCCAACGGCTTGTGGCCGGCGACTGAGTGCGCCGTCAGACATGATGTTGCACCTCGGTCTCGATCGCCAAGATGCCGCGATAGTCCGTCGGCAGGCTCTCCAGAACCTGATACTCGGCGGTGTTCGCTTCGCCGACGACTCGAACCGCTCTGGTGACGGCGAACCGGTCGCGCCGCTGAGCGGCCGGAACTCTGCTGCTGTGTAGCGCCAGCACCAGCAGCTTGGCGGCGGGCAGCCGGAACGCCCTGAGCCCGGGCAGGAGGCCGAGCGACAGCACCCCCGAAGTGCTTTCGACGCGCAACTGATCGTCAGTGCGCGATACCGACGCATCCGCATCGCTCCACATGCTCGCCTGATGGGTTCGCCACGTGATGCGGTCGGTCCTGGCGATCACGGCAAGGCGATCCAGCAACAAAGCCGGCGTCCAGGGCGCGAGGCTGTAGGCCGTGCCGACGACCTGGAGACGCTCCGGAAGATGACACCAGACCGCGGCACGGCCCGCGGCTTCGTAGCCGCCCCACGAGGCGATTTCGTCGCCCGTGCGGCCGCAGCCGACACACCAGCCGGCGCGTTGGTCCAGCACGCACGTTCCGACACAGGGCGAAAGCAGCAGCGAGCCAGGGTCCGCGACGCCGTTCACCCGAGCACCGCGCGCTCGATCTGCGCCTGGTCGAAGGCGCCTGCACTCTGGCCGATGACGACGAGGCTGCCGCGGCGCTGCTCGTCGACGCGCCACGGCCGGTCGTAGTAGCGCTCGATCCGCGCGCCGACGGCCTGAACCACGTGCCGCATCGGCTTGCCCGCCACCGCGAGGAACCCCTTCACCCGCAGAATGTCGAAGTCGCGAATGGCCGCGCGCAAGCGGCCCTCCACGGCTGCGGGGTCGACCACCTCCGGGAGAGGCATGACGAAGCTGCGGAAGTCGTCGTGATCGTGCGGTTCGCCGCCATCGTGATGCGAGTGTCGGCTGTCGAGGTCATCCTCCGCGCTGGCGCCGAGGCCGAGCGCGGCGCGTGGGTCGATACGCCCGTACCCGGTCCACAGGAGCTGCACGCCGGGGCGGAGATGTTCGCGGACCTTCGTTTCGACCGTCCGGCGCTGGTCGGCCGTCAGCTCGTCTGCCTTGTTGACGACGACCAGATCGGCACAGGCGAGCTGTTCCTCGAACAGCTCCTCGAGCGGTGTCTCGTGGTCGATCGCGGCGTCGCCCTCGCGCAGCACGGCGATGGCGTCAGGCGCGGCGGCGAAGCGACCAGCCGTGATCGCCGGCCCGTCGGCGACGACCAACACCCCGTCGACGGTCAGCTTGGAGCGAACGTCGGGCCAGGCGAAGGCTTGGACCAGCGGCTTGGGCAATGCCAAGCCCGAGGTCTCGATGACGATGTGGTCCGGTGCGGGATCGCGCGCCAGCAGCGTCTGCATCGCCGGCAGGAAGTCATCGGCGACGGTGCAACAGATGCACCCGTTGGCCAGCTCGATGACGTCGTCGTCGGTGCAACCTTCGATCCCGCAGCCCTGAAGGATGTCGCGATCGACACCGAGGTCGCCGAACTCGTTGATCAGCAAGGCCAGTCGCTTGCCGTGCGACACACTGACGAGGTGGCGGATGAGGCTGGTCTTGCCGGCACCGAGAAAGCCGGTGACGACGGTTGCGGGCACGCGGGAGGACATCGCGGATCTCCAGAGCCGGTGCACCCCGCCCGGCATGGGGTTGAGCCAATGCGACGGCAGGTCTCCTGGCTCGCGGGTCGCCGCCTCGTTGCCGCCTTCCCGGACGTCAGGTCCAGTGGCCGTCGGCAGCAGGCTCGCCGCTCACAGTTGCGGGGGCAGCGCCGGTCTCGGTCGTCGCGACCGTTCCGGCTTCCCTCTAGGCCCCTTGGGGCACCGTCGCCGCGTGATGAAACGGGATCGCCGCGCTAGGTCAAGCGCCAACTGCCGCGCATCACGCCGATCGTCGACTAGCCGGATGTCATGGTCGACGTGGCAGGCCTCGTGGAGCTTGGCTCGGAGGCGCTCGATCGTGACCCGCTGGGCGCCGTGTGCACCCCGGACGTACTTCCGAGACGATAGAGGCGCGTATGCGCGGTCCCGAACGTCGTGGAACCTGTGCGGGTTCAAGGCTTCATCCAATCACCGATGGGGTGACTCTGCCGCTGCGACTGCAAGGGGCGGGTGCCGAAGCACCCGCCCCAAGAACCAGGGTCCTGTTGCGTCGTTCAGAGACCGAAGATCGGTCGCGCCAGGAAGTACATGGCACCGAAGGTGACACCCATGGCGAAGATGTTGAGCCAGAAGCCGGCCATCACCATGTCGCGCAACTTCATCCGATCGTAGGAGAAGACGATGGCGTTGGGCGGCGTTGCGACGGGCATCATGAAGGCCATGGAAGCGCCGACGGCGACGGGGATCGCCAGGATCATCGGATCGAGACCAAGGCCGATGGCAACGGCACCGAGGATCGGCAGGAACGTTGCCGTGGAGGCCGTGTTCGAGGTGATCTCCGTCATGTAGATGATCGCGCCGGACACCAGCAGAACCAGCATCCAGGTGCTGACGTCGAAGCCGGCGACCGAGGTGCCGATCCACTCGGCAAGGCCGGTCGTACGGAACGCAGCCGCCAAGGCGAGGCCACCGCCGAACAGGATGAGCACACCCCAAGGCACGTCACGGGCTGCGGCCCAGTCGAGCACGAACTTGTTGCTGCGCATCGAGACCGGCCAGGCGAACAGGGCCAGGGCGGCAAACATCGCTATCGATGTGTCGTTGATGGGCAGACCGGTGGCGGAGGCGATGGGTTTGCGGAGGATCCAAGAAGCGGCTGCTGCCAGGAACACGACGCCGACCACCTTTTCGGCGTAGGACATCGGCCCTAGCGCACCCAACTCGCGGCGGACGATCGACCCCGCGTCGCCGATATCCACGGAGCTGGCGGGGAAAATGACCTTGGTGAGGAGCAGCCACGCGGTCGGCAGCATCACCAACACGATCGGGATACCGAACAGCATCCAGGTGAAGAAACCGATGTCGATGTCGTAGCTGCTGGAAAGGAAGCTCGCCAGGAGTGCGTTCGGTGGGGTGCCGATCAGCGTGCCGACGCCGCCGATCGAGGCGCTGTAGGCAACGCCCAGCATCAATGCCACGCCGAAGTTCCGGAGCATGCGGTCGTCGTCAGTGGTACGGCTGACGAAGTCGATCACCGAAAGCGCAACGGCGAACATCATCACCGTCGTCGCCGTGTTGGAGATCCACATCGACAGGAGCGCCGTCGCGAGCATGAACCCGCCGATGATCCGACCCGGCGTCGTGCCGATGGCGGCGACGATCCTGAGCGCCACCCGGCGATGGAGGCCCCAGCGCTGCATGGCTGCGGCGAGCAGGAAGCCGCCGAGAAACAGGAAGATGAGGCTGTGCGCGTAGTTGGCGGCGACGTCACGCATGCCGCCGATGTCGTAGATGGGCATGAACGGTATCGGCAGGAGCGCCGTGGCCGGAATCGGCACGGCTTCGCCCAGCCACCAGATGACCATCCACGCCGTCAGCGACACGAGGCGCCAAGCCTCGGGTGGCATGCCTTCGGGTGGCGTTACGAAGAGTAGGGCGATCGCGACGACCGGGCCACCGATCAACGCGCCGATACGCACGGCAGAGAACTGATCGGCTTCGCCGGGTCCCTCGCCCTCGGTCAGCGGTCTGGGCGGCGGGACGTTCCCGGCCCCCGGGGTAAGCTGGGCTTCCGACATCGTGGCGCTCCTTGTCTGCCGGGACCCGCGGTGCCTCGTGTTGTTTGGTCGGGTCCAACCGGCCGTCCCAAGGGCGTAAGCGAGGATAGGGGCCGCGCAAGTACCCCTTTTCGGCAGAGTTCATTAAGGACCGGAGCAAACGGGTCCTGACGCCGCTACGAACAGGGCGAAAGTTCAGGACGGCTGTTCCGGTATCTCGTTGGCTTCAGATATGACGTGGTTGGGCCGTGAATTGCGTGTCTGCAATCAACTGCCGGCGGCGGTCGGTCATGAGGCGAGGTCGCGCGCCACCTCGGTGATCCGGGCCCCCGCCGCCCGCAGACGGTCCTCGTCGACCGTCAACCCGATCCGTAGGCACGATGCTGCGGCCTCACCGAAGGCAGCGCCAGGGACGACGACGACGCGCTGCCGGTCGAGCAGCGCGTCGGCAAAGGCGACGCCGGTCACGCCAGTGCGGTGGATGTCCGCGAACACGAACATGCCGCCCCTCGGGCGATGGACGATCACCCCTGGCGCGCCGGCCAAGCTCGCCAACAGGGCGTCGCGCCGGCACATGAAACGTCGCGCCATGTGGTCGGCTTCGTTGCGTGCGTCCGTGAGCGCCACGACCGCAGCATCCTGGACGAACTGGTTGGTGCCGTAGAGGAGTGACGACGTGAGCGAGCGCAGCGCTTTGGTGACGGGTTCGGGCCCATGGGCCCAGCCGAGCCGCCAGCCGGTCATCGCGTGCGACTTCGAGAGGCTGTTGACGACCACCGCGCAAGCTGGACCAGCCGGGGTCGCCAAAGGCGAATGGTGGCGTCCTTCGAACACCAGGGCGGCATAGACTTCGTCGGAGACGACCCAGACCCCGCGTGCCGCACAGTGCTCGGTCAGCGCCGACAGCGCGTCCGGTCCGAAGACCGCGCCCGACGGATTGTTGGGCGTGTTGACCACGATGGCGCGGGTGCGGGGGCCGAAGGCAGCGACCACTTGGTCGACGTCGAGGGCGAACCCGTCGGCCGGGTCGAGGCCGACGCTAACCGGCACGGCGCCGACCGCCAGCACACAGCGCTCGTAGGTGGTGTAGGCGGGCTCCAGGAGGATGACCTCGTCACCTGGTCCGACGAGGCACATGAGCGTGGCGAACAGCGCGCACTGCGCCCCAGGGAAGACCAGGACGGCATTCGGATCGACGGGGCAGCCGAGGCGCCGGGTAGCGTCGCTGGCGATCGCTTCCCGCAGGGGTCGTTCACCCTCGGCCGGCGCGTAGTGCGTCCGTCCGGCGCGCAACGATCGCTCGAGTGCTTCGACGATCGGCGGCGGCGTCGCGAAATCCGGATCGCCGACTCCGAGGTCGATGACATCGATACCCTCGCGCTGGAGCGCTGTGGCACGTGCGGTCACCGCCCAAGCGCCGCCCCTCGTACCCTCCAGCTCCGCCACCATCGGCGCCAACCGCAGGAGCGGTGGCGTCGACGGTGGCGCCGGTTGGTCAGCCGGCACCGAACACCGCGATGAAGTACCCGGCGACGACCGCGGTCCCGATGACGCCGGCAACGTTCGGCCCCATCGCATGCATCAAGAGGAAGTTCGACGGGTCGGCGCGTTGACCTTCGACCTGACTGACCCGCGCGGCCATCGGCACCGCCGAAACCCCGGCAGAGCCGATCAACGGATTGATCTTCTCGGTGAGGAACAGGTTCATGACCTTCGCCATGATCACGCCCGTCCCAGTGGAGATACCGAAGGCGACGACGCCGAGCGCGAGGATGCTCAGGGTTTCGATCTGGAGAAACCGCTCGCCGGTCATCGTGATACCGACCGACGTGCCGAGGAAGATCGTCACCACGTTGATCAACTCGTTCTGCGAGGCTTTCGACAACCGCTCGGCGACGCCGCATTCGCGGATGAAGTTGCCGAGCATCAACATGCCGATCAGGGCCGAGGCTGCCGGTACGAGCAGGATCACCAGCACGGTCACGGTCAGCGCGAAAGCGAGCTTCTCGAGCCTGGAGACTTGGCGGAGCGAGCGCATCTTGATCTTGCGCTCGTTTTCGGTCGTCAGCGCGCGCATGATCGGCGGCTGCAGGAGCGGGACCAGCGCCATGTAGGAGTAGGCCGCGACGGCGATCGGTGCGAGCAGCTCGGGTGCGAGCTTGTTCGAGAGGAAGATCGAGGTCGGGCCATCAGCGCCGCCGATGATGCCGATGGCGCCGGCTTGCTCGGGGCTGAAACCGATCACGATCGCGCCGAGGAAGGTCGCGAACACCCCGAACTGCGCCGCGGCGCCGAGCAGGAACGTGCGCGGATTGGCGATGACCGGACCAAAGTCCGTCAGCGCGCCCACCCCGAGAAAGATCAGCGGTGGGAACAGCTCCAGGTGGATCCCCTGGCTGATGTAGTAGTAGAGGCCGCCGGCAGCTTCGCCGATCGGCTCGTTGATCACCCCTTCGGTCGGCAGGTTGGCCAACAGCGCGCCGAAGGCGATCGGCACGAGGAGCAGAGGCTCGAAGTTCTTGGCGACGGCGAGATAGAAGAGGCCGACGATGACGAACCACATCACCACCATTTCGACGGTGACGTGGCCGAAGCCGGTCAGTGAGGCGAGAGCAAAGAGCTCGTCCATTCTCGTACTTTCAAAAGGCGGTCACGTCAGCGCGACGAGTAGCTGGCCTTCCTCGACGCCCATGCCGGCATTGACCGGGACCGAGGTGACCGTGCCGGCGCGCGGTGCGGTGATGGCCGTATTCATCTTCATGGCCTCCAGGGTGACCACGGTCTGGCCCTCGGTCACGCTGTCGCCGGCCTTGACGTGAACCTCGACGACCGTGCCGGCGAGCGGACTGGTGATGTCGCCGGCCCCGGCGGCTGCCGCTGGCGCAGGAGCGGGGCTGGCTGGTGCCGGAGCGGCGGCAGGAGCAGCCGGTGCTGCAGCCGCGGCAACAGGCGGAGCCGCGAGTGCCGGCGCCACTGGTGCGGCAGACTGGCCGCCACCCACTTCGTCGACCTGAACGTCGTAGGTGGTGCCGTCGACGGTGATCTTGAAACTGCGGGTCATGACGAGCGAGAGCCTCCGGTAGGCGAGATGAGGGACGTCTTTTGGCTGACGGCGGGTATCGGCGCCCAGCCGCCGCGGACACGACGATTGGCCATCAGCTGATGGCGGCCCGCCTGGCCCCAGTCGGTGGTGCCGTGGGCCGGCGCCAGGACACGGACGACACGGGCTCGCCCGCCGGTGACGGCGGCGACGGCGGCCGTGATCGCTGCGACGTGGGCCGCGGGCACGCCTTTGGCTACCGGCGACGGAGACGGTGCAGGAGGTGGGCTGGCTACCTTGGGCGCGGCCGGCTTGCTGCGAGGCCCCAGGATGAGCCCGAGCAACGCGCAGGTGATCCACAGTGCCGAGAGCACGAGCATCACCAGCCCGAAGCCGCTGAGGCTGAAAACGACGTATTCGGTCATGATGGTCTTTCGGGCAGGCCGCTCAGAGCGGGATGTTGCCGTGTTTCTTGGCCGGGCGGTTCTCGCGTTTCGACAGGAGGGAGCGCAGCGCCAACGACAGCGCGGCCTTGGTGCGCCGTGGCTCGATGATGTCGTGGACGAAGGTCAGACCGGCTGACACGTAGGGGTTGGCGAAGGCGGCGCGGTATTCGGCGACCAGCTCGGCGCGCTTTTGGGCCTTGTCTTCGGCGTCGGCCAGCTCCTGCTGGTAGAGGATGTTCACCGCACCGTCGGCGCCCATGACCGCGATCTCGGCGGTGGGCCAAGCCAGCACCAGATCAGCACCCATGTCTTTCGAGCACATGGCGACGTAGGCGCCGCCATAGGCCTTACGCATGATCACCGTCAGCTTCGGCACCGTCGAGGCACCGTAGGCGAACAGCATCTTCGCGCCGTGCCGGATGATGCCGTGCTTTTCCTGGAAGACGCCCGGCATGAAGCCCGGCGTGTCGACCAGCGTGACCAGCGGAATGTTGAAGATGTTGCAGAAGCGGATGAACCGAGCACCCTTGTCCGAGGAGTCGATGTCGAGGGTGCCGGCCTTCATCAGCGGCTGGTTGGCGATGATGCCGACGACCACGCCATCGATCCGGCCGAAGCCGACGACGATGTTGGTGGCGAACTCGGACTGCACCTCGAAGAAACGACCTTCGTCGACCACGCGGCCGATCACCGCTTTGACGTCGTAGCTGGCCTTCGGGTCGGCGGGGATGATGTCTTCGATGCCCGCGTCGTCGGCCAGCGTGACCTCCGGCGACAGGTGGTGCGGCGGGTCGGTCATGTTGTTCGACGGCAGGTAGCTCAGGAGCTCGCGAACGATGGCGACCGCATGACCGTCGTTCTCGGCAACGAAATGGATGTTGCCGGAGTTCTGAGCATGGGCTTCGGCCGAACCGATCTCGGCCATCGTCGTCGCTTGACCGGTCGCGGCGCGGATCACTTCGGGCCCGCAGATGAACATGTTGGCGCTGTTCCGCACCATGATGATGAAATCCATCAGCGCCGGCGAGTACGACGCGCCGCCCGCGCAGTTGCCGCAGATGACCGCGATCTGGGGCACGACGCCCGACAGGAGGACGTTGCGGTTGAAGACCTGGCCATAGCCGGCAAGGCTCTCGACACCCTCTTGGATCCGGGCACCGCCGCTGTCCTTGAAGCCGACGACCGGTACACCGGCGCGGCCGGCATGATCCATCAGATCGCCGATCTTCTGCGAATGGATGCGGCCGAGCGAGCCGCCGGCGATCATGAAGTCCTGGCTGAACGAGGCTACCGGTCGGCCGTCGACGAAGCCGACGCCGGTCAAGACCCCGTCGGTCGGCAGGCTCTTCTTGTCCATGCCGAAATGGCGCGTGGTGTGCTGAGCGTAGAGCCCAAATTCTTGAAAGGTGTCGGCGGTGAACAGCGCTTCGAGTCGCTCGCGTGCGGTCATCATGCCGCGGTCGTGGCGTTTCTTGACGCGATCCGGCCCGCCTGACGCCAACGCCTCGTCGCGGCGCTTGGCGAGCTCGTCGATGAGGCTCGGATCGATAGGCATCGTGATCTCCCGCGGGCGCCATTCGTGGCATGACCGGTTCGGCTTTTGCGAACCGCGCTTGACGGTTCTCGTCGCTTCGCCACGGATTTCAATTGCCAAAAGACATCGATCGCAATCCGCGGCAACCGTTCAGCGGGTCGGCTCCAGCGCCATTTCGGCGCGCAGCGCCTTGCGCTCGCTGGCTTTCCAGTGCTGATGCCAAGCGGCGAGCGCGGTCGCCGGCATCGGTCGCGCCATCCTAAAGCCTTGCAGCACGTGGTAGCCGAGACGGCAGGCCCAAGCTGCTTGCGCCGAGGTTTCGACACCTTCGGCGACGCTGGTCGCCGCGAGTTCCGTGCCGATCTTCGCTGCCAACGCGCTGATCGCGCGGTCGCGTTCGCTGCCGGCGACGTTGCCGAGAAAGGCGCGGTCGACCTTCAGCACGTCGAAGCTGATCTCGCGCAGCCGCAGCAGCGACGCCTGACCGACGCCGAAGTCATCGATGGCGAGATCGATTCCGAGCGATCGGACCTTGGTCGCGAAATCCTGCAGGCGATGAGGCGTTTCGGTGAATGCCGCCTCGGTGAGCTCGACCGTCAACTGCAAGCCGAGAAGCTGGAGCCCGCGTTGCAGCGGGCCGAGCATGGCGAACGCCTCGTCGTTGCCCACCAGCCGCGCATCGAAATTGATCGCGACCTGGCGGCCGATCGCGACAAGATCCGGCCCGTCGGCCAACGCCCGCCGGATCTGGATGTCGAGCAGCTGCAGCGCCCGCTCCTGTGAGGTCGCCGCCAACGGCAGAAAGGCGCCGGGACCCACGATGCCACGGCTCGGGTGCAGCCAGCGGAGCAACGCTTCGACCCCGACCGGAACGAACGTCGCCGCATCGATCATCGGTTGGTAGTAGAGCTGCAACTCGTCGCCGCGGATCGCCCGGCCGAGGTCGTCGCGCAGCCGCGTCCGGTCACGGCTGCGCGCGGCCATCGCCGGCGCGAACGTGCGCCATCCGAAGCCGCCCTGGGATTTGGCCTCGTAGAGCGCGTGGTCGGCCGCACTCAGCAGCGCCGTTCCGCTCTGCGCGTCGTCGGGTGCGCGGGCGATGCCGATACTCGCGCCGACCGCCACGGTGGCCTCCGGCAGTTCGATCGGCACCGCGACTTCTGCCAGCAAGCGCTCGGCGACGTCGACGATGGCACGATCGTCGGCATCGATGGCCAGCAGGCAGACGAATTCGTCGCCGCCCCAGCGGGCCAAGAGGTCATGGCCGCGAACGGCCCGGGCGAAGCGGCTGGCGATGATCGCCAGGACCCTGTCGCCACGCTCGTGGCCGAAGTTGTCGTTGACCTCTTTGAAGTGGTCGAGATCGATGAACAGCAGCGCCAGCCGCGAGCCTTCGCGGCGGGCATCGAGGACCGCCCGTTCGACGGCATCGGCGAAGGGGTCGCGGGTCATCAGCCCGGTCACGCCGTCGGGCACCAGGGCCGCGCCGCCGCCGCGCGGCCGGCCGCGGTCATGGCGCTGCAGGGTGACGAGGTAGTGTCCATGGCCCTGGCGCTCGACCCGGCCGATCCGAAAGCGACAGCGCCGACCCCGACGACCGCGGCGGCCGACGACGATTTCGCCCGAGAGCGGCCGGGCGCCCGGGGCGGCGAGTTCCGACCGGATCGGCTCCAGGTCCAGACCGCCGCCCGGAGCGTGCAGGAAACCGCTTATCGGCTGGGCGATGACCATCTGCGCCGGTAGGCCAGTCAGGTGGAGGAACGCTTCGTTGACGCTGACGATGTGGCCCGCGCTGTCGAGAAAAGTGGCGGCGTCGGGCAGGCACTCCAAGATGTCGGTCAGCGGGAGGTCGGCTTGCATCATCGGACGTCAGGCAGAGGCGCGCGCGGCACAGCTCGGATCGTTTCCGGCCTGGAAACGCTGCGGGCGCGGCCAGCCGGTTGTGACCGCGGCGGTCGGCGCCATCTCAGACGAGGAATGAGGAGGAATGATCATGGCCACGGTCAATGGTCTCCATCACGTCACGGCGATCAGCGGCGATGCCCGCGGCAATCTTGCCTTTTACCGTGACGTCCTGGGGCTTCGTTTCATCAAGAAGACGGTGAACTTCGACGATCCGTCCGTCTACCACCTTTACTATGGGGACGAACTCGGTCGGCCAGGGACCGCGATGACGTTCTTCCCGTTCGAAGGCACCGCACGCGGACGCCGCGGCGTCGGGGAAACGTCCGAAACCGCTTTCGCAGTACCAGAAGGCAGCCTCGACGGATGGGGCGAACGGCTCGCCGTCCACGGGATCGATGCCGAGGACGACGCTCGTTTCGGCGAGCGGCGTCTCGTCTTCACCGATCCCGAAGGCGTCGGCCTGGCGCTGACCGAGGCCGTCGACGACCCGCGCCGAGGCTGGGCCGGAGGCGAACTTGGCGCGACCGCCGCAGTCAAGGGTTTCCATGGCGTCACGTTGAGCCTGATGAGCCTCGACGGCACCGCCGCGGTGCTGACCGACGGTCTCGGCTACGTGTTGACCGGCCGGAGTGACGGCATCGTCCGGTTCGCGTCGCAATCGGGCGCGGCGCGTCATGTCGACGTCGTGGTGTCGGACCAGGCGGCGGCGCGTTCGGGTGCAGGTTCGGTCCACCACGTGGCTTTCAGTGTGCCCGACGCCGCCACCCAAGCTGAGGTGGCGCGACAGGTCGTGCGACTGGGGATGCAGGTCACGTCGGTGATCGATCGCGACTACTTCGCGGCGATCTACTTCCGCACGCCGGGCGGTGTTCTGTTCGAGGTGTCGACGGACGGTCCGGGATTCACGGTCGACGAACCGGCCGAACGGTTGGGCAGCGAACTCAAGCTGCCCAAGCAGCACGAGCACTTGCGGGCGCGGCTGGAACGCAGTTTGCCGACGCTGGCGTGAGCCATGGCGACGCTCTGCGGTTACGACTACGTGTTCCGCGCGGGCGCAGCGTCGCCGGTGCTCGTGATGTTGCACGGGACCGGCGACGATGCGCGGAGTTTTGCGCGCCTCGCCGACGATCTGGCGCCGGCCGCGACGGTGTTGAGCTTGCAAGGCAACGTCGATGAGCACGGCATGGCCCGCTTTTTCCGGCGACGAGCCATGGGCGTCTACGACATGGCGGACTTGGCCAAGCGCACCGAGGACATGGCAGCCTTTCTGGACGAGGCGGTCGCGCTTCATGGGCTACAGCCGTCCGCCCTGGTCGGCATCGGCTACTCGAACGGCGCCAACCTGCTCGCCAACCTGTCGTTTCGCCGACCGGCGGCGCTGCGCCGGCTCGTGCTGATGCACCCGCTGATCCCTTACGTACCTCAGCCTGCCGGCACGTTGGCGGGTCTGCGGGTTCTGGTCACCGCCGGGCGCCGCGACGCGATCGCGCCGGCGGCCACGACGGACGCTTTGATCGGTCACTACGCGGCGGCCGGGGCTTGCGTGGAGCGACTAGACCACGACGGCGGGCACGAGCTCCGGCCGAGCGAGCTGGCAGCGGTCGGCCGCTTTCTCGCCGAATGACGGCGAGCGCGGCGGCCGACTGGCCGCAGCCAGGTCGTCAGCTTCAGGGCGTTTGGGTTCGGGATTCCGCGACGGCAGCCTGCAGCTGCGCGACCATCGGCGCGCATTCGGCATCGCCGTCCACGAACCGGGCGACGGTCGGCACCGGGCCGCCGCCGACGAGCTTCATGGCTGCGGCGCCGAGCACGCCGTCGACCTGATCGGGGCCGATCAGGCCGTCGTCCTTGGCCGCCTCGACGACGAGACAGGCGCCAGCGCGAGCGCCGGTGATGACTTCACCGCCAGCGCCTGCACCGGCACCTGAGGTAAAGGCGAGGTAGCCGCCGATGGCGCCGCCGATCAGCACCCCGACGAGCGCGACGAGGAAGGTCTTCATGAGGCGATCTCCTTGGCCAGTGCCGCCGGAGGGCGATCGCGCCGTCGTCCGGGCACGGACGACCTGCGCTCCAGCCCAACCAGGGCGCTGGTCTTTAGGACGACGGATCGCGCCCCAAATTCCCTCGACGACGTCCCTCCGGACGCCGCGTCGCGCCGGCCGGTCAGGCGGTCCGGCGATGGTGGGCCGGGCTGCGGCGACGGTGCGACGCCGGCTTGGCGACGTTCGTCGGCCGCGGCCGACGGAACGTCACCGGCTCGGTCTCCCGGGCGACGTAGCGGCGGATCTGGTCGAGCTGCTTTTCCTCACCGGGCGCGCAGAGCGAGATCGCCACGCCGGCGCTGCCGGCCCGTGCCGTCCGGCCGATGCGGTGGACGTAGGTCTCCGCTTCCATCGGCAAATCGAAGTTGACCACGTGAGTGATGCCCTGGACGTCGAGGCCGCGAGCGGCGATGTCGGTGGCGACCAACACCCGCGCATCGCCCGACTTGAAGCGCTTGAGCGCGCGCTGGCGCGCCCCTTGGGCCTTGTTGCCATGGATCGCTTCGGCAGCGACGCCGGCCCGCTCCAGATGCTGCTGCACCCGGTCAGCGCCATGCTTGGTGCGGGTGAACAGGATCACCCGTTCCATCGCCGGATCGCCCAGCAGGCTGGTGACGAAGGTCCGCTTCTCGGCCTGGGGAACGACGTGGACCCGCTGCTCGATCCGCTCGACGGCGAGGCTTTCGGACGGGATCTCGACGCGGACGGGATCGCGCAACAGCTCTGCCGCCAGCTTCTCCACGGCCTTCGGCATGGTTGCCGAGAACAGAATGGTGTGGCGGTCGCGGCCGATCAGCTTGGCGATCCGCGCCATGGCCGGGGCGAAGCCCATGTCGAGCATCCGATCGGCCTCGTCGAGGATCAGGGTCTCGACGGCGTCGAGGCGGACGAGCCGTTGGTTGACGAGGTCTTCCAGGCGACCGGGAGTGGCGACCAGAAGATCGACACCACGGGCCATCGCGCGCGCCTGACGCGCCTGCGGCACGCCGCCGACGATGACGGTTTGGAAAAGCCTCGTGTGCTTCTTGCCGTAGAGCTGGAAGCCGTCGGCGATCTGTTGGGCGAGTTCGCGGGTCGGCGCGAGCACCAAAGCGCGGCAGCCGTGCCTCGGCGTCGGCTTCGGGTCGGCGAGCAGGCGGGTCATCAGCGGCAAGAGGAACGCGGCGGTTTTGCCGGTGCCGGTCTGGGCGACGCCTTGGAGGTCCCGGCCTTGGAGCAGGGCGGGGATGGCTTGGGCTTGAATCGGCGTTGGCGTGGTGTGGCCGGCCTCGGTCAAGGCGCGGCGAAGGGGCTCGGCAAGGCCGAGATCGTCGAACGATGAGGTCAAAGAAGGGTCCTTGGGCGCACGGAGCGCAAACCGCCCGGCGCGCGCGGCCAACGGACGGTGTTTTCGATGGTTCGAACTCGGGATGGAGCGCAGCAAGGGCTGCACGTCGCGCGATCGCGAGCAGGACGCGAGCCTTGTGCGCAGGTCTTGTGCACCGCGTCAAGAATTCCCGTAATGCGCGAGGGCAGGGCAGCTCTGCGCTGCCGGACCGCGTTCGCGCCGACGGCCCGCGCGACGCCTCCAACCCACTGTCAGGCCAGGGAAAAGCCCCGATCTGGGTTCGTTTCGTAATCGGAACGCGATCTCCACGTGCAAACCCCGTCCGACCACGGCTGGCGAGGTGATGGTAGCGCGTCCAGGCCCAAATTCCTATATGCGGGTGGCAGACGCAGCTTCGCGCCACTGGGGGTGGCGGCGCGTGCCGCCATCGGCGACAAGCGTCATTTGCTCGGATGCCATGTCCGGGTCGTGGACGGAGTAGGATGGACAACGCCGCCGCCGCTGCGACGCGGGAACCGCATCCGGGCGTCGGTTTCGTCGAGTTCGTCGCTCTCGTCGCCGGCTTGATGGCGCTCAATGCCCTTTCCATCGACGTGATGCTGCCGGGCCTGCCGGCGATCGGCGATGCGCTGGGCGTCACCGAGCCCAATCACCGCCAGTTGGTGCTGGGCGCCTATCTGGTGGCGTTCGGCGGGGCGCAGCTCTTCTACGGTCCGCTCACCGACCGCTATGGCCGCCGGCCGGTGCTGCTCGCTGGCATCGCCCTGTACGTCGTGGCGACCCTGGTGGCGGCCATGGCATCGAGCTTCGAAGAGATGCTCTGGGCGCGTTTCGTTCAAGGCCTGGGTGCCGCGTCGACCCGCGTCATCGCCGTGGCCATCGCCCGCGACTGCTATGGCGGCCGCGAGATGGGCCGGGTGATGTCGCTCGCCATGATGGTCTTCGTGGCCGTGCCGATCCTCGCTCCCTCGATCGGCCAGCTGGTGTTGTTCGTGGCGCCCTGGCGCTGGATCTTCGGGCTCCTGTTCGTCGGCGGCCTCGGTCTGTTGCTGTGGGTCGCCTTGCGTTTGCCCGAGACGTTGTCGGTCGAGCACCGGTTGCCGCTGTCGCTCCGGGCCGTCGCCGGCGCCTTCGCCTCTGCCCTGACGACGCGCGTTGCTGCCGGCTACATGCTCGCACAGGGCATCTATTTCGGGGCGTTGTTCGGTTTCATCGCCTCGGCGCAGCAAATCCTCCAGGACGTCTATGGCGTCGGCGACTGGTTCACCGTGCTGTTCGCGGTGATCGCCTTGGCGCTGACCGTGGCCTCCTTCCTGAATGCCCGCTACGTGCGTCGGGTCGGGCTTCGGCGCCTGGCCCACGGCGGGCTGGCCGGCTGCGCGCTGCTGAGCTCGGTCCATCTCGCGCTCGCGTTGCTCGATCTGGACCCACTCTTCCTGTTCGTTGCGCTGCAGGCCGCGACCTTGTTCCTCTTCGGCTTCGTCGCGCCGAACATGAACGCGCTGGCCATGGAACCGCTCGGCCACATCGCCGGCACGGGTTCAGCGGTGGTCGGCACCGCTCAAACCTTGGTCGGCGCGATCCTCGGCACGCTGGTCGGTCAAGCCTTCGACGGCACGGTCGTGCCGCTGGTCACCGGCTACGTGGTTTTCAGCGTCGGTGCCCTGGCGGTCATCTTCTGGACCGAACGCGGTCGGCTGTTCCAGCCCCAAAGGCCGCCGACCTGATCGAGGTGAGGTGACCATCGGCGGTAGGGACGCCTTCGGCTTGAAACCGGCATCGAAACACCGTGTCCGCGTGACTGGACTTGTCGATGAGCCAACACTGCTGACGCGGTCCGTTAGACGGGTGTCCGGCCCAATCCAGAAGACGAGGCCGGAACGGAACCCAAAAAGCTTGGCTCCCTCTGCCCCGACGGACGTTCGGACGGTCGAACTCGCGCGCTGCCTGTGGCGTCGATCGTCAGGGGTCGAAGCAGCTCGTGGAGGTATCCGGGCAGGGCGGACCTGCCCGGACGATCGTCGTCAAGCCGCCAGGTCGAAGCGGTCCGCGTTCATCACCTTGATCCACGCCGCCACGAAGTCATGGACGAACTTCGTTCGGTTGTCGTCCTGGGCATAGACCTCTGCGTAGGCACGCAGGATCGAGTTGGAGCCGAAGACCAAGTCGGCGCTGGTCGCCGTCCATTTGACCGCACCGGTCTTCCGGTCGCGGACCTCGTAGGTGCCGTCCTCTGCGATCGGGTGCCAGCTGTAGGCCATGTCGGTCAGGTTGACGAAGAAGTCGTTCGTCAGTTGGCCGACGCGGTCGGTGAAGACGCCGTGCTCGGAGTCGCCGTGGTTGGTGCCCAGCACACGCATCCCGCCCACGAGAACGGTCATCTCGGCGGCGGTCAGACCCAACAGCTGAGCCCGGTCGAGCATCAACTCCTCGGGCGAAACCGCGTAGGTTTCTTTCTGCCAGTTGCGGAAACCATCGGCGAGCGGTTCGAGCACGTCGAAGGAGGCGGCATCGGTCATCGCATCGGTCGCGTCACCGCGGCCGGGAGCGAAGGGCACGTCCACGTCGAAGCCAGCCGCCTCGATCGACCGTTCCAGGCCCTCATTGCCGGCCAGAACGATCACGTCGGCGACCGAGGCACCGGTCTCCGCCGCGATGGGCTCCAGAACACCGAGGACCTTGGCCAGACGCCCGGGCTCGTTGCCGGCCCAGTCCTTTTGCGGGGCGAGGCGGATACGCGCGCCGTTGGCGCCGCCGCGCTTGTCCGAGCCGCGGAAGGTCCGCGCGCTGTCCCAGGCCGTAGCGATCATCTCGGCAGCGGTCAGGCCGCTCTCCGCGATCTTGGCCTTCACCGCCGCGACCTCGTAGTTGGCGTTGCCGGCCGGGATCGGATCCTGCCAGATCAGGTCCTCATCGGGCACGTCGGGTCCGATGTAGTTGACCCTCGGGCCCATGTCGCGGTGGGTAAGCTTGAACCAAGCACGCGCAAAGGTATCGGCGAAGTACGCCGGGTCGGCGATGAACCTCTGGCAGATCTCGTTGTAGATCGGGTCGACCTTCATCGCCATGTCGGCATCGGTCATGATCGGGTTGCGGCGGATCGTCGGGTCGGACGCGTCGACCGGCTTCATCTCCTCCGGCATGTTCACCGGTTCCCACTGCCAAGCACCCGCCGCGGACTTCCTGGATTCCCAGTCGTAATTGAACAGGTGGTCGAAGTAGCCCATGTCCCACTTCGTCGGCTCTTTCGTCCAGGCGCCTTCGAGGCCCGACGTAAAGGCTCGGGCGGCCTTGCCGTCTTGGCCGGGGTTCGCCCAGCCGAAGCCCTGGGCTTCGACGCTAGCCGCCTCGGGCTCCGCGCCGATCTGGTCGACGGCGCCGCCGCCATGGCACTTGCCGACCGTGTGGCCGCCGCAGGTCAGCGCTGCGGTCTCTTCGTCGTTCATCGCCATCCGCGCAAAGGTCTCGCGCACGTGCGCGGCGGTCTTCGTCGGGTCCGGAATGGCGTTCACGCCTTGCGGGTTGACGTAGATCAGACCCATGTGGGTCGCGGCTAGCGGGTTGGCCAGCGACGAGGCAGTCTCGAGATCAGCGTAGCGGTTCTCCGACGGCGCCAGCCATTCCTGTTCGGAACCCCAGTAGACGTCGATTTCCGGACCCCAAATGTCTTCGCGACCAAAGCCGAAGCCGAACGTCTCAAGCCCCATCGATTCGTACGCGACGTTGCCGGCCAGGATGATGAGATCAGCCCACGACAACGCGTTGCCGTACTTTTTCTTGATCGGCCACAAGAGGCGGCGGGCCTTGTCGAGGCTGGCGTTGTCGGGCCAGGAATTCAGCGGCGCGAAGCGGATGTTGCCCGATCCAGCGCCGCCGCGACCGTCCTGCAGCCGGTACGAACCGGCAGAGTGCCATGCCAGGCGGATCATCAGTCCGCCGTAATGTCCCCAGTCCGCCGGCCACCATTCCTGACTGTCGATCATCAGGGCGTGGAGGTCGGCTTTGACGCCCTCGTAGTCCAGCGTCGTCACGGCCCGGCGGTAGCTGAACGCCCGATCCATCGGGTTGGTTCGAGCCCCATGCTGGTGGAGGATGTCGAGATGAAGAGCGTTGGGCCACCATTTGGTGACCGGTTCGTCCAATGACGTATTGCCACCGTGGTTGATGGGGCAGCCGCCGAAACGGCGCGCCGAGTTTTCGTCCATGGGAGCCTCCATTTGCGACGAATGGCGTCGCCTGCCGCTACGTTTGGGATGCGTCTAGCGCCTCAAAATCATTAATTCCAATTGGATTTTCTTACCGAGGTGATAAGAGGAGCAAATGAAGGGTTTGACCCTGAAACACCTCAGGTACTTCGAGGCGCTGGCACGGCATGGGCACTTCGGCCGTGCGGCCGAGGCCTGCGCGATCACGCAACCGGCGTTGTCCCTTCAGATCAAGGAATTGGAGACGATGCTCGGCGCGCCCCTCGTCGAGCGCGCTGCGCGCCAGTTGCGGCTGACGACGCTCGGAGAGGATTTTCTGTTGCGGGCCCGCAAGATCTTGCTCGAGGTCGATGAACTGCAGGACCTCGTGCGTGCCACGAAGGGGCCTCTGACCGGCAGGCTGCGCCTTGGCGTCATCCCAACGGTGGCACCCTATCTTCTTCCCGACGTGATCAGGGCTCTTTCGGCCCGATTGCCGGCGCTCGAGATCCAACCGCGGGAATCCGTGACGAGGTCCTTGATCGACGATCTCTTGGAGTCTCGCCTCGACGCGGCGATCGTCGCTTTGCCGATATCGGAACCAGCGCTGCAAGAATTCGCCCTGTTTCAGGAAGACTTCGTGTTGGTAAGGCCACTGGAGGACGCCGACAAAACCATACCGAGCCCAGAAAATCTGCGGAAGATGCGGTTGCTTCTGCTGGAAGAGGGCCATTGCTTTCGCGATCAGGCGCTCTCCTTCTGCGAAATGAAGACGGCGTCGCCGCGCTATTTGATGGAAGGGAGTTCTCTGTCGACCCTGGTGCAAATGGTCGGGGCCGGCATGGGACTGACGCTCATCCCCGAAGTGGCGTTGTCGTTGGAAACGAGCTCAGCGCGCGTGTCGGTCGCGCGGTTCGCACCGCCCAGCCCCTCCCGCACGGTCGGCATGGTCTGGCGCAAGACCAATCCCCTGGCCGAACAGCTGATGCAGGTCGGCGCCATCGTGCGCGAGGTGGGCCACAGGAAACGCGACGATCTTGGCGCGAACGGCGCAACGGTCCTTGCTCCCTAGCAGCGGCTCTTCTTCGCGTGCAGAGCGAAGCGGATCGACGGCCCTGGAGCGTCAACTGGGTCATGACGCGCTGAAGCTACCGCGAGGACTCCAGGGGCAGCTTGAAGCCGCAAGGCAGGCCCGTTGATCACACTAGAGCCGGCATCCAGAACGCTAGGCCGTAGGTGGGTTCTCGTCCGTTCCGAACCAAGCTGATGCTAGCTTTCCGTGTGTCGACGAACGCTACCGCCGGCACCCCGCCGATCATCGATGGTTCTGCCAACCTCACCGCAGCGGAAAATGCGGGCGGTCGGTGTTGTAGTGGGTGCTGAGGTAGTCGAGGATCGTGGTACGCAATTCGGCGTCGGGCTCCGCCATGCCCTGGTCCTCGACCATCCAGTCGATCAACTCGTCCCAGGCGTGGCGGGTGAGACCTTGTTGGGCGACCAGCCGTTCGGAATGGCAGGCGGCGCAGGTGTAGTAGGTCTCCTCCGCGCCTTGGTCCGGGTAGAGGACACCGAACTCCTCGGCTGCCGCGGGCGCGACGGCAGGTGCCAGAACCGTGAGCACCAGCAGCAAACGGCGCATCGTCCGCCTCAGGAGACGCGCACCGCGACCCGCTGCATGGTGTTGTTCAGATAGCCCTTCGGGTTCCAGGCGATGGCAAAGGGCTGCATGTCGCCGCCATTGTCGGCAGCTCGGGCCCAAATCTCGTAGTAACCCGGTTCCGGGAAGGTGACGTTGGTGCGCCAGTTCTGCCAGGCGCCGGTGTTGACCGGCGCGTCCAGTTCGGTCGGCAGCCAGGTCGCGCCGAAGTCGATCGAGAGATCCACCGCTTCGACCAGCCGGTCGCCGGACCAGGCATGGCCGCGGACCTCGATGGTGTCGCCGGTCGCCGAGTCGTTGGCGGGCGAGGTGATGATGGACTTCACCGGCATCCGCTCGATGATCTCGAAGTCGGCCTCGTCGACCTCCTCGCCCGGTGCCACCGGGCGGTTGGGCACGCGGTAGGAGGTGCCCGTCATCTTCGCGCCGTCGTGGACCTGATCGCGCAGCCAGAGCCGGGTCAGCCACTTCTGTGAGCAGGAGCCGGGCCATCCGGGTACGACCAGGCGCAAGGGCGCGCCGTTCATGAGGTGCAACGGCGCGCCGTTCATGCCGAAGGCGATCATGACGTCCGCGGTCATCGCCTTGGCGACCGGGAGCCCGCGCGAGATCGGCAGCTTGGCCGGGTCGCCCGAAAGGTGCGTGTCCGCGCCCTCGTGGGCGGTGTAGACGACGCCCGGCTGGACGCCGGCCCGCTCCAGCACGTCGCGCAGGCGAACGCCGGTCCATTCGGCGCAGCCGACGGCACCCAGGGTCCACTGGTTGCCGGACGCAGGGGGATCGAAGAAGGCGCGGCCATTGCCACCGCACTCGATCACCAACGCCTGGGTCAGCACCTCGAACTGGTCCTGGAGGTCGGCGATGGTGAGTTGCAGCGGCGTGTCGACCATGCCGTCGACGGTCAAGGTCCAGCCGTCGGGGTCGACGTCGTCGGGCGGCAGGCCGTTGTTGCGGATGAAGTGTCGCGCCGTCGGCGTGATCGGGTCGTCCAGCAGGTGCGCTGGCGTCTCCGCGTTCAGCGGACGGTCGTTGAGCAGAGTCAGACCGTCCTTGCCGGCGAGGAGGTCGTCGGCCGCGAACGCTGCGGGCACGAGGCCGGGAGGTGCGAACCGCTCGAACGGCACGTTCATGCCGACGATGGCCCCGATGGTCCCGAGGCCGGCACCTTGGATGAACCGGCGCCGCCCACCAGGCGGCGGTGTCGCCGATTCGACGGTGCCCGAACGGCTGTGGCTGGACTCTTCGGTCGCCATTGGCTGCGCTCCCTGATTGCGCCTTTGGCTCCGATATACACCGCTTCGGCGGCTTCGCCACGGCGCTCGCAACGTCGCGGCAGGCGAGGGCGGGTTCGGGCTCACCGGTTCAGGTGCCGGCGGTGAGCGACACCAGGAGCCAGGTGACGAAGCCGCCCACGGCGCCGGCCATCACCGACTCGCCGAAGCGGGATCGCCGGCGCTGGCGGGCGCGGGGGAGAGGGCCGCGGCCGACGCCGAGATCGCGGAACAGGTAGCTGGCGGGGATCATCATGGGGTGGTCTCCGATGCAAACTTGAATCGATTCATATCATATCGAGCCCAAACCCTCCAAGCATTTGCCTCCACAGTCTTCGAATCGATTCAAATCTGTGCTAAACGACGTGATCATGATGACGATCAGGCTGGCCGACGTGGCGCGCGCGGCCGGCGTTTCGCAAGGTACCGCTTCGAACGTGTTCAACCGGCCGGAGCAGGTCTCGACGGCGCTTCGGGAGCGCGTGCTGGCGGCGGCAGCGCGGCTGGGCTACCTGGGGCCGGCGCCGGCCGGCCGGGCGTTGCGCTCAGGAAAGGCGCACCTGATCGCGCTGGTGGCGGAGGCCGACGTCGTCTACGTGCTGACCGACCCGTTCTGTCAGCGACTGCTCGCCGGGATCGGCGCGGCGTGCGACGTGGCCGGAAGCGGCGTGGCGGTCGTGCCTGCCGTCACCGGTGGTGGCGGTCGCTGGTCGATGGAGACGGCCATCGCCGACGGCTTCGTGCTCTTCTGCAACGATGAGCCGGAGCGGCTGTTGGCATTGGCGACACGGCGCGGCCTGCCGTTCGTCGCGGTCGATTCGGGGCCGGTGGTCGGTGCGTCGACGGTTCGGATCGACGACCGCGCCGCCGCGTTCGCGGCAGCCACGCACCTCACGGCGCTCGGCCACCGGCGGGTTGCCGTCCTGAGCCTCGAGCTTGCCCCCGACGGGCGGTTCGGCTCGGTCGATGCTACGCGGATGGCGCAGGCCCGTCATGCCGTGACGCGCGATCGGCTCGCCGGCTACCGCGACGCGCTCGCCGCGGCCTCCGTCGATTGGCCGAGCGTGCCGGTCTACGAGACAGCCAACGACCGCGGCACGGTCGACGCAGCGCTCGGTTCGTTGCTGAGCAACGACCCACGACCAACGGCCTTGATCGCCATGTCCGACGTCATCGCGCGGCACGCCATCCGCCACCTGGCCGGGCTCGGCCTGTCCGTGCCGGGCGATCTGTCGATCATCGGCTTCGACGACGTGCCGGACCCGATGGGAGCGGGGCCGCCGCTCACCACCATCCGCCAGCCGATCGAGGCGAAGGGCGAGGTCGCTGGCGGGATGCTCCTTGGGTTGGTCGAGCCGGGCGACGTGGTGCTGCCGGCCGAGCTCGTAGTGCGCGGATCGACGGAACGAGCCCGCTAGCGGGTCGTTCATCCGCTCGGGTGGCTCGGCTGCGTCAGCTCACGCCGTCTGCCGGCCGAACCACATCCGCGAAAAGATTCCGTCCCGGTTGAGCAGCGCGTGCTTCAGGGCGGCCACCACGTGGATGACGACGACCACCATCAGCACCTTGCCCAAGACGTCGTGGCTGAGCTTGAAGATGGCCTCCCAGGTCGCGCTGGGGCCGAGGACGTGGGGGATCGGCACGATGCCGAACGCCACGGTCGGCAGGCCGAGTGTGCTGGTCGACGTCATGAGATAGCCGGTGAGCGGTACGAGGACCATCAAGGCGTAGAGCGTGCCGTGGGAGATCGCCGACGCCCGCCGGGTCAGCCACGAGCTGTTGGCCGGCAGGGGCGGTACCGGATTGAGCAGCCGCCAAACGATCCGCAAGAGCAACAGCGCGACGACGACGAAGCCGAAAGACTTGTGCAATTGGTAGAGCTGGAACTTGGTCTGCAGGTCGCTCTGCGGCCAGTCGGTCATGACCATGCCGCCGACGAACATGCCGACGAGCAAAAAGGCCATCAGCCAATGCAGTCCTTTGGCGACGCTACCCCAGCGTTCGCGGCTGTTGACCAGTGCCATGGCATCACCCCTCCCGATCGGCCTCGATGCGGAATAGCACGGCGACGTCGAGGCCGACGAGACTGCCGCTCGTGAACTCGCCGGTGCCGACGTCGAACTCCGTCCGCACCAGCTCGGCCCGGCCCTCGGCGACCGCGCGACCGCCGTCGATCGCGATGGTGAAGGTCAAGGGCACCTCGCGGCTGATTCCCTTCAACGACAAGGTGCCGGCGGCGCGGTAGCGGTTGTCCTCCAGCCGTTCGAAGCCAGTCGCTTCGTAGACCGCGTTCGGGAAGTTGCTGGTGTCGAACCAGGTTACGCTCGGCAGTTGCTGGGTGCGCTCGACCGCGCCGGCCTCCGCGCTGGTGACGTCGACGTCGACCCGGACGCTGGAGTTCTCCAGGTCGGCCTCGTCGAAGTGAACCTCGGCCTCGAACCGCTCGAAGCTGCCTTCGAACGCGCTGCCGCCCTGGGTTCCCTCGAAACCTAGACGGCTCGCATCGCCGTCGACTCGCCAAGCCGGCGGCTCTGCGGCTGCGGCGGAGGCCGCCAGCGCCGCCAACACGAACGTGATCGCGGTCTTGCCCATCATGCTCTCCCACCTGGTGAGGACTTCGACGAAGATGGCATGCACGGCCTGTCGAAACAGACGGCCGCTGGGGGAAGTCCGTTTCGATCGGAGAAACGATTCCGTGTCTTGGCGCCGCCGTGCACTCCTGGGTTCGCTGCCGCTCTGGCTCGGCGCCGCGGCACCTCTGCCGACGTCCGAGCAGCTCCGGCTTTTTGCCAGCGCCGACGAGGTCGCACCCTCGCCGCCGGGGACGGTCCTGTTCGTCGGCAGCTCGACGATACGATTGTGGCCGCGGCTGGCCGATGACTTCGCGCCTTTGGCGGTGGTGCAGCGCGGCTTCGGCGGGGCGACGCTCGCCGAGGTGGTGACCCATGCCGACGTCTTGTTCGCCCCACATCGGCCGGCGGCGATCGTGCTCTACGCCGGCGAGAACGACATCGCTGCCGGGGCCAGCCCGGCCGACGTCGCCGAACGTTTCAGCGACCTCCTGGACCGCCTCGCCGTTCTGTATCCCGAGCCGGTGCCGATCATCGTACCCGGTCCGAAGCCCAGCCTCGCCCGTGCCGAGCTGTGGCCGGCCATGCAGGCGACGACCGTGGCACTGTCCGACGTCGCTTCGCCCGTCCACGACGTCCAAGTGATCGATCTGGCACCGAGGCTGGTCGGTCCAGAGGGGCGTTTGCAGCCGTCGCTCTACGCACCGGACCTGCTGCATTTCTCGGAGGCAGGCTACCGGGTGTTGCGCGCCATCGTCGCCGAGGCGCTGGTCGATGCTGGTGCCATCGGCGAATCGGGTCGTGACGGGCCGCAGCCGGGCTCTGCCGGCGGCACGTTCGAGCCCGTTGCCGCGGTGACCCCGGCGCCCTAGAGCCGGTGCATCGTGACCGCGCAGCCGAGGCATGGCACCGAGCGTTGGTGCGCGTGAGAATTGCGGGCCGGGCTGCTGCTGGCGCTTCGCTTTCGCCGAGAACGGACCAGGGCCGATCGTGCTATGGGGAACCGGTGGCAACGGCGGTTCGCGCCGGAACACCAGTCAAGTAGCGAGATCCGAAATGCGGTCCATACCTGCCGCACGCGGCCATGTCGTCCCGCTTCTCCAGAACGGGTTTCGACCGTTCTTCTTGGGTGGCGCGCTCTGGCTCGCCTTCGCTACCCCGTACTGGTTGTGGCTGCTGTTGGACGGCCGTAGCGGCTGGAGCCGACTCGACCCTCTCGCTTGGCATCAGCACGAGACGTTGTTCGGCGGCATCGGCGCTATCGTCGTGGGCTTTCTGTTGACGGCCGTGCCCAACTGGACCGGGCGACTGCCACTCCGCGGCCGACCGCTCCTCTTGATGGCGCTCCTTTGGGCGGTTGCGCGCGGTGCAAACCTGACCAGCAGCGTCCTGCCGCCCTGGCTCGCCCCGCTGCTGGACGCGGGCTTCCTCACCGCGGTCACACTCTTTGCATCCCGTGAGATCTGGGTTGGCCGCAACTGGCGCAACCTGCCGCTGGTCGGTCTGGTGGGCGCATTCGCCCTGGCGGCGTGGGGCTCACACCTGGCGAGCCTTGGCATCGGCGATGGCGACGTCTGGCGCCGGTTCGGGATTGCTGCGGTCGTGCTCTTGGTCGGGCTGATCGGCGGCCGCGTCGTGCCGAGCTTCACGACCAACTGGCTGAAGAAGCGAGGCGAGGCACATCTACCGATCCCCTTCGGCCGCTTCGACGTCGCCAGCCTCGCACTCCTCGCGGTGACCATGCTCGCCTGGACCGTCGCACCGGATGCTCGGCTGACCGCATGGGTCGCGCTCGCAGCGGGTGTCGTCCACCTGGTCCGCCTCGCGCGCTGGTGCGGGCACCGCACGTTGGCCGAGCCGCTCGTCACCATCCTGCATGTCGGCTACCTGTGGGTGGGGGTCGGCTTGGTCCTCGTCGGCCTGGTGGGTCTGGTACCGGCGCTGGTCGGTTTGAACACCACACACGCGCTGACGGCAGGCGCGCTCGGCACGATGACGCTGGCGGTGATGACCCGCGCGTCCCTCGGCCACACCGGGCGCGCGCTGGTGGCCGACGGCCCGACCATCGCCATCTACGCTCTGGTCGTTCTGGGCGCTCTCGTGCGTGTCGTCGGCGACGTGGCAGGGATGGGCTTCACCACGGCGAGGCTGGTCGCGGCGCTCGCCTGGTCGGGCGCCTACCTGGGGTTCGCGTTGCACTACGGCCCCATGCTCGTGCGCCCGCGTACCGACGCCGTAGCAGACGGTCCGGCGGGGGCCGCCGAGGCAGCGCGCGAGCGCGGGTGACAGGTTGGGTGCGGGACGCGCTGGCCGGGCCCCGGCGCTTCGCTACGGACGGCACTGCCGGGTGATCGCTACAGGCCGCCTTGGGCGCCGCGGACCGCTGCAGCGGCCGTGATCAGGCCTGCGGTCACGAGCACGCGGTGCAGGCGCCGGACGAGCCGCAGCGTGCCTTGCGGATCGCGCGCCACGCGACGGTGGAGCCATCGGCGCAGACACAGCGGCTCGGCGACGACGAGGACGACCGTGATGATCACCCAGACCGCCACCGCTGCGTGCATCCACGAGAAAGCGGTCTCCGGCAACCGAACCCAGAGGAACAGCCGGTCCGCGAGGCGGACGCCGCTCGTCCCGGCCAGGAGCGTCTAGAGCGCGGCCAGGGCGGGAAACGGCCGTCGATGCGCTCGAACAGCGCGATCGGGTCGAGGCTGGACTAGAAACCGCGAACCGCCGGCAGGACGACCCAGATCACCATGGCGACGCCGCCGATCCGGTGGGCGACGGCAAGCACCTGGAGTGCGGCGGGCGCGCGCTAGGTCATCCAGTGCGGCTCGTCCGATGGCTCAGGCTCCGACGCGCTCTTCCGGCGGGACGTACTGCTCCTTGCTGCCGCCGCAGGCGAGAACCGGCTCGCGTTGCTCCTTCACCTCGGCGCTGGCGGCGGCGGGCTCTCGCGACTCGTTGTGCACGGCGCGCACCTTGACCGGGGGCGGGCGCTTGCGGACAGGCGCCTGCTTCCAGCTCGGCTCTGCCGCCTCCTCCAGTGTTCGGTTCTCGTCGAACTGGAAGTTCAGCTTGCCCTTCGATTGCGGACCCCAGTAGCCGACGCGTCCAAGATCGTAGAACTTGCGTTGGAACCCGCTCAGCAGGAACGCCTTCAGGCAGCCCAGCATGTAACGCCGCTTCTCACGGTTCCAGATCCACGGGTACTCGAAAAAGCTCTTCCAACTGTAAAAGCGACGGTAGTTGTGCATCACGCGATCGAGCACCTCGTCGCGGGTCATCTCGTCGGGCTTGATGATCGGGGTGACGAAGTTGTACTTGTCGAAGTCGAACACCTCGACCTTGTCGCCGAGCTCCTTGAACAGGTCGGAGAACGGCCACGGCGTGTACATCGCCCAGTTGGCCATGTCGGGCTTCCAATCCATGGCCATGCGGAACGTCTCTTCGAGGGTCTCCTTGGTCTCGTTCTCGAGGCCGACGATGAACTGAGCCTCGGCGACGATGCCGTTCTGGCGCAGCAGTTGGATCGCTTTTTTGTTGTCGGCGATCGTCGTTTCTTTGTTGAAGCGATCGAGCTTGAGCTGGCTCGCCGCCTCGGTGCCGAGCGAGACGTGGATCAGCCCAGCGCTGCGGTACAGCGGCAGCAGTTCCTCGTCCCTGAGGATGTCGGTCACCCGCGTGTTGATGCCCCAAAGCACGGGCAGCTTGCGCGCTGCCAGCTCTTCGCAAAAGGCGATGAACTTCTTGCGGTGGATCGTCGGTTCTTCGTCGGCGAGGATGAAGAAGCCGACCTCGTGGTTGCGGACCAGATCCTCGATCTCGTCGACGACCTTCTTGGGGTCACGGATGCGGTAGTCGCGCCAGAACATCCATTGTGAGCAGAAGCTGCAGGTGAACGGGCAACCGCGCGCGAAGTTGGGGATGGCGACGCGCGTGCCGGTCGGGATGTAGATGTAGTGGTGCCAGTCGAGCACGGTCCAGTCGGGCGCGATGCTGTCGACGTCGGCGATCGTCGGTGCTGCCGGGGTCGCCGTGACCCGCTCGCCGTCGGCAAAGGCGATACCCTTGACGTCGCCCCGAGCCTCGGGCCAGCGGCCCTCGTCGACGGTGCGCACGAGGTCGAGGAGGACGCTTTCACCCTCGCCACGGACCACGGCGTCGATCCACGGCGCCTCTTTCAACACCTGGGCGTACATGAAGGTTCCATGCACACCGCCGAGCAGCGTGACCGCGTCCGGATGCAGCTCTTTGGCGATCTCCAGCGCCCGCTCGGCCTTGTAGATGGACGGCGTGATCGCGGTCGCGCCGACGATGTCGGGCTTCTCTTCGGCCAGCATCTCGCGGAGCTGTTCGTCCGTGAGATCGAGCGTCATGGCGTCGATGAAGCGGAAATCCGTGTAGCCCGCCTGTTTCAGCGCACCGGCAAGATACGCGACCCAAGCTGGCGGCCACTTGCCAGCGATCTCCGCCCCACCCGAGTGGTAGTTGGGATGGACCATGACGATGCGCATGCTTGCGTTCCCCCCAATCGCCGTCACCGGAGCTAGACTGTACGGAGTGTCAACGCTTTTTTACAAGATGGAACCGGTGCTCGTTGGCCCAACGTCTTGGCCCTCCGCGCACGGTCGGTGCATTGGCCGCGGTCGGCCGGTGCGGCCCGACTTGGAGTGTTGGATCGTTGGCGGCGACGTGGTCGGCCGATCGATGGCGAAAAGCACTGGCCAACGGTCGGCGGCTCTGCTTGCTTCCGGCACGAAGCGCCGTTCACGGTGCCAATTCAGGGAGCTCGTCAAGTGCGGTTCACGACCACCGCTGCCGCCTGTGCTGCGGCCGTCCTCGTCTCGACCTCGGCTTTTGCCGCCTGCGACTGGAAGCCCGAGCGGGCCGTGACCTACGTCGTGCCGTGGGGGGCCGGCGGCGGTACCGATGCGAACTCGCGGATGCTGGCGAGCCTGCTCGAACGCGACATGGGTCAGCCGTTCAACGTGGTGAACCGCACCGGCGGCAACGGTGTGGTCGGCCACAGCGCCATCGCCACCGCCGATCCCGACGGCTACACGGTCGGCGCGGCGACGGTCGAGATCGCCATGATGCGCCACATCGGCCTCACCGATCTGAGCCACGAGGACATCACACCTATTGCACTGGTCGACATCGTTCCGGCCAGCGTCACCGTTGGCGCCGACAGCCAGTTCGAATCGCTGCAGGACCTCTTGGCCCACGTCCGCGAGAATCCGGGTGATCTGACCGCGTCGGGTACGGCCCAGGGCGGCATCTGGCATCTGGCGATCGCCGGGCTGCTGGAGGCCGAGGGGATCGACCCGGCGGCAATCCGCTGGATTCCCTCGGACGGCGCGGCCTCGGGCATGCAGGAGCTGATGGCCGGCGGCGTGGACATGGTGACCGTCGCGCTTTCCGAGGCCAAGGCACTGGTCGAAGCTGGTGAGCTGAAGGCGCTGGCCTACATGCACGACGAGCCGATGGACGCGCTACCCGACGTGCCGACCACCGCCGACACCCTGGACAGCGGCTGGACCTTGGCGGCGTTCATCACGATCAGCGGGCCCAAGGGCCTGCCGGAGGACATTCTCTGTTCCTACGAAGCCGCGGTGCAGCGTGCCTTCGAGACCCAGGAGTGGGCCGACTTCAAGGCGTCGCGCGGCTCCACCGTCGTCAAGATGAGCTCCGAAGACACCAAGTCGATGGTGGCGAAGGCCGACACCGACCTCGGCAATACGATGAAGGCCATCGGGCTCGCGAACTGACGCGAACTGAGATGACCGCCTCGGGCGTCGGCTCCGGCCGGCGCCCGCCTCGGCCTCACGCGGAGCACGATCGTGCGCCTCGATGACCGACTTCTCGGGCTCCTGCTCGTCGGCTTCTCGGCGCTGGTCATCGGCTACGCCCAGACCTTTCCGGTGCTGGGCGGGATGGATGTCGGCCCGGCACTGTTCCCTTCGGTCATCGCCAGTTTCCTCGGTGTTTGCGGATTGGCGATGATCGTCCAGGGCGCCTTGCGCCGCCGCGCCGGCGAGCGGGGACCGCTGCTGGAGCTCGACCCCTGGGCTCGCACGAGGCGCGGGATCGGCAGCCTCGTCATCGTGGTCGGCGCCGTGATCTTCTTCGGCTCGACCTTGGAGTTTCTGGGCTTCCACATCAGCGCTGCACTCACCTTGCTGGTGCTGCTCTTGTGGTTGGAGGTCCGGCCGGTGACGGCGGTGCTGACGGCAGCGCTCGCGACCTTCGTGACCCACGGGCTCTTCTACAGCCAACTCCGTGTCCCACTGCCCTGGGGCCTGCTCGAACCCGTGGCCTGGTAGATGCCCGAAGCGGTCGCCGGCGCGTTCGGCCTCGTCCTCCAGTTCGACGTCCTCGCCGTCATCCTCATGGCGGCGTTCTACGGCGCCTTCGTGGGCGCCATCCCCGGCCTGACGGCGACCATGTCGGTGGCGCTGCTGGTGCCGTTGACGTTCTTCATGGAACCGGTGCCGGCGATCGCCGCGATCGTCACCACGACCGCCACCGCCATCTTCGCCGGTGACATTCCAGGCGCGCTTCTGCGCATTCCCGGAACCCCGGCGTCGGCCGCTTATGCTGCCGAAGCCTACGCCATGACCAAGAAGGGCGAGGCACAGCTCGCGTTGACGACCAGTCTCGTCACTGCGGTGATCGGCGGGCTGATCGGCACGTTCGTGCTGATGGCGATCGCGCCGGAACTCGCCCGCTTCGCCGTGCAGTTCTCGGCCGTCGAGTACTTCTGGATCGCCTGCATCGGCCTCACCTGCGCGGTGTTGATCGCCGGCAGCACCGTGGTCAAGAGTTTCACCTCGCTGCTGATCGGCCTCTTCATCGCCACCATCGGCATCGACATCACCGTTGGGTACCCGCGCTTCACCTTCGGCAGCGTCGAGCTCTTGGACGGCGTCAGCTTCATTCCGGCGATGATCGGCATGTTCGCCGTCGCGGAGATCCTCCGCAACGTCGCCCGCGGCGTCGGCGGCGAGCGACTCCCGGACAACCCGCTCGGTAGCGGCCTCGAGGGCTTCGGCGCGATGCTGGGGCGCTACCGCTGGAACATCGCCCGCGGCAGTGGCCTCGGCGCGGTGGTCGGCTCGCTGCCGGGAGCGGGTGCCGACATCGCCGCCTGGATCGCCTACACCATCGCCCAGCGCTTCTCGAAGACGCCGGAACGGTTCGGCAAGGGCCATCCCGAGGGCATCGCCGAGGCCGGTGCGGCCAACAACGCGGCGGTCGCCGGCGCCTGGACGCCCGCCTTGTGCTTCGGCATCCCCGGCGACACCGTGACCGCCATCGCCATCGGCATTCTGTACTTGAAAGGCCTGCAGCCGGGCCCTCTGGTGTTCACCCAGCAGCCCGATCTGGTCTACGCCGTGTTCGTCTCGTTCCTGGTGGCCAACCTGATGCTGCTGCCGATCGGCCTTCTCGCGATCCGCACCTCCAGCTACGTGCTCCGCGTGCCACAAAACATGCTGATGCCGATCATCCTGTTGTTCTGCATGGTCGGCTCGTTCGCCATGACCAATGCTGTCTTCGCCATCTGGATCATGCTGGCGTTGGGCGTTCTCGCATTCTTCATGGAGGAGAACGGCATTCCGGTGGCGCCGGCGATCCTCGGCATCGTCCTCGGGCCGATGATCGAGGACAACTTCATGCGCTCGTACATGCGCTACCAGGGCGATCTTTCAGGATTTTTCGACCGCCCGATCGCCGCCGTTCTCGGCGCTGTGACTTTGCTCATTTGGACGGCGCTGATCGTCCGCTACGTGCGGGAGGCGACCCGGTCACGGTCCGCGGTACCCGCCCCCGACGGGACGGCCTGATCGCGGTCAGCGAGCGCGGATGGGGTCGTTGGGCGTTCCGGTCTGTTGACGAAGCCTCTTTGCCACCCAAGGTGTAATGTGTACGTTGGCTCATGTTTTTTTCCTGGGTTCGAATGGTTGCAACTGGGAGCATTGGTCGATGCGGTACGGATTGGGCTTGGCCCTCCTTCTGAGCCTGACCGTCCTGTCGACGACCGGTCAATCACGTGGTGTCGTGCTCACCTCGACCGACGCCGTGGAGCTGCCTTCGGGATCGATTGCGGCAGCCAATGCCGAGGTCGTGCAAAGGCTTGCCAGTGGTGATGTCGAGGCGGCGTATCGACTGGCGCAGGGGACGTTGGCCGTCGCCGAGGACACGCTGGGCCGGTATCGGCTCTTGACGCTGGAGAGCCTCGAGAACCTAGCGAGCGTTCATGATCGTCGAGGGTCGTTCGGCGAAGCTGCCGCGTTCTACCGGGTGGCTCTAGATGTCCGTCAGCACATCTTTGGCCCGGAGCACCCGCAGTCGATCGGTACCCTGCAAGACCTCGCCGTCATCCTGGAACTGACCGGGCAAGTCGACGAAGCGACCGTGTTGCACCAACGAGCGCTGGCGCTCGGCGAGCAAACCTTCGGCCCGGACCACCCGGTGACGCTCGACGCGCGTGATCGGTTGGTGGCGCACCTGATCAAGGTCGGTCGCCACGACGATGCGGGCTCGCTGGCGCGCTCGTCCGCCGAAGAGCATGCGGCGCAGGCGCTCGAGCCCGGCTTGAGTGTCACGAAAGGCGACCCGGTCGACGCCGGCCCTGGCGTGCCGCTCACACGGGCGTCGCTCGCCGAACGTCCACTGATGACGGGACTTGGCCAGCCGCCCGAGACTGCGTCGACCGACCGGGCCATCAGGGCGCGTTCGGTTGACCCGTGGTCGGTCGGTCCTCGGCCCAGCGACGCAGCGACGGGACGAGGAATGGTACTCTCGCGATCGGCTGGCGTCGGCGAAGGTGCCAGCGACATCTGGGCGTCGCGCATCTTCACGGGACCCGACCAGTTCCCGCCAGACGGGTTCTCGGCTTACGGCATCATCGCCTTTCCAAGGGGGCTGTCCCCGATGGACGGCGAGCGGGCGACGTTGATCTGCGAGGCCTACGTTCATGGCTTGATGACGTCGAAGGAGGTGGCAAGCCGCCTGAACGTGCCGTTGGACGACCAGATGGCGACGGTTTGGCCAGTCACCTCCAACGAGATGGCTGATCGCCTCAACGAGGCGCCGCGCAGCGTACTCTGCGAAGACGCCATCACCTCGTACGACACGGTAGCCGGCAACATTGCGATCCGCGACGCCGAGATTGCGGGCCTCGATGCGTCGGGCCGCGGCCCCTACCTCCTGGCTTGGTCGCCGTCGGCATCGAAGGGTGACGCAAACGCCACGGTGCTGGTGGCAGACCTTTCGATGCTGGAGAGCTTCGATGCGGCGGCCGAAGCCTTCCAGCATTGGGCCGCCGACATCGAGGCCGAGCCGAACTTGTGGCGCAAGGGCTGGGACCTCGACAGGGCCATATCGAAGGTGCGGAACTGGTTCGATCATCACGGTAGTCGGATGCTGTTCGTGGTCGGGGCCGGCTGAGCGCCGGGATGCTGAGTTTCATCACGCGACACGGCGTCGCCGGGTTGGTCGGTGGGCTCGTGGCTGTTTTGATGGTCGTGGTGCTCGCCCCGTCCACGCCAGGTGGGGTGGCGCTGATCGTCTTCTTGTGCGTTGCTGTCGCCGTGATCGTGGGCACGCTGATCGGCCGCCGCTAGGCTCGGGCGGCCGCGTGCTCACCTCGTCAGAAGGCTCCCGCCGATGCGTCGTCAAAACCAGCTGAAACATCGTCTCGCCGGCGGCGAGCGCCTGACGGGCATCTGGGCGCAAGCCGCGTCGCCGACCTTGTGCGAGATCGCCGTGTTGGCGGGCTTCGATGTCGTGCTGATCGACAACGAGCACGGGCCGGCAAGCCTGGAGACGACGTTGCACATGCTGCGCGCCGTCGAGGCCGCCGGCGGCCACCCGATCGTTCGCGTGCCCTGGAACGACCAAGTCTACCTCAAGCGCATTCTCGACCAGGGTGCCCAGTCTTTGATGATCCCGATGGTCGAGAACGCTGCCGAGGCCGAGGCGGCGGTGCGCGCCTGCCGCTATCCGCCCCGCGGCAGCCGCGGCTATGCCGCCCCCATCGCTCGCGGCGCCGCCTACGGCCTCGACGAGGACTACTTGCAGCATGCCCACGAGGATCTGTTCCTGGCCTTGCAGATCGAAAGCAAGACGGCGGTCGACGCCATCCCGGCGATGGCTGCCATTCACGGCGTCGACATGCTGTTCGTCGGTGCCAACGACTTGGCAGGCAGTATCGATCATCTGGAACGCCTGGATGCGCCAGAAGCGGCAGCCCTGATCGCCCGTGCGGAAGACGCGATCCTGGCGACCGACGCCCTGATGGGCACCATCCCGCGCGCCGGGACGACGCCGACGGGTTTGTGGGAGAAAGGTCATCGGCTGCTGATCGGCCCGAGCGATTTGGCGTTGTTTCGGGATGCGGCCGTGGCAGCGTTGCGCGGCCTGCAAAGCGAATAGTCTCTCTCCCTCTGGAGAGGGTTCACCATTGTGCGCGGCTGTTGATGCGCCCGGCTCAGTCGTGCTTGGCGTGGCCGATTGCGACAGGCGTTGGCCCTTCAACGTCACACTGGTGGCACCGTGCCGCGGCTCGCCGGCCGCCGCTTCACCATCTCGCGCCACCAGACGTAGAGGCCGCTGGCAAGGACGATGGTGCCGCCCGTCAGGGTCAGGGCGTCGGGCACGTCGCCGAACAACAGGAAGCCGGCGCCGACCATCCAGACGATTTGGGTGTACCAGAAGGGGGCCAGGATCGGCGCCGGCGCGTGGCGGTGGGCGGCGGTGAGCATGTAGTGGCCGAGGCCGCCGAAGCTGCCGAGGAGCAGCAGCGGCAGCCACTGGATACCCGACGGCGTGACCCAGACGAACGCCACGAGCGGCGTCGTCAGAGCGGTGCCGACCAGGGCGGCGTAGGCGTTCGAGGTCTCGTGGTGGTCGGCTTGGGCGACGATCCGGGTGGTCAGGACGTACCCGGCGGCGGCGGTGGCGGAGGTGAGGCTCAGGAGGGCGGCGGGCTGGAACAACTCGGGCGTCGGCCGGACGATGATCAGCACGCCGAGAAAGCCGACGACGATCGCCGACCAGCGGCGGAAGCCGATGTGCTCGCCCAGGACCGGGACGGCGAGGGCGGCGACCAGGAGCGGGATCGAAAAGTTGATCGACGCGGTTTCGGCGAGCTGCAGGAACTGCAGGGCCGCGAAGTTGCAGCAGGTGGAGGCGAAGAGAAACGCGGCGCGGAGTAGCTGCAGCCGCGGCCGCTTGCTTTGCCAGACGGTGCGCAAGCTGAGCTCGCGCAAGCTCACGAGCGAGAAGGCGACATGACCGGCATAGCGCGCCCAGATGATCATGAGGAGCGGGATGCCGGCCTGGCCCAGGAACTTGGCCGAAGTGTCGAGCACGGTGAAGCAGGCGAAGGCGAGGACGGCGAGGCCGATGGCCTGCAAGTGCCGGCGTTCGGCGAGGAGGTGGGCGGCACTCGGAGGTTCAGCGGTCACGCATGGGTCCCATCCGGTTAGCCCCTTGGCGGCTCCGGAACGCCTGCCTACGGTCCTGACAGGAGTTGGGAGGCGGTGATGGACGCGATCTTCTGGCACGACGGCCGCTGGCACGACAGCCAGCCCAAGGTGCTCGGACCCATGGACCACGCCATGTGGATGGCGTCGTCGGTGTTCGACGGCGGCCGCATCTTCGACGGCGCCGGCCCCGACCTCGACATGCACTGCGCGCGTTTGGTGGACAGCGCGCGGAAGATGCTGCTGGGGCCGACCCACAGCGCCGAGGAGATGCTGGAACTCGTGCACGCGGCCTACGAAAAGCTGCCGGCCGGCAAGGCCTACTACGTCCGGCCGATGTTCTATGCGACGCGCGGTTTCGTGGCCCCGGACCCGGAGAGCACCGAGTTCCTGCTTGCGGTCTACGAGAGCCCGATGCCGGCGCCGACGGGTGCGGCGATCACGGTCAGCCCCTTTCGCCGTCCGGCCCGCGACGCGGCGCCGATCGACGCCAAGGCCGGCTGCAACTACCCGAACGGTGCCCGGGCCCTGGCTTGGGCTCGCGAGCGTGGCTTCGACAACGCGATCATGCTGGACGCTTGCGCCAACGTGGCCGAACTGGCGACCGCCAATCTGTGGCTGGCGAAGGACGGCATCGCCATGACGCCCGTGTGGAACGGCACGTTCCTCAACGGCATCACCAAGCAACGGATCACCGACCTGCTGATCGCCGATGGCATCGACGTGCTCGAGGCGCCCTTGACCATTGAGGACTTCGCCGACGCCGACGAGATCTTCACCACCGGCAACTACGGCAAGGTGATGCCGGTGATTCGCTTCGAGGAGAAAGCGCTGCAACCGGGCCCGGTGTTCCGTCGGGCGCGCGAGCTCTATCTCGACTATGCGGCCTCGACCAAACTGGCCTGAGACGCACGCGAACGGGGAGGGACGACGATGGTTCTGGCGATCGTGCAGCAAATCCATGGCGGGCCCGAAGTGCTCGAACCGGTCGAGGTCGAGGTGACGGCGCCGGGTGAGGGCGAAGTCCAGGTTCGGCACGTCGCCATCGGTCTCAACTTCATCGACTGCTACGTGCGCTCCGGGCTGTACCCGCTGCTGCAGCCGCCGGGGACGATCGGCATGGAGGCGGCGGGCATCGTCGAGGCATTCGGCCCCGGCGTGGGGGGGTTGGCCAAGGGTGACCGGGTCGCCTACGTCTACAACGGGCTCGGTGCCTACGCGGAGGTCCGAAACGTGCCCGCCCGCTGGCTGGTCAAGCTGCCCGAGGGCGTCGACGAGCGTCAAGCAGCAGCGATGATGCTCAAGGGCATGACCGCCGAGTACCTGCTGCACCGCATGACCCAGGCGAGCGTCGGCGACCGGCTGCTGGTCCACGCGGCGGCCGGTGGAGTCGGGCTGATCTTGTGCGCCTGGGCCAAGGCCAAGGGCTGCACCGTGGTCGGCACGGTCAGCACCGAGGCCAAGGCAGCGCTCGCCAAGGCGGCCGGTGCCGATCACATCATCGTCGGCAAGGGCACCGACTTCGCCGACGCGGTCCTCGAAGCCACCGACGGCAAAGGCTGCAAGTACGTCTACGACGGCATCGGCAAGGACAGCTTCGAGGGCTCGCTGGCGTCCCTGGAGAAGCACGGCCACCTCGTCAGCTACGGCAATGCGTCGGGCATGGTGCCGCCCGTGAACATCGGGGTGCTCACCCCGAAATGCGCCCGCGTCTCCCGCCCGTCGCTTTTCCCGCACATTGCGACCCGCGAAGAGCTGGACGAGATCGCCGGCAATCTCCTCGGCGCCATCGCCGACGGCACGGTGAAGGTCGACGTCAACCAGACCTATCCGTTGGCGGAGGCGGCACGCGCTCATGCCGACCTCGAGGCGCGAAAGACGACCGGGCAGACGGTGCTGTTGCCTTAGCGCATCGACGGATCCGCAAGATCCTGCTCCGAGCCGGTTCTGATGCCAGCTATTCGGCGGTGGCCGGCCTGAAATGGAGCTGCGATGCAGGGACCATCAGGGCCGTTTGGAGCCCAAAGTTACCGATGCTGCGGGGCGCCGGAATGGGCGCTTCGGCGAATGGTCCGGTTTTCGATATGGCGTTCCGCTAGATGTAGCCGCTCGCAATCATCCTCGGTTTTGCTCGAAGGTGCGCGCCCCAAGCGAACTACGATCCGCGTTGTGAGGTAGCGAGTGCGCCGCCGAGCGCGACGAGAACACCGCCTCCGACCGCCTCGATCCATTCGATGACGCGCGCGCGCATCAGACGGGCCGAGAGCGCGGAGGCGATGCCGTAGAAGACGAGGACTGGAAGCTCCAGGAGAACGGAGACGAGCCCGAGCACCACGAGCTGAAGTGCGACGTTGTCGTCCGGCGAGATGAACTGCGGAAGAATCGCGACGAAGAAGGCGATGTTCTTGGGGTTCGAAGCTTGAAGCGTGAAGCCCTGCGAGAAAGACCGAAGCGCCGTCTGACGAACCTGCGGGGCCGTGGCCTGAGCCTCGTTGAGGTCCAGTCCCCCGCCAAGCGAACGTTCGCGCCAGAGCCGCTTGGCCAGCGGCGCGATCATCCCGATTCCGAGATAGACGAGGTAGGCCGCGCCCAGCCACTTGACGATCGTGAACAGAGTTGCGCTCGCGAGGATCAGGGCACCGACGCCGAGTGCGGAGAGGGTAAAGAACAATGCGTTGGTCGAAAGTATCCCTAAGGTCGCCATGAAGCCGACCCGAAAACCGTGGCGCATGGACAGCCCGATCACGAGCAGCACTGCCGGACCTGGCGTGAGCGACAACAAGAATTCCGTTAGCGCGAAAAGCGCGAGCGTGCCGAGGTCCATTCCAAAGATTCCCTAGTCTAGTCCACGCAATTTAGGCCGAAGTCATGAAGACTAACCATCCCAACGTTCTGCGGAACTCGTCCCTAGAGCATGCCGCGCCGAAACAGGCCTTCATCCACAGCGCAGCGAAAGCCCGGTTTGCCCGCAAAGCCCCATTGGCGAGTCGAACGTCGACGTCTCGGACGATCCGAGCGCGCCGGCTGTTTTAGCCGCGTCCTTCGCCGGCGGCGAGGTGTCGTTCCAAGCGACGGACCGCCCAGGAGACGACCAGCACCAGCACGAGATATTCGAGCACCAAGAACGTGTAGATCTCGAGCGGCCGGTAGAGGGTCGTCACCAGCTCGTTGGCGCGGCGGGTGAGGTCGGCGAGGCCGATGACGGAGACGAGAGCGCTCATCTTCAGGACGATGACGAACTGGTTACCGAGTGCCGGAAGGATGCGCCGGACCGCCTGGGGCAGGATGACCAGGCGGAAGCGCTGCCAGGGCGTCAGGCCCAGTGCCTGGGCCGCTTCGTGCTGACCGCGGCCGATCGATTGGATGCCGGCGCGGAACACCTCGGCCATGAAGGCGCTCTCGCAAATCGCCAGCGCCAGCACGCCCGAGGTGAAGACGTCGAGGCTGACGCCCAGCACGACCGGCAGGCCGTAATGCACCCAGAGCAGCATCACCAAGGTCGGCACGGCGCGAAAGACTTCGACGAAGCCGCGGTTGAAGGCGCGCGCCCAGCGGTCTTCGGAGAGGCCGGGCAATGCCACGAGCAAGCCGAGCACCGTCGCCAGCAAGGTCGCGAGGACCGATACCTGGATCGTGATCCAAAGCCCGCCCACGAGGAACGCGAGATTGGTCGAGCCGGCTTCGGTCGTCGGCAGGACGACGTACCAACCCCAGCGATAGGCGCCCTCGGCGCTGACGGCCATGGTCACCACCACGGCGAGTGCGGTGATCGCCAGCCCCAGGCCCACCGCCCAAGGCGAGATCGGTCGCGCAGGCGGCGGCGGTGGGGTGCGGTTGGCGATCGCGTTCGACATCGGCGGTCCTCTCTCGGTCTCGTGTCGCGCTTCGGGGCTCGCTCTTCGAAGCAGATGCGGTAAGTGACCCTGCACCCGCCGCAGGCAACGGGTGTCGCGGCTGGACTGGGAGAACCACGACGTGAAGACTTTCCTCAGCGCGGCCGTCGCCGTCATCGCCCTGGGTCTCGCCGTGCCGGCCAAGGCACAGACCTCGCGCCTCCAGACGATCCTGGAAAGCGGGACCTTGCGCGTCGGCACCACCGGCGACTTCAACCCGATGAGCTTCAAGAACCCAGCGACGGGCGAGTACGAGGGCTACGACATCGACGCCGTCACCAAGCTGGCGTCGGACATGGGCGTCGCCATCGAGTGGGTGCCGACCGAGTGGAAGACGCTGGTCGCCGGACTGGTCGCCGACAAGTACGACATGACGACCAGCGCCTCCTTGTCGGTCGACCGCGCCAAGGTTGCCGGTTTCAGCGACCCGTACGTCACTTTTGCCACCGTACCGATGATGCTGGAGGCCAACGTCGCGGACTACGCCGATTGGGCGGATCTCGATCGGCCTGACGCGACGATCGCGGTGACCCTCGGAACGGTGTTCGAGCAACAGGCGCGGAGCTACTTCGACAATGCCGAAATCCTCACCGTCGAAGCGCCGGCGCGCGAGTGGCAGGAGGTGCTCGCTGGCCGTGCCACGGCGAGCATCACCAGCAACGTCGATGCCGCGGCGCTCATCACGCGGTTTCCCGAACTGGCCGTGGTGCCGGTGACCGAGGCCCGGAGCCGCCGCCCAGGGGCGTTCCTGCTGCCCCAGGACGATCAGATCTGGATCAACTTCGTGAACCATTGGGTCGAGTTGCACCACGAGAACGGCTTCTTCGACGAGTTGATGGCCAACTGGCAGATCTCGGACTGATCGCGGGCGTCGCTCAGAGGACGCTGCGGGCCACCAGGAAGCTGCCGAGGCCGAAGAGTGCCAAGAAGAACCAGAACCGGAACGTGGACGGATCGAGGGATTGGCGCAGCCGCTGCCCCAGCCACATCCCGCCGACGACGGCTGCGACCGCGAAGGCGACGTCGATGCCGATCGCCGGCGAAAGCGCGCCCATGAATGTCAGGTTGAGTGCCAGCGCCACCGTCGAAACGGTGAAACAGAGCCCCATGGCCTGGATCAGCTCGTCCTTTTCCAGGCCGATGGCCTGGAGGTAGGGGACGACCGGGATCGAGAAGACGCCGGTCGCTGCCGTCGCCATGCCGGTGGTCGTGCCGATGAGCGGCCCGAGCCAGTGCTGGCGCGGTGCCGCAACGGTGACGTGCAGCTTGACGAGGCCGCTCAGCGCGTAGAGTGCCAGCACCGAGCCGAGCAGGATCGTGCCGATCCGGGCGTTGGCGTCGCTCATCCAGCCGGTACCGGCGAGGGTCGCCAGCACCGCACAAGCCAGCATCGGCCAGAGCCGGACGACGAGTCTTGAGAGATTGGCACCGGCGAGCATCTGCCAGACGTTGGTCAGGAACGACGGGATCACGATCAAGGCGGCGGCCTCGACCGGCGCCATCACCACCGCCAGCAGACCGATGGCGATCGGCGGCAAGCCCAAGCCGACCGCCCCTTTGACCGCGCCGGCGAGCCCGAACACGGCGACGACGACGAGCAGCATCCAATCCATGGTCGCCCCAGCTTCGGCCGCCGCACCGCGCCGGCGCCGCTCGCTCCGATGGCCGGTCGACTAGCACGGGCCGGCATCGCCGCGCCACGGCCGCTGCGGGGCGAATGGCTCTTCGATCCTGCCATGGCGAACGGGCCAGCGAGGCCCTAGCCGCGCGGGCGCAGGTGAGGCAGGAATGCGCCATGACGACCACGCTCCTCTATGCCGTCCCGGTCAGCAACTTCGCGGCGAGCATCCGGCTTTGCCTGCACCTCAAGCGTGTGCCGTTCGAGGAGCGACTGCCCCCCGGAGGCTATGGTAGCCAGGCGTACAAGGCGATCGTTCCGACCGGGACGGTGCCGGCGCTGGTCGACGGCGACGTCGTGCTCACCGAGAGCACGGTGATCGCCGAGTATCTCGACGAGCGCCATCCCCAGCCACGGCTGCTGCCGGCGACGGGAGCAGCGGCCCGGGCGCGGGTCCGCTTGCTCCAGCGCCTGCACGACAGCCGGATCGAGCCACCGCTGCGTGCGCTGTTCGCTCACGTTGCCCCGGCAATGCGCGATCCGGCTGCCGTCGAGCAGCATTGGCGCCTGTTCGGCGAACGGCTGCACGGCCTCGCCGCATTGACCAAACCGGCGCCGTTCCTAGCCGGCAGCGGCTTCTCGCTGGCCGACCTGCCCTACCCGGCAACGTTGTTGCTGGCCGAGCGGATGGCGACCGTGCTCGAGCAGCAGTTCGAACTGCCGGCGCCGCTCGCCGCTTGGTGGAAGGCGTTGTGCAACCACGACGCCGTGGCGCCGGTCCTCGCCGACTACGCCACTGCTGTCGAGGATTGGCTGGCTTCGAAGCAAGCGCCTTGAACACGCCGTCCGCTTCGCCCCGCGAGCACGTCAGTGGGATCGTCGAACGGATCCTCTTCCGCAACGAGACGACCGGCTATGCCGGGCTGCAGATCCGCGCTGGCGGGAAAGGGCGGTTGGACACAGTGGTCGGCACGGCGCCGGTGGTGGACATCGGCGACCTCGTCGACGCCGAGGGGCGTTGGGAGCACGATCCGTCCTGGGGCCGTCAGTTCCGGGCGACCTTCCTCGTCCATCGCGCGCCGGCCGGTGCTGCGGGGCTGGCCGCCTATCTCGGCTCCGGCATCGTCAAGGGTATCGGCCGAGGGCTTGCCGGGCGGCTGGTCGGGCATTTCGGTGAGGGCCTGATCGACGTGCTCGACCGCACGCCGGCGAGGCTGGCCGAAGTGAAAGGTGTCGGGCCGAAGCTCGCCGACGAGATCGCCGCCGCCTGGCGCGAGCAGAAGGGCGTGCGCGAGGTCATGCTGTTTCTCTACGAGAACGGCCTGCCGCCAGGTCGCGCCAAGCGGATCTGGGAGACCTACAAGGACCGCACGATCGCGGTGCTCCGTCAGGACCCTTATGCGCTGGCCCGCGACGTTCAGGGGATCGGCTTTCTGCTCGCCGACGACGTGGCCAGGCGTATGGGGATCGACCGCGCGGCGCCCGAGCGACACCGTGCGGGGCTCCTGCACGTGCTGAACGAGGCTGCCGGCCAGGGGCACACCGGCGTCGCCCGAGCCGAGGCGCGCGCCCTCCTGGAACAGGTGACGGGCGCCGACGAGGCCGCGTTCGACGCTGCGGTCGAGGGGCTGCTCGGGTTGCGCGCGCTGGTCATCGCCGATGACATGCTGCATCCCGAGCCCTTGGCGACGCAGGAGAGCCGGATCGCCCGAGCCGTCACCGCACGCGCCAAGGCCGAGGGCGTCGTAGACCCGGCGGCGGCCGAGCGGCGGATCGCCGACGCCGAGGCGACGCTCGCTTTGCAGTTGTCGCCGAGCCAGCGCGAAGCGGCTGCGCTCCTGCTGGACGCGAAGATCGCCGTACTGACCGGTGGCCCTGGCACGGGCAAGACGACGCTGGTGCGAACGCTGCTGGCCGCGGTCGATCTCGACGCGGACGACGTGGCGCTGGCGGCGCCGACGGGCCGTGCCGCGAAGCGTCTGACCGAGAGCACCGGCCGTGACGCGAAGACCTTGCATCGGCTGTTGGAGGCGGAGCCCGGCCGCGCGTTCCGGCGGGGGCCTGCACGGCCGCTGGCGGCGAAGCTCATGATCGTCGACGAGGCGTCGATGGTCGACGTGACACTGATGGACGCGCTGCTCCAGGCGTTGGGCGAAGACGCGACGCTGTGGCTGGTCGGCGACGTCGACCAGCTGCCTTCGGTCGGGCCCGGCCGCGTGCTCGGCGACCTGATCGAGAGCGACGTCGTTCCGGTGGTTCGGCTGCGCGAGATCTTTCGCCAGGCGGCGGAGAGCCTGATCGTTGCCAACGCGCATCGCCTGATCCGGGGCGAGGTGCCGATGACGGCCCCTTCCGGCGCGCTCGCCGACTTCTACGTCATCGCCGTGCGCGACGCCGACGACGCGGTGCGAAAGCTGCAGGCGCTGGTCGCCGAGCGGATGCCGCTCCGCTTCGAACTCGATCCCATGGACGACGTTCAGGTGCTTTGTCCGACCAACCGCGGGACGCTCGGCGCCAGGGCGCTCAACGACGCGCTGCGCGCGAGGCTCAACCCGGCGCCCGCCGACAGCGTCGTCCGCGGCGAGCGGTCGTTCGCGGTCGGCGATCGGGTGATGCAGACCGAGAACGACTACGATCGCGACGTCTACAACGGCGATCTCGGGCGTCTGGTCGCAATCGATCGGCAGCAGCGGACCCTGAGCGTCGACTTCGACGACCGGTCGCTCGGCTACGGGTTCGACGAATTGGACGCGTTGCAGCCGGCCTACGCGGTCACCGTGCACAAGGCCCAGGGGTCGGAGTATCCCGCGGTGGTCGTGGTACTGGCCCGTCAGCACGGGCGACTCCTGCGGCGCGATCTGGTCTATACGGCGTTGACCCGTGCCCGGCGGCTCGCGGTGTTGCTCGTCGAAGGCGACGCGCTCGCCCGTGCGGTGGCGGCGCGCTCCGCCGGCCGGCGGGTCACCCGGTTGCGGAACCTTCTTGGCGAGATGGCGGAGAGCTGAGCCGATGGCGATGAGCGAGGCGGATCTCGATGAGCGGCAACGGGTGGCCACCGCGGTGGTCCGCGAGGCTGCGGCGGTCGCCTTGGACTACTTCGTGCGCCGCGGCGACCTCACGATCGAGTTCAAGGGTGCGCAGGACGTCGTGTCGGTCGCGGACAAGACCGTCGAGACCCACATCCGCGATGGGTTGGCTGCGGCGTTTCCGGGCGACGGCTTCGTCGGTGAAGAACACGGCGAGGAGGGTGATCCGGATCGGGCGTGGGTCATCGACCCGATCGACGGCACCCAGAACTTCCTGCGCGGACTGCCCTACTGGACCGTGGTGCTCGCCTTCGTCGTCGACGGACGAACCGAGCTGAGCTTCACCGTCGACCCCGTGCACGACGAGCTGTACGTCGCGCGGCGCGGGCAGGGTGCCTGGCGTGACGGCGTCCCTATCCGCTGCCGGACGCCATCGGGACCTGGCGAGGCCTGCGTTGCGCTCAGCTTCGGCTTCAAGGACAGCTGGCAGCTCTACGTCGACATCCAGGCCAAGTTTCTCTCACGCGGGGTCGACATGCGGCGGCTCGGCTCCACCGCGTTGATCCTGGCGCACATCGCCGATGGTCGGCTCGATGCCATCTACGCGCCCGGCAACCAGAGCTGGGACTGCATTGCCGGCTTGTTGCTGGTCGACGAGGCCGGCGGCCACGTGAACGACTTTCTCGGTACCAGCGGGCTCTTGGGCCGAGGGCCGGTGGTTGCGGCGGTGCCGCCGATCGCCGCGCTCGCGACCGAGATCACCGGGGTGGCGATCGGCGGCCGCCAGGGTTGAGCGACGACGCTCTCGCGGCCACGCCGCGGGGGTCCAGCCGGGCGCTGCGGGCGGCTGCGTTGATGGTCGGCGCCAGCGCGCTGATCGCCGTGACCTCGTTGATCGCCAAGGCGCTGGGCCAGGGTGTGGGTGGGCCGGCGCTCCACCCGTTCCAGGTCAGCGCCGGCCGGTTCGTTTCCGGGTTTCTCGCCGTCGCCCTGGTCGCCGCATGGCTGCGGCCGTCGCTCGCCGGCACGCCCTGGCGGGCTCATGCGGTGCGCTCCCTTTGCGGCTGGTGCGGCGTCAGCTGTCTGTTCGCCGCCGCGGCGCAGCTGCCGCTGGCGACGGCCACGGCGCTCAGCTTCCTCTCGCCGATCGCCACCATGGCGCTGGCCATTCCGCTGCTCGGCGAAAGGGTCGGCGCCGTCCGCTGGCTCGCAGCAGCGGTGGCCCTCACCGGCGCCATGGTCTTGCTTCGTCCGGGCACCGACGCGTTCGACGTGGCCGCCTTGATCGCCCTGGCAGCGGCGCTGTTCATGGGCCTGGAGGCCATCCTCATCAAGCGCCTGACGGGCTACGAGCCGCCGCTGCGCATCCTCTTGGTGAACAACGCGTTCGGTGCGGTGATCGCGGGCAGCGTCGCTTGGTTCGTCTGGACCGAGCCGAGCGCCGGCCAGTGGCCGTTGCTGGCCCTCGTCGGCGTCGCCATGGTCGCAGCGCAGACTTGCTTCCTGTTCGCGATGCGCGGGGCGGACGCCAGCTTCGTCATCCCGTTCTTCTACGCGACGTTGATCTTCGCCGCCGCCTACGACTACGCCGTCTTTGCCGATGCACCCGATGCCTTGGGTCTGGCAGGGGCTGCCACGATCGTCGTCGGCGGCGTGATGCTGGCCGTTCTCGGTGGCCGCGAGCGGGCCTGATCGGGGCTCGGCGTTGGGCTCAGCGGAAGGGGTGCGCCGGCGTGGCGAAGCTCGCTTGGAGCAGCATCGCCCCGACCACCACGAGCAGAGTGCCGCCGGCGAACGCGGCACCGTCCATCAACCGCCCGACGCGGCTTGCGCCACCCGGGAGGCGCTCGGCCAAACCGACGGCCGAGCTTCGCGCGAACACGGCGAGACAGGCGAGGGCGCTGGTGGTCAACGCCGTACCAACGGCCATCGCCAGCACGGCAGCGATGCCGATCGCCCTGATGTCACCGGCGTAGGCGAGCAGCAGCACGACCACGCCGCCGCTGCACGGTCGAAGCCCGATCGACAGCACCACGGCCGTGCGCTGCCAGAGACTGGCGCCCGGCTCGACCCGGATGTCGTGGCCGTGGCCACAATCAACGCGGTCTTCTCGAGCATGGCCGCCACACGTCGCCTCCTGTGCGTCGGTTCCGCGCCAAAGGCGGCGGACGGCGCGGACGCAGAGACCGAGCCCGAGCAGGGTGACCAGGGCGAAGCTGACGGTCTCGACGTCGCCGACGACGCCGCGGGCTTGGCGCAGTCCGAGGTCGAGCACGGTGACCGCGGCGTGGACGGCGACGATGGCGGTGACCGCTTGGGCGAGCGCCGCCAGCACGGTCAACGTCAACGCCTGAGGCAGTCGGCTTTCGTGGGTTGCAAGGTAGGTGCCGATGACCACTTTGCCGTGACCAGGGCCGGCGGCGTGGAAGACCCCATAGGCGAAGCTCAGCGCGATCAGCGGCCAAGCGGCAGCGGGACCAGCTTCGCGGACGGTGGCGAGGGCTTCCGCCAAGCGACCGTGCAACGCCCGCTGCACGTCGAGCAGCTTGGCCGACCAGGCGGCATCGGCGACCAGCAGTGCGAGGGCAACGGCCGCGCCGACCATGGCCGTGAGTGTCGCCAGATTGCCTGCCGTCAGTCGCACGCGACGTTGACCCACTGGGCGAAGTGGACGCCGAGGTCATCGGGGCCGGTGGCGCCCCTGTCGAGGCTGGCCGCAAAGCCGATCATCGCCGAAGGCGGTGCCGGGTCGACGATTTCGACGATGCAGTCCAACGTGTCGTCGACGCCCGCCACGATCGGTGGGCCGCCCGCGTGCAGCACCTCGACGTAGTAGGACGGATCGTAGACGCTGTAGCGCAGATCGTCGCCGCGAACCGCCAACGGCTCAGCGAGCGGCAGGTCGAACTTGAACCAGATGCGGCCGTCGATCACCCCGTTGGCGTAGCTGTCGACCCGGCCGAACGCCTGCTTTGCGCCGTCGTGCTCGAGGCGCGTGAAGAAGTCGTAGTCGCGGAGCGCTTCGACGTCGGCGGCCGCCAGTTCGGCGAGGCCTTCGTCGACGGTCTGTCCGAGTGACCTGAAATCTTCGAGGATGAACGACGAGTACAGTTCGTCGAAGAGCCACGCCTGCTCGAGCTTGGTGAGACGGCCCTCGGCGTCGACAACCAGCTTGGTTTGCACGTCGATCCAGCCGTGGGGGTGAGCCGCGGCAGCCAGCGGCATCGCCGACGCGGCAAGACCGACGACGAGTGCCAGCGCTGCTGGCCTTCGCTGTATCATGGCTCGTCCGCTCCCGATCGGCGACGCGGCGCCCAGCGCCGGTGCAAGTCCGGGTGATCGCCACGTGCGGATTCCGTACGCCACCACCATTCTACCACGACCAGAGTACGCGCCTCGGCGCCGCGGGCAAGAACGCCTCGGGCTGGAGCGCGTGCAGCCGTCGCAGCCGCTCTTCGGTTCGCGGATGGGTGCTGAGCCACGTCGGCGGTGCGCCGAGGGCGTAGCCGAGATAGCGCAGACGTGCCCGCCAACGGTCGAGCCGGCAGAGTGCCGATGCGAGGCCGACGGCATCGCCCGTGAGCGCCACCGCCCCGGCGTCGGCGGCGAATTCGCGTCGCCTCGAGACCCACAGCTGGAGCGCGAAGGCGAGGGTCGGCGCAACGGCGAAGGTCAGTGCGACCACGAGCGGTACGCGCTCGCCCAGGAAGAGGGCGACGATGCACAGCAAGAGGCCGATCTGCGCGACCGCGCGGATCGTCGCAACCAACGCGCCGGCGATGCGCAGGACATGGGTGTCGCCGGCGCGGACATGACTGATCTCGTGGGCAAGGACCCCTGTGAGTTCGCGCTCGTCCAGGGCTTGCACGAGCCCCTGAGAGAGCGCCACGCCACTGTCGTTGCGATCACCGAATGCGAAGGCGTTGGGCGCCCGCGACGGTACCAGATAGAGCGTCGGCGGCGCTGCCAGTTGAGCGTTTCGCGCCAAGTGCGCTGCCAGCCGTGTCAGTCGGGGCGCGCTCGACGGTCCGATGGGTCGGGCTCCGTTGGCGCGCATGACCCCAGCGGTCGACAAGCCCACCACGCCTCGGGCCAGGATCAAGGCGCAAACGACCGCGACGGCGGCGCCCCCCAGGCCGGCGAAGAGACCGCCGACGACGGCGACCATCAGCGCCAGCGCGCCAATGAGCGCCAAGGTCTCGCCGGCATAGGCGCGTTCGATCTCGGCGGTGCGGCCGGCCACGGCGCTCAGCTCTCGGCCTTGCCTTGTGCCCAGCGCCGCAGCTCCGCGACGTCGCTGGTGTCGGTCGGCAGCGTGATCATCACACGAACGAGATGGTCACCGGTCCGGTTGCTGCGCTTGTCGGCGATGCCCTTGCCCTTCAGCCGCAGCGTCCGGCCGGAACTGGTGCCTGGCGGGATCTTCAACGTCACGTCGCCTTGGACCGTGGTCGCCGTCACCTTGCCGCCGGCGATCGCCACGGCCAGCGGGACGTCGACGTCGGCCAGGATGTCGAGGCCGTCGCGCGTGTAGCGCGGATGGCTGCGCACTTTGACGGCGATCAAGGCGTCACCGCCACCGCGCCCCCGACCGCGCAGACGCAGGGTCTGGCCGTCCTCGATGCCGGCGGGAACGTTGACCTCGACGCTCTGACCGTCGGCCAGAACGAACCGCTGTTTGCCGCCACGGGCGGCGTCGAGAAAGTCGATCCCGACCTCGTAGCGGGTGTCGGCCGCGCCGGCGGTCTCGAAGCCGAACCCACCGCGGCCGCCGCCGAAGATCGAGCTTAGAATGTCCTCGAACCCGCCCATGTCCTGGGGGCCGCCCGGCCCGGTCCGCTGGCGAGTGCCGAACCCGGCGCCGAACGGCGAACCGCCGGCGAAGCGTTCCTTCCCCTGGTCGTCGATCTCGCCCCGGTCGTAGCGGCCGCGCTTGTCCTTGTCCTTGAGGATCTCGTAAGCGCTGGAGACGTGCTTGAAGCGCTCCTCGGCCTTCGTGTTGCCCGGATTGCGATCGGGATGCAGTTCCTTCGCCAGCTTGCGGTAGGCGGTGCGCACCTCGTCGTCGGAGGCGCCGCGCTTGATGCCCAGCACGCTGTAAAGATCCGGCACCTGGTCCTACTCCGCTCGATCCCACATTGGCCGGCGCGAGGACCGGCCACTTCCACGATGCGGTGCCGCGCGACCCACGGCAAGGGCCGCGCGGCGCGCCGTCAGGCGGCGATGGCGATCTGCCGCGGCTTCAGCGCTTCGGGCACCTGGCGCACCAGGGTGACCGAGAGCACGCCGTTGCGCAGCGTCGCGCCGCCGACGACCATGTGTTCGTTCAGGGCGAACCGCCGCTCGAACGGCCGTCGAACCATGCCGGTGTGGACCAGCGTCTCGCCGGCCGGGCGATCGGCGACGGTGCCTGTGACGACGAGCGTGCGGTGTTGCACCTGCACGTCGAGGTCGGCCTCGGCGAAGCCAGGGACCGGCAGATCGAGACGGTACTCGTCGGCCGCCGTCCGGACGACGTCGTAGCCAAAGGGCACGCTGGCCGTGGGCGTGGGGAAAGCAATCGATCGCATCGTATCCTCCTCGAGCGATACGGGGGTGGCGCGCCACCATGGCCACGCCGCAAGACCCGCCGGAGCCGACAACCGGCCTCCGACGACGCACACGTGGTGTGCCGCGCGGCGCCCTGCAAGTCAGTTTCTACAACTCATGCGTGTAGCAGCCTCGAGTTCTGCCGCCGTGTTGACGTTCAGGAACGGGTCAGGCGCGCCGGGCACCGCCGGATCGAAGATCACGTCGGCGACGCCTCGAGCTTCGGCCCAGGCGCCGACACTGCGCACACCCGCACCGAGCGCCGTCCGCAGCGCCGGGCGCAGGTCGACTAGCCAAAGCGCGACCACGTGCTGCGGTTGCCCGCCGCTGACCGCGCGGACGACGGGGGTCGTGCTCCTCGCAGCGGTCGCATGCAGCCGAGCGACGAGGTCGGTTGGCAGGAAGGGCGCATCGCACGGCACCGACAACAGCCAGAGGAAAGGTGGGCGGTTGGCGGCGGCCCGTTCCATGCCAGCGAGGATCCCCGCGAGTGGGCCGGGTTGGCCCGGCACCGCGTCGGCGACCACCGGGAGCCCGAGGCTCTCGAACCGTGCCGGGTCACCATTGGCGTTGACAACGACGGCCTGGCATTGTGGTGCCACGCGCTCGATGACGCGGGCGATCAGCGGTCGGTCGCCGCAGGGCAGGAGCGCCTTGTCGGCGCCGCCCATCCGCCGGGCCCGGCCGCCGGCGAGGACGACGGCCAGGGTCGGTGCGTTCACGCCGGCGGCGCGCTCGCCGCGCCGGCGTTCCGCGCGGCCTTTGCAGCCCGCCGCAACCGCCGCCGCTTCTTGTAGATGAGCCGCAGGTTGCGGGCGTAGATCAGAAGGCCGGTCGCTTGGCCGACGATGATCACCGGGTCCTGGCGCCAGATCGCGTAGGAGAGCAGCGTCGCTCCGCCGAAGATGCTGAAGTACCAGAACGCCAGCGGGACCACGCTCTCCCGCGCCCGTTCGCTGACCACCCACTGGATCAAGAAGCGCATCGAGAACAGCGCCTGGCCGAGAAAGCCGATGCTGACCCAGATGATTTCCGTCATGGTCAGGGACGCGAACCACTCCTGGAACATGTCAGCCTCCGTCGATCCCCGACACCGACCGGCGTCGGCGTCGGAGCCAGCCCACCCCGAACAGATCGACGACGCCGACGGCCAGCCGGTCGAGCGTGCCGTACTTCGAACGGCCCCGTACTCGTTCGCGGTGACCGACCGGTAGTGACTTCACGGCAAAACCCTCACGGATGAACAGGGCGGGGAGAAAGCGGTGCTGGTGGTCGAAGAACGGCACCAGCAGATAGACGTCGCGACGGAACACCTTGAGGCCGCAGCCGCTGTCGGGTGTACGGTCATGGAGGATCCAGCCGCGGACGGTGTTGGCGATCCGCGACGAGCGGCGTTTGATCCAGGTGTCCCGTCGATTGCGCGAGCGGTCGCCGCCGACCAAGCCGAGCGGGATCGGCGTCGCCGGATCGTCGAGGGCCCGGAGCAGCGCGGGCAGGTCGGCCGGGTCGTTCTGGCCGTCGCCGTCCAGCGTCGCCACCAACGGCGCGCGTGCCGCCAAAATGCCGGTGCGCAGTGCAGCGCTCTGGCCGCCGGAACGCCGATGGCGCAACCAGCGGAGCCGCGGCTCACGTGCGGCGGTTCCGGCGATGGCTTCCGCGGTCGTGTCGGTGCTGCCGTCGTCGACGTAGATGATCTCGAAGGTGGTGAGCCCGTCGAGCGCCGCGACGATTTCGTCGACCAGCGGCGCGACGTTGGCGGCCTCGTTTTTCGCCGGCACGACCACCGACAGCTCCAGGCCCGGTGTTCGCGCCGCACTCACCGTCGCTGCTGCCCAGCTCGCTGGCAGCATCCCCGGCCGTTCGTCCTCGGTCATGGCGACCCTTTGCCGTAGAGGCGGATCGTCGTCCAGCGTCCGCCGTTCAGTCGCCAACCCCGGACCTCCGCCAACGATCGCGGTGGGATGGTGGAGGCTGCCAGGAACTCGGCATCGTGGCGCTCGTCGACGAAGGCGAGGGCGCAGGGCTCGCTGGCGACCAGCGCGGCGGCCGCGGCGGCCTGCACCAGCTGCAGATCGGTGCCGATCAGAAAGACGGCGCTCGGTTCGTGATAGCCGACGCTCACCACGACCGGCGCCGGGCAGGGCGCGTGGATCGCCGCCGCCTCGGCCATCGCGCTACTTGTCCAAAGCGGCGGCAACCGCGGCAGCAGGCCGCCGTAGACCGTCGCGTAGATGACCAGCGCCGACGCGCCGAGCGCCCACCCCGACGTCGCACCGCGGCCGCTTCGATATGCGGCGACCGCGGCCGCCAGCCCGACGAGCGCCGCCACGGCACCCAGGACGACGGGCGCCGGCAAGGGCTGCCCAAGAAGCTCCGGCAGCAGCGTGGCCGCGACCGTCAACGCGACGCCGAGCAGGACCGTCAGCGCCAGCGGCAAGCCCACCAGCCAGCCGGGGCGGCGCGCGAGGCTGAGCGCGGCGACGGCCGCGGCGATCGCCAGTGCTGGGAACGTCGGCAGCACGTAATGCGGCAGCTTGGTGGCGGCGAGTTCCATCACCAGCCAAAAGCCGACGATCCAGGCCACCAGGAAGCGCGCCCGGTCGTCGGTACGACGCTGCCACAACCAACAGCCAGCCAGCGGCAGGAGTGCTGCGAACGGCCATGCGGTCGCCATCAAGAGGGCCAGGTGCGTCCCGGGCGGCGCGCCATGGCCTTCTTGGACGGTGTAAACCTTGCCGATGGCGTCGATGCCGAGTGCGTCGCGCAGAAAAGCGCCATCGGTTCGTAGGGTGATGGCGACGTACCAGGGCGCCGCGACCAGCAGGGCAAGGAGCAAGCCTCGCAGTGGCCGGAGGTGTTTCAGCCAGGCGACGCGCCGGCTCCAGGCGACGAGGCCAAGGATCGTCAGCAGGCTGACCAGAGGGCCGATCGGGCCCTTGACCATCGCCATCGCCGCCAGGGCCAACCAGAAGACCAGCCACGCCCGACCCTGAACCGGTCCGTCGCGGCCAGCCCAGAGGGTCCAAAGCGCCCATTGGCCGATGACGACGAGGCCGAGCAGCAGAGCGTCGGTTTTGGCCAGCCGGGCTTCGACCCCGAGGACGATCGACGTCGCCAGTGCGGCCCCGGCGAGGAGGCCCACGGCTCGACCGAACATCGCGGCGCCGAGCCCGGCGGTCGCCAGGACTGCCAGCAGCGCGCCCGCAATCGACGGTAGGCGGTAGGCCCAGATCGGGCCATCCGCAGCGCCGCCCGCGAGAGTCACTGCGCCTGCCTGGAGCCAGTGGATGCCGACCGGCTTCTTGTGGCGCGGATCGTCCTGGAGGCGGATGTCGACGAAGTCGCCGGTAGCGAGCATCTGTTTGGTTGCCTGGGCGAAACGCGCTTCGTCGCGGTCGACGGGGGCGATCACCAGGGTGCCGGGCAACCACGCCAGGAGGCCCAACAAGACCAGGGCCGGAACGGTGAGCGCCCATGATCGGGCCAACGTCCCGAGGGCGCCGGCGGGCGTCGGATGGGGGTGGAACAAGCAGCGGGTCCAGCGTCGAACGAAGTGCCCGTCGCATAGCCCTTCGGCCGGTTGCTGTCGAGTTGCGCCGACCGCGGGCGTCGCTTGCCAACGCCCACCCCGTCGGCTACATCACCGCGGCTCAAGCGCCAGCGCCCGTAGCTCAATGGATAGAGCGTCTGACTACGGATCAGAAGGTTGGGGGTTCGAGTCCTCCCGGGCGCGCCAATAATCTCAACAGGTTACATTCGATCTCGCAGCCAACGACTGCCGGCGGGCACCTACCGGGCACCCACGCGGGCGGAACTGGGCACCGGGCTTGGACCGATCGCCTGCGGCCGGGTTGCCGTGATCGGCGTTCAGTCGGCAGGGTAGACTAGCATGGCGCGAACTCGCCGAAGCATAGCGGGCTCGGAGCGTCCGGCGAGGACGACGCGCCAGCGCCTCGGCGAGTACGGTGAGGAACATGTTCGAAGAACCGTGTCCTGCCCGCGGTGCAAGCGCAGCCGGACGTTCCGGCGCCTGCCCAACAACTTCAGATGCGCGGACCTGATCTGCGATTTCTGTGGCTTCGTCGCACAAGTGAAAACGGCCAAGGCGAGGGACACCGCCACTCCGATCGGAACCTACCTCGGCGCCGCGTGGGGGCCACAAAAGGAGCGTATGGACGCCGGGATCTTCACAAGCCTCTACATCGTGCAGTGCGATCAGGCGCAACCGCTGTGCGCGAGCTACACCGCAGTGTTCTTCCTTCCTGCCGAGGCCCAAGAATCGGACATGTTCATCCCGCGTCAGCCGCTGAGCGAGACGGCGAGACGAGCTGGATGGCGGAGCTTCCGGATCGACGTATCGAAGTACACTGAGCGACTGATCAGGCTCGCTTGAGCCGGTTCCGGCGACACTCCTACCAGGAAGCCGAATGCGGTGGCCGCGGCGGCTTCTTGGTGATCACGTAGCCGGACAGCCGGAGTTGTTTGATGACCGCGTGTGCAATCGGCCGAAGGTGCGCGATCGCGTCGACGCGCGGCACCTGCAGCAAGAGCTGTCGCCGTTTGCTCGTGGCGAAGGCGATGGAAAATGCGAGGTCGTCGTCGATATCGTCGGGCATGACTTCAATGTGCCAATGACGAGAACGAATACGGAATATGACCGAGGTAGCGGATGGCGCAGTGGGTCGTCGTCGGCACCGGTCGGAAACGGGGTGGTAGTGAGGGACTACGCGAACGAGTATCTATGGTCTTCGAGAAACTGAGCGGGCGTCCCACCTCGCGGCGCCCGAAACCACAAGGGAGGCATGGCACATGCAGTTGCGAGCTGCTCTGACCCTACTGTTCGTGAGTATCGCCGCGCCCGCGTTCGCCGAGCGAACACCGGCGCCCGAGAACGCAGAAGTCTACTTGGTGCAACCCATCGACGGTGCTGTCGTCACGAGCCCGGTGACGGTGGTGTTCGGCTTGCGCGGCGCCGGCATCGCGCCCGCTGGCGTCGAGCTTCCCAACACGGGACACCATCACCTCTTGATCAACGTCGACCCGGCCACGATCGATTTCGAGAACCCGCTGCCTGCGAGTGACGAGCTGGTTCATTTCGGGGGCGGTCAAACCGAGACCACCCTGGACCTGCCGGCAGGCGAACACAGTCTTCAACTCCTGTTCGGCGATCACAACCATATCCCGCATGAGCCACCCGTGCTCTCGGAGCCCGTCACGATCAACGTCCAGTGACGCTCCGGCCCCGCAGAGGCGAGCCGGCCCAACCGGGTTTGGTTGGAGGCACGTTTGCGAGGTTCAGTGAGCCGGGCGCCCAACCGCGACTGAACGAGCACCGGCCCTCAGGCCGTCTCGGCGATCAGACTCGCATCGTCGTTCGCCACGTGCCCGACACGCCTTTCGACCGGGCGGGTGCGTAGCGTCCCGTCCGGCGCAGGAGCGATCAGTGTTGCAGCCTCGGCCGGCTCGCCGGTCAACCACGTGTCCCAGGTGTCCGGTGCCAAGATCACCGGGATCCGGTTGTGGAGCGGCGCCACGTCCGCGTTGGGCTCCGTCGTTACGATGGTGAAGCTCTGCACGACATCGCCTTCCGTCGGCCGCCACCACTCGTAGAGCCCCGCCATCGCCATTGGAGGCCCTGCGGTAGGTTGCGGTAGGTACGGCTGACGGGCGGATTTCGGCCCTGCCCAAAAAAATGCCCGTCCGCAGGCACCAAACACCTCCGGCTTCTGAAGGCCGACCGAAATGCTGGATTGCTCGCAACGGTCTCACCACGGACGCGCCAGCGACATCTTGGTAGAAGGAACATCCCGCGGCGGCGTTGAGATGGTTTCAATGCTGGATTCGGGTGTGGTTTCAGTTTGGCCCCGTTGCGGGCGCGGCCCACGTACCGATGAGTTGGGCCAGTCCGCGTGGTGCTTGGCGATCTGTTGGGCACGGCAGGTGCAGCCGCAGGTCGTGTAGGGTGGAGTTGCTCGCCTGGCCTCAGGTGGGCGTCGAGCGCGTCGTTCGTTCCGTGCTGTAGCAGCGTGCCACCGGCCCTGTGCACGAGCGCCTTCGGCTTGCCGGCCCTGCCGGACGAGCGCCGGTCGGTCGAATGGTCCGTGGTCGACCTAAAGCCCGGCGGAGACCGCCATATGCTCCAAGACGGCTCGCCAGAAGACGGTGGGCTGGTGCCAGAGCGGCTCAGCCATGGCTGCCCGCACCGGGTCGGAGCAGGACGCGATCGCGCGAGCCTTGGAGGACCGACTGGTAGGCGCGCGCGGCGTCCTGGATCGGGAAGCAGGCCTCCGGGTTGATGGCGAACGGTTTGAGCGCACCGCTTTCGAACCCCGGCTCCAGCGCGTCGAAGATCCTCGCACCGTCGTGCGAATCGAGGGCCAGCGTGTCGATCCCGATGAACTTGTGGCGGCCGCGGTAGAAAGCGAAGATGTCGAAGGGCACCGAGCGCTCGAACGTCGAGATGAAGATCTGCCGGCCCTTGATCGCCATGGCTTCGTTGGCCTTCGCGAAGTAGGGATCGCCGACCGTGTTGTAGACGATGTCGGCACCGTGACCGTTCGTCTGGTCGCGGACATAAGCAGCGAGGTCGGTCGTGCTGGCGTCGATCATGTCGACGGGGCCGCTGGTGTGGCCGATGAAGGGCTGCCGGCGGTGCTCGACGGCGAAGACACGGGCGCCTCGCATCGCGGCGATCTGGATCGCGGCTTGCCCGACCTTGCCGTTGCCGCCGAGGACCAGAACGACGTCCTCCGGTCGGACACCGCCGGCTTCGCGCAAACCCTCGAAGGCGGTGATGAACGGCACACCGACGGCGCCAGCTTCTTCCAGGGTGAGGGTCGAGGGCTTCGCCCGCACCGCCTTCGCATCGAGGACGAGCCAGCGAGCATGGGTGCCGTCGCGACGAATGCCCAGCTCACCGCCGCCGCCCCAGACCTCGAGGCCGACGAGTTCGGGCGGCCCCTCGCGAACGATGCCGCCGTAGTCGCGGCCGGGCGTGCGCGGCCAGACGGCGTGAGGCATGAGGCCCAGCGTGGCCTTCACGTCGCTCGGGTTGACGCCGGCGGCGACGACCTCGACGAGGCACTCGCCCGAGCTGATCCGGGGCGGCGCCTGCGGTTCGATCGTGAGCCTGAGGTGATCGACGTCAGGCGAAGCTTCGGTCACGCGGACGGCATGGGCGCCGGCCGAGGCCGGTTCGGGCGGGGGCGTCATGGTTCGTCTCCTAGGTGTCGGGATCAGCGGAGCCGGAGGATCTCCCGGGCTTCGTCGGGCTTGGCGGGACGGGCTCCGAGGCGCTCCAAGATCTCGCGTGCGCGGCGAACCAGCGCCGCGTTGTCTGGAGCCGGGACGCCCCTCCCGAGATACACGTTGTCTTCCATGCCGACCCGGGCGTGGCCCCCGAGCAGCCAAGACTGCGCCATCATCGGGAAGGACATCCGGCCGAGCCCGAACCCGGTCCAGACGGAGCCTGGGGGCAGCATGCGGCTGGCCGCGGCCAGCAGGTCCGGGCTCGACGGGAAGCCGTACTTCACGCCGGTGACGATCGAGAACATCGAAGGCGTCGCCAAGGTGCCGTCGTCGATGAGGTCGAGCGCCAGTTGGATGTCGCCCGTATCGAACAGCTCGATCTCGGGCTTGACGCCGGCCTCGCCGATGACCGCCGCCATCTTGCGAACGTTGCCTGGCGTGTTGATGACGACGTCCTCGCCCGAGTTCATGGTGTTCAGGTCGAGTGTGCAGATCTCGGGCCGAAGCTCGACGATGTGCTCGACCCGCAGCTCCGGGCGCATGAGCGTCGTTCCGGGCGCTGCCACCTTCGGGTCCTCGGCGCTCGGCCGAAAACGACCGCCCGGGCCTGTGGTGACGTTCAAGATGAGCTCCGGGTTGGCACCGCGGACGCGGTCGACCACCTCGCGATAGAGTGCCAAGTCCGTCGACGGCGCGGCGGTTCGTGGATCACGAACGTGGATGTGGACGATGGCAGCGCCTTCCGTCGCGGCATCGAGGCACGCCCGGGCGATCTCCTCTGGCGTCGCGGGCAGGGCCGGGTTCTGGTCACGGGTGGTGATGTTGCCCGTGACGGCGCAGGTGATGATCACGCGGTCGTGCATGGCGCGCTCCTCAGAGGTGCCGTCCGCCGTCCACGACGATGCGCGAGCCGGTCGTGAAACGCAGGTGGGTGGCGCAGGCGGCGATGGCCGCGGCGACGTCGTCGGGCGTCGTAACTCGCCCGAGCGGGGTCGACTGGGCGACCTTGGCGTTGAACGCGGCATCTCGGCCCGGCACGAACCGTGTGTCGACCACGCCGGGCGAGACGGCGACGACGCGGATCTCCGGTGCAAGCGCCCGCGCCAACGCTTCGCTCATGATGTCGAGACCGGCCTTGGCGCTGCAGTAGGCGATGCTGGACCCGATGGCGGTGAACGCCGCGATCGACGAAACGTTCACGACGAGCCCGTCGCCCGTGGCCGCGAGCGCCGGGCGGAAGGCGCGGATGGTAGCGAAGACGCCACGCCAGTTGTTGGCGAAGACCTCGTCGATGAGCTCGTCCGTCAGCGCGTCGAGGTCGTCATGAGCTACGGGAACCGTCATCCCTGCCGTGTTGACGAGGATGTCGGCACGGCCGGTCGCCTCGAGCACGGCGTCGCGGAAGCCGGCGATCGACGTGCTGTCTTCGATCGTCACCGCGAGCGGGAGATGTCCCTCGCCAGGCAACGCCGCGCAGATCGCCTCGGCGTTGTCACGGCTCGAGCGGTAGCCGACGACGATGCGGGCGCCTTCGGCGGCGAGGCGTCGACTGGTTGCGGCCCCGATGCCGCCGGAACCACCGGCGACGATCGCGACTTTTCCTTCGAGAAGAGACGAGCTGGTCATGACTGCTCCCCCCTCAAGCGATCGGTGGGACAGGGAACGTCGGCTCACCCTTCACGAGCCGGAAATCGTAGCGGCACGTGAAAAACGGCGGCTCGAAGTCGGCATACCGTTCCGGCTCGGCCTCGTGATGCTCCCGAAACTCGCCGACGATCGCCTTCTTCGCGCCGAAGACGACGTCCGTGGCAAGCGCCTCTTCGGAGTCCGAGAAGATTTGTGTGATGAGCGTCTTGTGGCCGGGCGCCGAGACGATGAAGTGGACATGGGCCGGCCGGTAGGGATGGCGCTTCTGCGCGTGGAGGAGCTTGCCCACGGGTCCGCCCGTCGGCACCGGGTAGCCGGCGGGCTTCACCGACCGGAAGGCGAAGCGACCCTGCGCATCGGTCGTGAACTTGCCACGCAGGTTGTAATCGTCCTGGGCCGGATCCTGGTTGTCGTACAAGCCGACCGGTGAAGCCTGCCAGATGTCGAGCGTCGCATTCTCGATCGGCTTGCCGTCGACGTCGAGGACACGGCCCTCGAACCACAGTCCCGGGCCGGGCGTCGCGGAACGGGCGATGGTTTCGCCGTAGGCGCAAACCGGAGCATGGCCGCGATAGAACGGGCCAAGCAGCGCCGACATGGTCTCGCCACGCCCACCGTCGTTGTTGATGAGGTCGACCAGCGTGGAGAGACCGAGGACGTCGGCCGCGAGGACGACCTCGTTGTTGGTCTCGTTGGTGTGGTGGCCGAGGGCGGCGATCCAGCGCAGGCCGAACTCGTACTCGTCCTCGGTCGGCTGTACCTCGAGAACGAATGCGTGCAGGTGGCGGACGAGTGCGGCGGTGATCGCCCGAAGCCGTGGCTCGTCGGTTTCGGCCATGGCGGCGAGAACCGCCGGCGTCACGGACCGCTCGTCTTCGATCAGCGGTGGCAAGGGGCGGCGCGCGAGCGCTTGGGCGGACATCTCGGACGTTCCTCCGTTCAAGGCTGGGCGCTCCCGATCCGCCATTGCTCCAGCAGCTCGGGCAGGAACAGCGAGATCGAGGGCACGTAGGTGATGATGATGAGCGCCGTGAGCAGGACCGCGAGCCAGGGCAGCGCTGCTTTGGCCGCCCAGAGCAGGCTCTGTCGTGTGATGCCGGCGGCGACGAAGAGGTTGAGCCCCACCGGCGGTGTCAGCAGGCCGATCTCCATGTTCACGACCATGATGATGCCGAGGTGGATCGGATCGATGCCGAGCTCGAGGGCGATCGGGAACAGGATCGGTGCCATGATCAAGATGACGCCGGACGGCTCCATGAAGTTGCCGGCGACGAGCAACAGCACGTTGACCACGACGAGGAACATCCACGGGCTCAAGCCGGCATCGGTCACCATCTCGGCGATGGTGTGCGGAATGCGCTCGGTCGTGAGCACGTGCGCGAAGAGCATCGCGTTCGCGATCACGAAGAGGAGCATGATCGAGACCTTGGCACCCTCGAGCACGGCGTGGCGGACCTCGCCGTCGAACGGTGACCAAAGGATGCCCTTGGCGGTCAGCGCCAGGTTGCGGGCGAATGCGCTCGGCAGGGTCTCGTCGACCTTCCGCCACGGGGCGCCGCGCACGGGTCCCATGTCGCGATGGCCACAGACGGCAACGAGGAACGCATAGACCGCGGACACGGCGGCGGCTTCGGTCGGGCTCGCGATCCCGCCGTAGATGGCGCCGAGCACGAGGACGATGAGCAGCAGCCCGCCGAGCGCGCCGAAGCCGGCGGACGCGATCTCCCCGAGCCCGGCGAACGGCAGTGCGGGCAGGCGGCGGATCCGTGCCACGACGTAGATCGTGACGAGCAGCATGAGGCCGATGAGGATGCCCGGGACGAAACCTGCCATGAACATCTTGGCGGCCGACACTTCGGTGGCGGCGGCGTAGACGATCATGACGATCGACGGCGGGATGAGGATGCCGAGCGTCCCGGCGTTCATCACCACGCCCGTGGCCATCGACTGGCTGTAGCCCGCACGGACCATGGCGGCGATGCAGATGCTGCCGATGGCGGCAACCGTCGCCGGCGACGATCCCGAGACGGCGGCGAAGAACATGCAGGCGAGGACCGATGCCATCGCCAAGCCACCCCGCACGTGGCCGACCAGTGCCGTGGCGAAGCGGATCAGTCGCCGCGCCACGCCGCCGGTCGTCAGGAAGACCGACGACAGGATGAAGAACGGAACGGCGAGCAGAACATACTTGGTCGAGGTGTTCTGGAAGAACTTGAGCGCGATCGACGCGAGCGAGTCGCTGGAAAAGAGGATGATCGAGAGGACGCTGGCGAGGCCCAGGGAGAAGGCCACGGGCATGCCGATGAGCATACAGACGAAGAGCGCGGTGAAGAGGAAAGCGGTGACCATGATCAGCGCCTCCCGGCTTCGCGGCCGCTGGCCTCGGGAGCCTGGTGCGCGAGCGCGTCGAGCGCCTCGGCGGCCTCGTCCAAGTGCTTGAAGCCATCTGCCCGACCGCGCACGATCGCGACGAGCAACAGAGCGAGACGAAGCGCCAGGAGAGCGAAGCCGAGGAACAGGCACGACTGCCCGATCCACCGCGGCAGAGCCACGTCCTCCATCTCGATGCCGAGCTGGAAGAGGCGCTCCAGATACGCCCAGGCCGCCGTCATCAGGATGCCGCAGTAGAGCAGGCTCGACGCGACGGCGATGGCGGCGACGACACGCTTCACCGTGCCGTCGAGCAGGTTCACCACCGCGTCGACGGCGATGTGCGCGCCCTCACGCAAGGCGTAGGAGGCGCCGACGAGGATGAACCAGGCTCCCAGATAGAGCGAGACCTCCTGGGCCCAAAGAAAGCCCGTGCCGAAGCCGAAGCGGAGCACGACCTCGAAGAAGACGAGCAGCGTGAGGGCGACCAGGAGGAGGGCGATGACGCCCTCCTCGAGGCGGTACAGCCAAGCGGTCATGACCGCGGCCTCCCAGGTTGGTCATTGTCGGATCGCGTGTGATCAGCTGCCTGCAGAGGCGGCCGCAGCGGCAATCCGATCAGCGCCGATCTCTTCCTCGAACTCGGCCCAGACCGGACGCATGGCGTCGATCCAAAGAGCGCGCTGCTCGGGCGTCAGCTCGTGGATCGTGGCATAGCCAGATGCCTCGACCTTGGCGCTTGCCTCGTCATCGATGCTCTGCGCCAGCGCGTTGCCGTAGGCGATGGCTTCCTGGAGCGCGCCCTCGACGATCGGCTTCACGTCGTCGGGCATGCCGTTCCAGAAGTTCTCGTTCGATGCGACCAGGTAGTCGATGACGCCGTGGTTGGTGACGGTGATGTGCTCTTGCACCTCGTGGAACTTCTTGGAGTAGATGTTCGACCAGGTGTTTTCCTGGCCGTCGATGGCCTTGGTCTGCAGGAGTACGAAGACCTCGGAGAACGGCTTCTTCAGCGGCGTGGCGTCGAGCGCTTCGAACTGGGCGGCCAGCACGTCGGAGGCTTGGATGCGGAACTTGAGGCCCGCGGCGTCGGCCGGCTCGAGCAAGGGCTGATTGGCCGACAGCTGCTTGACGCCGTTGTGCAGGTACCCGAGGCCGACGATGCCGGTGCCGTCGAGCGAGCGAAGCAGCTCCTGACCTTCCGGGCTCGCCTGGAAGCGGTCGACGGCCGCCATGTCGGGGAAGAGAAACGGTAGATCGAACAGCTGCAATGCCGGCGTGTACTTCTTGAACTTCGACAGCGACACCGCCACGAGCTGGATGTCGTCGAAGATGAGCGCCGGCAGTGACGCGTCGTCATTGTAGAGCTGCGAGCTCGGAAACACCTCGACGTCGACGCGACCGGGCAGGCGCTCTTCGACCAGCTCCTCGAATTTGAGGGCCATCTGGCCTTTGGGCGTGCTTTCCGCGGTGACGTGGCTGAACTTGATCGTGATGTCGGCGGCGGCCGCGGCAGTGGTGAGCGCGGTGCTGGCCAGTGCGGCGATGACGAACGAGCGCATGCTTTGGTCCTTCCCTGATGTGCAATCGATTGCGCATTATTTTCCCAAGTTTTCTCTCATGTCAACTGATTCTTGCACACGGAGATGAGGCGGTCCGGCAGACTCTGGCAAGCTTCTGGGGGATGTGGTAGGCGATCGATGTGTGCATCTGTGCAACGTGTGCATGACTTTTGCAGAGCGGAGAGGGCTGGGTGGCGCGATCACGGCCGACGCTGAGAGACGTCGCGGAGCGGACCGGCGTTCATACCTCGACGGTGTCGCGGGCGCTGAACCCAGACACCGCCCATCGTTTGTCACCCGACGTCGTTGCTCAGGTGCGCGAGGCCGCGGCGGCGGTCGGCTACCGTCCTCATGGCGCTGCCGCGAGCCTTCGTACGGGGCTGTCGAGGTCCGTGGCGGTGGTGCTGCCGGACCTTACCAACCCGGTGTTCCCGCCGATCGTTTGCGGCATCGAAGATACGCTCGCTGCACGGGGGTTTCTTCCGATCGTCGCGAACACGGGCAACGACGTCGATCGCTACGCTGCCGTCTTCGAGCGGCTCATGAGCCGTGGCACCGATGGGTTCATCCTGGCGAGCGCGCGGCGGGACGACCCGATCGTCGACCACTGCGTCGCCGAATCGATCCCACTGGTCGTGATCAACCGGACGGTAGACCGCGACGGCGTGTCAGCGGTGGTGAACGACGACGACCGCGGGGCGGCGATGGCCGTGCAACACCTGCACGCGCTGGGGCACCGCCACATCGCTCACCTGGGCGGACCGCAGACACTGTCGACGGGGCACGCACGCGCGCGCGGCTTCAAGCGCGCAACCCGCGCGCTTGACCTCGCCGCCGCGGAGGTGGCGACCGTCTTCGCAGACGCCTACAGGCGCGCTGCCGGATGTCGAGCGGCGCTGGATTTGCTCCGGCGCGCGGAACCACCGACGGCGATCTTCTGCGCGAACGACCTGCTGGCACTCGGCTGCTACGATGCCTTGCGTGAGCTCGGCCGGCGTTGTCCGGAGGACCTTTCCATCGTCGGCTACAATGACATGCCGTTCGTCGATTTGCTTGCCCCGGCACTCACCACGGTGCGGATTCAACACGACGAGATGGGACGTCAGGCGGCGCGGATGCTGCTGCAGCATCTTGACGATCCGGCGCAACACCCCTTCGACGTGGTGCTCAGGCCGGAACTCGTCGTGCGTGACTCAACCGCCCCACTTGGTCGCCCGAAACGCACGGTTGCTCGTACGTCCAGACCCGCCGTAGAAGTCTGAATGCCCCCGAGAAGCCGGCGTGGTCGAGCCGACTGCCAGTCGGCTCGACCGTTCGTTCGAAGTGGTCGACACGCTGGCCCCAATCGATCCTCGACGCCGGCTCAATAGCGACGATTGAGGCTGAGAGGGCCAGGACCGCCGGCGCTGATGACAAAAAGGCCGCCGGCAACGGCGATGTTCTTGGTGAACATGATCGTCTGGATCTGATCGGCGAAGTCGAGGTGAAAGACCAGCGCCGTCATCACACTGAAGCCTGCGAGCAGGAACGCCGCGATCCGCGCGCCGAAACCGACGAGGAGCGCAAACCCGGCCGTGAGCTGGAAGGCGATCACGGCGGACAACAGCTCGGCCGGAACGCCGAAAGCGGCCATGTAGGCTTGTATCGCGTCGAAGGCTGCGATCTTGTTGGCGCCCGAGATCAAGAACAGGCTCGCCAGCAAGGCGCGGCCCAGAACCAGCCCGTAGGGAGCCAGCTTGTCGATCGCGCCGCTGCCGAAGCCGGTCTGCGACAGCGTGGGAGTGTAGGTAGCCATGGATGATCTCCTCGATGTTGCGGCAGCACGTTGTCGCCGCTCGATCTCGAAGATGCCCCTTGGCGGGGCCGACAGTAGCCGGGCCGGGCCGGAAGGATCGTTCGCCAGGGGCGAACAGTGCGACGGCTGATCGAGATGGAGACCTTCGTGGCGGTGGCCCGCGGGGGCTCGATCTCGAAGGGCGCCGAGCGCCTCGGCGTTGCCAAGTCGGTGGTGAGCCGGCGCCTCGCGGACCTCGAGGCCAGGCTCGGTGCGCCGCTCGTTCTGCGAACCACGCGACGTATGAGCCTCACCGACGCCGGCCACCGGCTGCTCGAACGCACCGAAACGATCCTGTCGGACATCGACGAGGCCGAGGCTGCGGTCACCAGCGGCCATGCCCACCTCGAAGGGCGGCTCCGGATCGCAGCGCCGCTGTCGTTCGGGCTGTCGGTGCTGCAACCGCTGGTCGCCCGCTTCGCCGCGGAGCACCCGTCGGTCCTCCTGGAGCTCGATCTTGCCGATCGCGACGTGAACCTCGTCGAGGAGGGCTTCGACCTCGCACTTCGGATCGGAACGTTGACGGATTCGAGCTTGGTGGCACGCAAGGTGGCGCCGATCCGCAAAGCCGTCGCGGCGGCACCAGCGTTTTGGGACGATCGTGGCCTCCCAACGGTGCCAGAGGAGCTCGAGGCGCTGCCGTGCTTGTATTACTCACGCGCCGGTAAGCCCGGGCCGCTCCGGTTTTGGGGTCCGGACGGCCGTCCGGGGACGATCTCGCCGCCCGCACGTCTCATCACGACGAGCGGCGACTTCATGGCTCAGGCGGCGGCCGAAGGTCTCGGCTTCGTGGTGGCGCCGCTGTTCATCGTCGCACACCAGTTGGAGCGCGGCACACTTCGAGCCGTGCTCACCGATCACACGTGGTCGGACATCAACCTGCACCTCGTCTACCCGCCGACGCGGCGCCCCTCTGGCCGCACCCAAGCGTTCGCCGAGGCCGTGACTGCCTACGTGAAGGGCGAGGTGGCGGCCGCCATCTGACGGCGCCACCACGACCGTGTCCGGCGAGCGCTACTCGTCGCCCTCGGCGATGCCGAACCCGACGCCTTCCCCCAGCTCGGCACCCTTCTGCTCCGCGACCCGTTGGAGCGAGAAGCCCAGGATCTGCTGGCGGGTGTTGCCCGCGACCCCCGCATGGAACGGCCACTCGGCTTCGAGCGCGAAGACGGCAGCATCGCGCTCGTCGACATCGAACGTGCCGTCGGCCACGGCATCGACGACCAGCTCGTCGAGCCGTTCGAGGAAGCGTCGCTGTTCGGCGATTTCGGCCCCGGCGATGGGCGCCGGACCGTGGCCTTGATAGAGCCGGTGGCCGTCGAAGCGCGTCTCCAGCAAGGCGAGCTGGGCCAGCCATGCGTCGAGGCTTTCGAGGGGCACCGCGGGCACGCCGACGCTCACCAGGTCGCCGACGAAGGTTACGTTCTCCTCGGGGACGGTCACGAGGGTGTGCGCCTCGGCTTCCGACGCACCGAGCACGTGGAAGGTGAGCGCGGTCTTCCCGACGTCGATCTCCTGGCCGTCCGCGACGATGGTGGCGTTCGCCATCGCGCTTTGCAGCTCGCCGAGGGTCGGGAAGCGCTCGCCGTGCCGCTCGCGACGGGCGGCGATGAAGCCGCGGCGGTCGTTCACGATGGAGTCGTGCGTCGTCCGGTCGGTGTAGATGACGGCCTCGGGGAACGCGGCGGTCCAGACCGGCAGACCGCCATAGTGGTCGGTATGGGCGTGGGTGATGACGATCGCCGTCACCGGCTGGTCCGTGGTCGCCCGGAGATGCTCGAGTGCCCGTTCGGCCTCGGGCAGGATCCGTTGGGCGTCGACGATCACGGCGCCGTCGCTGGTCTCGAACCAGTGTGTGTTGACGGCGTCCACGTCGTTCACCTGGCTCGCGTAGGAGCGGACGTCGAGGGCGACGGCTGGCCCGTGGAGGGCGAGCAGCAGGGTACTTGCCGTCGCGGCGAGCCGGACGGATGGGGAGGTGAAAGGCATGGTCGTCTCCGTGGAAGAGGGCGTTGGGCTAGGCCAAAGCGGCGAGCACCCGGTCGGGCGTGAACGGCATGTGGCGCAGGCGCCGCCCCGTCGCGGCGTGGAACGCGTTGGCGACGGCGGCGGCCGTCATCGGTGTGCCCACCTCGCCGATGCCCGTCGGCGCCGCGTCGACGGCGGCGATGTGGATGTCGATCTCGGGCACCTCATCGGCGCGCAGGATCGGATAGTCGAAGAAGTTGCTCTGCTGGACGATGCCGTTTTCGATGACGACACGCTCCATCAGCGCGCTGGAGAGTCCGAACAGGATGCCGCCCTCGATCTGCGCATGGGCGTTGTCGGGCGAGACGATGAGCCCGGCATCCACGGCCGCCCAGAACCGCGGCACCCGCAGCCAGCCGCGTTCGCGGTCGATGGTGACCTCGGCGACGCCGGCCGCCCTAGAGTCGCCGTAGCCGGCGAAGGCGAGCCCTAGCGCGCGGTCGCCACGTTCGGTCCAGCCGGACATCTCGACCACCCGCTCGAGCAGCGCTCGCCCGCGCGGGTCATCGCGAAGCAACGCCATTCGGAAAGCGACCGGGTCCTCGCTCGCCGCCTCGGCAAGCTCGTCCATGAAGGCTTCGGCGGCGAAGCTCGTGTAACTCGCGCCGATGCCGCGATAGGGGGCCAGATGCGCGCGGCGCTCGGTGATCACGTGGTCGGCGCGGAAGTCGGCGATCGCGTAGAACTTGCTCTCGGCACCCCGCATCGACACGATGTCGTTGGGCTCGACCATCTCCCAGCGCAGTGGATTGAAGTAGGCGATCACCGAGGGCGTCGCTACCCGGTGGTGCCAGCCGACGAGCTTGCCGTCTGCGGTGAGCCCCGCGGTCATGCGCTGGGCCGCAGCCGGCCGAAACCAGCCGTGCTGCAGATCGTCCTCGCGCGTCCAAACGACTTTCACCGGGCGCCCGACGGCCTTTGCCGCGAGCAGCGCGTCGCGCACGTACTCTTGGCGCAGCGCAGTCCGACGGCCGAAGCTGCCGCCCATGGTCATCATGTGCAGCCGCACCCGGTCGGGCGTCGTGCCCAGCACCTCGGTGACGGTGCGCGTGGTCCAAGTCTGGGTCTGCGTGCCGGCCCAAACTTCGGCGCCGAGTCCGTCAGCGTCGATGCGCGCCACCGCCGCCATCGGCTCCATCTGCGCGTGATAGGCGTAGTCCGACAGGTAGTCGGCAAAGACGGTTCGATCGGCGTCGTCGATGGCCGCCACGGCGTCGCCGCGCTCGCTCCACACCGCCACCTCGTCGTTGGGACCGGCGGCCGCGGCGGCGTAGTCCGCCAGGGTCGCCTCGCTGTCGAAGGCGCGTGCCGGCGAGGTTTGCGTCCACTCGACGTCGAGCGCATTGCGGCCGGCGAGGGCGGCATGGAACGTTTCGGCCACGACCGCGAGACCGTCGGGCAGGGTGACGATGTCGATGACGCCGGCCACCGCGCGGGCGGCCTCATCGTCGACGCGCACCGGCGTCTCGCCTTCGACCGGTGCGCGGAACACCGAGGCGTAGGCCATGTTCGGCACCGCGACGTCGATCGCGTACGCTTCTTGCCCCGTGCTCTTCGCCGGGACGTCTTTTCGGGGAACGTCATGCCCGATCAGTCGAAAGTCGCTCGTCGCCTTCAATGGCACGCTCTGGGCCTGGGGGATCGTCATGCCGTTCACGCCGAGCGCTGCGAGCTCGCCGTAGCTCAGTCGCGATCCGTCCGGCGCGACGACGACGCTCGGCTCGGTCCGGAGTGCGTCACGCGACACATCCAGACGCCTTGCAGCAATCTGCAGGAGCACGTCGCGGGCCTGCGCACCGGCTCGGCGCAAGGGCTCGAAGTAGCCGTAAACCGCGGTGCTGCCAGCCGTGTAGAGCACGTTGCCGAAGAGTGGGTTGCCGTAGGTGCGATCATCCCGGTCGAGCTGTTCGACCACCACGTCGTCCCAATTCGTGTCGAGTTCCTCGGCGAGGATGACGGGGAGTGCGGTTGAGCTTCCCTGTCCCATCTCGGTGGCGGGGAAAACGATG
>JBCBTD010000019.1:0-67444 GCA_039818825.1 Pseudomonadota bacterium
GTTCGTCGGGCGGCTGCCGGTGGTGGCGACCTTGGCGGACCTGGACGAGGCGGCGCTGGTGCAGATCCTGACCGAGCCGAAGAACGCCTTGGTCAAGCAGTACGAGAAGCTGTTCGAGATGGAGGACGTCAAGCTCGGCTTCACCGAGGACGCCTTGAAGGCGGTGGCGAAGAAGGCGATCGAGCGGAAGACCGGGGCGCGGGGGCTGCGCTCGATCATGGAGGGGATCCTGCTCGACACGATGTTCGACCTGCCGACCCTGGACGGGGTCGAGGAGGTGGTGATCAACAAGGAAGCCGCCGACGCTGGCGCCCCACCCCTCAAGATCTACAGCGACCGACCCGAACGCAAAGAACCCGCCCAACCCGCAAGCTGATCGGCAAGCGACCACCGAGGTTCGCCTGCCCCTCGCAGCGGGCGCCGTTCATACTCGCCTTGAAAGCGCGGACCCGGCGCGCCACCTCTTCGGTTCGTTGTGGGTTCGCCCGCACCCGCGAGTGAGGAAGCATGCCGCAATCTCCCGACACCACGTTGTATCCGGTCCTGCCGCTCCGTGACATCGTCGTCTTCCCGCACATGATCGTGCCGCTGTTCGTCGGCCGCGAGAAGTCGATCGCGGCACTTGAAGACGTGATGAAGGAGGACAAGCAGATCCTGTTGGTCGCGCAGAAGAACGCGTCGCAGGACGATCCCGGCGCCAATGACATCTATCGGGTCGGCACCGTGAGTTCGGTGCTGCAGTTGCTGAAGCTGCCCGACGGTACGGTCAAGGTACTGGTCGAAGGGCAGGGGCGGGCGCAGATCAAGGCGTTCGTCGACAACCCGCGTTTTTTCCAGGTTGCGGCGCAGATGCTGCCCGAAGCCGAGGCCGACCCGCGGGAGTTGGAGGCAATGGCCCGCGCCGTCGTCACCAACTTCGAACAGTACGTCAAACTGAACAAGAAGGTGCCACCGGAAGTGCTGGTGTCGCTCGGCCAGATCGAGGACCCCTCGAAGCTGGCCGACACCGTTGCCGCCCATCTGTCGCTGAAGATTTCCGACAAGCAGGAACTGCTCGAAACGCCGTCGCTGGCGGAGCGGCTGGAGCGCCTCTACGGCTGTATGGAAGGCGAGATCAGCGTCCTCCAGGTCGAGAAGCGCATCCGCTCGCGGGTCAAGCGACAGATGGAGAAGACCCAGCGCGAGTATTACCTCAACGAGCAGATGAAGGCGATCCAGAAGGAACTGGGCGAGCTCGAAGAGGGCAAGGACGAAGCCTCGGAGTTGGAAGAGCGGATCCGCAAGACCAAACTATCCAAGGATGCGCGTGAAAAGGCGCTCGGCGAGTTGAAGAAGCTCCGCTCGATGAGCCCGATGTCCGCCGAGGCCACCGTCGTCCGCAACTACCTCGATTGGATGCTGTCCATCCCATGGAAGAAGCGCTCGCGCATCTCCAAGGATTTGAAGAAGGCGGAGGGCATCCTCGACACCGATCACTACGGTTTGGACAAAGTCAAAGAGCGAATCATCGAATATCTGGCGGTCCAGCAACGTGTCGACAAGATGAAAGGGCCGATCCTGTGCCTGGTTGGGCCGCCGGGTGTCGGCAAGACGTCGCTCGGTAAGTCCCTCGCCAAGGCGACTGGGCGGGCTTTCGTCCGGGTCTCACTCGGCGGCGTCCGTGACGAGGCGGAGATTCGCGGGCATCGGCGCACCTACATCGGCTCGATGCCCGGTAAAATCATTCAGTCGATGAAGAAGGCCAAGGCGTCCAATCCGTTGTTCATGCTCGACGAGGTCGACAAGATGGGCGCCGACTTCCGGGGCGATCCGGCGTCGGCTCTCCTGGAAGTGCTGGACCCGGAACAGAACATCGCGTTCGCCGACCACTACCTGGAGGTCGACTACGATCTTTCCGACGTGATGTTCGTCTGCACCGCCAACACGTTGCGGATGCCGCAACCGTTGCTCGACCGCATGGAGATCATCCGGCTCCCGGGCTACACCGAGGACGAGAAGCTGGAGATCGCGAAACGCCATCTGATTCCGAAGCAGCGGCGCGAGCACGGGCTCCAAGACACGGAGTTCCAGCTGTCCGACGACGCGGTGATCGACGTGGTTCGCTACTACACCCGCGAGGCTGGGGTGCGGAACCTGGAGCGTGAGATCGCCAATTTGGCGCGCAAGTCGACCAAGTCGATTCTGGTTGACGACAAGCAGCAGGTCAAAATCACACGGCGCAACCTGGACAAGATGGCTGGCGTCAAGCGCTTTCGCTACGGCGAAGCCGAGGCCGAGGATTTGGTCGGCGTGTCGACCGGGCTGGCTTGGACGGAGGTCGGCGGTGAGCTGTTGACGATCGAGTCGGTCATGCTGCCCGGCAAGGGACGCATCACGATGACCGGCAAGCTCGGCGACGTGATGCAGGAGTCGGTTCAGGCGGCGAAGTCGTTCGTCCGGTCCCGCTCGGTCGAACTCGGCATCAAGCCGCCGACGTTCGACCGCACCGACATCCACGTCCACGTGCCCGAGGGTGCCACGCCCAAGGACGGCCCCTCGGCCGGCGTGGCGATGGCGACGTCGATCGTCTCGGTGCTGACGAAGATCCCCGTGCGGCGCGATGTCGCGATGACCGGCGAAATCACACTTCGCGGCCGCGTGTTGGCGATCGGCGGGCTCAAGGAAAAGCTGCTTGCTGCACTCCGTGGCGGCATCAAGACGGTGCTGATTCCCAAGGAAAATGAGAAAGATCTGGTCGAAATTCCAGACAACGTGAAGAAAGGTATGAAAGTCGTTCCGGTCGCTAGCATCGATGAGGTCTTGCAGCAGGCGCTTTTGACCATGCCTGAAGCGATCGAGTGGAACGAAATCGAGCCCGAAACCTTGGTCGGTGCGGAGAAGGCCGGCACCACCGAGGTTCAGCTGCCCAACTGACAGGCGGCAGCGGTCGCCGGTCCGGACCGGCGACCGCTTTTCGTTTTTCCTTGGAAAACTGCGCTTTTTCCAGCCTCAACCGATTGACGGTCGCCCGTTCCTGGCGCAAGGGTTCACTCGGAAACCAGCGTTTCCGTTGATTTCGCAACGTCCAGGGGGTTTGCGGTGAACAAGAACGATCTCGTCGCCAAGGTGGCTGGTCATAGTGGGTTGTCCAAGCAGGATGCGACGAAGGCCGTCGACGCATTTCTCGACTGCATCACCGACGCCCTGAAGGCCGGTGACGAAGTTCGTCTGGTGGGTTTCGGCACCTTTGCCGTGACCGCGCGCGAGGCGACCACCGGGCGCAACCCGCGTACCGGCGAGAGCATCGACATTCCGGCCTCGAAGTCGCCGAAGTTCCGCGCCGGCAAGCAGCTAAAGGAAGCGCTCAACGCCTGAACGACGGAACGCGCCTACCGTAACGCCGCGCGAATTCGTGCGGCGGTATCGCGAGGTGGCGAGTGGTGCGGGCGGAAGGGATCGAACCTCCGACACCGGCGGTGTAAACGCCGTGCTCTGCCGCTGAGCTACGCCCGCCGCGTGGGTGGCCTAGCAAGGCTGCCGGCGGTTCTCAAGCGCGGTGATGCTTGACAGCACTCGGTGCGGTCCGTATGCCACCGCGACCTTCCGAGGGGGTGTAGCTCAGTCGGTTAGAGCGCCGGCCTGTCACGCCGGAGGCCGCGGGTTCGAGTCCCGTCACTCCCGCCACGCCCAACCATCATCGCCGTATGCCGGAGCCGCGCGACGCCCCCGGGAGACGTGCGCCTTGCGGTGCGCTGCCGATGGCGCTGCCATCGGACCCGCGGACCGTGCCCGAACCGCTAGGACCACGGCGTACGGTGCCGATGGCGCGCCCGTCGCTGGCGCGTGCGACCCCGTCGTCGTCGGTGCCGATCGCGCGACCGGCGTCGCCCCGGAGCGGGCTGTCCGGCGGCTCGACCATCGGTGGCGCCGGCCGGCCCAGGGCGTCGGCTCGAGGTTCCTGGGCGACACCGATCATCGGCGCCAACAGGGCCCCGCCAAGGACCCCCAACAGCGTTCGTCGAGCACACCCCATCCCTCGTCCTTCCTGCGCTTGCTCGGGCTCTGCCGCTTCCGGCCGGCGTGCGGCGCCTTCGCCGTTCGGCCCCCTTGCCTGCGGCGCCGACTCGCCTTTCGCTGCCGCGCGATACGTGCGAGACCCCATCGTCCAAGGCTTGCGAGCGGAACCGCCATGCTGGCTGACTATCTGCCGATCCTCATCTTCGTCGCCATCGCCATCGGACTGGCTTCCATCATCATGGTGTCGACCCTCGTGGTCGCCCGTCAACACCCCGATGCCGAGAAGCTGTCCTCGTACGAATGCGGTTTCGAGGCGTTCGAGGACGCCCGCGGCAAGTTCGACGTGCGTTTCTACCTCGTAGCGATCTTGTTCATCATCTTCGATCTCGAAGTCGCGTTTCTGTTTCCCTGGGCGATCACGTTGGGCGAGATCGGCTTGTTCGGCTTCTGGTCGATGATGTTGTTTCTCGGTATCTTGACGGTTGGTTTCGTCTACGAGTGGAAGAAGGGGGCGTTGGAATGGGAGTGACCGCCGCTTCGGCCGGCCGTGAGGCGGGCCTTGCCCGCGACGCGGGTGCGCCGGCACTGTTCGACCAGGTCAACGAGGGGCTGCAGGACAAAGGCTTCTTCATCACCACGATGAACGACCTCGTGGGGTGGGCGCGCGCGTCGTCGATGTGGCCGATGACCTTCGGTCTTGCCTGCTGCGCGATCGAGATGATGCACTGCGCCGCCAGCCGCTACGATCTCGATCGCTTCGGAGTGGTGTTCCGCCCCAGCCCGCGGCAGTCGGACGTGATGATCGTCGCCGGAACGGTGTGCAACAAGATGGCGCCCGCCCTGCGCAAGGTCTACGACCAGATGGCGGAGCCGCGCTACGTCCTGTCCATGGGCTCGTGCGCCAATGGCGGCGGCTACTATCACTTCTCCTATTCCGTTGTCCGCGGCTGCGACCGGATCATCCCGGTCGACATCTATGTTCCGGGCTGTCCGCCGACGGCGGAGGCGCTGCTCTACGGCATTCTCCAGCTGCAGAAGAAGATCCGCCGGACGGCGACCATCGATCGCTGAGGACCCATGACCCGTTGGCAACCCGATACGGCCGCGCTCGGCGAACTTGCCGATGCTTTGAGCCAGGCCTTTCCCGACGATGTCGTCGCGACGTCGATGGACCGGGACGAACTCACGGTCGACATCCACGCCGAAGCCGTGCGTCGCGTCTTGACCTGGCTGCGCGACGAGCCGTCGGCGCTGTTCCAGGAACTGGTCGACGTCTGTGGCGTCGACTATCCGATGCGCGATCGTCGCTTCGACGTCGTCTACCACTTGCTCAGCCTGAAATACAATCAACGGCTCCGGGTGAAATTACAGACGGGCGAAGATGCGCCGGTGCCGTCGGTACAGAGTGTATTTGCGACCGCTGGATGGTTCGAACGTGAGACGTGGGACATGTACGGCGTACTGTTTTCGGATCATGATGATTTGCGGCGGATCCTGACCGACTATGGCTTCGAGGGCCATCCGCTGCGTAAGGACTTCCCCGTTACCGGGCACGTCGAAATGCGCTACGACGACGAGCAGAAGCGGGTGGTCTACGAGCCGGTCAAGTTGCGGCAAGACTGGCGGAGCTTCGACTTCCTCAGCCCGTGGGAAGGCGGTGCCGATTTGCCTGGCGACGAGAAGGCCACGAAGGCCGGCTGACCGGCGCAGGGAGACCGAGCAATGCCGACGGACGTGGAGATGCGCAGCTTCACCATGAACTTCGGGCCGCAGCATCCGGCGGCCCACGGGGTGCTGCGGCTGGTACTGGAAATGGACGGCGAGGTGGTCGAACGAGCGGATCCGCACATCGGCCTGTTGCACCGCGGCACCGAGAAGCTGATCGAGTACCGTCCGTACATACAGTCGATTCCGTACTTCGACCGCCTCGACTACACCTCCATGCTGATGCAGGAGCACTCGTACGTCCTGGCGATGGAAAAGTTGATTGGCGTCGAGGTTCCGGAGCGAGCGCTCTGGATCCGCACGCTGATGGACGAGTTGACTCGCGTCGGCAACCACCTGCTCAACATCACGACGATGGCGTTGGACTGTGGAGCGATGACGCCGTTGCTCTGGGGTTTCGAGGAACGCGAGCACACGATGAACTTCTACGAGCGGCTTACGGGCGCTCGCATGCACGCCAACTACTACCGCCCAGGCGGCGTCAACCGCGACATGCCGGATGGCCTAGCGGAAGACATGAAAGCCTGGTGCTCGACGTTCCACAAGTTCATCGACGACATGGAGCGCCTACTCACCGAGAACCGGATCTTCAAGCAACGGACCGTCGACATCGGCAGGCTGAGCGCGGACGAGGCGTTCGATTGGGGGTTGTCGGGGCCGATGTTGCGTGGCTCGGGCGTCGCCTGGGACCTGCGGAAGGCGCAGCCCTACGCGATGTACGACCAGGTCGACTTCGACATACCGGTCGGCACCAACGGCGACTGTTACGACCGCTACCTCGTCCGTGTGGCCGAGCTGCGCCAGTCGGTGCGGATCATCCTGCAGTGTTTGGAGAAGATGCAGCCGGGGCCGGTGCGGACCGACGACAAGAAGGTGACGCCGCCGCCCCGCGCCGAGATGAAGCGGTCGATGGAAGCGCTGATCCATCACTTCAAGCTTTACACCGAAGGCGTGCACGTACCGGCCGGCGAATGTTACGCCGCCGTGGAGAGCGGCAAGGGCGAGTTTGGCGTGTACTTGGTCTCCGACGGCACCAACAAGCCCTACCGCTGCAAAATCCGCTCGCCGGGCTACGTCCATCTGCAGGCGTTGGATTTCATGAGCAAGAAGCACCAGTTGGCCGACGTGGTCGCCATCATCGGTTCGTTGGACATCGTATTCGGGGAGATCGATCGATGAGCATCGCGCCCGACGTCGACAGTTTTGCCTTCGACGCCGAGCACGAAGCGGCAGTGACGGCGGCGATCGCAAAGTACCCCGTGCCGCGGAAGGCGAGCGCGGTCATCCCGCTCTTGCATCTGGCTCAGCACCAGCACGGCGGTTGGCTGCCGAAGGCGGCGCTGGACCACGTGGCCGACGTGCTGGAGATGCCGAAGATTCGCGTCTACGAGGTCGCGTCGTTCTACGACATGTTCAACACCGAACCGACTGCCGCGGTTCAGGTTCGCGTCTGCACGACGACGCCTTGTTGGTTGATGGGCTCGGATGCCATCGTCACCGCGTGCGAGCAGGCGCTCGGCTGCAAGGTCGGCGAGAACAGCCCGGACGGCCGGTTCTTTCTCCGCGAGTTCGAGTGTCTCGGCGCCTGTGTGAATGCGCCGATGATGTGGATCGACGACGACTTCTACGAAGACCTGACGCCGGAACGGACGGCCGAGATTCTGGAAGGACTGCAGCGCGGCGACTTGGCGTCGCCGGGGCCACAGGGCGCGCGCAAGGTGGCGATGCCCAAGGGTGGCAAGACGACGTTGTTGGAGGTCTGACATGCTGCACGATCGGGACCGGATCTTCACCGATCTCTACGGCGAGCTGGGCCCAGGGCTGGATGCGGCCAAGGCACGGGGCGACTACGACGGCCTCAAAGACCTGATCTTGATCGGCCGCGCCGAGATCGTCGACCAGATGAAGAAGTCCGGCCTGCGCGGGCGCGGCGGTGCCGGTTTCCCCACCGGACTGAAGTGGTCTTTCATGCCGAAGGAGACCGATGGCGGTCCGGTCTACCTCGTCGTCAATGCCGACGAGAGTGAGCCCGGTACCTGCAAGGACCGCGAGATCATGCGCCATGAGCCGCACAAGCTCATCGAAGGCTGCATCCTCGCGGCCGTCGGCATGGGCTGCAGCGCCGGATACATCTACATCCGCGGCGAGTTCGTCCGCGAGGCCGAGGTGCTGGAGCGAGCCATCGCCGAAGCCTACGAAGCGGGTCTGCTCGGCAAGGACATCCTCGGCACCGGGCTCGACTTCGAGCTGTACCTGCATCGTGGTGCCGGCGCCTACATCTGCGGTGAGGAAACCGGGCTCTTGGAGAGTCTGGAAGGAAAGAAGGGGCAGCCGCGGCTCAAGCCGCCGTTCCCGGCCATGGTCGGGCTGTATGGGCGGCCGACGACGGTCAACAACGTCGAGACCATCGCCGTCGTGCCGACGATCCTCCGCCGCGGCGCCGAGTGGTTCGCCGATCTCGGTCGCGAGAACAACACCGGCACCAAGCTGTTCTGCATTTCCGGCCACGTCGAGGCGCCGTGCACCGTCGAAGAAGAAATGGGCATTCCGCTCCAAGAGCTGCTCGACAAGCACTGCGGTGGTGTGCGGGGCGGATGGGACAACCTCAAGGCGGTGATCCCGGGCGGCTCGTCGGTGCCGCTGGTGCCACGGTCGTTGTGTGACGACTTGCTGCTCGATTTCGATAGCCTGAAAGCGGTGCAGTCGGGTCTGGGCACCGCTGGCGTCATCGTCATGGACGAGTCGACCGACGTGATCAAAGCGATCACCCGCTTGTCGAAGTTCTACATGCACGAGAGCTGCGGCCAGTGCACACCGTGCCGTGAGGGGACCGGCTGGCTCTGGCGGGTGATGACGCGACTGGTCGAAGGTCGGGCGCGCGTCGAGGAAATCGACATGCTCTACGACGTCACGAAGGAGATCGAAGGGCACACCATCTGCGCACTCGGCGACGCGGCGGCTTGGCCGGTCCAGGGCCTGATCCGGCACTTCCGGCCCGAGATCGAGGCCAGGATCCGCGCCACTGCCGGGGCCAGCGAGCAGATGGCGGCAGCGTCCTGAGATCCGAGCGGTTCGTCCGCTCGGTGGCATTGGCCAAGCGCAGGGAGACGACATGCCGAAGCTCACCGTCGACGGCCAGGAAGTCGAGGTGCCGGCCGGGGCCACGGTGTTTCAGGCCTGTGAGCTCGCGGGGCGTGAGGTTCCGCACTTCTGCTACCATCCCCGCCTGAACATCGCCGGCAATTGCCGGATGTGTCTCGTCGAGGTGGAAAAGTCGCCGAAACCGGTGGCGAGCTGCGCGATGCCTGCTGCCGAAGGCATGGTCGTCCGCACGCAATCCGAGTTCGTCAAGAACGCCCAAAAGGCCGTCCTCGAGCTGTTGTTGATCAACCACCCGCTCGATTGCCCGATCTGCGATCAGGGCGGTGAGTGTGATCTGCAGGATCTGACGCTGTTCTACGGGCCGGACGGCTCACGCTTCGCCGAAAACAAGCGACCGGTCGAAGACAAGTATCTCGGTCCGCTGATTTCGACGCACATGACCCGCTGCATCCACTGCACCCGGTGCGTGCGCTTCGCTACCGAGGTGGCCGGTGTCGAGGAGCTTGGCGCGACCGGGCGTGGCGAGCACATGGAGATCGGCACCTGGGTCGAAGCGGCGATCACGTCGGAGCTGTCGGGCAACATGGTCGACCTCTGCCCGGTCGGTGCCCTGAACAACAAGCCTTACGAGTACACCGCACGGACGTGGGAGCTGCGGAAGAACGAGAGCATCGACGTCATGGACGCCGTCGGCTCGAACATCCGGGTCGACGTCCGCGGCAACGAGGTGATGCGGATCCTCCCGCGGCTCAACGAGGACGTCAACGAAGAGTGGATCTCCGACAAGACTCGCTACGTCTACGACGGGCTGAAGAGGCGCCGGCTCGACCAGCCGTGGATCAAGCGCGACGGCGGGCTGCAGCCGGCGACCTGGGCCGAGGCGCTCGACGCCGTGCGGGCGAGGTGGGATGGCCTGTCCGGCGAGCGGATCGCCGCGATCGTCGGTGACCAGGTCGACGTCGAGGCGATGGTCGCGCTGAAGGATCTGATGGGCGCCGTGGGCTCGCCCCACGTCGACTGTCGCCAGGATGGCGCCAAGCTCGAGGGGCCGCGCGTCTCGTACCTGTTCAACACGACGATCGCCGGGATCGAGGCGGCCGATGCGGTGCTGCTCGTCGGCACCTACCCGCGACACGAGGCAGCGATCGTCAACGCCCGGCTGCGCAAGCGCTGGCGCCAGGGCGGCGTGACCATCGGGCGGATCGGTGCCGTCGGCGACCTTACCTATCCGGTGACCGAGTTGGGGGCGGGGCCGTCGACCCTCGCGGAGCTCGCCGCTGGGCGTCATGGTTTCGCCGAGGTGCTGGAGCGGGCGGAGCGGCCGATGCTGATCCTCGGCGCCGGCGCCTTGGCGCGCCCAGACGGTGCTGCGATCTTGGCGCTTGCCCGCGACGTTGCCGAGCGTTTCGGCATGGTCGGGGACGACTGGAACGGCTTCAACGTCCTGCATGGCGCCGCGTCCCGTGTTGGCGGCCTCGATTTGGGCCTGCTGCCGGCGAACGGCGGTCGTGACGTCGCCGGTATGTTGGACGGGGCGGCCAGCGGCGCGATCGAGAGTGTGTTCCTGCTTGGCGCCGACGATGTCGACATGGGTCGCCTGGCCGGCGCGTTCGTCGTCTACCAAGGCAGCCACGGCGATGCGGGTGCCGCCGCTGCGGACGTCATCTTGCCGGCCGCCGCGTACACCGAAAAGCACGCAACCTACGTCAATCTCGAGGGTCGGCCGCAGCGCGCTCAACGGGCGGCGTTCCCACCGGGCGAGGCCAAGGAGGACTGGAAGATCCTCCGCGCGCTCTCTGCCGCGCTGGGATCGGCATTACCTTACGATACCCTAGCCCAGGTCCGCGCCCGGATGATCGAACTCGCGCCGCATTTGGCGGAGATCGACCTGGTGAAGCCGGAGCCTTGGGCGGAGTTTGGCACGGTCGGCGCGACTGACGACGCACCGTTCGTCTCACCGATCGAGGACTTCTACCGTACCTGCCCGATCAGCCGCGCGTCCGCGACCATGGCGGCCTGTGTCGACGAGATCGTCGATCGCGAATCGGAGGCGACGGGCACCCATGGTTGACCAGATCCTGACCGTCGCGATCATCTGCCTGCAGGTTCTCGCCATCATCGTGCCGTTGCTGTTGGCGGTCGCGTACACGACCTGGGCGGAGCGGAAGGTGATCGGCGCAATGCAGCTTCGTCAGGGGCCGATGACGGTCGGCCCCTGGGGTTTGCTGCAGCCGATCGCCGACGGTGCCAAGCTGTTCCTCAAGGAAACCGTGATCCCGACCGGGGCGAACAAGGTCGTGTTCGTCATCGCGCCGATGATCACGTTCATCCTCGCGCTGATCGGCTGGGCGGTGATCCCGTTCGGCGACGGCATCGTGGTGGCCGACATCAACGTCGGCGTGCTCTACCTGTTCGCCGTCAGCTCGCTCGGGGTCTACGGCATCATCATGGCCGGCTGGGCATCGAATTCGCGCTACGCTTTCCTCGGCGCGATGCGCTCCTCGGCGCAGATGGTGTCCTACGAGATCGCCATCGGCCTGATCATCATCAACGTGCTGATCACCGCCGGCTCGTTGAATCTGTCGGACATCGTTCGTGCCCAGGGCGAGACCGTCTGGTACGTGCTGCCCCACTTCCCGATGTTCCTCGTCTTCGTCGCCGCGATCTTGGCCGAGACCAACCGCCATCCGTTCGATCTGCCCGAGGACGAGTCCGCGCTCGTCACCGGCTACAACGTCGAATACAGCTCGATGGCGTTCGCGCTCTTCTTCCTTGGCGAATACGCCAACATGATCCTGATGAGCGCGATCTGTGCCGTGCTGTTCCTCGGTGGATGGTTGCCGCCTTTCGACATCGCGCCCCTGAACTGGATTCCCGGGCCGCTGTGGCTGATCTTGAAGATCTGCTTCGTGCTGTTCGTCATGTTCTGGGCGCGCGCGACTTTGCCGCGATATCGCTACGACCAGCTGATGCGCTTGGGCTGGAAGGTGTTCCTGCCGTTCTCGCTGCTCTGGGTCGTGCTGACGTCCGGCTTCCTGCTGACTTTCGACCTGCTGCCGCAGTAACGCGGCGCGACCGCAGCTGCACCCCAACCGCCCGACACCGGGAGCGAGCCATGGCTACCGCGATCGACCGTGCCGCGAAGACGTTCTTGTTGCAGGAGCTCGTTTCCGGCTTCGCCCTGACGCTCCGCTACATGTTCAAGAAAAAGTACACCTTGAACTATCCCTATGAGAAAGGTCCCCTCAGCCCGCGGTTTCGGGGGGAACACGCGCTTCGGCGCTATCCGAACGGGGAGGAGCGGTGCATCGCGTGCAAACTCTGCGAGGCGATCTGCCCGGCGCAGGCGATCACCATCGAGAGCGAGCCCAGGCCCGACGGCAGCCGCCGCACCACCCGCTACGACATCGACATGACGAAGTGCATCTACTGCGGCTTCTGCGAAGAAGCGTGCCCGGTCGATGCGATCGTCGAGGGGCCGAACTTCGAATTCGCGGCGTTCACCCGCGAGGAGCTGTTCTACGACAAGGCCAAACTCCTGGCGAACGGCGAACGTTGGGAACGCGAGATCGCCGCCAACCTTGCTGCCGACGCGCCGTACCGTTGACCTGCCTGCCACTGGGCCGTCACGGGCTCGCGCCGCCAGCCGTCGGAGCCTTCCACCGATGACCGTCGCCCTCTTCGTGTTCTACGTCCTGGCCGGGATCTGCATCGCCTCGGCCGTCATGGTGATTTCGGCACGGAACCCGGTTCATTCGGTGTTGTTCTTGATCCTGGCGTTCTTCAACGCCGCGGGCATGTTCATCATCGCTGGCGCCGAGTTCCTCGCGATGGTCCTTGTTGTGGTCTACGTGGGTGCCGTCGCCGTTCTGTTCATGTTCGTGGTGATGATGCTCGACGTCGACGTTGCGGCGATGCGTCAGGGTTTCACCCGCTACCTGCCGGTAGGCGCCCTGGTCGGCTTGGTGCTGTTGGTCGAGCTGTTCTTGGTGTTCGGCACGGTGCAGTTGGCGGCGGTGCCGATCGCCGCGTCGGTGCCAACGCCGGCCGACCTCACCAACACCGAGGCGCTGGGTCGGGTGCTCTACACCGAGTACTTCTTCGCCTTCCAGATCGCCGGCCTGATCCTGCTGGTCGCGATCATCGGCGCGATCGTCCTGACCCTGCGCGACCGCGGCCCGATCCACCGCCAGGACATCGGCAGTCAGGTCCATCGCGACCGCACGACGACGGTGCGGCTGCGCCGGGTCGAGCCGGGCAAGGGGATCTGACGATGCCGGTTCCGGTCGAGCACTTCCTGGTGGTCGCGGCGATCTTGTTCACCATCGGCGTTTTCGGGATCTTCCTGAATCGCAAGAACATCATCGTCATCTTGATGTCGATCGAGCTGATTCTGCTCGCGGTAAACCTCAACTTCGTCGCGTTTTCGGCGGAGCTGGGCGACTTGGTCGGCCAGATCTTCGTCATGTTCATCCTCACGGTGGCGGCGGCCGAGGCGGCGATCGGCTTGGCGATCGTCGTGGTCGTTTTCCGCGCCCGGGGGTCGATCGCGGTCGAAGACATCCACCTCATGAGAGGCTGAGCGAATGTACGCCGTCCTCGTCTTCGCGCCGCTGGTCGGAGCGATCATCGCCGGCTTCTTCGGCAAAGTGATCGGCGACCGTGGCGCGCAGCTCGTGACCTGTTCGCTCATGCTGTTGTCGGCGGTTTTGGCGGGTGTCGCTCTGGCGACCGTGCCTTACGGCGCTCCGATCCAAGTGCCGCTGTTGACGTGGATCCACGTCGGCTCGTTCGAGGTCGATTGGGCGCTGCGGATCGACGGGCTCACCGCGGTGATGCTCGTGGTCGTCACCTGGGTGTCGACCCTCGTCCACGTCTACTCCGTCGGCTACATGAGCCACGACGAGACGATCCCGCGCTTCATGAGCTATCTGTCGCTCTTCACGTTCGCGATGCTGATGCTCGTGACCGCCGACAACTTCGTCCAACTGTTCTTCGGCTGGGAAGGTGTCGGTCTCGCCTCCTACCTGCTCATCAGCTACTGGTACCACAAGCCGAGTGCCAACAACGCGGCGATGAAGGCGTTCATCGTCAATCGAGTTGGGGACTTCGCCTTGTTGCTCGGCTTGGCCGGCATCTTCTTCGTGTTCGACAGCCTCGACTTCGACACCGTGTTCGCCGCGGCGCCGACCTACGCCGACACGACGATCGTGCTGTTCGGCATGGCGTTGCCGACCTTGGACGTGCTCTGCATCCTCTTGTTCATCGGGGCGATGGGCAAATCTGCCCAGTTGGGGCTCCACACGTGGCTGCCGGACGCCATGGAGGGGCCGACACCGGTGTCGGCGTTGATCCATGCCGCAACCATGGTCACCGCCGGGGTTTTTCTGGTGGCGCGCGTCTCGCCGATGATGGAGTACGCGCCGATCGCGCTGGCGATGGTGACGATCGTCGGTGCGTCGACCGCGTTCTTCGCCGCGACGATTGCGCTGACCCAGAACGACATCAAGCGCGTGATCGCCTACTCGACCTGCTCGCAGCTCGGCTACATGTTTTTCGCCTGCGGTGTCGGCGCCTACTCGGCCGGCATCTTCCACCTCTTCACCCATGCGTTTTTCAAGGCGCTCTTGTTCCTCGGCGCCGGCTCGGTGATCCACGCCATGTCCGACGAACAGGACATGCGGCGCATGGGCGGCATCTGGCGGCAGCTGAAGTTCACCTACGCGGTGATGTGGATCGGGTCGCTGGCCCTCGTCGGCATGCCGGTTTTTGCCGGCTTCTACTCCAAGGACCTGATCCTGGAAGCGTCGTTCGCCGCCCACAGCGGCGTTGGCCTCTACGCATTCTGGCTCGGCATCGCCGCGGCCATGATGACGGCGTTCTACTCCGGCCGGCTGCTGCTGATGACCTTCCACGGCAAGCCGCGCGCGAGCGACGAGGTCATGGCGCACATCCACGAGAGCCCGCTCGTGATGACGGTGCCGTTGGGGCTGCTGGCTCTGGGGGCGATCGGTGCCGGCTACTTCGGCCTACCGATGGTCAACGCCGACCATGCGTTCTGGGGCGGAGGCATCGTCGTCCGCGATCTGGCACACAACGTCATCGAGGCAGCGCACCACGTTCCTTTGTGGGTCAAGCTGATGCCGATCGTGGTTGGTGTCGCCGGTCTGGTCCTCGCCTGGTACATGTACGTCGCCAAGACCGATCTGCCCGAGCGAGGGGCTACTCGGTTCCGCTGGGCCTACGAGCTGTCGTTCAACAAATGGTACTTCGACGAGGCCTACGAGGCCGCGTTCGTCCAGCCGGCGCGGGCCGTGGGGTCGTTCCTCTGGCGCCGCATCGATGCCGGCGTGATCGACGACTTCGGTCCCAACGGCGTCGCCGCGAGCGCGATGGCCGGCACTAGGCGGGTCGTCAAGCTGCAGACCGGCTACGTTTACCACTATGCGTTCGTTATGCTCGTCGGCGTGGCGGCGTTGGTGACGTGGTACTTGTTCTCGATGTGGGGCTGAACCGATGAGTGATTGGCCCCTTCTCTCCCTCGTCATCTTCCTCCCGCTGGTCGGCGTCGGCTTCATCATGGCGATCCGCCATGAGGACGAGGCCGTCGTCGCGCAGAACGCCAAGGCCGTGGCGCTTTGGACGTCGACCGTGACGTTCCTCCTCAGCCTGCTGATTTGGGCCCAGTTCGATCCCAGTCAGGCGGGTTTCCAGCTGGTCGAAAAAACCTCGTGGCTGCCTGGCCTCGACGTCGATTACCACGTCGGTGTCGACGGCATTTCGCTGTGGTTCGTCCTCCTCAGCACCTTGTTGACGGTCGTCGTCGTCCTCAGCTCCTGGCACTCGGTTACCAGCCGCGTCAAAGAGTACATGATCGCTTTCCTGGTCATGGACACCTTGATGGTCGGTGTCTTTTGCGCATTGGATATCGTTCTCTTCTACATTTTTTTCGAGGGCATCCTGATCCCGATGTTCTTGATCATCGGGATTTGGGGCGGGCCCAATCGGATTTACGCAGCGTTCAAGTTTTTCCTGTACACGCTGGCAGGCTCGGTGCTTTTTCTGGTCGCGATCATCTACATGTACTTGGCAGCCGGAACGACCGACATCCCGCTGATGATGGACGCGGTGTTCACGCCGCAGGCGCAATGGTGGTTGTTCCTGGCGCTGTTCGCCTCGTTCGCCGTGAAGGTGCCGATGTGGCCGTTCCACACTTGGCTTCCCGACGCGCACGTCGAGGCACCGACGGCGGGCTCGGTGCTTCTCGCCGGTGTGTTGCTGAAGCTCGGTGGCTACGGCTTCCTCCGCTTTTCGCTGCCGATGCTGCCTGACGCCTCGATGGAGTTCGCTCCGTTCATCTACGCGCTGTCGATCGTCGCCGTCATCTACACCTCGCTGGTCGCCCTGATGCAGGACGACATGAAGAAGCTCATCGCTTACTCCTCGGTGGCGCACATGGGGATCGTCACCATCGGCGTGTTCACGTTGAACCCACTCGGTATCCAGGGCGGCATCATCCAGATGCTGAGCCATGGCATCGTTTCGGGTGCACTGTTCATGTGCGTTGGCGTCATCTACGATCGCATTCACAGCCGTGAGATCAAACGTTATGGCGGGCTCGCCGACCGGATGCCGAGCTATGCGTTCGTCTTCATGTTGTTCACCATGGCGTCGGTCGGGCTTCCGGGAACGAGTGGCTTCGTCGGCGAAGTCTTGGTGATCGTCGGCGTGTTTCAGGTCAACGAGTGGGTTGCCGCCCTGGCGGCCACCGGCTTGATCCTAGGTGCGGCCTACATGCTGTGGCTGTATCGGCGGGTGATCTTCGGCCCGTTGGCTCGTGAAGACCTGATGGCCATCAAGGACATGCGGGCGACCGAAGTGGCGGCGTTCGCGCCGTTGGTGGTCCTGACCATCCTGATGGGCGTGTACCCGTCGCTGTTCCTCGACCCGATGGCCGCGAGCGTCGACAACCTGCTGATGCAGGTGGAACGGACCGCGACCCTGGCTGCCGAATGAGATCGCCCGAGCGAGCACCAAGCCCATGACCTACCTCCTCGCCGCCACGCCCGAGCTGATCCTGATCTTGAGCGGCCTGACGCTGCTCGTGTTCGGCGCGTTCCGCGACCACACCGAAGGTGCTCGACTGGTTGGCTCATTGGCGATGGCGGCCCTGGCCGTCGCGTTCCTGACGACGATCGTCGTCACCGGCCGCGGTCCACTGGTCGCGTTCGGTGGCCATTTCATCCTCGACCCGTTCGCCGGTTTCATGAAGGCGATTGCGTTGATCGGCGCGTTCGGCGCGTTGCTGGCGTCGCAGCCCTATCTGCGCCAGGAGCGGATGGAACGCTTCGAGTATCCGCTGTTGGTGCTCTTCTCGGTGGCCGGCATGGGTATGCTGGTTTCCGCCAACAGCTTTCTCGCCCTCTACGTGGCGCTGGAGCTGATGAGCTTGCCGCTCTACGTGCTGGCAGCTTTTCAGCGCGACAGCCTGCGATCGACCGAGGCCGGCCTCAAGTACTTCGTCCTCGGTGCGCTCGCCTCTGGCATGATGCTCTACGGCATCTCGCTGGTTTATGGCTTCACGGGCTCCGCTAGCTTCGAGGTACTGGCGACGTTGACACCGGTTGGCGAGACCGGGCTACCGCTCGGCGCGCTGGTCGGTCTCGTGTTCATTGCTGCCGGCCTCGCCTTCAAGCTCGGCGCCGTGCCGTTCCACATGTGGACGCCGGACGTGTACGAGGGTGCGCCGACGCCGGTCACGGCACTGTTCGCCGCCGCGCCCAAGATCGCGGCCATGGGCCTCACGGTGCGGGTGTTCGCCGAGCCCTTCGGCGCCTTCGTCGGTGAGTGGCAGCAGGTCGTCATCGCGATCTCGGTCGGCTCGATGGCGCTCGGCGCGTTCGGCGCGATCGGCCAGACCAACATCAAGCGGCTGATGGCCTATTCCGGTATCGGCCATGTCGGCTACGCCTTGGTGGCGTTGGCGGCCGGCTCCGAGCGCGGCGTTCATGCCGTGCTGGTCTACATGACGATCTACGTCTTCATGACCGTCGGTACGTTCGCCGTCATCATGACTCTGCGCCGTCGCGGCCAGGCGGTCGAACGCATCGAGGATTTCGCCGGGCTGGGCAAGGATCAGCCGATGCTGGCCCTGGCCAGCGCCGTCTTCATGTTCTCACTGGCCGGGATTCCGCCGCTCGCCGGCTTCTTCGGCAAGCTCTACGTGTTTCTCGCCGCGGTCGACGCCGGCCTGGTGGCGCTGGCTGTGTTCGGCGTGCTCACCAGCGTCGTCGGGGCCTACTACTACCTGCGCATCGTCAAGCTGATGTACTTCGACAGCTCGGCCGAGCCGCTGGACCGTGGCCTTGCCGTGGAGTCCAAATTCGTCGTCGCCGTTACGGCGGCGGTGACTGCGCTCTTCATCGTCTTCCCGAGCCCCATCCTGGGCAGCGCTGCCGCCGCCGCGCGCTCGCTCTTCGCTTCGTGACCATCCGGCGGCAGTCGGCAATGGTCGTTTGACGGTGGGCTGGCCCACCCACATCGGGCGCTTCGCCATCGAAGCCCATGATAGTCTGGTGACGACCCAAGACCCGGCCAACGCGCTCAGCGAGGCCGGTCGCGTCGACGTCGTCGTCGTTGCCGAACGGCAGACCGGCGGTCGTGGGCGACGCGGGCGGGCCTGGACGTCGCCGGTCGGCAACCTCTATGCATCCACCGTGATCGCGCCGCCGCGAGAGAAGGCGCTCGTGCCGTGCGCCTCGTTGGTCGTCGCCGTCGCGATGGCGGAGGCGGTGGAACGGCTCGGTGTGGCATCGGATCGGCTCCGGTTGAAGTGGCCGAACGACGTCTTGCTCGACGATGGCAAGGTGGCAGGGATCTTGATCGACTACGTGGCCGAACGGCTGGTGGTCGGCACCGGCCTCAACGTTCAGGAGCGGCCGGATGACCCGCCGAACGCCAGGACCCTTCGCGATGCGGGCGTCGACGTTACGGCCGAAGCGGCGCTACGGAGTTTCCTCCTGTGCCTCGCGGCGCGGCTCGAGGTGTTGGACGATGTCGGCTTCGGTCCGGCCCGCGAGGCATGGCTCGGCCGCGCGGCCGGGCTCGGCGCGCCGTTGCGCGCGCGTGTCGGCGGCCGCATGATCGAAGGCACGCAGCACGGTATCGACGAGGCTGGGGCGCTGCAGATCGAAACGGCGGAAGGGCTCCGGACCATCAACGCCGGTGACGTCGAATTGGTGCGGCTGGCCGCGACTGGCACGACCTCATGACCTTGCTTGCGATCGACGTCGGCAACACCAACACCGTGTTCGCGCTCTACGCCGAACGTGAACGGCTCGTCTCGTGGCGGCTCTCGACCGTTCGCCAGCGGACGTCGGACGAGTACGCCGTGGCTCTGACCCAGTTGATGGACATGGCCGGGTTCGCGGTTGGCGACATCCACGCGGCGATCGCATCCTCGGTGGTGCCGCAAGCCAACATGCCGCTCCGTTGGATGTGCCGCGACCGGCTGCACTGCCCGATCGATTTCGTCGACCAGGACGTGCCGGTGCCGATCCGCGTGTTGCTGGCGAACCCACGCGAGATCGGCGCGGACCGGCTGGTCAACGCCTACGCCGCTCACCGCCACTACGGCCGCGATGCAGTCGTCATCGACTTCGGCACGGCGACGACGTTCGACGTCGTCGACGCCGACGGCGCCTATCATGGCGGGTGCATCGCACCTGGCATCAACCTGTCACTGGAAGCACTGCACCATGCTGCAGCGAAGCTGCCGCGCATTGCCGTCGAGAGGCCGCAGAAGGTCATCGGCGACAGCACCGTGGGCGCGATGCAGGCGGGCGTTTTCTGGGGCTACGTGGCGTTGATCGAGGGGCTGGTCGAGCGCATCCGTGCCGAATTCGGGCGGCCGATGCTGACGATTGCGACTGGCGGCTTGGCGCCGTTGTTCGGCGGCGCCACCACGGCGATCGAGACCATCGATCGCGACCTCACCATGACCGGACTGGTCGACCTGTTTTGGGCGCACCACGGCGCCTCGGAGTAACGACGATGACCGACCAGCCCCTCTACTTCGCGCCGCTGGGCGGCGCCGGCGAGATCGGCATGAACGTCAATCTCTATGGCGTCGGCGGCCGTTGGCTGATGGTCGACCTAGGGATCACCTTCGCTGACGACCGCCTGCCTGGGGTCGAGATCATACTGCCGGACATCGCTTTCATCGAAGGCGAGCGGGACGGTCTCGACGGCTTGGTGCTGACCCATGCCCACGAGGACCACATCGGAGCGGTTCCCTATCTCTGGCAGCGTCTCCGCTGCCCGATCTGGTGCGTGCCGTTCACCGCGGCCGTGTTGAAGCGCAAGCTCGACGAGAGCACGATCAATCAACGCGTACCGATCCACGTCGTCCAGCCGGGCGAGCCGTTCCAGGTCGGCCCGTTCGGCTGCCGCTTTCTCCACATGACACACTCGATCCCCGAGGCGTCGATGCTGGTCGTCGACACGCCGCACGGCCGCATCCTGCACACCGGCGACTGGAAGTTGGACCCGGCCCCATTGCTCGGCGACGACGCCGACATCGAGGGCCTGCAAGCGTTGGGCAAGGACGGCTTGCTGGCGATGGTCGCCGACAGCACCAACATCACCACCCCCGGAACGTCGGGGTCGGAGGCTGAGGTGCTCGAAAGCCTCACCAAGGTGATCGCGGCACAGCCGAATCGCGTTGTGCTCACGACGTTCGCGTCGAACGTCGCTCGGCTGCAAACCGCCATGCTGGCGGCAGTCCGTGCCGGCCGCGAGGTCGCGTTGATCGGCCGTTCGATGCGCCGGATGGTCGCTGCTGCACGCGACTGCGGCTATCTGCAGGACATGCCGAAGCTGATCGACGAGCGCGATGTCGCCGACCTGCCTCGGAGCAGGGTGCTGCTGCTGTGCACGGGCAGTCAGGCGGAACCGCGGGCCGCACTCGCGCGGATCGCCGGCGGCTACCACCCACGGATCGCGCTGGACGCCGGCGACACGGCGATCTTCTCGTCGAAGATCATCCCCGGCAACGAACGGATCATCTACGATCTGCACAATCAGCTGGTCCGGGTCGGCGTCACCGTCATCACCGAGGACGACCACTTCGTCCACGTGTCTGGCCACCCATCGCGGGACGAGGTCGCGCAGCTCTACCGTTGGGCGAAGCCGAAGGTCGCCATTCCGGTCCACGGCGAATTGCGCCACCTGCGCGAGCACGTCGCCTTCGCTCGTGACCACGGTGCCGAGCATGCGCTGCTGGTCACTGATGGCGACTTGGTCCAACTCGCGCCGGGCGAGCCTGCGGTGGTTGGCGAGGTTCCGGTCGGACGCCACGCGTTCGAGGACGGGCGCATGGTGGCGGTCGGCGCCGATCGCTACCGGCAGCGGCGCAAGCTCGCCAACAACGGCACCGTGTTCGTGAGCCTCGTCCTGGACAGTTTCGGCAGTGTGTTGGCTCCGCCCAAGGTCACTTCGGTGGGCAGCGTCGAGCTGGACGACGACGACAGTGCGCGCCAGGACCTCGCCGACCGTCTGGTCGACGAGATCGAGCAACTGGGCGACCGCGACATCGAGGAGGACGCACGGGTCGAGGATCGCGTCCGCGCCGCGGTGCGTCGCCTCTTGCAGATTCCCCGCGATCGGCGTCCGATCATCCAGGTGCAGATTCTTCGTCTGTCGCCGGAGATGCTGGCTCAACTCGAAGACGTAGCGACCTAACCGAACCACGCCTGGAGGAACCGCCGATGATCGGTCGTCTCAACCATGTCGCCATCGCCGTACCCGACCTCGACTCCGCCATTGCGCAGTACCGAGACGTTCTGGGTGCCAACGTCTCCGCGCCGCAGGACGAGCCCGACCACGGTGTCACGGTGGTGTTCATCGAGCTACCGAACACCAAGGTCGAGCTGCTCTATCCGCTGGGCGAGAAGTCGCCGATCCAAGCCTTCCTCGACAAGAATCCCGCAGGCGGCATCCATCATGTCTGCTACGAGGTCGAGGACATCATCGCCGCCCGCGACCAGCTCAAGGGGCAGGGTGCCCGGGTCTTGGGCGACGGCGATCCGAAGATCGGCGCGCACAAGAAGCCGGTGCTGTTCCTGCATCCCAAGGACTTCTTCGGCACGTTGGTCGAGCTCGAGCAAGTGTGACGGCGTTTGGCGCCATCGTCGTTTTCACCATCGTCTGGTGGTTGATCCTGTTCATGGCGCTGCCCTTTGGCGCTCGGCCACCGGACCGACCAGAGCCGGGACATGCTGCGAGCGCGCCGGAGAACCCGCGATTGGCGCTGAAAATGGTGGTGACGACGGTCCTTGCGATCGTCGTCACCGCAGCCATCGCTTGGCTGATCGACGCCGGCCTGTTGCACTTCCGGCCGCCGCGTTGAGGCCGGCCGCGACGTAAGACCACCCACAACCCTGCGGCGCTGATGCCATTTTCCGCGCTTGCGGAGCGCGTTGCGTTTCTTCGGCGTGCTCCCTAAAGTCCGCGCGGCGTCACGACCCCGCCTCGTCGAAAGACCACGATGCGTCTCTCCGACTACTTTCTGCCTCTCCTCAAAGAGAGCCCGGCCGAAGCTCAGATCGTTTCACACCAGCTGATGCTCCGGGCTGGGATGATCCGCCAATCGAGCGCGGGCATCTACTCCTGGTTGCCGCTCGGCCACGCGGTGCTGCGCAACGTCGAGGAGATCGTCCGCGACGAGATGAACCGCGCCGGCTGTCAGGAGATACTGATGCCGGGCGTCCAGCCTGCTGATCTTTGGCAGGAGAGCGGGCGCTACGAGGCCTACGGGCGCGAGATGCTGCGTTTCACCGATCGCCACGACCGCGACATGCTCCTTGGGCCGACGCATGAGGAGGTCATCACCGACCTCTTCCGCCGCTGCATCCGCAGTTACCGCGATTTGCCCAAGAACCTCTACCAGATCCAGTGGAAGTTCCGCGATGAGATCCGCCCGCGGTTCGGGGTGATGCGCGGCCGCGAATTCTTGATGAAAGACAGCTACTCCTTCGACCTCGACTTCGACGGCGCAAAGCGGTCGTACGACAACATGTTCGCGGCCTATCTCAAGACGTTCAAGCGGATGGGACTGACGGCGATCCCGATGCGCGCGCAAAGCGGGGCCATCGGCGGCAACATGAGCCACGAATTCCAGATCCTCGCTTCGACCGGCGAGAGCGAAGTATTCTTCGATGCAGCGTTCGAGGACGTCGACTTCCTCGAAGACAAGCTCGACATCGAGGCACTGAAGGGCCTGTACGCGGCGGCCGACGACGAGCACGATGCGGCCGCTTGCCCGGTCCCGCCGGAGCGCTTGCGTCAGGGTCGCGGCATCGAAGTCGGTCACATCTTTTACTTCGGGACCAAGTATTCCAAGGCGATGGGCGCCACCGTGGTCGGTCCGGACGACGTCGAGATCGCCGTCGAGATGGGCAGCTACGGCATTGGCGTGTCGCGCTTGGTCGCGGCGTTGATCGAGGCCAACCACGACGAGCACGGGATCGTCTGGCCGGAGAGCGTGGCGCCGTTCCGCATCGGTCTCATCAACCTGCGTGCCAGCGACGATGGCTGTGCCGGCGTCACCGGCGATCTCTACGACAAGCTGCGACGCGCGGGTGTCACGGTCCTCTACGACGACCGCAACGACAGTCCGGGAGCGAAGTTCGCGACCATGGACCTGATCGGCTTGCCGACGCAGATCGTGATCGGCCCGCGGGGGGTCAAAGCCGGCACCGTCGAGATCAAGGACCGCCGCACCGGTGCGACCGAGGAGCTTCCGACGGAGGCGGCGCTCGGGAGGCTCACGCGCTGAGCGCGTTCGGTGCAGCGGAGCGCTGGGTGGCGTTCCGCTACCTGCGCCCGACCCGAGAACACGGGTTCGTCTCGGTCATCACGATCTTCGCCCTCACCGGGATCGCGCTCGGCGTCGGGACCCTGATCGTCGTCCTGGCGGTGATGAACGGATTTCGCGCCGAGCTCCTCGACCGGGTACTCGGGCTGAACGGCCACGTCACCGTCCAGGCCGGTCCGGAGGGCATCGTCGCGTTCGACGATCTTGTCGCCGCAATCGGCACCGTGCCTGAGGTCCGTTCGGTGACGCCGTTCGTCGAGGGGCAGGTGATGGTGACCGCGAATGGCGCCGCCTCCGGAGCATTGGTACGGGGTATCCGCCATGCCGACTTCGACAAGCGCCAGATCCTTGCCGACAGCATCGTGGCCGGCAGCTTGGAGGCGTTCGACGAGTCGCAACGTTTGGTGATCGGTGTGCGGATGGCGCGCCGTCTGGGCCTGGGCATCGGCGATCGTTTGACCCTGATCGCGCCGGACGGCCCGGTCACGCCGTTCGGTACGCTGCCCCGGGTCGTCGCCTACGAGGTCGGCGCCGTGTTCGACGTCGGCATGTTCGAGTACGACAATGGCGTCTTGTTCATGCCGATGGGTGCAGCGCAGCAGTTTTTCGACCTCGACGGTCGCGTCAACCTGATCGACGCGTTCCTGGCCGATCCCGAGCGCGTCGACGAGCAGCGCCTGCTGCTCCAAGCGGCCGTCGGCGATCGCGGCTGGGTCAGTACCTGGCAGGAACTGAATGCCCAGTTCTTCAATGCACTGCAGGTCGAACGCAACGTGATGTTTTTGATCCTGACCCTGATCATTCTGGTAGCGGCGTTCAACATCATTACGGGTTTGACGATGTTGGTTCGCTCCAAGGGGCGTGACATCGCCATCCTGCGGACGATGGGCGCGACCAGGGGTGCGATCATGCGGATCTTCTTCGTTGCCGGGATGACGATCGGCACGCTCGGGACGCTGGCCGGTTTCGTGCTGGGCTTGGCGTTCGCGCTCAACGTCGACCGCATCCGCCTGGCACTCGAAGCCATGACCGGTGCCGAACTGTGGGCCGCGGAGATCCGCTTCCTCTCGCAACTGCCGGCGCGGGTCGAGGTCGCCGACGTCGCGAGCGTGGTAGCCATGGCGCTCGTTCTGGCGTTCCTCGCGACCTTGGTCCCGTCCTGGCGCGCGGCGCAGCTCGATCCGGTCGAGGCGCTACGGCGTGAGTAGCGGCCGGGCCTCCGCATCCTCTCTCGAGCTCTCGGCCGTGTCGCGGAGCTTCGTCCAGGCTGGCGCCCGCATCGACGTGCTCCGCAGCGTAGACCTTGCCCTGGCGGCAGGAGAGGTTGCGGGCCTCTTGGGCGTTTCTGGGTCTGGCAAGTCCACCCTGCTGCACCTTTCCGGGCTCTTGGAGCGGCCGGACAGCGGCGAGATCGTCGTCCTCGGCGAGACCACGGCCAAGCGGGGTGATGGTCAACGGACGCGGCTGCGCCGTGAAGGCATCGGCTTCGTCTATCAATTCCACCACCTGCTGCCGGAGTTTTCCGCACGCGAGAACGTCGCTTTGCCGATGCTGATCGCCGGCAAGCGCGCCAACGAAGCGCAGGCGAGGGCCGTCGATCTCTTGGAGTCGGTCGGGCTCGCCGCGCGCTTGGACCACCGGCCGTCACAGCTTTCGGGCGGCGAGCAACAGCGCGTCGCGATCGCACGGGCGCTGGCCAACCATCCATCCCTGGTGCTGGCCGACGAGCCGACCGGCAACCTCGACGAAGCCACCGCCGAAGCCGTGTTCGACGGGTTCCTAGAGGCGTTGCGGGCGGTCGGCGCCAGCGCGTTGGTCGCCACCCACGACCGCCGCCTGGCGGCCCGGCTCGACCGCACCTACGAGTTGCGCGGCGGCCAGCTGCATCCTGTCGGCTGAGGAGTAGCCCTTGAGCCACGCCGCATTCGTCCACCTCCGGGTTCGCACCGCTTGGTCGCTCTTGGAGAGCACGGTCCGCCTCGATCGCTTGGTCGCCGCTTGCCAGACGGCGGCAATGCCGGCGGTGGCGATGACCGATCATGCTTCCTTGTTCGGGGCCGTCGACTTCGGCGCCAAGGCGGCTGCTGGCGGCGTTCAGCCGATCATCGGCTGCCTGTTGCCGGTGGCCGTGGCTGCCACCGAGCGTGGCGAGCCGATCGTCGGCGACGTCGTGCTCCTCTGCCAGTCCGAGGCGGGCTACGGCTCGTTGCTCAAGCTCTTGTCGGCCGCCTACTTCAAGGACGCCTCCCGCGAGACCTGGGTCGAGACCGACCATCTCGCGCAGCACCACGACGGCTTGATCCTGTTGACCGGTGGGAGCGACGGCGCGCTCGGCCGATTGCTGAGTGCCGGACGGTCCGGTGACGCGACGGCGACGATGGAGCGCCTGCTCGGCGCGTTCGGCGATCGGCTCTACGTCGAGTTGATCCGCACCGGTGAGGAGGCCGAGCCGCTGACCGAGCCGTGGTTCTTGGAGCAGGCTTACGCCAAGGGCGTGCCGTTGGTCGCAACCAACGACGTCCGGTTCATCGAGCGCGATGACCACCGCCCGCACGATGCCCTCGGCTGCATCGCCCACGGCCGTCGCTTGGTGGAGGAGGATCGCCCGCGGACCAGCGCCGACCATCGTTTCAAGACCGCCGACGAGATGGCCGACCTGTTCCGGGACCTCCCGGAGGCCATCGCCAACACGATGGTCGTCGCTCGCCGGACGGCGTTCAAGGTGCAGACACGGGCGCCGATCCTGCCGGCGTTCCCGGTCGGTGCCGGCCGCGACGAAGCCGAGGAACTGCGCGTCCAAGCCAGCTCAGGTTTGGAGGAGCGGTTGGCGCGGCACGTTCGGCCGCACCTGGAGGACGACCCCGAGGCGCAACTGCAGCGCTACAGGGATCGCCTGGCCTTCGAACTCGACGTCATCGTGCAGATGCGGTTCCCCGGCTACTTCCTGATCGTGTCGGACTTCATTCGCTGGGCCAAAGACCGCGGCATCCCCGTCGGCCCTGGGCGTGGCTCCGGTGCCGGTTCGGTCGTTGCCTGGGCGTTGGCGATCACCGATCTGGACCCGCTTCGCTTCGGGCTCTTGTTCGAGCGTTTTTTGAACCCTGAGCGGGTGTCGATGCCCGACTTCGACATCGACTTCTGCCAGGACCGTCGCGACGAGGTCATCGAGTACGTGGCCGAGCGCTACGGCACCGACCGAGTCGCCCACATCATCACCTTCGGTCGTTTGCAGGCGCGGGCGGTAGTGCGCGACGTCGGCCGGGTGATGGGGCTGCCCTACGGTCAGGTCGACCGGATCTCCAAGTTGATCCCGAACAACCCGGCGAGCCCACCGACGATCGAGCAGGCGCTGGAGATGGAGCCGCGCCTCGAGCAAGAGCGACGCGGCGACGAGCAGGTCGCCGATCTGATCGGCGTCGCCCGGCGTCTGGAGGGGCTGCCGCGCCATGCCTCCACCCACGCCGCCGGTGTCGTCATCGGCGATCGGCCGCTCGACGAACTCGTCCCGCTCTACCGCGACCCACGCTCGGCGATGCCGGTCACCCAGTACGACATGAAGGCGGCCGAGAAGGTCGGCTTGGTCAAGTTCGACTTCCTCGGCCTCACGACCCTGACCTTGCTGAGGACCGCGGAGCGGCTGGTCAACGATCGGCTTGGCATACCCTTGGTCCTCGACGACCTGCCGCTCGACGACCCGGCGGCTTATGCGCTGATGAGTCGGGCTGAGACCAACAACGTGTTCCAGCTCGAATCTGGCGGGATGAAGGCGGCGCTGGTTCAGCTGAAGCCCGACTGTTTCGAGGACATCATCGCCATGGTGTCGCTCTACCGGCCCGGGCCGATGGACAACATTCCCCGCTACATCGCGGTCAAGCATGGCCGCGAGGATCCTGCCTATCTCTGCCGCGAGCTGGAGCCGATACTCGCCGAGACCAACGGCGTCATCATCTACCAGGAACAGGTGATGCGTATCGCCCAGGAGCTCGCGGGCTATTCCCTCGGCGGCGCCGATCTGCTGCGGCGGGCGATGGGCAAGAAAATCAAAGCGGAGATGGACCAGCAACGCGACGTTTTCGTCGAAGGCGCCATGCGCCGCGCTCTCGACGAGAATCTGGCCGTCACCTTGTTCGAGCAGGTGGCCAAGTTCGCCTCGTACGGCTTCAACAAGAGCCATGCAGCCGCCTACGCGTTGCTCGCGTACCAGACCGCCTACCTGAAGGCGAACCATCCGCTCGCGTTCTTCGCCGCGGCGATGACCATGGATCGGGGCAACCACGCGCGCCTGGCCGCCGCGCGCGAGGAGCTGGTTCGCAAAGGGATCGCCTTGCTCGGGCCGGACGTGAACCGGTCGGGCGTGCTGTTCAGCGTCGAACGGTTGGCCGATTCGGACGACGCCGGCGCATTGCGCTTCGCTCTGGCCGCCATCCGTGGGGTCGGCGAGCAGGCGATGACCGCCTTAGTCGCCGAACGCGAACGAGAAGGGACGTACGGCGACATCTTCGATCTTTGCGCGCGGCTCGGTCCGAAGACGATCAATCGTCGGCTCCTCGAAGCTCTTGTCCGCGCCGGCGCGCTCGATGGCTTCGGGCCGTCGCGGGCGGTGCATCTCGCGGCGATCGAGGCGGCGTTGCGCCACGGAGCGGCATCGGCCGATGCCGCTGCCGACGACCAAGTCGGACTCTTCGAGCAGGCCGAGGTCAGCATTCCCAAGCCGAAGCTGCCCGACGTGTCGCCGCAACCGATGGCGCAGGTCCTGGAGGAGGAGCACCAAGCGCTAGGGTTCTTTCTCTCGGCCCACCCGCTGGACAGCCTTCGCGGCACCTTGGATCGGTTGGGCGTCGTGCCGATCGCCGACCTCCACGGCCGGGTCAACGACAGCCGAGAGCGCATCCTCAAGCTCGCGGGGATCGTCGTCGCCAAGCAGGAGCGGACGGGAGCCCGCGGTCGGTTCGCATTCGTCACGCTCTCGGATCCGAGTGGTCAGGTCGAGCTCACGGTCTACAACGACTTGCTGCTGCAAGCCCGCGACCGGCTGGAAGGCAGCGAGCCGGTGATCGTGCACGTCGACGTGCGCAGCGACGGGGAAGACCTGCGGCTGATCGCCCAGGACGTCGAGGTGGTAGCCGATGCCGTCGGCACCAAGCGCTCGTTCGTCGAGATCGACATGGTCAACCCAGCGGCGCTCGACGGTCTGTTGTCACTCTTGGGTGCCGACGCGCCGGGCAGCTCACGGGTGCGGCTGATCGTTCCCGGCGAGGACGACTCGGAATGCGTGCACCTCGAGCTGCCCGACGATCACCTGCTCGCTATGACGCGCCGGGCCGACGTCGAGGCGCTGGCAGGAGTGCGGGGCGTGCGCGACGTCGGCTGAGGTTGGTCACGCGGAGCGCCGGCGACCGCGGACGACGCCCACTCGATCAGACGTAGACGATGCGTGGCATCGGTTTCGTGCGGCTGGTGTCGAGCTTGGCGGCGACCGATTTGGCGAGGCCGAGATAGGCTGTGGCTTGCGGTCCGTCGGGTTCGCTCGCAACGACGGGAGCGCCGCTGTCGGACAGCTCGCGGATGATCGGGTCGAGCGGGATCTCCGCCAGGAAATCGACCTCGTACTGCGTCGCTGTCGCCCGTGCGCCGCCATGGGCAAACACGTCGGTGCGATGGCCGCAATTGGGGCAGCAGAAGTAGCTCATGTTCTCGACGACGCCGAGAATGGGCACGTTCACCTTGCGGAACATCGCGATCGCTTTCTTGGCGTCCAGAAGTGCGATGTCCTGAGGCGTCGAGACGATGACCGCGCCGGTCAGCGGCACCCGCTGCGCCATCGTGAGCTGGGCGTCGCCCGTGCCTGGCGGCAGATCGATGACGAGCACGTCGAGTTCGCCCCAGGCGACGTCGCCGAGCATCTGCTGTATGGCACTTTGGACCATCGGCCCACGCCAAATCATCGGCGTGTCTTCGTCGACGAGGAAGCCCATCGACATCACCGTTACGCCGTGGCGGGCCATCGGCTGCAGCTTGGCGCCGTCCGGTGACGACGTCGGCCGGCCGCTTATTCCGAACATCCGAGGTAGTGACGGACCGTAGATGTCGGCGTCGAGAATGCCGGTCCTGAGACCGCTCCGCGCCAGGCCGACGGCGAGGTTCACGGCGGTCGTCGACTTGCCGACACCGCCCTTGCCACTGGCGACCGCGACGATGGAGCGCACGCCCTCGACGAGGGGCTTGGCCGGTGGCGCGGCAGGACCGCCGGAAGCAGCGGCCGGCCGGCCGACGTTCGACGGCGGCGCCCGCTCGGCGGTGAGCACCGCGGTGACCGAGGTGACGCCCGGCAATGCCCGGACTTTGGCCTCAGCGGCCAATCTCACGGCTTCCATCCGTGACGCCAGCCCAGGGTCGCACTCCAACGTGAAGCCGACGTTGCTGCCCTTCACCGTCACACCGCCGACCAGCCGCGAGCCGACGACATCGCCGTCACCGTCGGGGCCCGGCACCGTCGCCAGCACTGCCAAAACATCATCTCGCGAGACGTCGACCAAGGTTGAATGCCTCCTGCTACCGGCCGATATAAGGCACCACGCGGCGGCCGACGAGAGGCCGTTGTAAGCCCAGTCGCTCGAGGACGCAGGATGCCCTGGAACAATCAAGGCGGACGATGGCAAGGCGGTGGCGGCCAAGGCCCTTGGGGTGGCCGCCCCGGCAGCGGTGGACCGTCGGGCGGCGGGCAGCAGCCGCCGGATCTGGAAGACCTGATCCGCAAAGGCCAAGAGCGGTTCCGCCAGATGTTTCCGGGTGGCGGCGGCGGCGGGCCATTCGCCAACCGTGCGCTCCTCGGCGGCGGCTTGGCGATCCTCGTGGCCCTGTGGCTTGCGTCCGGCTTTTACCGGGTTCAGCCCGCCGAGCGCGGCGTCGAACTGATGTTCGGACGGTTCTACGAAGTGACCGATCCCGGCCTGCGCTACCACTGGCCGTGGCCGATTCAGAGCGTGCTGCTGCCCGAGGTGGAGCGGGTGAACCGGGTCGAGGTCGGATTTCGTTCGGCGGCACCCGGTGGCAATCGCGCCGCCGCCGGCCGCGAGGTGCTGGGTGAGAGCTTGATGCTGACCGGCGACGAGAACATCGTCGACATCAACTTCGTCATCCTGTGGAAGATCTCCGTCCCCGAGAACTACTTGTTCAACGTGCGTGACCCCGAAGAGACGGTGAAGTCGGCTTCCGAAAGCGTGATGCGTGAGCTGGTCGGACGCTCGACGATCACCGAGGTGACGACCGAAGGCCGTGGCATCCTGGAGACCGATGCGCGAGCCCAGCTGCAGCTGCTGCTCGACGACTACGGCGCCGGCATCTTGATCAACGAGATCCAGTTGCAAAAAGCCGACCCGCCAGCGGAGGTGATCGAGTCGTTCCGCGACGTGCAGCGTGCTCAAGCAGACCGCGAGCGGCTGCAGAACGAGGCAGAGGCGTTCGCCAACGACATCCTGCCCCGCGCCCGCGGCGACGCCGAGCAGATGATCCAGCAGGCACAAGCCTATCGCGAGGAAGTGGTCGCTCGGGCCGAAGGTGAGGCGTCGCGGTTCTTGGCGGTGTTGACCGAGTACGCCAACGCCCGCGAGGTGACGGCCGAGCGCATGTACCTCGAGACGATGGAAGCCGTGCTCAGCGACATGAACAAGTTGGTCGTCGACGGTTCGGTCGGCACCGACTCCGGTGTCGTTCCGTACCTGCCGCTGCCGGCGCTGCAGGATCAGCAACGGCGGTCCGCCGCAACGCCCGCCGCGCCTTCAGACGCGGGCACGTCCAGCCTCCCCGGGAGCCAGTGACCATGGGCCGTCGAACCATCATTCTGCTTGCCGTCGGCGCTGGTCTTCTGCTGACGCTCGTTTCGTCGGCTTACGTCGTACGTGAGGCCGAGCAAGCGATCGTCCTGCGTTTCGGCGCGGTCCAGCGCACGGTCCAAGAGGCGGGCCTGCACTTCCGCCTACCGTTCATCGACCAAGTCATCTACCTCGACCGCCGCGTGCTGGCGGTCGATGTGCAGCCGCAGGAGCTCATCCTGGGCGATAGGCGTCGATTGGTCGTCGACAGCTACGCGCGCTATCGAATCGTCGATCCGGCGCTGTTCTACCAGCGGGTGCGAACCGAGGCCGGGCTGCAGGCTCAGATCCAGCCGATCTTGAACTCTTCGATGCGTAACGTACTCGGCGAGGTGCCGCTGTTCACGGTTCTCTCGGCGGATCGTGACGACCTCATGGGGCGGATCGAAGAGCGGGCGAACGTGGCACTCGGGCAGTACGGCATCGACGTGGTCGACATCCGGATCAAGCGTGCAGACCTGCCGGCGGAGAACAGTCAGGCCATCTATCGGCGGATGCAGACCGAACGCGAGCAGGAGGCACGCGAGCTGCGCGCTCAAGGTGCCGAGTTGGCGCAGCGTATTCGTGCCCGAGCGGAGCGCGAGCGGACGGTCCTCATCGCCGAGGCGCAGCGTGACTCTCAGATCCTGCGCGGCGAGGGCGACGGCACGGCGGTGCGGATCTTCGCCGAAGCGTTCACGCAGGATGCGTCGTTCTTCCGCTTCTACCGTTCGATGCAGGCCTATCGCGAAGCGCTGGGCGCCGACACGACCCAATTCGTGATGTCGCCTGAGAGCGACTTCTTCCGGTACTTCGGGGACGGCTCGATTGCCGAGATGATTGCCGCGGCCCCACCTCTGCCCGAGCCTGGGGTCGACGAGCAGGCCAGTCCAGAGGCAGCCCTCGATCCGACGACGACACCCGGTGACGACGACAGCGAAACGACCGATGCCGGGGCGTTGGAAGCTGCCGGCGAACCGGCCGGTGTGCTACGTTGATGGCGTGACGACGCCGCCCGGCGCGAGTACCAACGTTGCATGATCTTTGGATTGCGCTGGCGTTGGTCGTGGTGATCGAGGGCTTCCTTTGGGCAGCCTTCCCCCACACCATGAAGGATGCCGCTCGTCGCCTATTGGACCTTCCGACAGGATGGGTTCGAGGCGGCGGTGTGGTGGCCATGGCCATCGGCGTCGCCTGCGTTTGGATCGTGCGCGGCTGATCGCCACTGCGGCAAGCCTGGACCGGCGGCAGAGGCCGGCTCGAACATGAGGAAGCGTGCTCGATGGCACTGACTAGACCGATCTCCACCGCACGCGGCTTGGTGGCCGGAGCCGTGTGGCTCGGTCTCGTGGTGGGGATGATCGCGGCGCCGCCGCCGGTGGCGGCGCAGACCATTCCTGCGGAAGGTTTCGCAGACTTGGTGGAGCGGGTGGCACCTGCGGTGGTGAACATCTCCACCACGCGACGCGTCGATGGCGTCGAGGGGCCGCAGTTCCCGGTTCCTCAGTTTCCGCCCGGCTCGCCGTTCGAGGACTTCTTCCGCGACTTTTTCGGCCAGAACCCGGACGGTGGTCCGTCCGATCGACCGACGCCGCGGGAGTCGTTCTCCTTGGGCTCGGGCTTCGTCGTCGATCCTTCGGGCTACGTCGTGACCAACAATCACGTCATCGCCGAAGCCGACGAGATCCGGGTGATCTTCAGCGACAACTCGGAGTTTCCAGCGACACTCGTCGGCCGCGATCCGAAGACCGATTTGGCCGTGCTGAAGATCGAGGCCGACGAGCCGTTCCCAGCGCTCGAATGGGCCGACAGCGACGAAATCCGTGTCGGTCAGTTGATGATCGCCATCGGCAATCCGTTCGGCCTCGGCTCGACGGTGACGTCAGGCATCGTTTCCGCCCGTGGTCGGGACATCCGGGCCGGCCCTTACGACGACTTCATCCAGGTCGACGCTGCTATCAACCGCGGCAATTCCGGTGGCCCCAGCTTCACCATCGACGGTCGTGTGTTCGGCGTGAACACGGCGATCTTTTCGCCGTCCGGCGGCAATGTCGGGATCGGCTTCGCCATTCCGTCCAACCTTGCGCGGCCGGTGATCGACTCGTTGATCGCCGATGGGCGGGTGGTTCGCGGCTGGCTCGGCGTTCGCATCCAGAGCGTGACGCCGGAGATCGCCGAGAGCCTGGGCCTGCCTGACGACGACGGAGCACTCGTGGCGAGCGTCACGCCCGGCGGACCGGCCGCCGACGCCGGCATCGAAGCCGGCGACGTGATCGTCGAGTTCGACGGCAAGCGTATCGAGCGGATGCGCGGGTTACCGCGAATCGTCGCCGAAACGCCGGTCGGCAAAGCGGTCGATGTAGAGATCTTCCGCCGTGGGGAGTCCGCGACCATCCAGGCGACGCTCGGTGAGCTGCCCAGCGACGAGGAGTTGGCGCAGCTGGGGGACACCCGCGGCGGTGAACAGGCGCCGACGGTCGATCGAGCCGAGCTGACGTCATTGGGCCTGACGGTGGCGGCGCTAACGCCTGAGCTGCGTGAGAACTTCCAGCTGCCACCAGAGGCAGGAGGTGTGGTGATCGTCGAGGTGACCGGCGGATCTCCCGCTGCAGAGGAGAACCTCCGTCCCGGCGATCTGATCCTCGAGGTCGGGCAGGAAACCGTGAGCTCGCCGCCGGAACTCACCGCCAAGGTGTCCGAAGCCCAGGGCAGTGGCAAACGTTCGGTGTTGCTCCTCGTCGACCGCCAGGGCGACCTGCGGTTCGTGGCTCTCAGGTTCACGTCCTGACTGTCGACGCGTCAGTTCTCCACGAACTGTTCCCGCCGATAGCCTTGGAGGAACAGCACACCGGTCAGATCGGCGACGTCCAGCCGGTGTGGCACGGCAGCGCGTACGGTTTGATGCGCGCGAAAAGCGACGCCGAGCCCGGCGGCCTGGAGCATCGGGATGTCGTTGGCGCCATCGCCCACAGCCAGCACGTCGTCGTCGCCAAGGCCGTGCGCTGTGCGGAGTTCGGCGAGGGTCGCGACTTTGGCGTCCTGACCGAGCAGCGGTGGCACGACTTTCCCGGTCAGCTTGCCGTCTCGAAGCTCCAGGACGTTCGCTCGGTCGATGTCGAAGCCGACGCGCTCGCGGACGCGTCGCGTGAAATAGGTGAACCCGCCGGAGACGAGGGCGCTCGCGGCCCCGTTGGCGCGCATCGTCCGCACCAACGTCGTGGCCCCCGGTGTGAGCGGCGTTCGCCCTTCGGCGATCTCCGAGAGCGTCGTCTCGGGCAGGCCGGCGAGGAGTTCCACTCGGGACGGCAGCGATTGCTCGAACGGGATTTCGCCATTCATCGTCCGCCGGGTCACCTCGGCGATCTCGGCTTTGAGACCGAGGGCGTCGGCGAGCTCGTCGATGCACTCCACCTCGATGATCGTGCTATCCATGTCACAGAGGAGCAGCCGTTTCCGCCGGCCCTCGAAGGGGAGCGCGCAGACGTCTACCGGTTCGGCGTCGAGGGCATCGCGGACGAGGCGTTGGGCGACCGTCGGCTCCAGTTCGACCGGTCCCAGCTCCAGCGCTTCGCCGGCCGACAGCCACTCGATCTCGGTTTCCGGCAGCGCGCGTCGCGCGCGCTCGACGAGCGTCGCGTCCAAGGGCCGCCGCGCAGGGTCGGCGATCAAGCAAACGACGGTGGCCATGGGCCCCTCCTGGCTGCGCGCGCCGACTGACGGCGCGGGCGGGTTCTGCCTCATCGCGGGCACGACCGCGAGTGGCAAGTCGACCCTGGCGCTGGCCCTTGCCGAGCGAGCGGGCGGCGTGATCGTCAACGCCGACAGCGTGCAGCTGTACCGCAGTCTGCCGACGCTGACGGCGCGACCGACGCCGACCGATCTCGCCCGGGCCGAGCACCTGCTCTACGGCATACTCGACGACGACGAGCGCGGTTCGGTGGCGCAATGGCTGAAGCTGGCCGTTGCAGCGATCTGGGCGGTACAGCCGCGGTTGGCGATCGTCACCGGCGGCACGGGGTTCTATCTGGAGGCGCTGTTGGCCGGGCTCGCCGACGTTCCGGCAACACCGCCTGAGCTTCGTGCTGCGAGCGGACAGGCTTTCGCTCGGCTCGGTCACGCCGGATTCGCAGCAGAACTCGGGCGTCTCGATCCTCGACTAGCCAGCCGTGGGCTGCCGAAGGACCCGCAGCGGCTGCGGCGGGCGTGGGAAGTGTGCACGCTGACCGGTCGCTCGTTGACCGACTGGGAGGGGCAGCGCACCCCGCCGTCGCTGCCGCCTTGGCGCGGTGGCGTGGCATTGCTGCCGCCACGCGAGGTTCTTTGGCACCGGATCGACCGTCGAACACGCGCGATGGTCGGGGCGGGCGTGGTCGACGAGATCGCTGCTTGGCGCGCCGGCCCAGACGCCGGCAGGTCGCCGCTCCGCCATGCGGACGGCGTGGCGGCGTTCGGTGAGCATCTGGACGGCCGGATCACGCTGGACGCGGCGATCGTCGGGACGAGTGTGAAGGTTCGGCGCTATGCGAAGCGCCAACGCACGTGGCTGCGACACCGTCTTCCGGTCCTCGTTCACACCGCCGAGGTCGGCGAGAGCCTGCTTGGCACGCTCGGCGACGGTGTGGGTCGTTTCGACGCGGCCAGCTCCGAGGTTGACCCACCGCGGGCCGCCGACTAGCGTTCGCTGCCCGGGGTTAGGGCCGATGTGCGCCGTTTTTTCGTACAGCGCTGCCACGGCCCGATCCGTTACCGCTTCGACCGAGCAGTTCTGGACTGGACACCGCCATGAGCGACGCGCCTTCGATCGCCGCCGCACCTGCCGACACGAGCCTGACGGGCGCCGACGTGCTGCTCCGGGCGCTGGTGGACCAGGACGTCGAGCATGTGTTCGGCTATCCGGGCGGTGCCGTGCTGCCGATCTACGACGCGATCTTCAAGCAGAACCACCTGCAGCACATTCTGGTCCGTCACGAGCAGGGTGCGGTTCACGCCGCGGAAGGCTACGCCCGTTCGACGGGTAAGGTCGGTGTCGTTCTCGTGACTTCGGGACCCGGTGCGACCAACACCGTCACCGGTCTGACCGACGCGCTGATGGACAGCGTGCCGATCGTCGTTCTGACTGGCCAAGTGCCGACCCACATGATCGGTAACGACGCCTTCCAGGAGGCGGACACGGTCGGCATCACACGCCCCTGCACCAAGCACAATTACTTGGTGAAGGACTCGGACGATATCGCCCGTGTCGTGCACGAGGCGTTCCACGTCGCGCGCGCTGGTCGACCGGGGCCGGTCGTGATCGATCTGCCCAAGGACGTGATGCTGGCGGCGGCTCGGTACGTCGGCAAGGAGGAGGTCGTCCACAAGACCTACCAGCCGCGCCGGCTCCCGCAGGAGGACCGAATCGAGCGCGCCGTGGACCTCATCGCCCGCGCCCAGCGGCCGATCTTCTACGTCGGTGGCGGCGTGATCAACGCCGGGCTCGAGGCCTGTCAGACGCTCCGAGCTCTGATCCGCGAGACCGGCTATCCGGTCACGCAGACGTTGATGGGCCTTGGCGCCTTCCCGGCGAGCGATCCCCAGTTCATCGGCATGCTCGGCATGCACGGCACGTACGAAGCCAACATGGCGATGCACGGCTGCGACCTGATGATCTGCATCGGTGCGCGTTTCGACGACCGGGTGACGGGCCGGCTCGACGGGTTCTCGCCGGGCTCGTTCAAGATCCACGTCGACATCGACCCTTCGTCGATCAACAAGAACATCCAGGTCGATTTGCCGATCGTCGCGGACTGCGGCGAAGCGTTGAAGGCACTGCTGTCCTGCTGGCGTCGCCGCAATCACCAAATGGACGAGGTGCGGCTGGCGCCGTGGTGGGAGGCCATCAAGGGTTGGCAGAGCCGCAATTCGCTCGGCTTCGTCATGTCGCCGACGTCGATCAAGCCGCAGTACGCGATCCAGCGGCTATGGCACTTCACCCGCGATCTCGACACCTACATCACGACCGAGGTCGGTCAGCACCAGATGTGGGCAGCCCAGCACTACCATTTCGACGAGCCGTTCCGCTGGATGACCTCCGGTGGTCTGGGGACGATGGGCTACGGCCTCCCGGCGGCGATGGGCGTGCAAATGGCCCACCCGGACAGCCTGGTCGTCGACATCGCTGGCGAGGCGTCCTGGGTGATGAACATGCAAGAGATGTCGACGCTCGTGCAGTATCATCTGCCGGTGAAGTCGTTCATCCTCAACAACAGCTACATGGGCATGGTCCGCCAGTGGCAGGACTTCTTTCACGGCAATCGTCACGCCGAGAGCTACATGGACAGCCTGCCCGACTTCGTGCGTTTGGCGGAAGCTTTCGGCGCCGTCGGGCTGCGCGCGACGACGCCGGCCGAGTTGGACGACGTGATCCAAGAGATGATCGCCGTGAAACGCCCGGTGATCGCCGACATCGTCGTCGACCGTGCGGAGAACGTCTATCCGATGATCCCCGGGGGCGCCGCCCACAACGAGATCATGCTCAGCCCGGAAGATCCGTCGGCGCCGGTCAAGGGTTCTGAGGACGGTATGCAGACCGTCTGACGGTCTGCCGCCGGGTACTGGCCCCAGGAGGGGGCGCGACTTGCTCTACGAACATCGCGAGACGGTCAACGAACTACGCCGCCACACCGTGGCCGTGTTGGTCGACAACGAGCCGGGTGTGCTCGCCCGGGTGATCGGGCTGTTTTCCGGCCGCGGCTACAACATCGACAGTCTGACGGTGGCGGAGGTCGACCAGGCGGCGCACCTTTCCCGAATCACCATCGTGACGACCGGCACCGAACAGATCATCGAGCAGATCAAAGCGCTGTTGGGCAAGCAGGTGCCGGTTCGGCAACTTGCCGACCTGACCGTGGAGGGCGACGTGATCGAGCGCGAGTTGGCGCTCGCCAAGGTCACCGGCGACCGCGGCCGACTGATCGATGCACTGCGGGTGGCGGACTTCATGGGCGCGCGGCTGATCGATCGGACGATCGACACCCTGACGTTCGAGGTCACGGGATCCAGTGAAGACATCGACAGCTTCTTGACGTTGCTGGAGCCTGTCGAAGTCAGCCGGGCCGGCGTCGTCGCCATGGCCCGCGGCCCGCGCACGCTGTCCCCTGCCGCCTGAACCGCTACCGACGCACGCCAAGACGAAGGACAACCAATCATGCGCGTCTATTACGAGCCCGATGCTGATCTCAACCTGATCAAGACCAAGAAGGTTGCCGTGGTCGGCTACGGCTCGCAGGGTTTCGGCCACTCGAACAACCTGAAGGACTCAGGAGTCGAAGAGGTCGTCGTCGCGCTCAAGGAAGGTTCGCCGTCGCGGGCAAAGGCCGAACGTGCCGGGCTGCGGGTCATGACCGCCGCCGAAGCCGCGGCTTGGGCCGATGTCGTCATGGTGCTCACGCCGGACGAGCTCCAGGCCGACATTTACGACGCCGACCTCGGCCCGAACATGAAGCCGGGTGCGGCGCTGATGTTCGCCCATGGTCTCAACATCCACTTCAAGCTGATCGAGCCGCGCGCCGACCTCGATGTCTTGATGATCGCGCCGAAAGGGCCGGGGCATCTGGTCCGTGCCGAGTACCAGAAGGGTGCGGGCGTGCCGACACTCCTGGCGATCCATCAAGACGCTTCGGGAAGCGCGCACGATATCGGGCTCGCCTACGGGGCGGCCATCGGTGGCGCCCGTGCCGGGATCATCGAGACCACTTTCAAGGAGGAGGTCGAGACCGATCTTTTCGGCGAGCAGGTGGTGCTCTGCGGCGGTCTCTGCGCCTTGATCCAGGCCGGCTACGAGACGCTTGTCGAGGCCGGCTATGCGCCCGAGATGGCCTATTTCGAGACGGTTCACGAGGTCAAGCTGATCGTCGACCTGATCTACGAAGGCGGCCTCGCCAACATGCGCTACTCGATTTCCAACACCGCGGAGTACGGCGACTACAAGACCGGCCCGCGGATCATCACGCCGGAGACCAAGGCGGAGATGAAGCGGGTGCTGGCCGACATCGTCGAAGGTCGGTTCGCTCGCGATTGGGTGTTGGAGAACAAGGCGGCGCAGGCCGAGTTCAAGGCGACCCGAAGCAAGCACGCGGCGCACGATCTGGAGGTCGTGGGTGCGCGCCTGCGTGGGATGATGCCATGGATCGGCGCAAACAAGCTGGTGGCCGGGACCAAGGACTGATCTTCGCCGCCGGCGACGAACGAACGGGGCGCCGCGCGCGACGCCCCGCGATGTCGATCCGGTCCGACGGTCGACCGATCGGATCAGACAGTAGCCCGGCGACGCCGGAGCCAGGCCAGGCCCAAAATGCCGGATGCCAACAACGGAAGCGCAGCCGGCACCGGGACCACCTGCGCGTCAGTGAGCTTGACTTGGAACGCCGGAGCGCTGCCGCGGCCGCCGACGAGCTGCGCCACGCCCGCCAACACCCAGTCGGCAGTCGGCTCGAAGCCGGCAAACGCGAGATACGCCGCGGAGCCGGTCGAGCTGAGCGTCCCGTCGCCGAGCGTTTGGCCGTTGAACGTCAACCCCGAGAGACTGGCGGACTGCGTGTCGTCGCGCCCGCGCACGCGAACGAAGATGCTCGGCGCGTCAGCGATGTCGGCACTGGTCGTCGTCAGCGCCGGCAGGCCGGTGACGTCGAACACGAGCTCGTTGCTGGCGGCCGTGTAGGATAGCGTCCAGGCGGCACCGGCATTCCAGCCGGTGAACTGTGCGCTACCGCCGCCGGCGTTGATGTTTGCTGTCGTCAGCGTGTTGGGCACGCCTAGCGCGGCTTCGAAATCGCCGTTCGCTGCCTGGTTGCCGGCACGGCCTTCGGCGACCGCCTTCTCGCACGCTGTGCCGCCACAGCGGGTGGTGAAGACCGTGTCGTCGATTCCCGTTTCGACGATCACCGCGGCCGAGGCGGGCGTTGGCAGAGACACGTGAAGCGCGGCAGCAACCAGAGCCAACGCTGGCAAGCGCAAAACCATCATCTCAAATCCTCTCATTTCGAACTCGACACTTAGTACAACAGCAAAAACACGGAACACTCAACAGATAAAATTCAGTTTATCTGAAGTTGCAGAAGTAACGATACCTTCGTCCGGGGCGTGGGCTCGCTTGGCCAGCGAGTCGCGGCGGCGCCGGCATGCCAGCGCCGCCGCTCCCATGCGTCAGGCGCGCTGGCGACGGCGCCACGCCAAACCCGCCAGGGCGGTGCCGAGTAGTACGGCGGCACCCGGGATGGGCGTGACGACGAGATCGTCGAACGCGGTCGACGCGTCGGTCAGGATGGTCAACTGCGTGATGCCCTGCGCGAGCCCGGCGTTGGCGAGCGCTGCGAACGCCACCGTGACTGTCGCCGCGTCGGTTTGGGCGTTGTTCGAGAACTCGCGGGCAGTACCGTCGACCCGGCCGATCAGGTTCGCGCCGCCGACGGCTCCGTTGTAGAACTCGACGAACTCTCCCCGTTCGAAATCGAAGAGGGTGATTTCGACCAGATCTGTCGGCTGGGCAAAATCGATCGTCAGCGTACCGCCGTTGGCGTCGTCGTTGGGCGCCCGGCCCGGCCGCGACTGCAGGATCAGTGCATTGCCCTGGCCGACTGGATATTCGAGATCACCATCGCGGCCGCCGGATCCGTCGGTCGGGTAGACGCGCAACTCGTTCGTCGGCGAGCCGATGGTGGCGCGACCACCGAGGATCTCGTTGTTCGGTGCGGTGATCGCGGTGCCGGGGTCGAAACCCTCGAACGTCTCGGTGACCAGCGCCTGAGCGGTCATGGGCACCATGAAGGCGGCGGCGGCCGCCGCCGTGAGTAGTACGCGCATGCTTCCTCCAAGATCATTGACTGACGTCGGTTCCGAAAGGCGGTTTGGCGCCTGCCGGACTCTGCAGATTTCGTTTCTATGAAGTTGACGGAAGCATGTTCGGGAATTCGTGTTGAAAGCATAGCACGGTGTGTGCGCCTTTGCGGGCCGAGCGAACCCCGGGAGCGCTTTACACGGGACGCGTGGTGGGGCTTATTGCGCGGAGTCGGGGGCGTTGTCCCCGCCGGAGACGTCAGAGCACATGATTGCCCGTTGCCTCCATTACCATCTCGCTCCTGCCGGCCTTGGCGTCGCCGCGGCCGTCCGCTCGCCGCTGCTCTCGTCGGCGACTCTGCGACTTATCATCCCCTGAGTGACGTGCCCTTCGTGGGCCGCGTCTCAGGGGTGAGCGCCGTCGCAGTCCGTTCCGACCCACGAGAGATCCGACCATGACCGCCCAAGATCGCTTGATCATCTTCGACACGACGTTGCGCGACGGCGAGCAATCGCCGGGCGCGTCGATGACCGTCGCCGAGAAATGCCGTATCGCCGAGATGCTCGATCAGATGGGCGTCGACGTCATCGAGGCCGGCTTTGCCATTGCGTCGCCGGGCGACTTCGACGCCATCAACGCCATCGCCAAACAGGCGAAGTCGGCCGTCGTCTGTTCACTGGCGCGCGCCAGTGCCGCCGACATCGACCGGGCTGCCGAAGCGTTGCAACCGGCAGCGCGCAAGCGCATCCATACCTTCATCTCGACCAGCCCGTTGCACATGAAGTTCAAGCTGCAACTCGAGCCGGAGCAGGTCTACGAGCGTGTCGTCGACAGTGTCACGCGGGCGCGCAAGTACACCGACGACGTCGAGTGGAGCTGCGAGGACGGCTCCCGCAGCGAGCACGACTTCTTGATGCGCTGCATCGAAGCGGCGATCGCCGCCGGCGCCACCACCATCAACATTCCGGATACCGTGGGCTACGCCTATCCGGAAGAGTTCGCCGATCTCATCCGTGAGATCCGGGATCGGGTTCCGAACATCGACAAGGCCGTCTTGTCGGTGCACTGCCACAACGACTTGGGTCTCGCCGTTGCGAATTCATTGCGGGCGGTCGAAGCGGGCGCTCGGCAGATCGAATGCACGATCAACGGCATCGGCGAGCGCGCCGGCAACGCGGCCTTCGAAGAGGTCGTGATGGCCGTAAAGACCCGCGCCGACCGACTGGGCTTCGGCGTAAACATCGACACGACCCAGATCATGCGACTGTCGCGGCAAGTCAGCGCCACGACCGGCTTCGCGGTCCAGCCCAACAAGGCGATCGTCGGCAAGAATGCCTTTGCTCACGAGAGCGGCATACACCAGGACGGGATGCTGAAGAACGCCGAGACCTACGAGATCATGCGCCCGGAAGACGTAGGTCTGGCCCGGTCGACCTTGGTCATGGGCAAACACTCAGGGCGTCACGCGTTCCGCAAAAAGCTGGAAGAGCTCGGTTACGCGCTCGGCGACAATGCGCTGCAGGAGGCGTTCGTCCGATTCAAGTCGCTGGCTGACAAGAAGAAAGAGGTGTTCGACGAGGACATCGTGGCGTTGGTCGATGATCAGATCGCCACGCGCGACCAGCGGGTCAAGTTCGTGTCGCTGGAAGTCCGCTGTGGTTCGGAGATCAAGCCGCGGGCATCCCTGGTCCTCGACGTCGATGGCCAGCAGGCGAGCGCCAGTGAGGAAGGCGACGGCCCTGTCGATGCCACGTTCCGCGCCATCCGGGCGATCGTTCCGCACAGCGCGAACCTGCCCCTGTTCCAGATCAACGCGGTAACCGAGGGAACCGACGCCCAAGCGGTGGTGACGGTCCGCCTCGAAGAGAACGGGAAGACCGTTGCGGGTCAGTCGGCCGACACCGACACGTTGGTCGCTTCGGCCCGTGCTTATCTTGCCGCGCTCAACAAACTGATGGTCAAACGCGACCGAACCGCGCCGGCGGCACTCACCGCTTGAGGTCGTACGACGACTGTCGCGCTTCGGTTGATCGCACGCTAGAACGGGCCACGCTGACGGCGTGGCCCTTGCGCATGGGTCGCTGAACGAACAGGAGCCTCGATGTACGCACGCCTTCTCGGCCTCTTCTCCGCCGACATGGCCATTGATCTCGGAACGGCCAACACGCTGGTCTACGTCAAGGGCCGTGGGATCGTCTTGAACGAACCGTCCGTGGTCGCGATAGCCACGCACAAGGGCCGCAAGCAGGTTCTCGCGGTAGGCGAGGAAGCGAAGCAAATGGTCGGCCGCACGCCCAGCAGCATCGAGGCCATCCGTCCCTTGCGTGACGGCGTCATCGCCGACTTCGAAGTCGCGGAGGAGATGATCAAGCACTTCATCCGCAAGGTGCACCATCGGCGCAGCTTCGCGAGCCCAAGGGTGATCATCTGCGTGCCGTCGGGATCGACGGCCGTCGAGCGGCGGGCGATCCAGGAGAGCGCCGAGAGTGCCGGCGCCCGACGGGTGTTCCTGATCGAGGAACCGATGGCAGCGGCGATCGGCGCCGGTCTTCCGGTCACCGAGGCGACCGGGTCGATGGTGGTCGACATCGGTGGCGGCACGACCGAGGTGGCCGTCCTGTCGCTCGGTGGCATCGTCTATGCCCGCTCGATCCGCGTCGGCGGCAACAAGATGGACGAGGCGGTGATCCAGTACATCCGTCGCAACCACAACCTGCTGGTCGGCGAGGCCACCGCCGAGAACATCAAGAAGCTGATCGGCTCTGCGTGTCTACCGGAGGATGGCAACGGTGACGTGGTCGAGATCAAAGGTCGCGATCTGATGCACGGAGTACCGAAAGAGATCGTGATTTCGCAGCGCCAGATCGCCGAGAGTTTGGCCGAACCCGTGAGCGCGATCATCGAGGCCGTCAAAGTTGCATTGGAACACACCGCACCAGAACTTTCTGCTGACATCGTCGACAAGGGCATCGTCTTGACCGGCGGTGGCTCATTGCTCGGCAACCTCGATTTCGTCCTCCGTCACTCCACGGGGTTACCGGTCAGTCTTGCCGAGGAGCCGTTGACCTGCGTCGCGCTCGGTACCGGGCGGTGTCTGGAGGAGATGAAAACGCTGCGACACGTTCTCCACACCGCCTATTGAATGCCAATTCTTCGCCAGATCATTGTTGGAACTTTAACCGGCATGCGGCATAAGCCGAAAGCAACGGAAACCGGCGGTATCGTCGGACCGACGCGGAGTTCAACGTGAACCGGCTTGGCCGCACCTCGTTCGTCTCGGTGTTCGTTGCTCCCAGGGCATGGGTCGAACGTCTCGTTTTCCTGGCTTTGGTATCGGCGGCGGTGCTGTTGCTGGTGCTGGGGCGGAGCGGGCTCAACGCCGTCGACGACGCGCGGGCGGATGCCCGCGACCTGCTGAGCCCGTTGGTCGGTTTGGTCGCTCAACCGACTCGCGCTTGGCGCGATGGCGTCGGCTGGGTCGGTGACCACTTTGCTTTGGCCGACGAGAATCGGCGGCTGCGCGATGAACTCTCCGAACTGTTGGCGTGGCAGGCGGAAGCGACGCGGCTCCAGGTGGAGAACGCTGCTCTTCGTGACGTGCTCAGGGCGCACCGGGCGCGCCCGGTACCACTGACCCGTACCGCTCAGGTGATCGCCGACAGCCGCAGCCCGTTCGTCCACACCCGGCTCTTGGACGCCGGTCGCAGCGACGGTGTCGAGGAAGGCATGGCCGCCGTCGGAACCGGCGGTTTTGCGGGCCGTCTAGTGGATGTCGGCGAGCGTAGCGCGCGGCTGCTCTTGGTGACGGATTTCAACTCGCGAGTGCCGGTGATCGTCCTGCCGTCGCGCGATCCGGCGATCCTCGCCGGAGACAACGGCACCTTGCCGAAGCTCGACTTCCTGCCGTTGACGCCGTCGGTCGAGGTTGGCGACCGGGTGGTGACTTCGGGCACGGGCGGTGTGATCCCGGCGGGCCTTCCCGTCGGTCGGGTGGTCGAGGTCGATGTGGGCGGTGTCCGCGTCGAGCCGTCGCTCGACTGGCACGACCTGGAGTTCGTGCGGCTGGTCGACGTCGAGCCGGTCGACGACCTCGTCGCGCTTGACGACCGTCGCTGGCGGCCCTTGCCGGGCGCCGGCGTGATCGGTCGCTGAGGCGGGGCGTGCGATTGAGCGGACCCGAACTCGAGCGCCGCGTCCGGTCGTTGTTTCCTTTGATCGTCGCTGTCTTTGCGGTGCTCGTAGACCTGGCCCCCAGGCCGGCGGTCGGCGCGGGCGGCTTGGCGCCCAGCCTGACGCTTGGCGTCGTGTTCTTCTGGTCGGTCTACCGTCCGGACGTCATGAGCTACGGCACGGTCTTCGCCATCGGTCTCCTGCATGATGTGCTGAGCGGCCTGCCTCTCGGCCTGTCGTCGCTCGCTCTGTTGTTTGGCCGCGCCGTGTTGATGTCCGGCGACCGGTTCTTTCACGCCCAACCATTCGCCGTCATCTGGGTCTTGTTCATCGTCTGGGCGCCGGCCGTCGAGGGCGTTCGCTATGTCGCTGGCTCGTTGCTCACTGGCGCATTCGGCAATCCCGCGACCGTGGTGTTCCAGGCTGGGCTGACGATCGCCTTGTACCCGGCGCTGAGCTGGTTCCTCGTTCGGCTCCATCAGCACGTCGTCCAGGTGCCCCATGCAAAACCCTGAGGCTGAGCGGACCCGGGTCTTCGGTCGCCGTCTGCTGATGGTCGGCGCCGCCCAGCTGGTCACCTTCGGAGCGCTCGGCCTTCGCCTTTACGACCTGCAGGTGCGCGATGCTTCGCGCTATGCCTTGCGAGCGGAGAACAACCGGGTCAGCCAACGGCTCCTGGCACCTGCGCGTGGCCGGATCCTAGGACGCGACGGCGCGCCGCTCGCGGACAGCGTCCCATTCTATCGTGTCTGGCTGGTGCGTGAGCAGGTTCCGGACGTCGAGGCGACGCTGGACGCAATCTCCGCCCTCATTCCACTGAGCGACGGCCAACGCGCCGACGTGCTGGAGCACGCCCGGGTCAGCCGTTCGTTCGTGCCGATCACCGTCCGCGACGACCTTCAGTGGGACGAGGTCGCAACCTTGGCCGTCCGCTCCCCCGAACTCCCGGGCGTGATCATCGATGCCGGGCTGGTACGCCGCTACCACCACGGCGCGGAGTTCGCCCACCTGCTCGGCTATGTCGGTCCGCCCAACGAGCGCGATCTGGAGGCCGATTCTGACCCGTTGTTGCGTCTTCCCGACCTCCGGATCGGTCGCACCGGGATCGAGGAGGGCTACGACCGAGTGCTCCGCGGCAAGGCCGGGCTCTTGCAGGTCGAGGTGAATGCCGCCGGGCGTGACATCCGCGAGCTGGAACGGCGCAACGGTGTCGGCGGCGACGACGTCGAGCTGACCGTGCACCCGGAGTTGCAACGCTACGCCCATCGCAGGCTCGCTTCTGAGTTGAGCGCCAGTGCCGTGATTCTCGACGTCCACACCGGCGAGGTGCTGGCGATGGCCTCGGTGCCGGGGTTCGAGCCCGGCGCCTTCACCAACGGTGTCAGCCATCGTCAATGGAACGAGTGGCGCGACGACCCGAGGGCGCCACTCGTCAACAAGGCTATGGCCGGCACGTATCCGCCAGGGTCCACGTTCAAGATGCTGACCGGCCTCGCCGGGCTGGAAGCGGGAGTGATCGACGCGAATTCGGCCTTCTTCTGCCCGGGTCACTTGAGCCTCGGCAAGGCCAGGTTCCATTGCTGGCGCGCCGGTGGCCATGGTTCGCTCTCCCTGGTCCAGGCCTTGGCGCAATCGTGCGACGTCTACTTCTACGAGGTCGGTCGACGGGTCGGCATCGACGCCATCGCGGCGATGGCCAAGCGCTTCGGCTTAGGCGGCGCGACCGGTGTCGATCTGCCCAACGAACGCGCCGGACTGATGCCGACCCAGGCTTGGAAACGGGACGCGTTGGGCGAAGTCTGGCAGCCCGGCGAGACCGTGGTCTGTTCGATCGGCCAGGGCTACGTTTCCGCGACACCGCTGCAGCTGGCCGTGATGACCGCGCGAATCGCCAATGGCGGCAAGGCCGTCCGCCCTTGGTTGGTGCGGCCACCGGTCGGTGCCGCTGCGCCGACGGTGACCGTCGGCGACGTGGGCGTGAGCGCTCACGCTCTGGAACTCGTGCAGGAGGGTATGTACGAGGTCGTGAACGGCCGTCGTGGCACGGCGCGCAAGCAGAAGCTGTTGAGCGAACACGACATGATGGCCGGCAAGACCGGCACCTCTCAGGTCAAGCGTATCACTCGCGCCGAACGGGCCGCCGGGCTCCACAAACGCAAGGACCGGCCGTGGCGTGACCGTCACCACGCGCTGTTCGTCGGCTACGCCCCCCACGACGCGCCGCGCTATGCGGTCTCGGTCGTCGTCGACCACGGCGGCAGCGGCAGCAAAGCGGCGGCACCTATCGCGCGGGATCTGCTGCAGACGGTGCTCGACCTCGATCCGAGTGGCAGCAGGATCAGTGCCGAGCGGCGCGTCGCGCCTCCCTCTGCGCTGGGCCGCGATGCCGGTTGACCGGGCCGAAGCTGCACCGAGCTTGCCGGACAAGCTCGGGCGCGTCAGCTGGTTGTATGTCGGGCTACTGATCGCAATCGGCATCGTTGGCTACGGCATGTTGTTCTCGGCTGGTGGCGGTTCGCACCAGCCGTGGGCATGGCGCCATGCGGTCCGCCTGGGCATGGGCGTTGCGGTCATGCTGGCGGTTGCGTTGGTCGACCCCCGTTTCTGGTATCGCTACGCCTACCTGATTTACGGTGCCTCGCTCGCGGCGCTGGTGGCTGTCGAGGTCACCGGCAGCCTCGCCAAAGGCGCGCAGCGTTGGATCGACCTCGGCGTCGTCCAGGTGCAGCCGTCGGAGCTCATGAAGATCGCGGTGGTGCTTGCCCTGGCCCGCTACTTCCACGGCGCGACGTTGCGCGACGTTGGCCGAATCGTCTTTCTCGTCCCGCCGGTGCTACTGGTGGCGGTCCCTGCGGTCTTGGTGCTCAAACAACCAGATCTCGGCACCGCCGTGATGCTGCTGGCGACGGGCGGACTGCTGCTGTTCCTCGCCGGCGTCCGCTGGTGGAAGTTCGCCCTGGTCGCCGCTTCGGTGGCCGCAGCGTTGCCGGTACTCTGGCAACAACTGCATGACTACCAACGACAACGGGTGCTGACGTTCCTCGACCCGGAGAACGATCCCCTCGGTGCCGGCTATCACATCATCCAGTCGAAGATCGCGCTCGGCGCCGGTGGGATCTGGGGACGGGGGTTCGGCGAGGGGACCCAGGCGCAGCTGAGCTTTCTCCCGGAGAAGCACACCGATTTCATCTTCACGATGCTCGCCGAAGAGCAAGGGCTGGTCGGTGCACTCGTCGTCTTGGTCCTCTACGCCGCCGTGTTCCTGCTGGGCTGCCTGTTCGCGCTCCGGGCCCGCAGTCAGTTCGGGCGGCTGGTGGTCGCCGGCGTGACCGCCACGTTCTTCCTCTACGTGGTGATCAACGTCGCGATGGTGATCGGTCTGATTCCGGTGGTAGGGGTGCCGCTGCCGCTGATTTCCTATGGCGGCACCGCGATGATGACCGTCCTCGTGGGGTGCGGCCTGATCCTCGGCGTCGACGTCCATCGCGATCTAGCGATGAAGCGCTACCCCGGCGACGATTTCTGACGGTCACCGAGGTGCCGCCGCTTCAGCCGTTCTCTGCCAACACCTCGCCTGCGAGGTAGAGCGAACCCAGGACCGCGATGCGGGCGGGATGGCCCTCTGCGAGGTGCTCCAGCGCTGCCTTGGGTGTGGCCGCGACGTCGGCGCGGACCCCGAGCTTGGAGGCGACGGCCGCGAGGCGATCCGGTGGTTGGCCGGCTTCGGTCCCGGTTACTCGGACGGCGATCAGGCGGTCGACCAGCGGCGCGAGCGGCTCGAGAAAGCCTTCCGCATCCTTGGTGCCGAGCATGCCCATGACCACACGCAGCGGCCGTGGCGCCAAGCCTCGGAAGTACGCGGCGATGGCCCGCCCAGCATCGGGGTTGTGGCCACCGTCGACCCAGAGTTCGTCGTTGGGCCGGACGGCACCGAGCAGCCTCCCGCGGTCGAGACGCTGCAGCCGCGCCGGCCACTTCGTGGAGCGCAGTCCATCGGCGATCGCGGTCGTCGACGGCGACAAGGCGCCCAGGCGCCGCGCCGCGGCCACAGCCAGGGTTGCGTTGGCGAGTTGATGGTCGCCAGCGAGGATCGGCAGCGGCAACGCAAGGTCGCCACGCTCGTCAGCGAAGCGCCAGCCATCGCCATTCCGGCGCCCGGTGAAGTCACGCCCGGCCTCGACCAGCCGCGCACCCCGGCGTGCCGCCGCCTGACGAAGCGCGACCGCCGGCGCCTCCCGTTGCGGGCCGATCAGTGCCGGCACGTCCTGGCGGAAGATGCCGGCCTTCTCGTTGGCGATCGCGGTCAAGGTTCGTCCGAGATAGGCCTCGTGGTCGAAGGAGACCGGCGAGATCAACGTCAGCGCCGGCTGCGGCACGACGTTGGTGGCGTCGAGCCGCCCACCCAGACCGGTTTCCAGGAGCACGACGTCTGCCGGCGTGCGACTGAATGCGAGCAGTGCCGCGGCGGTCGTGATCTCGAAGAAGGTGATCGGGCGATCGCCGTTGGCCTGTTCGACTTCCTCCAGCAAGGCGGCAAGGTGGTCGTCGGCAATCGCGTCGCCACCAAGCAGGATGCGCTCGTTGAACCGCACCAGATGCGGGGAAATGTAGCGGTGCACGGTGGCACCCGACGCTGTGAGCATGGCGTCGAGCATCGCCAAGGTCGAACCCTTGCCGTTGGTGCCCGCGATGTGCACGACCGGAGGCAACCGGCACTCGGGATGCCCCAGATCGGCGAGCAGACGACGCACGCGCCCGAGCGACAGGTCGATGGCTTTGGGGTGTAGCCGCTCGAGGCGGGTGAGGATCGGCTCAGGCTGGCTCATCGTCACGTGCCTCGGTGCGTCCACCGGTGACCACGCCCAGGCCGACCAGTTCGGCCGCGACCGGCTGTGGCGCTTGCGCTGGGCCGAGCAACAGGTCGACCAGCCGACTGAGCGTCGACCTCAGGTCGAAGCGATGGACGACGATGTCGATCATCCCGTGGTCACGCAGATACTCCGCACGCTGGAAGCCTTCCGGCAGGGTCTCGCGGATCGTTTGCTCGATGACTCTGGCGCCGGCGAAACCGATCACGGCTCCGGGTTCGGCCAGTGTGATGTCGCCGAGCATCGCGAATGACGCGGTGACCCCACCCGTGGTCGGGTCCGCGAGCACCACGACGTAGGGCAACCCAGCTTCTTTGAGCTCCGTCACGGCTACGGTCGTGCGCGCCATCTGCATGAGCGACAGAGCGCCTTCCTGCATGCGCGCGCCGCCCGACGCGGTCACCACGATCAAAGCGGCTTGTTGAAGGATTGCGAGTTGGCTGGCAGCGACCAGGGCTTCGCCGACCGCAGCGCCCATGGAGCCGGCCATGAACTCGAAATCCAGCACAGCGAGCACCGCGGGCCGGCCACCGATCTGGCCATGCGCCACGGCAGCAGCGTCGGCGCGCCCGGTCTTCGCCTGGGCTTCACGCAGCCGCTCTTCGTAACGCTTCTTGTCACGAAAGCGCAGCGGATCGGGCGCGACCTTGGGCAGTTCGATCGCCTGCCAGCTGCCCTCGTCGAACAACGACTGGCAACGGAACTCGGGGCTCACCCGGTGGTGGTGGCTGCAGAAGGGACAGACGCGTTGGTTCGCCGCCAGATCGCGGTGGAAGATCATCCGCTCGCAACCCGGACAAGGCACCCAGAGATTGTGGGGCACCGTCGAGTCCTCACGGTTGACCAAGGCGCGGATCCGCGGGCGGACGTAGTTCGTGAGCCAGTTCAACGGACGACCTCAGCCGCGGGCCGAACGGACGGCCCCGGCAAGTTCGCGAACTTTGCCGAGAACTGCGTCGCAGACCGCCTCGGCACCCTGGTCGTGGTGTTCGGCGATCAGGTCGACCAGCGCGGACCCGACCACTGCTGCGTCGGCGACTTGGGCGATCGCCCGCGCCTGCGCCGGTTCGCGGATGCCGAAGCCAACGGCAACCGGCAGGTCGGTGTGGCTGCGGATGCGGTCGACCGCGGCGCCGACCACGTCGACGACCGGTGCCGCTGCGCCGGTGATGCCCGTGATCGAGACGTAGTAGAGAAACCCGGACGTGTTCTCGAGGACTCGGGGCAGCCGGTCGTCGTCGGTCGTGGGTGTCGCCAGGCGGACGAAGCTCAAGCCCTTCGCCAGCGCTGGCAGGCAAAGCTCGCCGTCTTCCTCCGGTGGCAGATCGACGATGATCAAACCGTCGACACCAGCGTCGCGAGCATCGTCGAGGAACCGGTCGGTGCCGTAGGCGAAAATCGGATTGAAGTAGCCCATCAGGACCAGTGGCGTCGTCGCGTCGGTCGTGCGGAAGTCGCGCACCAGGTCGAGCGTGCGCCGGAGCGTCATCCCAGCAGCCAGGGCGCGCAGGCCCCCAGCCTGGATCGACGGACCATCAGCCATCGGGTCTGTGAACGGCATCCCCAACTCGATCACGTCGGCACCAGCGGCGGGAAGGCCGGCCAAGAGCCGTGCCGATGTCGCTACGTCCGGGTCGCCGGCGGTGATGAAGGTGATGAAGCCAGCGCGGCCATCTGCACGGAGGGCAGCAAAGCGTTCCTCGATCCGTCGACTCACAGGACCACTCCGTTGACCTTCGCCACGGTGAAGATGTCCTTGTCGCCACGGCCACAGAGATTCATCACCACGAGGTCGTCGGCGTCGAGACTGGGCGCCAGCTTGATCACCTGGGCGAGGGCATGAGCCGGCTCCAACGCCGGGATGATGCCCTCCAGCCGCGAACATCGCTCGAACGCGTCCAGCGCTTCAAGGTCGGTGACGGCCGCCACCTCCAGCCGTCCGCTATCCTTGAGCCAGGCATGTTCGGGCCCGACCCCTGGATAGTCGAGGCCCGCGGAGATCGAGTGCGGCTCGATCACCTGGCCGTCGTCGTCCTGCAACAGGTACGACTTCGAGCCGTGCAGCACGCCCGCCGATCCGGCATTGAGGGCTGCCGCGTGGCGCCCGGTCTCGACCCCGTCACCTGCGGCCTCGACGCCGATCAGTCGGACGTCGTCGTCGAGGAATGTGTGGAAGAGGCCCATGGCGTTGGAGCCGCCGCCGATCGCCGCAACCAGGACGTCCGGCAGGCGGCCCTCGCGGTCTTGGAGCTGCTCTCGCACTTCCTCGCCGATGACCTTTTGGAAGTCGCGGACCATTGCCGGATAGGGATGCGGTCCGGCGACGCTGCCGATGAGGTAGAACGTGTCGTCGACGTTGGTCACCCAGTCGCGGAGCGCCTCGTTCATCGCGTCCTTCAGGGTCCGTGAGCCCGAGGTCACCGGTCGGACTTCGGCGCCCAGGAGCCGCATTCGGAACACGTTCGGCTGCTGCCGCTCGATGTCGCGTTCGCCCATGTAGACGACACAAGGCAGGCCGAAGCGCGCGGCGACGGTGGCCGTGGCCACGCCATGTTGGCCAGCACCGGTCTCGGCGATGATCCGCCGTTTGCCCATGCGCTGGGCGAGCATGATCTGGCCGATGCAGTTGTTGATCTTGTGCGCACCGGTATGGTTGAGCTCGTCGCGCTTGAAGTAGATCTTCGGACCGCCCAGGGCCGCAGTCAGCCGCTCTGCCAGGTACAGGGGGCTTGGCCTGCCGACGTAGTCGCGCAGCCACAAGTCGAGTTCCGCTTGAAAGCCCTGGTCGCGTTTGGCCGCTTCGTACGCCCGTTCCAGCTCGAGGATGTTGGGCATCAGCGTCTCGGCGACGTATTGGCCGCCATACGCGCCGAAATGCCCGCGCTCGTCCGGTCCGCTACGCAGCGTGTTCGCTCGGGTCATGCTGGTTCCTCGGCGCGCTCCTGGCGGCGCTTGGCCGCGCTGACGAAGGCGCGTATCGCGTCGTGGTCTTTCTGGCCGGGTGCGGTTTCGACGCCCGAAGCAACGTCGACCAAGCCCGCACCCGTACGGCCGATGGCGCCGGCGACGTTGGAAGGATCGAGCCCGCCGGCCAGCCCCCAGGGGTAGCTGGCGGCGGCGAGACCATCGAGCAGTCGCCAGTCGAAGGCAAGGCCGTTGCCGCCGCGGGGAGCGCCCGGCGCCGGCCGTGCGTCGAACAAGACCAGATCCGCGACAGAGCCCACCGCTTCGGCCTGGTCGACGTCTTCACCCGTCGCCACCGCCAGCGCCTTGATCATCCGGAGGCCGGTCCGTCGTTTCAAGTCGACGACCCGCTCCGCTGTCTCCTCGCCGTGGAGCTGCAGCCAATCCACGGCACCGGAGGAAGCGAGGGTGGCAGCGAGCGCATCGTCGGGATCGACGACCACCGCCACCCGCGCGGCACGGGCCGATGCGGGCGCCATCACCTCGGGCAAGTCATCAACGCGTACGGCGCGCTTGGACTGAGGGTGGACGATGCAGCCGACGAGATCGGCGCCGGCTTCGACGGCCGCTCGGGTGTCCGCTGGGCGGGTCAGCCCGCAGATCTTCACCTTGGTCATCGACTTGTCGTCGTAGTGAGCTCGTCGACGATGGTGCGCGCCGCTGCGGCGGGATCGATTGCCGCGGTGATCGGTCGTCCGACGACCAGGACGTCGGCGCCGGCCGCTTGCGCCGCCGCCGGTGACAGCGTCCGCTTCTGGTCGTCGGCAGGCGCATCCGACGGGCGAACGCCGGGAACGACGAGGGTCACGGCATTGCCGACCCGTTGGCGGAGCGCCGCCACCTCCATCGGCGAGCACACCAAGCCGTCGGCGCCGGCTGCCACCGCCATTTCGGCCAAGGCCGTGACTTGGTCGTCTGGCGGGTGCGTCACGCCCAACGCAGTGAGATCGGCTGCGTCGAGGCTCGTCAGCACGGTGACGGCAAGGATTTGAGGGGGGCGCTCCGCGTTGGCGGCTGCCTCCTTCGCGGCACGGAGCATGGCTGCCCCGCCGGAGGCGTGCACCGTAACGTAGCGGACGCCGAGCTTGCCAACGGCCCGGATGGCACCGGCGACGGTGTTCGGGATGTCGTGGAGTTTGAGATCGAGGAAGATCGGCCGCCCTGCGCGTTGCAGCAGGGCGACGCCCTTCGCGCCTTGCGCGACGAAGAACTCCAGCCCGAGCTTGAGCCCGTCGACGTGGGGGGCGACGGCGCTGGCCAGCACCTGCGCATCCGGGAGGTTCGCCCGATCGATCGCGCAATAGACCGCCGACTTTGCCATCGGTCCTTCGCTCTCCAGGAATTGACCAAGATTGCGCTTATAGCAGCGCGAGGTCGCTTGCCAACGCATCGGGACGAGCGGGTTGGTCGTCGGCCTCCTGGTTCCCGCCTAGCCAATGCGCGAAGGCCTGGGCAGCGATCCGATCATCGAGCCGAGCCATGGTCGCCAGGCCGACCAGTGGGCCGAACTTGAACCCGTGTCCCGAAAAACCGGTCAGCGCCAGCCCGCCGACATGTTCGTCGACGACGAACCGCTCGCCCTCCGCCACGGTGTAAAAGCAGCTCCGTGCCGAGGCGACCCGATAGGCGTCTGGATCGCGGACGCCGGCCGCCAGCATCGAGCGGATGTGCTCGCGCTCGGCCGTGTTGACGATCCGATTGCCGTCCGGATCACCCGACATGGAGAAGCCGTGGTCACCGACTTTCAGCAGGTGGCCGTCGATCGGCGGTACCGCGTAGAAGCCGGTCCCCTGCCAAGCCACCCCATCGAGCACCATGGGCATCTGCGCCCAGGCCGCGGCAAGCGGCTCCGGAAGGTCGATCTCGAGCGCCACTTGGCGCGATGGTCGCGCGGACGATCGCAACGCCGGCATGAGATGTTGCGTCCAGGGGCCCGCAGCGACGACGACCCGATCGGCGGCCAGCCGCCGGCCGTCCTCCAAACCGACCTCGGCAGTGTCCAGATCGACATCACCTACGCGAGTATGGCTCAGGATGGTCGCTTCGTCGCGTGCGCGGAGCCAGTCGATCAGCGCCTCGAGGATCGCTCGGGCGAGCAGGATGCTGCCGGTGGGCGTGACCATCGCCCACGCCACACCGTCGGCCCGCAGCAGCGGATAGCGGCGGGCAACCTCGGCTTCGTCAAGCAGATCGTGGGCGAGGCCGAGCCGCTCCATGGTGGCGCGGGTAGCGTCGGCCCATTCATCGCCGCCGCGGGCCAGCACGAGCGTGCCGGTGTCGATGGCGAAGGTCCTACCGAGGTCGGACCACAAGCATGCGTTGGCGGCATAGGCGTCGGTCACCATCCGCGCGTAGCCGTGCTTCGGGCCGTAGGGGTAGCGGATGAGCCTGGTCCGGTCGTACGACGAGGCGAAGGGGTGGGGCAGCGGGCCTTGTTCCACGAGGGTCACCCGGTGACCGCGACGAACGGCGGCCCAGGCGACCGACAGGCCCATGATTCCGCCACCGACGACGATCAGCTTCATGCGGCGCGAACGACGAGCTCGGCGGCGGCGAGGTCCTCCAGCGCGGTGCCGACCGACTTGAACAACGTGATTTCGTGTTGGTCGCCGCGGCCACGCACTTGCCCCTTGCACAGCTCCGCGAGATCACCCGCGATGCGCTCCGAGCTGAACCGGCCGGCGGCGATCGCCTGGAGGACGTCGCCGGCTTCCGCCAGTGCCCCTTCGCGCGTGTCGACGAAGACTCGGGCGCGCTCCAACGTGCGATCATCGGCCTCGCGCAAGGTCGGCAGAAACGCACCGACCAGGTCGACGTGCGTGCCGGGACGTAGCCAGTCACCCTCGACCAGCGACGTGCTGCTGAGGGTCGCGCAACTGACGATGTCGGCGTTCTCGACCGCGGCGGCGCGGTCTTCGCTCACGCTGGCGGCGAAGCCCTCTGCCGCCAGCTGCTCGGCCAGCAGGCGGGCGCGCTCGGTCGTGCGGTTCCACAAGGTGACGCGGCGGATCGGCCGGACCGCTGCGTGTGCGCGGACCAGATGCGGCGCCAGCGCGCCGGCGCCGCAAACGAGAAGCTCCGTTGCGTCCGGTTTTGCGAGGTAGCGTGCGGCCAGCGCCGACGCGGCAGCAGTGCGCCGGCGCGTCAGCTCGGTGCCGTCGAGCGTCGCCAGCGGTGCGCCGGTGGCGCCGTCGAACAGACTGTACGTGGCGTGCACCGCCGGCAGGCCCGATGCGCTGTTGGCCGGCGCGACGGTTACCGTCTTCACCCCGGTCACCCGCGCGTTCCAGGCGGGCATCAGCAGCAGCGAGTCATCCGCACGCGGCGTGTGATGGTGCCTCACCGGTGCAGCAGCACCCTCGCGGAATGCGTGCTCCAGCGCCACTACGAGGTCGCGGTACGGAAGCGCCGCGGCGACTGCAGCGGCGTCGAGCACCCGCACGCAAGTTCAGGTCGAGGGAAGGGCCAGCGGCTTGGCCGGCGTGCTCGACGGCAGCGCCGTGGTGGTGCCCTCCTTGGCCATGGCCGCGGCAACCGTTGCGCGGCGCTCCGCCGCCTGCTGCGCTGCCCGCTGCTCCTCGCGTTGCTCGGCCATTTGACGCCGGACCGCCTGGGCGTCGAGCACGCGTTTGGCCCGACCCGCTTCGCCGCGCCACGCCATGCCGCCCAGCCACGTGACCAGCCAGCCCAGCAAGGCGCCGATGAACACGCAGATCAATGCGAATTCCCAGACACGCAACGTCAGCGAAGGCGCATGGGCGTAGAGCACCACGTCGACCGGAGCGAGGTTCAGCACGGCGAAGTAGATCAGGTAGATCGCGGCGATGGCGGCAATCAGGAGGCGAATGAAACGCATGCTGTGTCCCCGTGGCTGCTCATGACGCGGCGTTGAGCCGTTCTCGAAGATCTTTGCCGGTTTTGAAGTGCGGCACGGACTTGCCGGGTACCTCGACCTGTTCGCCCGTGCGCGGGTTGCGACCGACCCGCGCTGCCCGGTGGCGGACCGAAAAGGCACCAAAGCCGCGCAACTCGACGCGATCCCCGCGCGCCATGGCTTCGGCGATCACGCCGAACACGGTCGCCACGATGCGCTCGACGTCCCGCACGTAGAGATGTGGGTTGGCATCGGCGAGGCGCTTGATCAGGTCGGATTTCGTCACGGCCAGGCACTCGGATAGGTTACCCGAGCGTGGTGCCAGATCGGTCGGGCGCAGTCAACGCGAGCGCCGCGGCTGCGCGCACCTAAGTCTTTGCGCACCAATCGTTTCGTCGCTGCGACGCGCGCTGGCGTCGGGCCCGCCGCTCGGTCCGATGCAAAGGGGCGCCCGAACGGGGCGCCCCTCGCGAACCAAGATGGGCGTCGGGCCGGAGCCCTTAGCCGTCGGTGCCTTCGCGCTGCTTCTGGCGCAGCGCCGCGCCGAGGATGTCGCCGAGCGAAGCGCCGCTGTCGGCGGAGCCGAAGTCGGCCATCGCCTTCTTCTCGTCTTCGAGGTCCATGGCCTTGATCGAGAGCACGACCCGGCGCGTGTTCTGGTCGAGCGAGGTGACCATGGCGTCGACCTTCTCGCCGACCGCGAACCGCTCCGGCCGCTGTTCGGAGCGATCCCGGCTCAGCTCGTTCTTGCGGATGAAGCCATGGGCGCCGTTGGTCTCGATCTCCAGGCCGCCCGAGGTCACACCGGTGACGGTGCAGGTCACGCGATCGCCGCGCTTGAGGCCCGCAGTGGCGTTCTTGAAGGGGTCTTCGCTGAGCTGCTTGATGCCGAGCGAGATACGCTCCTTCTCGACGTCGACGTCGAGCACCATGGCGGTGATCTCGTCGCCCTCGCTGTAACGCTGGATCGCGTCCTCGCCGCTCTCTTCCCAGGCGATGTCCGAGAGGTGGACGAGGCCGTCCACCTCGGTGTCGAGGCCGACGAACAGCCCGAACTCGGTGATGTTCTTGACCTGCCCGGTGACTTCGCTGCCGACCTGATGGCGCTCCAGAAACGCTTCCCAGGGGTTGGCCTGGACCTGCTTCAGGCCGAGCGAGACACGCCGCTTCTCCTCGTCCACTTCCAGCACCATCACCTCGACCTCTTGGCTGGTCGAGACGATCTTGCCGGGATGGACGTTCTTCTTGGTCCAGCTCATCTCGGAGACGTGGACCAGTCCTTCGACGCCAGGCTCCAGCTCGACGAATGCGCCGTAGTCGGTGAGGTTGGTCACCCGGCCCGTCCACTTGGTGCCCAGCGGGTACTTGGCGGCGACGCCTTCCCACGGATCGGCTTCGAGCTGCTTCATCCCCAGCGAAATCCGCTGGGTCTCGCGGTTGAAGCGGATCACCTGGACCTTGACGTGCTGGCCGACGCCGAGAACGTCGGTTGGATGTGCCACGCGCCGCCACGAGATGTCGGTCACGTGCAACAGGCCGTCGAGCCCACCGAGGTCGACGAACGCGCCATAGTCGGTGATGTTCTTGACCACGCCTTCGAGGACCTGACCCTCCTTGAGCGTCTGCAGCAGCTCGTCGCGCGCTTCCTTGCGGCTTTCTTCGAGGACCGAACGGCGCGAGACGACGATGTTGCCGCGGCGGCGGTCCATCTTCAGGATCAAAAACGGCTCTTGCTTGTGCAGCAAGTAGCCAACCTCGCGCACCGGGCGGATGTCGACCTGGCTGCCCGGGAGGAACGCGACGGCGCCGCCGAGATCGACGGCAAACCCGCCTTTGACGCGGCCGAAGATGTGCCCCGTCACCTTGTCCTGAGCGTTGAACGCCGCTTCGAGCTTGTTCCAGCTCTCTTCGCGTCGCGCTTTGTCGCGCGACAGTACCGTCTCGCCGCCCTTGTTCTCCAGGCGCTCGACGTACACTTCGACGACGTCACCGACCCGGACTTCCACGTTCTGGGCTGGTGTGGAGAACTCGCGGATCGGCACACGGCCCTCCGCCTTGAGGCCGACGTCGACGATCGCATCGTCGTTGTCGATGCCGACCACGGTCCCCTTGACGACGGTACCCTCGAGACGGTCCCTTCCCGACAGGGACTCGTCGAGCATGGCGGCAAAGTCTTCGATTGCCGGTTTTTCGAGGGCAGGGGCTGTATCGATCATTCCGTCTCCGACAGGCGAACCGAGTACGGTCCGCGGGTTCGAGGTGTGCCAATGCCGCGCTGCCCGGCTAATGCCGGGCACGCACGACGGATTCGTCGATGAAACTCCGTGCCGACGACAACGCCAACGCGACGGTCATGTCCGTCGTGTCGATGACGAGCGCATCAGGGGGGACCACCAGAGGGGCGACCACACGCGCAGCGTCGCGTTCGTCCCGGCGGCGGAGCTCCGCCAAAACGCTGCTGTGTATAACCGGCTCACGACGTGCCCGCAACTGCTCGAAGCGCCGTTGGGCGCGCGCCTCGACACTGGCAGTGACGAACAGCTTGCAGGGCGCCCAGGGGCAGACCACGCTGCCGGTGTCGCGGCCGACCAGAATGCCGCCGCCGAAGGTCTCGGCGAAACTGGTCTGCAACCCCAGCAACGCGTCGCGGACAGCCGGGAGCGCGCCGACCCTGGACGCCAGCGCCCCCACCCGTTCGGTCCGCAGCTCCGGGTCGCCGAGCCGGGCCACGTCGAGTTCACGGGCGGCGGTGGCGGCCTTCGCGGCATCGTCCGCCCCATCGGCGCCGACCTGTTGGCCGACCGCGCGGTAGAGCAAGCCCGTGTCCAGGATCGGCAGCTCCAGGTCCGTGGCCAGCAGCGCGCCGATCGTGCTCTTCCCCGAGCTCGCCGGCCCGTCGATGGTGATCGGGAATGGCCGGTCCTCCGGGAACCTCGTCACGGGCGGGTCAGCCGCGCGCCGAGGCTCTCCATCGTCGCGACGAACTCCGGAAAGCTGGTGGCGATCGTCTCGGCGCCGTCGATCGCGATCGGTGCCGCGGTGGCGAAGCCGAGCACGGCGAAGCTCATGGCGATGCGATGGTCATGGGCGGCGTCGATCGCCGTGCCGCCGGCCGGAGTGCCGCCCGGCCGTCCGACCACCGCCAGGTGGTCCGGCCCGTCCTCGATCTCGACGCCGGCGGCACGGAGACCGGCAGCCATGGTCGCCAACCGGTCGCTCTCCTTGACCCGCAACTCGCCGATGCCACGCATGGTCGTGACGCCGTCGGCGAACGCCCCTGCGACCGCCAGGATCGGATATTCGTCGATCATCGTCGGTGCGTGCTCGGGCGGCACGTCGATCGCGTGGAGCGCGCCGTGGCGCACGGTGATGTCGGCGACCGGCTCGCCTGCGAGATTGCGCTCTGCCGTCAACGTGATGTCCGCACCCATGGCCCGCAACACCCGGAGCAGGCCGGCGCGGGTCGGGTTGATGCCGACGGCTTCGAGCGTGATCTCCGAGCCGGGGCGGAGCAGGGCCGCGACCAATGGAAAGGCGGCCGACGACGGGTCGCCCGGGACGTCGAGGTCGAGGGGGCGGAGTGTCGGCTGGCCAGTCAGCGCGACCCGATTGCGGCCGTCAGGGTCCTGGTGTTTCGAAACCTCGGCACCCATGGCGCCGAGCATCGTCTCGGTGTGGTCACGGCTGCGGCTGGGCTCGACGATCTCGGTCCGGCCGGCGGCATGCAGCCCAGCCAGGAGCACCGCTGACTTGACTTGCGCGGAAGCAAAAGGGCTATCGAAGGTGATGGGCAACAGCCGGTCGCTCCCGACCATGGTCAACGGCAGCCGCATGCCGTCGCGGGCGATGATGCGGGCGCCCATCGCTTCCAGCGGCGTCGTCACCCTCGCCATCGGCCGGCGCCGCAGCGACGCGTCGCCGGTGACGACGGCGGGAAAGCCGTAGCCCGCCAGCACACCCAGCAGCAGCCGCGCGCCCGTACCGGCATTGCCGAGGTCGAGGACGTCGTCGGGTGCGCGCAGACCGCCGATGCCGACTCCGTGGACGTGGACCTCGTCGCCGGTGCGTTCGATTGCGACGCCAAGCCGTTCGAGCGCCCGCCACGTGGCCCGCACGTCTTCGCCTTCCAGCAGACCGCGAACCCGCGTCGTCCCAACGGCCAGGGCGCCCAGCAGCAAGCTGCGGTGCGAGATCGATTTGTCGCCGGGTAGGGTGACGCGACCTGCCAAGCGGCCGCAGGGATGGCTGACCAAACGCATCGAAGACCGTCGCTGAAAGAGGCGGGTGCCGGCGCGCTTTGCTTTTGACAGTAGGCCGTGGACGTGGCAATCGCCGCCGCGTTTCTCCAGCCATACAGGAGTGAAGGTCTTGGCCAAGCCGGAGTGGGGCAGCAAACGGACCTGTCAGTCCTGCGGGGCGCGATTCTACGATTTCCAGCGCTCGCCCATCATCTGCCCGAGTTGCAACGCCATCTTCGAAGTCGACACGTTCACGCGGTCGCGCCGCGCCCGGGCAGCGCCGCGCGCTGCGGCCGTGGTCGTGGCCGACCCGGAGCCCGAAGCGGAGGCGGAGATCGAAGTCGAAGCGGAGAGCGAGGACGAGGAACTCGAAACGCTGGAAACCGACGACGCCGAGGTGGAAGCACCCTTCGAGGATACCGACGAGCTCGACGCGGACAGCGACGTGGCCGACGTCGTTCCGCCGGAAGACGACGACGAGCGCACCTGAGCGCCATCGGTAAACAGTCGCCAAGCTGTCGCCGACGGTTGGTGGCCGCAGCGACGGAGCACTGCGGACGGGGGAGACGCGATGCGCACCAGCCTCGTCGTGATCGTTGGAGTAGCGTTGGCGTTGGGCTTGGCGAGTTCGCCCGGGTGGGCGCGGTCTGCGCTGCTCGCCCAAGACGACCTGGAGCTCGTCGTCGGTGACGCCGCCAAGGCGCGGATCGCAGAACTCTACACTCGTTTCGATCCGGACTTCGATGCGCAGCGGGCCGCTCGCCGCGAGCGTTTCGACGAGCTTGGTCGCGTCCTCTTCGAGCGCGAGATCACCGGCGACGGGCTGGACTGCTCGCGAGCGATCTTCACCGAGGCCAAGTGGCTGGTCAGCTACACCGCCTGGTGGGAGCGCATCGATGCCAAGCTCGACCAGCTCGAACGCAGTTTCGCCATCGACGACCAGAGCTACGCGCGGCGGCCGTCGACCGATGGCATGTTCGGTTGGTGCGCGTCGGAGGAGTTCATCCAGGTCGAGGCGACGCTCGAGCAGTACTTCCTGCTGGCGGATGCCAACCAGCAGCCGGCGGTGAAGCGCAAGCCGCTGGACTGGGCGCAAAGCCCGGAAGCGCTGGTCGCTTACCTCCAGAGCCTGCTGATCGCCGACGTGGCCCGGACGGGCGAGGACACGCGCTCGCGGGTGGGCGGGCTGGTGAGCATGATGGCGGCGACGGCCAGCCGCGACCACGTCGTGCGTTTGATCCGCGAGACGTCGGCCATGCCGGCCGACGATCGGCCAAGGTCGGGCCTCGTGATCGACGCCATCCGTTCGTTCATCGACGCCTGGCAGGACCCCGAGACCGGCTATTGGGGCGCGTGGTACGAGGGCGACGACGGTGTGTTCAAGACCACCGACCTGTCGATCACCTATCACATCGTCCACGCGCGCCGCGGACACGTCGAACGCTGGCCCGAGCTGATCAGGACCACGTTGGCGCTGCGCGATCAGGCCTATCCGTTCGGCTGGGAGAGTGCCGGTCGCTGGACCAATCACAACAACTACGATCTCGCGCGCCTCTTCCGCTACGGCTGGCCGGACATGACCGAAGCCCAGCGGGCCGAGGTCGTCGAAACCCTTCAGACGATGCTGGACTGGTCGTTCGAAGAAACCCTGGCGCCAAACCATGCGGGCTTCGTGCTCGTTCCGGAGCTGTCGAGCTCGGTCGGCGCCGAGTTCTACTTCGGGGTCTCGTTCCTCGATGCCGTAGGCTATTTCGCCGATCCGCCCTGGGCGCCGGGGCTGGAACGTCCGGCGCCGGTCGGCGAGGTGTGCGAAGCGTTGATCGCACACGCGGCCACCTTGCCCTTCGACGTTTACGCCGAGGGGGCCAAGAAGAAGCTGGCGCGAGGTTGCGCTTGGCACCGTTGAGCCGGTGTCTGCACATCCGCGTATGCCTCGACCATTTTCATAAAATCTGAACGATCCGTTCCGGTTATGCTCCCCTCACTGCATCAACGGGGGGTTTGGCGCATGCTGCGTGGTTTCGTTCTGGGGCTCTCTGCCCTTGCGGTTGCCGGAGTTGCCGACGCGGCGCCCGTGAATCTGCTGGTCAACGGCGGGTTCGAACAGGCGCCGGCGGGCCCGGGCATCGTCAACGGGCGGACGTTCGGCACCATGCCGGGCCAGGGCGGTTCGCGCAGCTGGGACGTCTGGTCGAGCGAGAACGGCGGTGGGCTGCCCGGCTGGGCCACCCAGGGCAACGGCGTCGAAGTGCAAACTCGGCGGACCATCGGCGGCGCGGACCCGGTCTCCGGCGACTACTACGTCGAACTCGACAGCCATCCGCACGGACCGGACAGCAACAGCACGATCCTGCAGACGGTCAGCCTCGGCGTCGGTACCTACGCGCTCAGCTACTGGTACCAGCCGCGGACCAACCGCGCCGGTGACAATGGGCTGGAGGTGTTGTGGGACGGCGACGTGATCGGCACCCACGACGAGCGTAGCGGCGCCCAGGCCGGCTGGGTCCAGTTCTTCGCCAATCTCGACGTCACCGCGGCCGGTGACCATGCGCTCGGCTTCCGCGCGACCGGGCTGGCCAACACCACGGGCGCGCTGCTCGACGACGTGGCGCTCACCCAGACCCCGATCCCGGCGGCCTTGCCGCTGCTGGGTGCCGGCTTCGCCGGCCTCGCATTCTGGCGTCGCCGTCAACGGCGCGCCTGAACCAGTCGTCCCGCCCCCGCCGCAACACCCGTCATGCGGCGGGGGCTCGTGCTCAGAGCATCCAGACGACCAAGGCCAACATGGCGCTGAGCACGACCACCAGACCAAGCCCATAGGCGTTGACGCGCCACACGTCGCGGCGAAGGCTGCCAGTGCTCATCGTGGTCACTCCTTTGTCCATCTGACATTACCATCGTGTACGCCAGCCAGCCGGCGGCGGCAACCGAGCGCGGCCCGAAATCGGCCGCCGACGGCCTCGCCCTCTTCGCCGCAAGCCACTGGCCAAAAAAGACAAACCGCCGATCTGGCTTCGTTTCGCAATCGGCGCTCACGACCATTCCCACCGTCGCGTGCCGCCGACCGTAGCGACCAAGTAGGATAGTGGTCTCTGCCGGCGACAGGAAGCTCGACGTCGGTGGCGCGCGATCATCACCCCTCGCCGTCGTTCTCGCGCACCGACGGTCACTTGGTTCGCTGCCCGGATCGAAGGGAACGATTGCGTGCGGCTGGCAGTGGTGCTCCATAGCCTGGCGGCGGCGACAAGACCGCCGGGACGGGGAGCAGGTGGCATGGACCTCGCCTTGACCAAGCCCTTCGTGCTGCTCGACGGCGGCACGGGCCAGGAACTCATCCTACGCAGCGCTGCCGGCGCCAAGCCGCTGTGGTCGGCCCAGGTGCTGATGGACGAGCCGGACCTCGTCACCGCCGTGCACCGCGACTTCATCGAGGCGGGCGCCGACGTCATCACGCTCAACACCTATTCGGCCACCCCGCGGCGCTTGTGGCGCAACGGGCTGCCGGACATCACCGCCGAACTCCACCGCGCCGCGATCGATGCAGCCAACCGCGCACGCTCCGAGGCCGGCCGTCCCGTGCAGCTCGCCGGTTGCCTGCCGCCGCTGGTCGCCAGCTACCGGCCGGAACTGGCACCGCCGCGCGCGGAGGCGCGGGCCGAGTTCGCCGCGCTCGTCGCGCTTCAGGCCCCGGACGTCGATCTCTTCATCATCGAGACGATGACCTCGATCGCCGAGGCCGTGGCGGCGACCGAAGCGGCGGTCGATTCGGGCAAGCCCGCCTGGACGGCGGTGTCGGTCGACGACCGCGACGGCACCCTTCTGCGCTCCGGTGAGCCCATCACCGACGCCTTCACTGCGATCGAGGAGGCAGGCGCCGTCGCCGTCCTCGTCAATTGCTCGTCGCCCGAAGCCGTGGGTGCCGGCCTCCGTCACGTGCTGACCTCTGCCCGCCAGCAGCGCCTTCCCATCGGCGGCTACGCCAACGGCTTCGTCTCCGTCGATGCGCTGGAACCCGGCGTCACGGTCGACGTGCTCGAGACGCGCATCGACCTCGGACCGGAAGCCTACGCCGAGCACGCCACGGGCTGGATCGAGGCCGGCGCCCGCATCATCGGCGGCTGCTGCGCCGTCGGCCCCGCCCACATCGCCGCGCTAGCGCGGCTGCGGGCGGAGGTGATGCAGGCGGCTTAGGTCGGGCTAGCAGCCGATCACGGGGCACGCTGGTGCTTCAGCCATGGACGCGCCGCCGGCGCTCGCACGGCCGTCGCCGGCCTATTGCGGTCATGCCCGATCTCGGCCGATGAGTCGGCTTTCCCAGGCAGACGCGTCAAAAACCGCGGCCACAACGCGTGCCAAAAGGGAAGATTCTTGGCGCGATAATCTCGGGTCGATACCAGCCAATTCCTTAGCTGCCTTGAGGGTTCAGGGCGATCTCGCGATTACTTCAACGTGGTAGTATACCGCTTCAGAAATTCACCACCGTTGAAGCCGTGATTGGCGAGCAATTCGTTGATCTGCTTCTGGTTGTTGAGAATGTCGGGATCGCCTAGTGACTTGGCGAAGTCGGCGAGCGCCGTGCGCAGCTTCTTGAGTTCCTTTTCCGTCATGATCCGCATGCCCTCGACCTCAGAAGCCCCGTCGCCCAGGGTTCTCAGCGGATGGATGATGACGGGCGTGCCGTTTCCAGCTTTCGTGTATTTTCCGAAGAACCACGACATCGCCTGATCGAGCTGGCCCAGGTCGGTCTTGGAAATGCCCTTCTCGGATGCCGCGTTGTTCTTGCATTCTATGACCAGGAACGATCCGTCCGGCTGCGCCCAGAGATTGTCCGGTCCTTCATCGTTGAACTGCTTTTCGGGACGCTGGGAATGCAACCCGATGAACCGGGCGACGCTATCGATGGCCGTCTCGAACTTCTCCGGTGTCACGATTTGAAAGCGCAGATCGTCCGTAAGCTGGTTGACCTCAAGTATCCGGTCGGCGGCTTCGAGAAAGCGTTCCTGATGATAGGATTGCACTTCCGCGGCTTGTGCACCTTCCTGGGCTGCGAGCTTCTGATAGGCGATGCCGTCCATCGGGCGTAGGACGTTTGGGTTCAACTGGTGCGCCGCAAGCAACGTCTTTTGAGATGCAGCCGGGTTCAGATGATGTTGCATGGCGGCCAGCTTCGACATGAGCCATGCCTTTTCATCGTCATCTTGCGCGGCGTTGGCGGCGGCGCTGAGCAGAGCGGCGGCAGCCTTATAGTCCCCGGAGCGGGCCGTATCGAAGGAACGCCTCACGGCGACGCTGGCCTTGTCAAGAACCAACCCCGTCTTGGCCTGAGCTTTCAGGAGCGTTTTCTTGCTGACCTTGACCCAGGACGGATCGCGCTTGAGACACTGGTTGATGACGCCCGCCATCCCGTCGATATCAACTCCATCGAGTTGCTTGGCGATCTTCTTTGAAAGGTCGAGCTGCGCCTGCGTAGCGGGCGTCAGCAGCTTGAGTCCGGCCGGCGACTTTACGCGGCGCGTGAGTTTTGATCCGGCAAGCAGCACGACGCAATAATCGTCGTTGGAACGCACGCCGCGCCCCATACCCTGTTCGATCCGTTGCATCTGCCGCCTGAGCCCGGTCTGGGAGTCGCTTAGGACCGCCATGTCCGTCAGGTCGGAGAACGATGCTACCTCGGGCAGATTGTGAATCACCAAAACGCGGCACGCATCGTGCGGCAGGTCGATGCCGTCATACCTGTTCACAAGGACGGTCAGCCCAACATGGCCTTCGCGTAGCTTGTCTACGCCATCGACGACGTTGGCGGCCGTGAGCGTCTGATCGGCAACGTCCTCCCAATCCTTGGCAGCGCTTTTCGAGGGCACGATAACGACAACGTTTTTGTCTTTCGCCAGACGGGTGAGCAGGCCCTTGATTTTATCTAAGGTGATGTCGGGGTTCAGCTCCTGCGCATGATCCTCATGCCGCAGGA
>JBCBTD010000020.1:0-65350 GCA_039818825.1 Pseudomonadota bacterium
CCGCCGACTGCTCGATCAGTAGAGCCGGCACCCGCTACCCAACGTCTCCCACATCAGCGAACGGCCGAAGCTCAGTAGCAGGATCAACACCAACGGTGAGAGGTCGATACCGCCTAGGCCAGGGAGCACACTGCGGATCGGCTGTAGCGCCGGCTCGGTGATCCTCGCCAGCACATCACCGACCGTGTAGACGACGCGATTGCGAGTGTTGACCACGTTGAACTGCACCAGCCACGTCAGCACGACGGCGATGATCAGCGCCCATATGTAGATGCCGACAACGGTGTCGACGAGCTGAAGCAGCGAGCACATGATTGACCTTTCATCAGAAGCAAAGCGCCGGCTGGTCGCGATTGGCGCGGACTATAGCGCCGGTGCCGAACGCCGCCAGGGCCGTCAACGGCCTTGACACCCTCAACGGTGTCTCTCATACCACGCGGCCGTTGCGGAATGGCTCTGGCGGGGCCGTAGCTCAGTTGGGAGAGCGCGTCGTTCGCAATGACGAGGTCGTCGGTTCGATCCCGATCGGCTCCACCACTCCCGCCGACGTTTCGATGCAACGGGTCGCTGTGTGTTCGTGCCAGAAGCGCCGATGACCTGGATCGCAATGGCAGTCGCGGCGACCACTGCCATGGGGCTGTCGTGGTTCGGCATTCGCTTGACCATGCCGCTGCTCCGCCGGTACGCGCTGGCGCGGCCGAGCGCCCGCTCTAGCCACGTCGTTCCGACTCCCCAAGGTGCTGGTGCTGCGGTGATCGCGGCGACGTTGCTCGTCTCTTTGGTCGCGCTCGGCCAGGCCGGACTCGCGCGCGAGGGGTTGCCGGGCCTGACGGCCGGCGTCTTGCTGCTGGTCGTCGTCGGTGCGGTCGACGACATCCGGCCGCTCGCGGTCTTGCCGCGGCTGACCCTGCACGTTGCGGCGGTGTTGGCCATCGTCATGACTACTGCGGATCGGCCGGGTTGGCTTCCGGGCAGCTGGCCACCGGCGATCGAGTCAGCGCTTTTGGTGGTTGCCGGGGTGTGGTTCGTGAACCTGGTCAACTTCATGGATGGCCTGGACTGGCTCACGGTCACCGAGATGGTGCCGCTGACGGCGATGGTCGCACTGTTCGCAGCCGCTGGCATCGTCGATGCGGCCGGCGGCCTCGTTGCTGCAGCCGCATGCGGTGCGCTGTTGGGCTTCGCCCCCTCGAACAAGCCACCGGCCAGAGTTTTCCTCGGCGACGTCGGTTCGCTGCCGATCGGGCTGATCGGCTTCTGGCTCTTGCTCCAGCTCGCCCTCCAGGGAGCCTGGGCCGCAGCGCTGTTGTTGCCGCTCTACTACGTCGTCGACGCGACCTTGACCTTGGCGTTGCGCGTGGGGCGCAGAGAGCGGTTCTGGGAACCGCACCGCAGCCACTTTTATCAACGCGCCACCGCCAACGGCTGGTCGGTGAGCGCCGTCGTCGGCCGTGTCGCGGCGCTGAACGGCAGCTTGACACTGCTCGCGCTGAGCGCCGTCGTGGCCGACGATCCTCGGCTCGGGCTCGCGCTGTTGGCAGTGGGTGGGGTCGCCGTCGCCTGGACCCTTCGGGCCTTCGCTCGGCCGCCAGCCGGAGCGGCTGCGTGACGACCGCGACGAGCGTCGCCGTCACTGGCGCCAACGGGTTCGTCGGCCGGAGACTCGTGGCGGAGCTCGCTGCTCGGGGCTACGCCGTTCGCGCCCTGGTGCGCCATGCCACCGTCCCATTGGTCGGTGCGTCAGACATCCGGTCCATCGGCGACCTCACCGCTTCTGATGGTCTGCTTGCGGGCGCGGTGGAAGGGGTCGACGTGGTCGTCCATGCGGCGGGGATCGCCCATACCAAGGGTGTGCCCGAGGAACGAATGCATGAAGTCAACGTTGGCGGCACCACCCTGGTCGTCGGCGCCTGCAAGAAGGTGGGCGTCCGCCGGCTGGTGTTCATCTCGTCCGTCCGCGCCCAATCGGGACCCTCAGCGCGACAAGTTCTCACCGAAGCTACGCCGCCTGTGCCAGTGGACGCCTACGGTCGCTCCAAGCTGGCCGCCGAGCGAAGCCTCGCCGAGGTCGATCTCGATTGGGTCGCGCTACGGCCGGTGCTCGTCTACGGCCCAGCCGTTACCGGCAATCTGCGCGCGTTGCTGAAGCTTGCCCGGTCGCCACTGCCTTTGCCGTTCGGGGCTGTCAGCGGTCTTCGGTCGTTGCTTGCCGTGGACGCTCTAGCGGCGGCAGTTGCGACGGTCATCGAGACGCCGGCACCGCTCCGGCGAGCCTTTCTCGTTGCCGACGCTCGGCCGCTGACGTTGCCTCAGATGTTGGTGGCCCTGCGCCAGGGCCTCGGTCGCCCGCCGCGTTTGGTCGGCGTGCCGGAGCCGCTGTTGCGCGGGTTGCTACACAGCTTTGGCCGGAGTGCCGTTGCGGAGCGTCTGCTCGGCTCCCTCGTGGTCGACACAGCGGCCTTGGAGGCGCTGGGTTGGCAGCCCGCCACCTCGACCGAAGCCGGTCTGGCGGCGCTGGCTGCCGGCGGTACGAGCGAATGAACCGTCTACTTGGCGCATTCGGGCCGTTCGCCATCGCCTTCGGTCGACGTGGCTCGATGACAAAGCGCTGGTCATCGCGGCGTTCGCCTGCTTGCCTGCGCCTGGGCCGCCGCGGTGCGCCCGACGCAGCCGGCGACGCAACCGAGTGGGACCGTTGAAGCGCGCCTTTGCCATCATCCACGACGTCGTCATGGCCGGCGTCGCCCTGAGTCTGTCGCTGGTGCTGCGCTACGGCGTCGACGACCTGCCGAGCGAGCGGTCGCTGTTGCTCGCGCTCGGCGTGTTCATGGCAATCGCCGCTGTCGTGTTTCGAACCATGGGCCTCGGCCGCGGCATGTGGCGCTTCGCCTCGCTCACCGACATTCGGCGGATCGTCGTTGCCGCGACCTTGGTCTCCGTCGGGTTCTTGTTCTTGATGTTCGTCATCAACCGGTTGGAGAGCATTCCGCGGTCGGTGCCGGTCATCACGTGGTTCGTCATGATCGTGCTGCTCTCGGCCCCGAGGATCGCGTACCGCGCTTGGAAGGACGGGCGACTGGCCGCATGGCGGCACCTACGACGCTCCGGTAGCGACGTCGAGCACCTGCTGTTGGTCGGCAGCGTCTCCGACTGCGATCGCGTGATCCGGCTGCACGGCCTCGACAAGTCACCGCGCTACGCCATCGCTGGAATCATCGACTACCGTCGCAGTAAGACCGGGCGCAGCGTGCGCGGCATCGAGGTGCTCGGCAGCCTCGACGACGTCGATGACATCGTCCGACGCCTGGCCGAACGCGGCATCCCGGTGGCGGCGTTGGTGGTCGCGACGCCTGGCGCCGAGCGGGCGCGGCTGCGCAACGTCACCGCCGCGGCGGTCCGCCTCGGCTTGCCGATCCGCCGGCTTCGGGCATCGGTCGCGATCGACCATCCGGAGCCGAGCCTGCAGGAGGTGACGCTGGAAGACCTGCTCGGCCGACCGCCCGTGAGCTTGGCGCTCGAGCGGATGCGCGAGCTGGTGGCCGGTCAGGTCGTGGTGGTGACGGGTGCTGGCGGTAGCATCGGCTCCGAACTCGTTCGGCAGGTGGCGGCCAGAGGCCCGTCGCGGCTGCTTCTGCTCGATCACACTGAACACGCGCTCTACGAGATCGATCTCGATCTTTCGGTGCGGTTTCCCGAAGTCGTGCGCGTACCGGTGCTCGGCGATGTCCGCGACCGCCAGCGCATCCAGTCGCTGTTCCTTCGCGAGCGGCCGACGGTCGTCTTCCACGCCGCCGCTCTCAAGCACGTGCCCTTGGTCGAGGCGAACCCTTGCGAGGGGATCCTGACCAACGTCATCGGCACCCAGGTCGTTGCCGATGCGGCGGTTGCCGCCGGCGTCGGCAAGATGGTGATGATCTCCACCGACAAGGCCATCCGCCCGGTGAGCGTCATGGGCGCTACCAAGCGCGCCGCCGAAGCGTATTGTCAGGCCGTCGACGTCAGCGGAGTAGCGACCCGGTTCATCACCGTCCGCTTCGGCAACGTGCTCGGTTCCACCGGGTCCGTCGTGCCGCTGTTCAAGCGTCAGATCGAGGCCGGTGGTCCGGTCACCGTCACCCATCCGGAGATGCGACGTTACTTCATGACCGTCCAGGAGGCGACCGAACTCGTGCTTCAGGCTGCGGCCACCGACCAGGACGCGCCCGACCGGCGCGGCAAGATCTTCGTCCTCGACATGGGCGAGCCGGTGCGCATCGTTGACTTGGCGCGGACGATGATCGCCCTCTCCGGGTGCCGGCCCGGGGTCGACATCGAGGTCACGTTCTCCGGTCTCCGTCCGGGCGAGCGCTTGTTCGAGGAGATTTTCGATCCCGACGAGGGACCGGCCGGAACCGCGGCCGAAGGCGTGTTCGTGGCCATGCCGCGCGTCGTCGACCTCGGTCAGCTTCGTCGAACGTTGACGGCGATGGAACTCGCCGCCGCGTCGGGCGACGCACCCACCGCGCGCAACTTGTTGGCCGACGTGGTTCCCGGCCTGCCGCGTGCGCCGCTGAGCGGTCAGGCAGTGGCCTGATGCGATGCCTGCGCGGCCAGCACAGGCGCGGAGTTCGACGTGGGCGCTCGTTCCCGCCCACCGTTGCTGATCCAGCCAGGAGGTCCGACGTGTCGATCCAACCAAGCCGCCCGACATCGGGCGTATGGCCCGGAGGCCTGCTCGCCCTGGCACTGTCGATGGTGGCAGTACCTGCTGCTGCCCAGACGACGTCGAGCTGCGGCGACCTCGGCGTGTTCGGCACGTTCGTCACGGCCGTGACGTCGGCAAACCCGGCGATCGAATCTCAGGTCGCGGAAGACGCCTGTGCCGCCTACGCCGACATCGCCCTGCGGCTCGCCGAGACGGAGGCCGAACTGGAGGTGGTGCGCAACGATCTGATCGCTACCGGCGCAGCCTTACCGCCGCCGGGCTCGATCATGCTCATGGATGACGCGACGGGGTGCCCCGCGGGGTGGACCGACGTGGCGGTGGTCGAGCCCGAAGTATTTGCGGGCCGCGTGCCGGTTGCCGTCGGCTTCAGCGCCGACCGATCGATCCGAGCGTTCCGCGAGGTCGGCGGTGAGGAAGCTCATCGTTTGGTTACGGCCGAACTGCCGCCGCACGACCACCGGTTGCCGTTGGCCTTCTCGTCGCAGCGCGACGACGGCCCGTCCAGCGCCGCGTCGCGGCTCCTGAGCGGCCGGCAAATCGCCGTCGCGACGCGGACCGGCGGCGAGGCGACGAGACCCACGGGTTCGGGGCAGCCCCACCCCAACATGCCACCGTTCGTAGCCATCTACTGGTGCCGTAAGGACTGATCGTCGGCGACGGACCAACGCGAAAGGCGCCCCGCGGGTCCGCGAGGCGCCTTTCAGCATCGGGCGTAGCGACGCAGGAGCGTCAGAGCGCCTTCAGATTCTCGGCCGAGGTCTTGCCGCGCTTCGGATCGCGCTTCTCTTCGAAGCTGATCTTCTGGCCGTCACGCAGGCCGTCGAGGCCGGCGCGCTCGACTGCCGAGATGTGGACGAAGACGTCCGGACCGCCGGTATCCGGCTGGATGAAGCCGTAACCCTTGGTGCCGTTGAACCATTTGACCGTGCCGGTAGGCATGATGGTCTTCCCTTGGAAAGTTCACGAGCAGCAACGTGCCGCGCGTGTCGAATCGACCTGGAAGCGCACCGTTCCAGGCCCCTAAGGGTCAGACCGCCGCCGTTCGCAGAGGATTCACCAGGGGGTTATCCACCTTCGTCGGGATCTCCACAACCCCGAACTCGCGATCGCAGCATTCGGTCTCGATGTTGCGAACGCCCGCTTCCGAGCCGTTTCAGAGCCTGTCGACTACGGTAAACCGGCCGCCGTGGTCCAGGCTTGACGCCAATCCGGCGCCAGATCGGAGCCCCAAACCGGTCAACGACATGACGTTGACTTGATGGGCGACGAACACGGCGACCGGCACGTCCTTCGACGGGTCCGCGAGGAACGCCTCCGCCGTTCGCCCGTCAAGCCAGGTTCGCAAAAGAAAGACGCGAGCGCCGGCAGAACGATCGGCGCGCCGAAGTCGAGCGATGCAGCGGTTTCTCGGCAGCGGCATCGAGGGCTGGTGAACACCTCCGCCTCGCTCAGGCCCACAGCGCGCAACCTTGCGCCGATCGCGGCCTGGCCGCGGGCCCTCGTCGTCGAGGTTCCGCTGCTTTGCGCAGGCTTTCAGCGCGGGAAGCTTTGCGGATCGCCAGTGCCCGGTGCGATCGCATGGCGGAAGCTGAGGACTTGGCCCGTTCCGTCCAGCTCTCCTGGGCGGCGGTCTACCATGCAGCCGGCAACGCGTAGAGCATCGCCAACGCACGCGAGGTGAGCAGCCGCTACGTTTGCGTGCCGTTCACCGCGGCCCACCCAAGGGTCGAGTCGTGGTCGCGGTGTTGTCGCGCGCCGCACGGCTGCGGAGCCGTTCGCGGTGCGTGATGTACACGACGCTGCCGAAGATCAACGATCCGCCGAGGAGTGTCGCAGCGTCCGGGATCTCCGCGAACAGCACGAAGCCGAGCAGCGCCGACCAGATCAACCTGGTGAAGTCGATCGGCAGCACCGCGGTCACCTCCGCCAGCCGCAACGCCTGGGACAAGCACAGTTGGGCGACGGTGCCGAATACGCCCGTGAGGGCAAGCAGGCCCCAGTGATTGGCGTCGGGCCACGTCCAAACCGGCAGCGACGCGAGGAGCGTCAACGGCATCAACGCCAACGCGGCATAAAACGTGATCGCCACCGAACTCTCGGTGCGCGAGAGGATCTTGATGAACGTCAACGTCAGCCCCCAGAAGCCGGCTGCCAAGAGCACTAGACCTGCACCGGCGGACATGATTTCGGCGCTGCCTGGACGGACGACGATCAGCGCCCCGACGAAGCCGACGACGAGTGACAGGGCGCGGCGCAGGCCGACGACCTCGCGGAGGATCGGGATCGCGAGCAGCGTAGCGAACAAGGGGGCTGTGAAAGACAGAGCCGTGACGGCCGCCAAGGGCGTGATGGCAAGGGCGGCGAAGAACGCCAGCATGGCCAGCGAGTCGACGAAGCCGCGGAGCACGATCAGCCCCGGTCGCCTGGCGCGAAGCTGCCCGGTGCCTTGCCGCCACAAGACCGGCAGCAGCACCAGAAAGCCAAAGAAGTTGCGAAAAAACGCGATCTCGAACGGGTGGATGTCCGTGCTGAGGACGCGCACGAGCGCGTGCATCAACACCATCGCCAGCGCTGCGACCGCCATGTAGAGCGCGCCCCGGACCGAGGCAGGCAAGCTGGCGAGGTTGGCGAGGGCGTGGGGCGAGGTCGTCTCCGGCACCGACCGAGGTCATCGGGGCGATGACCAAGGCCCAGCCATGGCAGCGCGCCCAGCCGCCGTCGAGGGGCCGCCGGCGTAGTCCTGGCATGCACGCTGGAGAGGCTCAGCCGACGAGTTCGAAGCTCGCGCTGCCGAGGTCGAGGCCGTTGACCATTAGGTGGACCTCGTGGCTGCCGGGATGATAGGTCCGCGTGGATAGTTGGCGGATCACGATGCGGCGTTCCAGGCTGGCGCTGCAGCCGGGTTCCAGCCGGCGTGTCGCCAGCTTGAAGACTTTGGACGATCGACGCCCGCCGGCGATTGGGCGATCCAAGCGGTAGTCGATGACCAGGTTGATGGGCGACGGTGCTGTCGAGTGGAGCTGCACCTCGATGGTGACCGCCTCACCGAGGCGGACCGTATCCGGTCGAACGGTCAATCGTTTGACGGCGACGGCATCGCCGCCGTGGAAGCCCATGAGTTCGAGCGCGCGGGTGTTGCCGGCCTTCACCAAGCCGCGCAGTGCGTGTCGGACGGTGCCGCGGCCGGCGCCGTCGCTCTGCTCCCACCAACGGGTGGCGACGTCGACGGCGCGGTCGGGGTGGTCTTTGGCGACGTCGTTCAGGTGGTTGGCGACCGAGCGTCGGACGACCGGGTGCGGGTCGGCATGGAGCCTATCCAGCACGGCGATCCCCGGGCCGGGATCGGCGATCGACGCTGCCAACCGCTCGCCCCACGGCAGCCGCGGGCGCGTGCCCTCGGAAGCGAGCCGGCGGAGCCGCCAGTCGGCGCCGCCCGCCCAGCGGTCGATGCGCGGCCACGTCCTGTCAGGGAAGCGCGCCAAGAATGGGCGGATTGCAAACTCGGCGCTGAAGTGGAGCGTCAGTGTCTCCAGCGCGTCGAGGGCCGGCTCGGGATCGTCGGTCCCGTGACGACCGACGACGTCGAGCAACGGCATGTAGCGGAACCCGTCCACGCCCTCGATGCCGCCACGGTCGTCGGGTACCGGCAAGCTCTCGAGCACGATCGCGATCGCCTGCTCGAATGGCTCAGGCAACCGCTGACGCAGGCAGTCGGCGATGTGGGCCGAGCGTGCTTTCAGGGCGCGCGCGGCGAGATCGGCGTTGGCGGCGGCTTCGAACCCCGGCCGATCGAAGGGTGGCCACACGGCAGCCACTCTAGCGCTCAGCTCATCGACGACCGTCGCGTCGATCAGGGTTTTCAGCAGCAGCGGGCCGTCAATGGGATCGGTGTTGGTGTCAGTCGGCATGGTGCATCGAGCTTGCCGACGCCGCGTAGCGGACGCCGTCGACACCGCGCCGGTCCGCGATTTCCAGCACCAGCTTCTTGCGAACCGCGTCGGCGAAGCTCGCACGATCGGCGGCGGTGACGACGAACGCGCCCGGCCCGGCGATGATCCGGTCGGCGAACGCGGCTTCGAGATCTCCCGCCGCAGGACGGCCGCTGCAGTCGACGTCAGGGCAGAGAATGGCGAGACCGTTGACGACGATGCCCGCTGCTGTGGCGTTGGCTCTGGCCTCGGGCAGCGGCACGCCCGACCAGCTCCGTGCGCTGTCGGCGGAGATGTCGATCACTTTGCGGAAACCCTCCGGCCCGTCGGTCTCGATCAGCGCTTGCGCCTTGGCGATGGCGCTGCCGATGGCGTTCCGACCGAAGGCTCGGCGTGGCGCCCGCATCAACGCCTCCCCGAAGGAACGGGCACTGTCGATGCCGTCGATGACCGTCCAGGGCACGACGACGTCTTGAGACTCCGCCGCGGCCCACTCCACGTAGGTCAGGGCGATCCGCCCGTCGAGGCCGTCCCCGATAGCCGCCAGCACCTCGGGCGAGAGCAACGCCTGGGCATAGCCCTGCCGCTGGAACAACAGCTCCGCCTGATCGATCGACCCGGACGCATCGGCGAGCAGCACCAGCTCGACATCGACGCTTTGTGCCAGCGCCGGGCGCATCGTCCACGCCGTCAGCAGCAACAGCGCGGCCGCGATCCAGTGCCGCAAGTCAGAAGTCCGGCGGGATGATCACGTAGTCGATCAGGTGGACGACGCCGTTGCTCGCCGGGATGTCGGCTTCGAGAATGGTCGAGCCGTTGACCCGGATGAACTTCAGCATTCCCTCGATCGTCAGGGTGTAACCGTCGAGGGTCGGCACCGTCGCGACTTGGCCGAACATCTTGGACGTCGTCGCCTCGCCGGCGATCACATGGTAGCCCATGACCTTGGTCAAGCGGTCGTGACCCGCCTTGGTGAAGAGTTGCTGTTGGAAGCTGTCGGGCAAGCGCTCGAAGGCTTGGTCGGTGAATGCGAACACCGTGTACGGTCCGCTCTCGCTCAGCACCTCACCATAGCGGGTGGCCTGCAGCGCCTTCGCGAACCAATTGAACCGACCGTGGGTTTCGATCCGTTCCACTAGGTTGGCGGCCTGGGCAGCCAACGGAACCGAGAAAAGCATCGCACACGCGAGAGCAACCATGCACCAGCGAGTGGCCCGGCCAAGGCGATCCGACATCCGTCCTCCCTCGTTCGTTCGCGGCGCGCCTCGCGAGCCCAGGTCGGCTCGTCAGCCGACCCACGCCGTTGGTGCCGCTCGTCGCGCTCACCGTCAAGGATGACACGCATGCTGGATAGCTTCGTCGCCGACGCCAGGGTGGTGGTGATCGGTGCGAGTGGCGGGATCGGCGGAGCTTTCGTCGACGCCTTGAGCGCGGACCCCGGCGTTGGTCGGATCGACGCATGCAGTCGCCGGCCGCGTGCCTCTGAGGCGTCCAAGGTCCGCCACCACGCGCTCGACCTGGACGACGACGGGTCGTTGGATGCGCTCGACGCAGCTCTCGCGGAGGGAGGTCCTTTGGACTTGGTGATCGTCGCCACGGGAGCGCTCCACGACGGTGGTGATCTGGTTCCGGAAAAGAGCTGGCGGCAGGTCGAACGCGCCGGCCTGGAACGGGCATTCGCACTCAACACCATCGGTCCTGCGTTGGTCGCCAAGCGGCTGGTGCCGCGCTTGCGCCGCGACCACAAGGCGGTGTTCGCGGCGGTCTCGGCGCGGGTTGGCAGCATCGGCGACAACGGCCTTGGCGGCTGGTACGCCTACCGTGCGTCCAAGGCGGCGCTGAACCAGATCATCAGGACGTTCGCCATCGAGCTTGCGAGGCGTGCACCCGCCGCAGCATGCATCGGCCTGCATCCGGGGACGGTCGCGACCGACCTGTCGGCGCCCTTTCAGGCCTCGGTGCCCAGCGGCAAGTTGTTCACGCCGGCCTACGCAGTCGATCGGCTTCTCGGAGTCATCGACGGTGTCGGTCCGGCGGACACCGGTCGCCTCCTGGCGTGGGACGGTGAGGTCATTCCCTACTGAGTCGGACCGTTGTCACCTCAGCGGACGCACCAAGCCACCGGGACACGTCGACAACGACCTACGTGCCGGGGCGCTTCAGTCGTCCCCGGCGGAGACCGCGGCGATGCGGGGTTGGCCCTTCACCCGTTCGCGCACCCACTGCAGACACACGTACAGCATGGGAATGAGGAAGATGGCGATGGTCGAGGCCGCGAGCATTCCGCCGAAGACGCCCGTACCGACGGCCCGACGTGTCGCCGCACCGGCGCCGGTCGCGGTGATCAAGGGCAACAGGCCGAGCAGGAACGAGAAAGCCGTCATGTAGACGGCGCGAATCCGCAAACGTCCGGCCCGCTTTGCGGCGTCCAGGATGCCAAGCCCATCGGCCCGTTGCTGCATCGCGAACTCGACGATCAGGATCGCGTTCTTTGCGGCCAACCCGACCAGCAGGACGAGGCCGATCTGGGCGTAGACGTCGTTGGCGAGCCCGGTCACGAGGATGGCGACCATCGATCCGGCGACGGCGACCACCACCGAAAGCAGCACCGCAACCGGCATCGACCAGCTCTCGTACAGCCCGACGAGAAACAAATAGCCGAAGACCACGGCCAGGATGAGGATCTGTGTCGTCTGGCCGGCAGCGAGCTTCTCCTGGAACGCCGTGCCCGTCCACGCGAAGCCCCAGCCTTCTGGCAGGGTCTCGGCCGATACCTCTTCCATGGTGGCAAGGGCTTGGCCCGAGCTGAAGCCAGGCGCCGCAGCGCCATTGAGGGTGGCACTGCGGAGGTTGTTGTAGCGGATGATCGCTTGTGGTCCGACGACCAACACCGACGAAACCAGGCCGGAGAGCGGCACCATCTCGCCGCTCGCGTTGCGGACGTGGATGCGGCCGATGTCGTCGAGCGAGTCGCGGTCGGCAGCCTCACCCTGGATGTTGACCTGCCAAGTGCGGCCGAAACGGTTGAAGTCGTTGACGTACAGGCTGCCCAAGGTCGCCTGCAAGGTGGTGAAGATGTCGTTCACCTCCACGCCCAAGGCGCGCGCCTTGTCGCGCTCGACGTCGAGGAAGACCTGAGGGGTGTTGGTCGACCAGGTGGTATAGGCGAGCCCGATCTCGGGCCTCTCGTTGGCGTTGATGATCAGGCCGCCGAGCACGCCGGCCATCTCGTCCGTCGTCCGGCCACTGCGGTCGAGCAGCTGGTACTCGAAGCCGCCGGAATTGCCGAGACCGGAGATGGCGGGGACGTTGAAGACGACGGCCGTCGCACCGGGGATGGTCAGGAGCTGCTGCTGCATCCGCGCGAGTGCGGCCTGCACCGACATGTCGGCACCCTCGCGCTCGGCGAACGGTTTGAGGCGGCCGATGATGACGCCGGCATTGGACTTCGAGAGGCCGTCGAGGATCGAGTAGCCGACGACGGTGAAGACGTCCTCGATCGTCGGGTCCTGTTCGACGATGGCCTCGACTTCCGCGATGATCGCCTCGGTGCGGGTGACCGATGACGCTTCGGGGAGCAACACCTCGCCCAGGAACACGCCCTGGTCCTCGTCCGGGAGGAAGCCGGTCGGCGTGGTCTGAAACAAGTAGCCGGTGCCGGCGGCGAAGACGCCGATCAGCACGAGCGACAGCACAGCCAATCGTACCGTCCGGTCGACGACGAACGCGTAGCCGTTGCAGAGGCCGTCGATCCCGCGCTTGACCCCGCGCATGATAAGGCCGGGTTTCTGCCCGGGCTTGAGGACCAACGAGCAGAGTGCAGGGCTCAAGGTGAGCGCGTTGAGCGACGAGATGACCACTGCGAACGAGATGACGATCGCGAACTGCTGGAACAGCTTACCGACGATGCCGGGGATGAAGCCGACCGGGACGAACACGGCCAGCAGCACCAGGGTGGTGGCGATGATCGGCGCCGTAAGCTGCTCCATCGCCTTGATCGTGGCTTCGGCTGGCGGGAGCCCCTCTTCGGCCATGATCCGCTCGACGCCCTCGACGACCACGATCGCATCGTCGACCACGACCCCGATAGCGAGCACCAACGCCAGCAACGACACGGTGTTCAGGCTGACGCCGAACGCGGCCATCACCGCGAACGTTCCGATCAGTGACACCGGCACGGCACAGGCCGGGATCAAGGTCGAGCGCCAATTGCCGAGGAACAGAAAGACCACGGCAATCACCAACGCCAACGCCTCGAGCAAGGTCGTGTAGACCTCGTCGATACTTTGTTTGACGAAGACGGTGGTATCGTAGACGATCTTGTATTCAAGATCCTCCGGAAAACTCGCTGCCAGCTCGTCCATCAACGCTTCGGCACCGGCGGCGGTCGCGAGGGCATTGGAACCGGGCGACTGATAGATGGCGAAGCCTGAGCTTTCCGCGCCGTTGAGGCGGGTGAAAGTGTCGGCCGTGCGGGCTCCCAATTCGACTCGGGCAACATCGCCGACGCGCACCACCGAGCCATCCGGGTTGGCCCTGATGATGATGTTCTCGAACTCGCCGACCTGCTCCAAACGCCCCTTGGTGGACAGGTTGAATTGCTGGTCGACGTCGTCCGAGATCGGCCGCGCGCCGATCCGCCCAACCGCTGCCTGCACGTTCTGTGACTGGATCGCCGCGACCACATCCTGTGGTGTCATGTTCAATGCGGTCAGTCGGTCGGTGAAGTACCAGATCCGCATCGAATAATCTTGCAGGCCGAACAACCGCGCGTCGCCCACCCCGTTGATCCGCTTGATCGAGTCGAGAATGTTGATCGTTACGTAGTTGTTCATGAAGAGGGTGTCGTAGGTGCCGTTCGGTGAATACAGCACGTAAACCTGAAGCATCGAGGTCGATTGCTTCTCGACCTTGACACCTGTTCGCTGCACTTCTTCTGGCAGCTTCGGGGTGGCAATGGACACCCGATTTTGCGTGTTCACGGTGTTGAGGTCTGGGTTGGTGCCGACCTCGAAGCTGACGTTCAGGTTGTAGGTGCCGTCATTTCCCGACGTCGACTTCATGTAGATCATGTTGTCGACGCCGTTGACTTCGGATTCGATCGGCTGCGCGACGGTGGTCTCGACGACTTCGGCGTTCGCGCCCGCAAACGTGCCGGAAACACGGACCTGGGGTGGTACGATGTCGGGGAACTGCTCGACCGGCAGAGCCTGCTGAGCGATGATTCCGGCGAGGGTGATGATGATCGAGATCACCAGCGCCAGCCGCGGCCGGCGGACGAAGATTGCCGAAAACACTGCGCTAGGCCCCTGCCGGCTCGGCCAGCACCGCCTGCACTTGCATGCCCGGTCGCACCTTCATGAGGCCGTCGACGATGATGCGGTCACCCTCGTCCAGGCCGGTGCTCACCATGACCTCGCGGCCGATCTGATCGCCGGTGGTGATCCGGCGGACCTCGACCTTGTCCTCGGCGTCGACGGTCAGGACGAACTGACCGCGCTGGTCGATCTGCACCGTCGACATCGGCACCATCAGCGCTGTCACCGGTTCGTTGCTGAAGACGATCACCTCGACGAACTGGTTGTCGATCAAGAGCCCCGTCGGGTTGGGGAACGTGCCGCGGAGCGTCACCGTATCGGTCGTCGCCGAGACCTGGACGTCGGCGAAATCGAGCTCGCCGTCCTCTTCGTAGAGCTGGTCGTCGCCAAGACGGAGACGCAGCTTGAAACCGTTCTCGGCTCCGGCTTGCGGCACGGCTGCTTGACTGCGGCGGAACTCGAGCAACGCGCGCTCCGCGACCGTGAAGGTCACGTAGACCGGGTCTTCCTGCACGACGGTCGCGAGGATGCCGGTCTCGGGCCCGACCAGGTTGCCGACCTTGGCGTTGGCGCGGCCGATGCGGCCGACGATCGGCGTCTTGATCTCGGTGTAGTCGTAGGTGATCTCGGCTTGGCGAAGGCTAGCTTCTGCCTGCGCTATCGCGGCCTCGGCGGTCAGAGCCGCGGCCCGCCGCTCGTCCACCGTCGCCTGCGGAATGTTGTTGTTCTGCACCAACTGTTCGGCACGCTGGAGTTGCACCGAGGCGTTCTCGAACTCGGCCTTGGCGGCGTCGACGTTGGCGCGCGCCTGCTGCACTTCGGCGGCGAACGGCTCCTGTTCGATCACGAACAGGATGTCGCCAGCCTGCACCTGCTGACCATCGGCAAATCGCTGCTCGTCGAGAAAGCCCGTGACGCGCGCTTGGAGATCGACCCGCTGCACGGCCTCGACGCGGCCGACGAAGTCCGCCGTTGGCGTCACGTCCTTCATACCAACCTGCAGAACCTCCACGGCGGGCAACTCCGCCGGCGTATCCTGAGCGTCCTGGCCGGCGACCGGCCCCAATGCGAGCAGCATCAACGACAGACCGCCACCCAAGACGGTTGCCGTAGTGCCGTGCAACGCTTTCGTCACGTCGTTCTCCGGCCTGGAGCGCCGCCCGCCACGGGCAACGCCATCATCCGCAGGTTTCGACCAAAGGCCGACGAGCGTCCATCGAGGCTTAAGGACAGGCGCGCCGTGGCGCCCAGTGCACATCGCTCGCGAGGCCGGAATCCTGGGAATTCCGCGCCGTGCGGTTCACCGTCGTCGATGGTAGCTCGGCAAAGAGGGGACGGTCGTGATTCGCAAATCGGCGAAAGCGGACGACACCTGCCGCCGCAGCGCTACCGGTTGCGCACAGCAGACGGTGAGCGCGGCGAAACCGGAGCGCCAACAGCGATCGTACCGGCGACGTGTGCAGCGTGTCACAGACGCTAGCTGCAGCGTCCGTTCGCTGACGCGGAGCAGGTTCGAGGTCCTTGTGACCGGCGGCTATGTTCGTAGCGGTGATACGTCGATCATCGCCAAGGCTTCAGCGGTGGCGTCGGAGAGCAGTGCCCATCATCGCAAGAGCGTTCATTGCAAGCCGCGCCACGCGATGTTCGCGCCGAGCGCGATCAGCGCGCAGAAGAACACCTTGCGGAAGCGTTGCTCGGAGAGGTGGCGGCGGAAGCGGCGCCCCAACTCCATGCCGGCCAGTGCGGGCAGGACGGACACGGCGGACAGCGCGACGAGGTCGCGTGGCAGGAGATTGTTGCTGGCCAGGCCGCTCCCGAGCGCGATGCTGAGCACGAAGAAGATGATCCCAAGCGTTTGGATCAGTTCCTCACGGGGCAAACGCAGCGCCTGGAGGTAGATGATGCCAGGCATCAAGAACGCGCCGACCATGCCGGCCATCACGCCGGCGACGAATCCGACCAGCGGTGAGAGTAGGGCCTCCAGCCGACCGGGCGCTGGCAGCGGTGGGGCAACCAAGCCATAGGCTCCGTAGAGCACCAGGAGCGTGCCGAGAAGCAGGCTGAGCTTCCCAGGATCGAGGGCCGCCAGCAGTCCGGTGCCGACGAGAGTGCCGATCGTGGCGGTCAGCAGGAGCGGCCAGAGGCGCCGGACGATCACTCGAAAGTGACCGCCCGAGAGCGCCTGCCAGGCGTTGGTCACGAAGGTCGGGACGACCGTCAGCGCCACCGCCGGCGCCAAACCGATGCTCGGCACGAGCAATGCCAGCGTTACGGTGGGAAGGCCGAGGCCCACCGTGCCCTTGACGAAGCCAGCAAAGCCGTAGGCCGCCAAAACGATGCCTACGGCATGGAAGTCGGTCATCGGGGAATAGGCACTGCCCGCTGGCGCCGCCTACACCCTGGGCAGCTCAGTCGCGCACCTGGAGGTTGGACGCTGCCAACTTCCCTCCACGACCCTCGACCAGCTCGTAGTCGACCTTCTGGCCTTCCCGTAAGCCGTCGAGCCCGGATCGCTGCACCTCGGTGATGTGGACGAAAGCATCCTTGCCACCACCGTCAGGCTGGATAAAGCCATAGCCTTTGGTGGTATCGAACCATTTTACCGTACCAGTAGGCATCTGCGTGTTGTCCTGCTCCGAAAACCAGCAAGCTTCGGCCCATGGACGACATGGCCATCGGCCCTAGGGATCTGCGATCGGCGTGCTCGCGGGTCCACTGTCTCGACACGTCTGGATTATTGGCGCCAAGGCCTTTCGGCGCAAGCGTCCGGTGACGCGTCACCCGGCCTAATTGCGCCTCCCGCTGGCCCGACGCTAGGCGTCGAAATGTCTTTCGTCGGCTGAGGATCACGATGCTTCGGGCCTGCTTCACACTGGCCATGGTGACAGTCGCCGCTTGGTTGCTTGCCATGCCGCCGGCACTGGCTTTGCCCCCGCCAGCGCCCGTCGACGGCGCCGACGTTCGTTTCCCGTCGGCCAGTCCGTTCACGCTCGGCGACGTCGGCAGCGACGCCCCACCGACGTCGGCCGTAGGGCGGCTTTTTCTGCCGCCCGGCGAGGTCGCGGGGCCGATCCCCGCGGTGGTGTTGCTGCATGGCGCTGGTGGGGTGATGGGTCGCCGCGAACTGACTTATGCGCGGCAGTTCGCGGCACGCGGCTGGGCGGCGTTGGTCGTCGACGCGTTTGCCTCGCGGGTCGAGCGCGGCACTGGCTTCACCGGGCGGCTCCTGAACGTCACCGAAGCGATGCTGCTCGCCGACGCTTATGCGGGTTTAGCGTGGCTCGCCGAGCAGCCTGGGATCGATGCCGAGCGGGTGGCGCTGGTGGGTTTTTCCTACGGCGGCATGGCTGCGACCTACGCATTGCAGGCCCAAGTCGCCGAACTGTACCAGCCGGCGGGTGCGCTGTTCCGCGCGCATGTCGCGTTCTACTCGCCCTGCATCGTCCGGTTCGACGACGTGCGGACTACGGGTGCTCCCTACCTCATGCTGTTCGGCACCAACGACGCGATCGTCGACCCGGATCGGTGCAACGCCGTGTTGGGCGATCTTCGCGCCGGCGGCAGCAGCACGGAACTCGCCGTCTACCCGGGTGCTGCCCACCAGTGGGATGCGCGATCCGGCGGCGGCTGGCAGGCGCCGCGTGGGCTCGCCGAATGCGATTTTCGGGTCACCGCGGACGGACGCGTGCGTGACAACCGAACGTTGCTCACCCTGGACGGCTACCTCGGTCGTGCGGCTGCTTTGGCCTGGTGCGCAGACGACCGCGGCTATCGCATCGAAGGCAACCCACGGACGCGGCAACTGTCCGACCAGCGCCTCGACCGTTTCCTGGGTGCCGCCTTCGGCGGCTGACACCGGCTGCCGTGCGGGCGGCGTCGCGGTCGTACAGGCACAGCCATTGAGCATCGGCGACATGACGTGTGCCGCCGTCGGCGAGCACGCATCGACGGGAGGGCTTGCGTTGGCCGCCCGCCGCAACGACGTTCACGTTCCATACGTGAAGACACTGGGAGCGGCCGCAATGGCCCACGACTTCGACCTCTTCGTGATCGGCGCCGGTTCGGGTGGGGTGCGCGCGGCGCGGATCTCGGCCGGCCACGGCGCCCGGGTGGGCATCGCCGAGCGCCTCTATCTGGGGGGCACCTGCGTGAACGTCGGCTGCGTGCCGAAGAAGCATCTGACCTTCGCCGCCGCCTATGCTCACCACTTCGAGGATGCGGCCGGCTATGGCTGGCAGGTGCCAACTCCGCACCACGACTGGACCAAGCTGATCGCCAACAAAGACAAGGAAATCGCGCGCCTCAACGGCGTGTACGACCGCTTGCTCAGTGGCGTCGGCGCCAAGCTTTACTGGGGCGATGCGGCCCTGACCGGTCCTCATGAAGTCACCATCGGCGATGAAACCGTCACCGCGGAGCGCATCCTGATCGCGACCGGTGCGCGCCCAGTTCTGCCGCCGATCTCCGGTGCTCGGGAGTACGCCATTACCTCGGACGACGTGTTCTATCTGCGGGAGATGCCACGGCGGCTGGTGATCGTCGGCGCTGGCTACATCGGGCTAGAGTTCGCTGGCATCTTCGCGCGTCTCGGCGCCGAGGTCATCCTCATCCATCGCGGCCAGCAGATCCTGAACGAGGGCTTCGACGCGGACACGCGCCGCGTGCTGATGGACGAGATCGCCGCCCAGGGCGTGACCTTCTCAATGAGGTGTGTCGTCGAACGCATCGCCAAGGGCGACGGTGGGCTGGAGGTCCACTGTGCGACCGGCCAGGTGTTCGACGTCGACCAGATCCTGTTCGCCACCGGCCGTCGTCCGAACACCGATGGCCTCGGCCTCCACAACGCCAATGTCGAGCTGGCGCCGGGTGGGGCCATCCACGTCGATGCCGGCGATCGAACCAACGTGCCATCGATCTTCGCGATCGGCGACGTCACCGATCGCGTGCAGCTGACGCCGATCGCCACGGCCGAGGGCCACGCCTTCGCCGACCGGCACTTCGCCTCGCGCGAACGACAGATTTCCTACGACAACGTCCCGACGGCGGTGTTCGCCAATCCCCCGGCCTCCCAGGTCGGTTTGACGGAAGCCCAGGCGCGCCAACGTTTCGGCGGCGATCTCGACATCTACTACGCCGAGTTCAAATCGATGCGCTTCGCGCTGGCCGAGCGCGACGAGAAGACGATGATGAAGCTCGTGGTCCGCCACTCGACGGACCTCGTCGTCGGCTTGCACATGGTCGGCCAGGATGCGCCGGAGGTCGTGCAGGGCTTCGCGGTGGCGCTGAACCTGGGAGCCACCAAGGCCGACTTCGATCGAACCATCGGTATCCATCCGACCGTGGCCGAGGAGTTCGTCACCCTGCGGACGAAGCGCCCCGAAGCGGTCGCGGACGCGGCCGCCGACTGAGCGTCGACACCGCGCGCGGGCCGAATGGCCCACGCGACCAGTTTCGGTTGCGTCAAGCCAACGTGCGCGGGCGCGCAGCTTCTGGGTCGTCCGTGGTGAACGGCAGAGCCGTCAACGCCGCCCACACCTCGTCGGCGATCGGCCATGTGGCCCATTCCAGCGTTTCTTGGACCCGCTCCGGCCGACTGACGCCGCAGATCGTCGACGTGATCCGTGTGTCGCGCAGCGAAAACTGAAGGGCGGCGGCGCCGGTGGGCACGCCGTTGTCGGCGCAAACCGTCTCGATCCGCTCGATCGCTTGCCGCATCGGCTCGCTCAAGTCCTGGTACACATAGCGTGGAAAGGCGTTCAGCCCTTTGGCGAGCACGCCACCGCAATAGGGCGCAGCGTTCAACACCGCTGTGCCTTTGGCGACGGCAAGGTCGATCATCGGCTCGGCGTTCCGATTCGTCAGGGTGAAGCGGTTGTGAGTGATCAAGACGTCGAAATCCCAGTCGCGCAGGATCGGCATCATGATCGCCACATCACCGCCCGCGAGCCCGATTGCGCCGATCGAACCCTCGTCGCGCATGCGGAACAGCTCGCGTAGCCCGCCATCGTCTCCTAGCAGTTCATCGAGCGAACGCGCGTGCTCAGGGTCGTGCAGATGCAGGAGCGGGAAGTGATCGATGCCGAGCGCCTTGGCGCTCGCGGCCAGCGAACGGCGCGCCTGGGCGGCGTCGAACCGACCGGTCGTGTCGTCGGCGTCGAGCTTGGTCGAGATGACGAACCCTTCGGGCACGCCGCCCCGCTCGTGGATGACCTGGCCAATCCGCTCCTCGCTACGGCCCATGCCGTAATTGCGTGACGTGTCGAGGAAGTTGACCGGCCCTTCGAAGATCCGGTGCAACGTCGCCTTCGCTCGATCCTCGTCGACGTGGTAGCCGTAGCTGTTCGGTGCATCGCCGAGCGCGGAGGTTCCGAAACAGAGCTTCGTTACCCGGAGATCGGTTCGCCCCAGCCGGATCCTCCGATGGACATCGAGTGCAGTCATGCTCGGGCTCCGGTTCCCCTGGCTGAAACGCTCCGGCGCCCCTCGGTCTGCGCAGCTCGTCTATGAATAGGTGAGCACGCCTCAGCGTGACAGCTTTTCACGCCACCGGGCCGCGGCGGACGCGGAGACAGCGGTCGCGACCCTCGAGATCGGTGATGATGGTTGCATCCCTGATCCCACACGCCGCGGCCTGCGCCAGAGCGGCCGGCCCCTGCTCGTGGCCGATCTCCAGGAGTGCCATGCCACCCGGTGCCAGCCGGTCGGCCAAGCCTTCCAAAATGCGTCGATGCGGTTCCATGCCGCCCGCGCCGCCGTCGAGCGCTACTCGAGGCTCGTGGTCGCGGACGTCGACCATCAACGCGTCGAGTTCGTCCGTCGGGACGTAGGGCGGGTTCGCCAAGACCAGCTCGAAACGACCGGCGACGGCGGTCCACCAATCACCTTGGATCAGTGCGGCGCGATCGCAGAGCCGGAGCCGCCGCCGGTTGCGTCGTGCGAAAGCGAGGGCATCGCCGCTTCGCTCGACACCGATGCCCCAGGCGAACGGCCGCTCGGCGAGTACGGTGAGCAGCAAGCAGCCGCTGCCGGTGCCGAGATCGGCGATCCGGCATTGCCGGTCGGGCGGCAGGTCTTTCAACGCCGCTTCGATCATCGTCTCGCTTTCGCGCCGGGGGATCAGCACGCCCGGCCCGACCTCGAAGTCGCGGCTCCAGAACTCCCGGACGCCGACGAGGTAGGCGTAGGGCTCGCCCGCTGCGCGGCGTACGGCGAAACACTCGGCGCGAGCGGCAAGGTCGGTGTCGATCTGGACGTCCGCGTCGGCGAGTTGCCGTACCCGATCGACGCCGGTTGCCAGAGCTACCAAACGCCGCGCCTCGGATCTGGACTCAACGGCCGGCAGGTGTCGTCGCAAGGTCGCCGCGATCGCCTCGACGAGCGCCGCGATGGTGGTCACGGCTCGGCGTCGGCTTGGCGGATCGTCGGCCGGTGGGCGACTTCGAAGTTGACGGAGTTGGCGATGAAGCAGCGGCGGTGCGCCTCCTCGTGGAGGGTCTCGGCAAGGGCGGCGTCGCCAGCCGAGATCGTCACGGTCGGCTTCAAGATCACCCGCTCGAACCGCCCGCCGTGGGTGCGCGCGGTCATCTCGCCTTCGGCATCGTCGCGGTAGCCGACGACGACGATCCCCGCGTCGGCCGCCAAGTGCAGATACCAGAGCATGTGGCAGGTCGACAGCGACGCGACCAAGAGGTCCTCGGGGTTGTGCCGCTGCGGATCGCCGTGGAAGGCGCGGTCGGCGGAGCCGCGCACGACCGGCTTGCCGGCGATCAGAATCTCGTGGTCGCGACCGTACTCGCCATAGCCCGACGTGCCGCCGCCACGGTTTCCCGTCCAGACCACCTTGACCTTGTAGTGGTGGCTCACGTCATCGCCTCCGCCAGACGTTGCGCCTGGTCCTCGGCGATCAGCGCGTCGACGACCTCGCCGAGTGCTTCGCCGGACAGCACTTGCTCGAGCTTGTACAAGGTCAGGTTGATCCGGTGATCGGTGACCCGGCCCTGCGGGAAGTTGTAGGTGCGGATCCGCTCGGAGCGATCGCCCGATCCGACCTGCCCCTTGCGCTCGGCCGAGCGCGCGCTGGCCTTGGAGCGGCGCTCGGCGTCGTACAGCCTGGCGCGCAGGAGCTTCATCGCTTTGGCCTTGTTCTTGTGCTGGGATTTCTCGTCCTGGATCGCCACGACGATGCCGCTCGCCAGATGGGTGATGCGCACCGCGCTCTCGGTACGGTTGACATGCTGACCGCCGGCGCCGCTGGCGCGGTAGACGTCGATCCTGAGGTCGCCGTCGTCGATGTCGACATCGACCGCCTCCGCTTCCGGCAACACCGCCACCGTGGCGGCCGAGGTGTGGATCCGACCACCTGATTCGGTGACCGGCACGCGCTGTACCCGGTGCACGCCAGCTTCGAATTTGAGCCGCGCGAACGCGCCCCGACCCTGCACCTCCACGACCGCCTCGCGAACGCCGCCGAGTTCGGTCTCGTTGCCTTCGACCCACGCGCAACGCCAGCCCTGCAGTTCGGCGAACCGCTGGTACATGCGCAACAGCGTGCCCGCGAACAACGCCGCTTCCTCGCCCCCAGTGCCGGCTCGCACCTCGAGGATGGCGCTCTTCTCGTCGTCGACGTCACGGGGCAAAAGCGCCAGCTGAACCGCCCGCTCCAGTGTCGGCAGGCGGTCCTCCAACGCCCTGATCTCGTCGCCGGCGAGGGTTCGCATCTCGGGGTCGGTGTCGTCCGCATCGGCGAGTAGGCGGAGGTCGTATAGCTCATGCTCGGCGGACCGTAGCGCTTCGATGCCGGCGACCACAGGCTCGAGCTCGGCGTACTCGCGCGCAAGGTCGGTGTAGTCGTCGGTCGACTGACTCATCCGCGCGGCCAGCTCGTCGCGGCGCGCGACGATCGCGTCGAGCCGGGCGGCGAACGGGTCGCTCACCCGCTGGACCTCAGGCCGGCGACGACGGCGCCTCGCGCGAGCGGCCGCTGCTCGCCGGTCGCGAGATCGCGCAACAGCACTTGGTCGGCGGCGAGTTCGTCGTCGCCGAACACCAAGGCCACGGCCGCGCCCAGTCGATCGGCGCGCTTCAGCCGCTGACCCGGTTTCCCGCGGAATGCAAGATCGCAGGCGATGCCGGCCCGGCGCAACTCGGCTGCCAGGACCAGAGCCTCCGCCTCGGCGGTTTGGCCGATCGGCACGAGCGCCACAGGTGCTGCCGCCGCCGGTGTTTCGTCGAGCAACAGCGCCAGCCGTTCGATACCGCCGGCCCAGCCGACGCCCGGAGTTGGCGGGCCGCCGAGCTGCTCGATCAGGCCGTCGTAGCGGCCGCCGGCGATCACCGCACCTTGCGCACCCAAAGCGTTGGTGGAGAACTCGAAGGCGGTGTGGGTGTAGTAGTCGAGACCTCTGACCAGGCTCGGCTTGACGACGAACGCGATGCCGAGGCGGGTCAGCCCGTCCTGAACCTGGTCGAAGAAGGCCCGGCTGGCGTCGTTGTAGGAGGCCGCCAAGTGTGGGGCGTCGGCGACGATGCGGCGGTCCGTTTCGTCCTTGCTGTCGAGGATTCGCAGCGGGTTGCGTTCCAGTCGCTTCCGGCTGTCCTCCGACAGCTCCGAGCGGAACCGCCCCAGATACGCGACCAGCGCGTCGCGATAGGCGCTGCGACTGGCGGGGTCGCCGAGGCTGTTCAGCTCGAGCGTGATCCGATCGCCTAGTCCCAGCTCGTCCAACACCTGCTGGCCGAGGGCGATCACCTCGATGTCGGCCAACGGTTCTGGCGCACCGACCAGTTCGACGCCGATCTGGTGGAACTGGCGGAGGCGGCCCTTCTGCGGCCGCTCGTAGCGGAACATCGGCCCGGCATAGAAAAAGCGGAGCGGCAGTTGCTGCAAGAGCCCGTTGCTGAGGATGGCCCGCATGACCGCGGCCGTGTTCTCGGGCCTGAGGGTGATTTCGTCGCCACCGCGGTCCTCGAACACGTACATCTCTTTGGACACGACGTCGGAGGTCTCGCCGAGCGAGCGCGAGAAGACGCCGGTGAACTCGAAGATCGGCGTCGCCATCTCGCCATAGCCGTAGTGCTCGGCGATCGTCCGGGCGCGGTCGGTGACGTGGCGGTGGCGTCGGGCGTCGTCGCCGAACAGATCGTGCGTGCCGCGGGGAGGGCGGAGCTGCATGGAACCTCGATGGTGCGAACGAACGGGACGCGTGGCTTAGCCCGAACGGGGCGCGCCGTCAGCCCTGCGCATCCAAAGCTCGGTCGTCAAACGACCAGACGAGCGTCGAAGCCGTCGTCGTCGAAGGCGAGACGCGTCGGCTTGCCGTTGACGCGTGTCTCCAAGAGTACGCGTCGACCCCAGAGGCGGTGCAGGTGCTGCAGCGTCTTCTCGGCATAGCCGAGGTGCAGGTCGCGGCCGTCGTGTTCGTGTGCGAGGTACAGCTCGCCGCGCCGGTTGAAGTCGGCATCGGTAATGTTGATGGTCGGGTTGGTGCCGGCGCCGACCTGGGCGATCAGCTTGCGCTTCACGCTCTCCCAGTGCTCGTCGTCGGCAACCTCGCTCACCACGAGCTTGTCGCCCTTGGGCTCGAACGCGAACAGATCCAGCTCGCGCATGGTGTCCGCATCGAGGAAGCGGCGCAGGAACGCGGCATCACGGTCGGTTTCCCGGACCGCCCAGATCGCTGCCTCGCCGTGCTTTTCGGCGATCGCGTGCCAGAGCACGAAGCCGACGTGGTAAGGATTGATCGAGCCGGGATGGGGGCAAACCACCTGGTTGTGCCGGACCATGAACTCCAACTGGACGTCCTGCGGTAGCTCCAAGCTGGAGAGGATCTTGTGGTGCCAGTAGCTCGCCCAGCCCTCGTTCATGATCTTGGTCTCGATCTGCGGCAGGAAGTACCGCGTCTCGGCATCAACGATGTCCAGAAGGTCGCGTTGCCACGAGACCAGCCGTGGGTGGTGGTCTCGGAGGAACGCCAGGATGTTGCCGACCGGGCTCGGTGGGAACGTCTCGTCGTCCTCGGGCTCGTCCTTCTGGCGTGGGTGGAGGACGTCGAAAGGGTCGTGAGACTCGTCACGCGCCTTGCGCAACCGCGTGCGTTCCTCGTCGATGCTCAAGCGCTTCACGGCGGCGTTGGCGCTGACGCAGAACGCCAACGCGTGGGCCGAATCCAGGAACCGCTCGACCGCATCGTCGCCGATCGACGGGTCCTCGACGTAGGCTCGCACACGATCGGCGCGCGCCTTGAACCCGCTGATGGTCTCGCCGGCGTCCGTTGCACTGGTGAAGGTGAAGTTGTTCTTGAAGAAGTCGTTGTGACCGTAGACGTGCGCGATCGTCAATACCTGCAAGCACAATGAGTTGTCGATCATCAAGTAGGCTAAGCACGGATCGGAATTGATCACCAATTCATAGGGTAGGCCGGAGACCCCATGATCGTAGAGGGTCTTCGTCTTCTCGAACGATTTGCCGTAGCTCCAGTGGGGGTAGTGCGCCGGCATGCCGTGATAAGCCATGTAGCCGAGCATCGCATGATGATCGCAGAGCTCGAACTCCTGGCGGTAGCAGTCGAGGCCGAACTCTTCTACTTTTTCACGGATGCGCTGATCCCAAGACTGCAGCTCAGCCAGAGTCCAGGCGCTCAAGAGGCCGACTCCTGCCGCTCCCGGGAGAGGAACGCGCGAAAACTGGGCCAGATGTCAGCTTTGCCCTCGATCAACACTGACTGGTAATTGCTCGCGTCGAGCTTCTTGAAGAGTTCCAACATCGAACTCTCGTAGAAGTGCGAGCCGAGCGGCTTGATCTCGCCGTAGCCGAAGAGGTTGCAGGTCGCGCACAAGTCTTCAGCGGCCTTCAGAGTTGCGGCGTTGTCGCTCTCGAAATTGTCACCGTCGGAGCAGTGGAACGCGTAGATGTTCCAATGCGTCGGGTGGAACCGGTCGCGGATGATGTCGAGCGCCTTTTGATAGCCAGACGAGATCATCGTGCCGCCGCTCTCGCCCTTGTGGAAGAACTCCTCCTCGGTGACTTCGCGGGCTTTGCTATGATGAGCCACGAAAACCAACTCGACGCGCTCGTAGCGAGTGCGGACGAACTGATACAACAAGAAGAAAAAGCTGCGCGCGAGGTACTTTTTCATCTGATCCATGGATCCAGAGGTATCCATGATGCAGATGACCACCGCATTACTCTCGGGGCGGGTGTCCTCGATGAGTTTCTTGTAGGTCAGATCGTTGTCGACGAATGGAAAGCGTGGCCGGTCCGCGTCTGGTTCGGTGGGCTCGGTGGCGACGCCCGCCGCGTCGAGCGTCGACCCTTGGTTGCGTGCCAGCATCCGCTTGATGCGGGCCTTGGCCGTACGCTTGCGGTCGAGATGGACGCGGACGCCAGCTTTGCGGTAGCCGCGACGCTTGACGGTGCGTTCGTCGATCACGTCCTTGAGGATCCGACGCTCCATGTCGGGGAGTTCCAGATCCTCGAACATGATGCCGATCAGCTCATCGAGCGTGACGTCGGTTTCGTAGTAATCGACGCCGGGTTGATCGCCAGGCTTGCCGGGTTCGCCGCCGCCGTCCTTGCGTTCGCCTACGACCTGACCGGGCTGCGTGTCGCCTTGGCCACTGCCGACCCCGCCCTGGTTGTCGCCGAAAACGAAGCGATACTCCTTCACCCCGCGGATCGGGATCTTGACGATGCGATCCCGGTCGCGACCGATGATGCTCTCCTCGGCGATGACGTCGGCGATGTTCTCGCGGATCGCCGCCTTGAGCTTCTGGCGATGGCGCTGGCGGTCCCTGGCGGTGCGATCGCTGCGCAGCGCGTCGCCTGAGTTGTGGGGCCGGAAAACCGTGTCCATGACGTCCGTCGGCAAGCCTCCTCAATCCTTCCAGAGGTGATTGGCGGCGTATTTGAGGATCGTGTCGATGGTTTCCTCGGGATACCCGTCGGCGATCAGGGTCTCGACCATACGATCGTACCGCTCGCGCTGCTCCTCGTCGCGGGTGCGGGCCTTGGTGATGATCCGGCTAATGTCGCGGACCGAACTCATCAGCTTCTTCTCGATCGCCTCCTTCAGCGGTTCGTAGGCGACGTAGGACACCGTCTCGCCGCGGCGGGTCGCACGCCACAGGAAGGCGATCACCTCCTGGCGGAAGCCCTCGGCGGCGGGGCCAATGATGGCGATCTGCTCCTCGATCGACTTCAGGAACGGCTCGTCCGGCTGCAACTCGTCGCCGGTGTGGCCGTCCTTCACCTTGGTCTTGGTGACGAACGCCTCGGCGTGGTCGAGGTAGCTCTGGAACAGGGTTTCCGCCTGCTCCCGGAACGAGAACACGAACGCCTTGGTGATGTCCTTCTCGAGCAGGTCGAGATAGGCCTTGTGCAAGGTATCCTGGAGAAACTCCAAGTACTGCTTCTTGACGTCGTCGGCGAGGTCCGCCTCGCGGACCATGTGGATCATCGCTTCCCGCACCGACAGCGGGTGAATGGCTTCCGGGTTCTGGCTGAGCGCGGCGTCCAACGCCTTCATGATGAACCGGGTCGAGATGCCGAACAGGCCCTCGCGCTTGGCGTCGTCCATCAGCTCGGCGACGGCGATCTTTTTCGTGCGACCCTTTTCGACCACCTCGTCGCCGTTGTAGAGCTTGAGCTTGGTCAACAGATCGCATTTCGCGGTCGGCTCCAGGCGCGACAGGATCGCGAACATCGACGCGATCTCGATGGTATGCGGCGCGATCTTGGCCTGGAAGTTCGAGCGGTCGATGAACTTCCGATAGATCTTCACCTCTTCGGAGAGCCGGAGATTGTACGGCACTTTCACGACGACGATACGATCGAGAATCGCCTCGTTGGTATGGTCGGCCTTGAAGCGCTGCCACTCGGCCTCGTTCGAATGGGCGACGATGCAGGTGTCGACGTAGATCGTGCCATGGCGGCCGGGCGCCGGGATGAACTTCTCCTGCGTCGCCGTGATCATCGTGTGCAGGTACTCGGTGTCGTTCTTGAACACCTCGATGAACTCGACCATGCCGCGGTTGCCGACGTTGAAAGCGCCGTTCAGTTCGAGGATGCGCGGGTCGCCCTCGGAGTAGCGATCGAGCTTGGAAATGTCCTCGGAGCCGATCAGCACCGAGGTGTCCTGGTTGTTCGGATCGACCGGCGGGACCATGCCGATGCCGCGCTGTCCGCGCTTCGAGAAGGTGATCCGCTTGACCGGCATGTTCTCGTAGGCGCCGTCGAACTCGTTGAGCAGACGCCAGCGGCACACCGGGCAGAGGTCGCCTTCGATCTTGACGCCCAACATCTCTTCGAAGGCAGGCCGAAGGTGCCGTGGAATGAGGTGGAGCGGTGACTCGTACATCGGGCAGCCGTCGATGGCGTAGATCGCTGGCGTTTCCTCGAGCCCCCGCTTCAGGCGCTCGACCAGCGAACTCTTGCCCGATCCAACGGGCCCCATGAGGTAAAGGACTTGGCGCGCCTCCTCGCCGCCCATCGCTGCCGCATGGAAGTAGCGCACGATCTTCTCGAGCGTGCGCTCCATGCCGAAGAACTCGTCCTCGAAGAAGTGGTAGGTCGACGGCACGCGGTCACCGAACAGCCGCCTGAGTCGACTGTCCGCCTCGTCCTCGTGCGTGTCGCAGCCGGGGGCCACCATCATCTCGTGCACGCGCCGATGCGCCAGCCAAGCGAGCGACGGTTCGGCTTTCACCAGTTCGAGATACTCGAGGAGGCTACCGTTCCACTGCACCTTCTGGCGCTCGGCTCGGTCCTTGGCGATCAGTCCCGCGAAATCGGTCGTCGGCGCTTCGGCCATCGGCAACGTTCCTCGTCCTGTCTTTCCATCGTCCCCACAGGAAGTAGGCCGCTAGGCCCCCGTTTCTTGCTTCTACGAAGTCTACACCAAGGTACTGTCCCTCACACGCGGCATATGCGCCGCGCGCTCGAATCAAGCGCAGTGCTCACGGTATGTTCACTGTTCGTGTGCCGTCGGCAGAGCGATCGGATGGCGACGCGGCCCGGCGAAGATACCCGCAACCGGTTCGGAGTCCCGACAAGGCGACTTCATGTCCACCACGGCGCGAAGGATAGCCGAACGCGCGTGCGCTGCACAGAGGCTATGGCAGATCGGCCAGCGCCGTATGCCACCGCAAGGCAGGCTTCGAAGCCGTGGCTGCCGGCGCACGGGCCGCGCGGACACGGCGCCTCAGGTCCCGGTTGCTGCTCGCAAGCGCACCAAAGCCAGCACCGTGTCGATGGTCGACGTCGGCAGGCCGACGACCCGACCGAGTTCTTGGACGGCGCCGACCAGCGCGTCGAGTTCGAGGGGACGGCCGCGTTCCAGGTCCTGGAGCATGCTCGTCTTGTGGGCACCGACCGAGACGCCGCCGTCGATGCGCTTGTCGACGTCGATCGGAAAACGCACACCCAGCTTCTCGCCGATGGCTCGAGCCTCGACCATCATCGCTCGGACGACGGCGCGGGTGCCGGGATCGGTGCCGATGACGTCGAGGGTCGCACGGGTCAGCGCCGAGACCGGATTGAACGACAGATTGCCCCAAAGCTTGACCCAGATCTCGTCGCGGATCCGCGGCCGGATCGGGGCCTTCAGACCAGCTTCCTGGAGCGCTTTCATCAGCGCCGTCGCCCGCTCGGTGCGCTCCCCTGAGGGTTCGCCGAGCACGTAACGATCGCCGGCGACATGGGTGACGACGCCCGGTGCGCTGACTTCGGCGGCCGGGTAGACGACGCAGCCAAGCACCCGCTCGGGACCGATGCGGTCCCACTGCACATCACCGGGGTCCACAGAAGCCAGACGCCGATTCTCGTACCCACCCTCGAGCTTGTAGAAGTACCACCAGGGCACGCCATTGACCGCCGTGACGACGCAGGTCTCGGGGCCGAGCAGCGGTTGCATCAGCGGCACGACGTCCGGGACCTGGTGCGCCTTCAACGTCACGATGACGTAGTCCTGGGCACCGAGCGTTGCCGGGTCGGCCGACGCGGTGACCTTCACGTTGTGGGTCTCGCCGGCCTCGACCAGGGTCAAACCGTTGGTCTGCATCGCCTCCAGATGCGGGCCGCGGGCGACGAGGGAGACGGCGGCGCCGGCCTGGGCGAGCTTGGCACCGATGTGGCCGCCGATGGCGCCGGCACCGTAGACGCAGATCCGCACCGGTTCAGAGCCCCAGCTTTTGCGCGAGGCCGATGCGCTGCATCTTGCCGGTCGCGCCCTTCGGGATCTCCTGGAGGATGACGATCTTCCGCGGCACTTTGAAGTCCGCCAGGCGTTTGGCCGCGAAATCGCGGATGGCGCGTTCGTCCGCCGTCTGCCCTTCGCGGAGGACCACCGCTGCTGCCACGTCCTCGCCCAGCTTGTCGTGTGGCATGGCGAAGGTGACGACCTGTTGGATGGCCGGATGGTCCATCAGTACCTCGTCGACTTCCAACGGGCTGATCTTCTCGCCACCGCGGTTGATGATCTCCTTCAACCGTCCTGTGATCCGCAAATAGCCCTCGGCGTCGATGATCCCCTGGTCGCCCGTGCGGAACCAGCGCTGCTCCTGGTGCTCGAAGAACGCTTTGGCGTTGGCGTCGGGGTTGGCCTCGTAGCCTGGTGTCACGTTCGGACCCGAGATCACCACCTCGCCCTCGCCGCCCTGATCCAGGAAGAACCCCTCCGCCGGATCGGCGATGCGGATGGCGGGCCCCGCCTCGACGCCGACCGAACCCGGCTTGCGGGGCAAGGGCGGCAGCGGGTTCGACGCCATCTGGTGGGTCGCCTCGGTCATGCCGTAGCTCTCGATCACCGGGCAGCCGAAGGTTTTTTCCAGCGCAATCATGACCTGCGGTGGCAGGGATGCCGACGAGGAGCGGATGAACCGGAGCTCGGCTCGCGCCAGTGTCTCGGGATTGCGCTCGGCGCGCGAGAGGATGGCTTGGTGCATCGTCGGCACGGCGGTGAACCAGGTCGGCTTGATGTCGTCGAGCCAAGCGAAGAAACGCAAGGCGTTGAACCCCGGCGTGCAGCAGATCGACGCCCCGGCGGCGAGCGAGCTCAGGACCGCCGCGATCAAGCCGTGGATGTGAAAGAGCGGCATGACGTTGAGACAGCGGTCAGCCGGCGTCAGTGCCAGCGTATGGCCGATGTGGTTGGCCGAGGCCGCCAAGTTGCGCTGCGACAGCGGGACGATCTTCGGTCGTGAGGTCGTGCCGGACGTGTGCAGGACGAGCGCGATGTCATCGGCACCCGCGAGGGCCCCAGAGGCCGTTGCTGGCCCCGCGGCATGCTCGGCCCGAAGCGTGAACGCGCCGGCTGGCCCCCGCGGGTCATGGACGAGACGGACCACTGGCAGCCCGCGGCGGCGGGCGACCGTCACCGCCGCCCCCTCTTCGTCGGCAGCGGCGATCAGCGCCTTGGCTTGGAGATCCTCCAGGTAGAAGTCGAACTCGTCCTCGCGATAGGCCGGGTTCAAGGGTGCCGTTGTCGCGCCGCTGCCGACGGCGATGAAGCAGGCCGCCATCTCCGGTCCGTTGGGTAGGACGATCGCGACCCGATCGCCCCGGCCGATGCCCATCGCGTTCAAACTGGCGCGGGTCGTTTCGGCGAGCGCCTGGAGACCGCCGAAGTCGAGCCAGGGGCGGTCAGGGGCGCCGATCGCGTCGGCATCGGGTCGATGCCCGGCGACGAGTTCGGCAAGGGTCAAGGCCATGGGTCAGGGTCCTCTTCAGGGCATTCTTGGTCTCGGGCGGTGCCGACAGGGTCGTGGCTATGCCGCCGGTTGGGACGTGGCACTGCGTCGGCGCAGCCGCTTCAGGAACGGCAGCGCGAAGCAGACCACCGCGAGCACGACGAAGGTAGCCGAGAGCGGCCGCTCGATGAAGGTCAGGGGGTCGCCTTGCGCCGAGATCAGCGCTTGGCGGAACGACTTTTCCATGATCGGTCCGAGCACGAGGGCCAGCACCAGGGGCGCCATCGGGTAGTTGAGCTTCCGCAAGAGGTAGCCGAAGACCCCGAACACCACGATCAGCCAGACGTCGTGCATGTTCTGGTTGGGGGCGTAGCCGCCGACGATACACAGCGTGAACACGACCGGCACCAGGATGGTGAACGGCATCCGGAGCGCCCAGACGAACAACGGAATCAGCGCCAGGTTGACCAGGAGGGCGATGGCGTTGGCGGTGTAGAGGCTGGAGATCAGGCCCCAGACGAAGTCCTGCTGCTCGATGAACAGCATCGGTCCAGGCATCAGTCCCCACATCACCATGCCGCCGAGCAGCAGCGCCGTGGTCGGCGAACCCGGGATGCCGAGCGTAAGCATCGGCAGGAGTGAGCCCGTGCTCGCCGCATTGTTCGCCGTTTCCGGTGCTATCACCCCCTCCACGGCGCCGTTGCCGAACCGCTCCGGGTGCTTCGACGTGGTCCGGGCGATGCCGTACGCCATCAGCGCCGCCGGTGTCGCGCCCGCAGCCGGCAGGGTGCCGACGAAGAAACCGAGTACCGACCCGGAGCCGAGTGCTTTGATGCTGCGGCCGACCTCGACGATGCCGCGGCCGATCTCGCGGAAGGTGACCTTGGCTGCGGTCACCGTCGGCCGGCCGCGTGTCTGCTCCAGCGTCCACAAGATCTCGCCGATACCGTAGATGCCGATCGCCAGGACGAGAAAGCTGATGCCGTTGTAGAACCCCGGCAGGTCGAAGAAGATCAGGCGCGGCTGGCCCGAGATCAGATCGAGGCCGACGGTGCTGAGCACCAGCCCGAACGTGATCATCAAAATGGTCTTCAGCACGTCGTCGCCACCGAGGCCGACGAAGGTGGTGAAGGCGAGCAGCACCAGCGCGAATTCCTCGGCCGGGCCGAACGCCAGGGCGAACTCGGCGAGCGGCTGGGCGAACAGGGTGAACAGCACCACCGACACGGTGCCGCCGACGAACGACGCGGTGGCCGCCGCGACCAGCGCCAAGCCGGCTTTGCCCTGCAGTGCCATCGGACGGCCGTCGAACGTCGTCGCGACCGCCGTCGAGGCGCCGGGGATGCCCAGCAGGATCGAGCTGATGGCGCCGCCGTACATCGCGCCATAGTAGAGCGCACAGAGAAAGATGATCGCCGAGGCCGGTGGCACGACGAAGGTCAGCGGCAGCAAGATGGCGACGCCGTTGATCGAGCCCAGTCCCGGCATCGCGCCGATGAACAAGCCGGCGCTGACCCCGATCACGATCAGAACGACGTTGAGCGGGCTCAGCGAGGTGGCGAACCCCTCGGCCAGCAAGCCGATGATTTCCATGGACGCCGTTCCTCAGAGAAAGATCGCATAGAGCGGATAGAACAACGGCTCGGTCTGACCCTTGGGGAGGAGGATCTTCAGCGCCACTTCGAAGAAGAAGAACAGCACGATCGGCGTCGCCACCGTCAGGATGATCGTGATCATCCAGCGGTGATCACCCAACACGCGCATGTAGAAGAGCATGAAGAGCGGCACCGCCACGTAGGTGCCGACGACGTGGATCGCCGCGACGGTGACCGCCAGGGCGGCACAGACCAGGATGAGACGGCGCCAGCTGTGCTGCAGGAGAAACGCGCCGCCATTGCCGAGTGCACGCCAGCCGCGGAACTCGCGGACGAAGATCGCCGCCGCGCAGCCGAACATGACCACCGAGAGCCAGAACGGGAACGCGCCGCCGCCGGGTCCCGAGCCTTCGACCCAGCCGATCGGCAGGACCGTGGCGTGGATCATGAACCAAACCGACAGCGCCATCAGGCAAGCCGCCGTCATCCACTCCGCGGTGCGCATCGCCGAGCCCTACCGGTTCGTTGACTGAGATCGAAGCGTTGACCGGAGCGGCGTGCGAAGGCCGCCCCGGCGCATCGGAACCGGCGGCTCAGCCGCTCAGTTCGCCGAGCGAGCCCAGCAGCTCGCGGTGCTTTTCGCGTTCTTCGAGGAAGTAGGTCATCAGCTCGTCGCCCGTGAGGAAGTCGGTCAAGAGCGCCTTCTCCTGGGCGTAGGTCTGCCACTCGTCCGAATCGTTCAGCGCGGTGAACAGAGCGATGTAGTAGTCGCGGGCCTCGGGCGGCATGTCGGCGGGGCCGACGAAGCTCCGCTGCATGGTGTAGACGAGGTCGTGGCCCAACTCGGTCATCGTCGGCACGTCGGGCAGCGCATCCAGTCGCTCGACGGTGAAGGTGGCGATCGGCACGACCCGGCCGGCCTCGTAGAAGCCAAGCGCCTCCGACGGATTGTTGACCGACGATTCGATGTGACCGCCGACGAGGTTCTTCGCGACCTCACCGCCGCCACCGAACGGGACGTAGGTCATGTCGAGGTCGAAGGTCTGCTCGAGCAATGCGGTGATCAGACTATCCTCCTGACCGCTGCCGGTGCCGCCCATGCGCCACTCGGGCCCGGCTTCGCGTACCGCGGCGACGTACTCGTCAAGGGTGGTGATGCCGCTGTCGGCGTTGACCCAGAGCACGAACGTATCCACGGCCATGCGCGCCAGCGGCGTGAACTCGGCGATGTCGACGCCGATCTCGGTGCGCAGCGGTGTGGTGTAGAGGCTGTTGAGCGTCGCCATCACGATATGCTCGTCGCCGGCCTGGTCCTTGAGGTAGCGCAGGGCTTCAGCGCCCGACCCGCCGCCCTTGTTGACCGGTAGCACCGGCAGCGAGGCGAGCTCGTTCTGCTGGATGATCGACTGAAACAGCCGGGCGAGGCGATCGGCGCCGCCGCCCTGGCCGGCCATGATCACCATCTCGACGGGTTTGCTGGGTTGCCAGTCGCTCGCGAGCGCCGGGCCAGAACCCGTCAACACCGCCCCCGCAAGCAACCCAAACACTGCGCCGGCACCGTATCGCATAGCGTTCTCCCTGATCTCGTGGACGCTCAACACCAAAAGGCATATTCAGTGTTCGTCGAGCCACGGCGCTTCGCTGCGCGTCTTTGTGGCCATGTCGGGAAGTGTTCCCCTGCGACGAATTGTCAACCCTCTGCGCGTGCGCCGACGTGCGGACTCGGCATCACGGCTTGGGCCGGCCGGCCAACCGTTTCAAACGCCAGCGCTGCCCGCTACGGTCAGGGTTCGACGCGGCGGGGGGACCAGAGTTGACCGAGACCAGGCGGCAATTGGAGGCGCTCTTCCGCGCCGGGCTACGAGCCGCAGATCCGGCACTGCTGGTGCCGCGCCATCTACCGACCCGACCACGTGGCCGCACGGTGGTGGTCGGCGCGGGCAAAGCGTCGGCGGCGATGGCACGGGCATTCGAGCAGGCCTGGGACGGCCCGCTCGAGGGTCTGGTCGTCACCCGCTATGGCCATGGCGTCGCCTGCGAGCGGATCGAGATCGTCGAAGCTGCGCACCCGACACCCGATGAGGCCGGTTTTGCGGCGGCGGGCCGCATTCTCGACGCGGTTCGTCCCCTGACGGCGGACGACTTGGTCGTCGCATTGATCTCCGGCGGCGGATCCTCGCTGCTGACGGTTCCCGCCCCAGGACTGAACTTGGCCGACAAACAGGCTTTGAACCGGGCGCTGCTGCGCTCGGGTGCCGACATCCGGGAGATGAACACGGTCCGCCGGCACGTCTCGGCGATCAAGGGTGGGCGCTTGGCGGCGGCAGCCTACCCGGCCCGCGTCGTGACGCTGCTCATCTCCGACGTGCCGGGCGACGATCCGGCCGCCGTCGCGTCGGGCCCTACGGTCGGTGATCCGACGACGCTCGACGAGGCTCGGCGAATCGTCGGGCGCTATGGGCTGGACGTGCCGGCATCGGTCCATGAGGCGCTGGCCGATCCCACGAACGAGACGCCGAAGCCCCGGGCGCCCGAGCTCGCAACCACCGAAACGTCGATGATCGCGACGCCGCGGCTGATGCTGGAGGCGGCCGCAGCGAAGGCCGCGAGCCTCGGCTTGCAGCCGCTGCTGCTCGGCGACGCGCTCGAAGGTGAAGCCCGCGACGTCGGCATCGTCCATGCCGGCATTGCGCGGTTCGCACAGGCCCACGGGCAGCCCGTGGCGGCGCCCGCAGCGATCCTCTCCGGCGGCGAGACGACGGTCACGGTGCGTGGGACCGGCGGCAAGGGCGGGCGCAACACCGAGTTCCTGCTCGGGTTGGCGCTGGCGCTCGGCGGCGCCGGCGAGATCGCGGCGCTGGCGTGCGACAGCGACGGCATCGATGGCTCCGAGGACAATGCCGGTGCGGTCGTGCTGCCCGACACGCTGGCCAGGATGCGCACCGCCGGCGTCGAACCGGCGGCGCATCTGGAGCGGAACGACGCCTACACGGCGTTCCAGGCGATCGACGACCTGGTCGTGACCGGCCCGACCCTGACCAACGTCAACGACTTCCGCGCCATGCTCATCGGCCCGATCCCAGGCTCGTGACGAGGATGGTCAAGCCGACCGCGGCGATCAGGCCCAGCGCCAAGCGGCGGTAGGTGGCGTCGTCGGTTCGCCCGAAGCTGGCGGCGCCCAGCCACAGACCGCCGCCGTAGGGCACCATCAACGCCAGCGAAAAAGCCACGACCTCCGGCGTGATCAGGCCGGCTGTGGTGAGCGCGACGAGGCCGATGACGCCGCTCAGCGCAAAGTAGACCATGACGTTCGCGCGGGTTCGTGGTGCTGCGTCCTGCCCGCTGAGCCAAAAGAGCACGACCGGTGGCCCACCGATGCCGGTGGAGCCGGAAAGGAGCCCGGCACTGGCGCCGACGGCCAGCGTCGCCGGCAGCCCTGGCGGGCGCGTCCGCCTCAGGCCGAGCGCCATGGCGGCAGCAACGACGATCACCAGGATCGCCATCGTGCGGGTCAATGTGACCGGGTCGGCGGCGAGCAGGACCAGCACGCCGAACGGCATCGCCACCAGGAATCCGGTCGCCAGCGGCAGCACCTCCCGCCACGCGCAATGGCGCCGAGCTCGCCAAGCGAGCGGCATGGTGGGCCCCATGTCGACCAGGAGCAGAACCGGCACCGCGAGCTGCGGCCCATGGGTAGCTGCCAGGATCGGCACCAGGATCATCGCCGCGCCGAAGCCCGAAAAACCGCGGACGATACCGGCGAGCAGGGCGCCGGTGGCCGCGAACGTCAGGTCGATCGGATCGCTGGCCATCAACATGAAGGAGCGGGCTCGTTCGGGTCCGGGCGGCGTGTGCTGGGTGGCAGGACGTCGGGCATGTCGGTCGACCATGGCGGCGGACCGTCGGGCAAGGCAACGCTCCAGACATCACTGTCGTCGGCGCCAGTGACCGCGCGTTCGGCGTTGCCTTGACGGGTTCCGTCGTCGAGCGCTCATAGTGCATAGGTAGCGGTCGGCGATCGGGCCTTCGGTAACCGGCGGAGTGGGCGATGACGGGCTGCATCATCGGATGGGCGCATTCGAAGTTCGGCAAGCGTGAGGGTGTCAGCGTCGAGGAGATGATCGTCGAGGTTGGTGCCGACGCGCTGGCCCATGCGGCGCTGGAGCCGAAGGACGTGGACGCGATCTACGTCGGACAGTTCAACGGCGGGTTCGTGCCGCAGGAGTTTCCGTCGTCTCTCGTCTTGCAACTCGATCCTGGGCTCCGCTTCACGCCGGCCACCCGGGTGGAGAATGCCTGCGCCACCGGCAGTGCGGCGATCCACCAGGGCCTGAATGCCATTGCTGCGGGCCGCGCCCGCCGGGTGCTCGTAGTGGGCGTCGAGAAGATGACCGAGGTCTCCGGCAAGGCCGTCGGCGACGTCCTGATCAAGGCTGCCTATCTGGCTGAGGAAGGCGGCATCGAAGGGGGTTTCGTCGGTGTGTTCGGTCGTATCGCCCAAGCGTACTTCCAGCGCCACGGCGATCAGTCCGATGCGCTGGCGCGGATCGCCGCCAAGAATCACCGCAACGGTGCCGGCAACCCGTTGGCTCATCTCCAGCAGGACTTGGGCTTCACGTTTTGCCGGGAGGAAAGTGAGAAGAACCCCTACGTGGCAGGGCCGCTGAAGCGCACCGACTGCTCCCTGGTGTCCGACGGTGCTGCGGCCCTGGTGCTGAGCGACGTCGACACGGCGCTGACCTCGTCGCAGGTCGTGGTGTTTCGGGCGGCGGAGCAGGTCAACGACTACTTCCCGATGTCGAAGCGCGACATCGTGGCGTTCGAAGGCTGTCGCGAGGCGTGGACTCGCGCTCTTGTCGCCAGCGGTCTGAGCCTGGACGACCTGGACTTGGTGGAGACCCACGACTGCTTCACGATCGCGGAGCTCTTGGAGTACGAGGCGATGGGTCTGGCCGCGCCGGGGCAGGGGGCCCGCTTGACCGAGGAGGGTGTGACGGAGCGCGACGGCCGTCTGCCGGTCAATCCGTCGGGCGGTCTGAAGTCCAAGGGACACCCGATCGGCGCCACCGGCGTGTCGATGCACGCCCTGGCATGTATGCAGCTTGCCGGATCGGCCGGCGACATTCAGATCGACGGCGCCGCCAAGGCGGGCGTCTTCAACATGGGTGGCGCGGCGGTCGCCAACTACGTGAGCATTCTCGAACGGCTGCGTTGACCCTGTTCAGGCGTCCAGCGTCTCGCCGAACGCAGCGAGGCCTTCGCTGAGGTAGTCCGCCAGTAGCGGAATGCCGAGGAGGTACTCGGCCGTGCGGCTGTTGTGCGCGCGCTGCGCCTCCGCCATTGCGCTCTCCCACTCGTCAGCGCCGTAGGAGCCGCGCCCGACCCAGGTCAGCGCGACGAGCTCGACCTGTTCGTCTTCGTTCAGGTCGTTGATGATCTCGCGGACTTCGTCATAGACCGGATCGTCTTCTTCGTTGTCGTCGAGGTCTTCGTCCTCGAGTAGCTCATCGGTCGTGTGTGGGCTGCTGGCGTGGAGTTCTTCGTCCTCTTCGCCTTCCATGTCCGCGTCGAAGACGCGAGCCTTCTCGATGATGAACCTGATCTTGTCGACATCGATCGTGAGCATCGCTGCGCCCCTCCAAGCACGGCCACCGGTGACCCGGTCGTTCGCGTCATCGACCCCACCCAGGTCGGCCGCCGCATTGGCCGACCATGGTGACTTAGGGTGTCGGTCGTCGCAACAACTCCTGGCGCCCGATGGTGCATCTTTAGGCTAGAGGGCGTGCTCGGTTGCTTGCGAACATGTGCGTGGACGGCCGTCGAAAGCGCCGACGTCTTGGGCCGCAGGCGCCGACGCGTCGGGCTTCGCTCAGCGGCGCTGGTCGATCGGCAGGAACGGGCGCTCGGGCTCGCCCGTGTACAGCTGGCGGGGGCGGCCGATCTTCTGCTCCGGATCCTCGATCATCTCGTTCCATTGCGCTGCCCAACCCACCGTCCGCGCGAGGGCGAAGATAGCGGTGAACATCGAGGTTGGGATTCGCATCGCTTCCAAGATGATGCCGGAGTAAAAATCGACGTTCGGGAACAGCTTGCGGTCCTGGAAGTAGTCGTCTTCGAGAGCGATTTTCTCCAGCTCTTTGGCGATCGCCAGCTTGGGATTGTTCTTTTGGCCCAACAAATCGAGCACGTCGTCGGCGCTCGATTTCAGGACGCCGGCCCGCGGATCGTAGTTCTTGTAGACGCGGTGGCCAAAGCCCATCAGGCGGAAGGCGTCGTCCTTGTCCTTCGCCCGGGCGACGAACTCGGGAATGCGGTCGACCGAGCCGATCTCGCCGAGCATGGTGACGACCGCCTCGTTGGCGCCGCCGTGGGCTGGGCCCCACAAGGACGCGATGCCGGCGGCGATCGCGGCGTAAGGCGACGCGCCGGTCGAGCCGACCAGCCGTACCGTCGACGTCGACGCGTTCTGCTCGTGGTCAGCGTGCAAGATGAAGATGCGGTCGAGTGCCTTCGCCAGCACCGGATCGATCTCGTAAGGCTCGCACGGCACGGCGAACATCATGTGCAGGAAGTTTTCGGCGTACTTCAGCTTGTTCTGGGGGTACATGAACGGCTGACCCACCGAGAACTTGTAGGCGAGTGAGGCGATCGTCGGGATTTTGGCGATCAGCCGATAGGTGGCGATCAACCGGTTGTGCGGATCGTTGATGTCGAGGTCTTCGTGATAGAAGGCCGAGAGGGCGCCGACCATGGCGATCAGCACCGCCATCGGGTGGGCGTCGCGCCGGAACCCGCGCATCAGGTTGATCACCTGCTCGTGAACCATGGTGTGGTAGGTCACACCGTTCACGAACTCTTCGCGCTGTTCGAGGTTCGGGAGCTCGCCGAACAGGATCAGGTAGGCGACTTCGAGGAAGTCGCTCTTTTCCGCCAGATCCTCGATCCGGTAGCCGCGATGCAGCAGGATACCTTCGTCACCGTCGATGTAGGTGATTTTCGAACGGCACGCGGCCGTCGAGGTGAAGCCTGGATCGTAGGTGAAGCAGCCAGTCGCGCCGTAGAGCTTCCGGATGTCGAGCACGTCCGGTCCGACGGAGCCCTGGAGGATCGGGAAGTCGACGTGCTTGTCGCCGCCGATCTCCAAAGCCGCCGCGCCGCCACTGGCGTTGTCGTTCATCCCGTAGTCCTCGCTTGTTGTCGTTCGTTGCGCTGCCGCCGTACGCGCGCACGCACCCGGCGCGGACGATAGTGAGCACCCACTGGCCGATCAATTCGCACCTATGGTGGTGTCACTTGCGCGCGATCGCATCCGTCAGCCGTGCGCGGACCTCGGCCTCGCCGAGCGCCATCATCACGTCGAACAGTCCAGGGGACACTCCGCGCCCGGTCAGGGCTGCACGCAAGGGTTGCGCGAGCTTGCCAAAGCCGACGCCGAGTTGCTCGGCGACAGCACGGGCGTGGCCCTCCAAAGCCGGCTCGGCGAACGCCGGCCGGGTGTCCTCCAGCGCTGCGGCATAGACGCGCAAGCGCTCCTGCGCGTCGGCATCGAGCACCTTCGCGGCCTTCGCGTCCACCGGGATGGGGCGCGAGGCAACGTAGAAGGCGGCGCTTTCCGCCAGGTCGTCGAGCCGCCGCGCCCGTTGCTTCAATCCGGCCATGCCCCGCCGCAGCCGTGACTCACCAGCCGGCTCGACCGCGAAGCCGAGCGCCTCCAGCCGCGGCACCAGCATCGCAACCAGTTCGTCGTCCCCCCGCTCGCGTAGGTAGTGCGCGTTGAGTGCCGTCAACTTGTCGACGTCGAACCGCGCCGCCGAACGGCCGACGGCATCGAGATCGAACCAGGCGATCGCCTGCGCTGTCGAGATGATCTCGTCGTCGCCGTGCGACCAGCCGAGGCGCAGCAGATAGTTCCGCATCGCCTCCGGCAGGAAGCCCATGTCGCGATAGGCATCGACGCCGACCGCGCCGTGGCGTTTCGACATCTTCGCCCCGTCGGCGCCGTGGATCAGCGGCAGATGGCCGAACACCGGCAGGCGCCAGCCCATCGCCTCGAACACCTGCGCCTGACGAAACGCGTTGTTCAGATGGTCGTCGCCGCGGATCACGTGGGTCACGTCCATGTCGTGGTCGTCGACCACCACCGACAGCATGTACGTCGGGGTACCATCGGCGCGGAGCAGAACCATGTCGTCGAGCTCGGCGTTCTGGACGACCACGCGCCCCTGGACCGCGTCGTCGATGACCGTCTCGCCGGTCTGCGGCATGCGGATGCGGATCACCGGATCGACGCCGACCGGTGCCTCGGCCGGGTCGCGGTCGCGCCAGGTACCGTCATAGCGGATGGGCCGCTTCTCGGCTCGAGCGCGGTCGCGCATCGCTGCCAGCTCGTCAGGTGAGCACCAGCAGCGATAGGCCTTGCCGTTGGCCAAGAGCTCGTCCACCACCTCGACGTGGCGGGCGCGGCAGGACGACTGGTAGACTGCCGGCGCGTCGGCATCCAAGCCGAGCCAGTCGAGGCCATCGAAGATCGCGTCGACGGCGGCTTCGGTCGACCTCTCTCGGTCGGTGTCTTCGATCCGCAACAGGAACTTGCCCTCGTGATGGCGCGCGTACAGCCAGTTGAACAGAGCCGTACGCGCTCCGCCTATATGGAGAAATCCCGTGGGCGATGGAGCGAAACGTGTGGTAACGGACAACGGATGACCTCGACGGCTGGCCTGACGACGGGTGGCGCGGAATAGCACGATCGACCCGGCGCCGGAACGCGTCTCTCCAGGCGTTGGCGTGAGGCGCGGACCGAGCGCTTGGTTCGCCGCGGCCGTCGTCGCCGAACTGGCGGCGCAACGCGAGCGCTGGATCCTGTTGCTGCCGGTGGCATTCGCCGGCGGTATCGCCGTCTACCATGGCTGGCCGATCGAGCCACCGGTGGCTTGGGCCTGGGTCACGACAGGCGTCGCCCTCATTGCGGCCGTGGCCGCTGCCCGTGCCACTGGCGTATGGCGCCGCGCCGTCCTGGTGTTGGTTGCGGCAGCGTCGTTCGGTTTCGCGCTTGCTCAAGCGCAAGCTTTGCGCCTGGATCAGCCGCGGCTGCAGGCGCCACGGGTCGCCTTCGTCAGCGGCGTCGTCGAACTCGTCGAGCCGCGTGCCGAGGGCGCGCGGCTGACACTGCGTGTCACGGCTGCGGACGGACTGCGCGGTCCGCCGCCCGAGCGTGTCCGCGTGACGACGCGCAATCTCGATGCCGATCTCCACGTCGGCGATCGCGTGCGGGTTCGCGCGCGATTGCTGCCGCCGTCCGAACCGGTGATGCCGGGGGCGTTCGACTTCGCCCGTTGGGCTTACTTCAAAGACCTCGGTGCGGTCGGCTATGCGCTCGGTGACGTCGAGCGCCTGGCAGCAGCGAGCAGTGCCGAGCGCGCGCGCTGGGGCGTTGCCGAACTCCGCTTCGCCATTGCCCGGCACGTGGTGACGGTCGTGCCGGGCGACGCCGGCGGCGTTGCGGCGGCCATGCTCACGGGGCTTCGCGGTGACGTGCCAGAGCACGTCTGGACCAACATGCAAGGCGCCGGCCTCGCACATCTCCTGGCCATTTCGGGGCTTCATCTCGGCTTGGTGGCCGGCACCGTCTTCGTCGTGGTTCGCTATGGCATCTGCCTGTTGCCGTGGCTCGCGGTACGGGTTCAAGCGCACCGCGTGGCCGCGGTGGTCGGCCTCCTCGCGGCCACCCTCTATCTGGTGCTGGCCGGCGCCACGGTGCCGACGCAGCGCGCCTTCTTGATGATCGCCGTGGTGCTGGTCGCGATGTTGCTCGACCGCGAGGCGATCTCGCTGCGGCTCGTGGCGTTCGCTGCGGTGGTCGTCTTGGCGATCGATCCGGCCGCCCTTTACGGCGCATCCTTTCAGATGTCGTTCGCCGCCGTGACCTCGTTGGTCGCGGTCTACGAGCGCTGGCGCTGGCGTCCGGTCGACCGCGAAGCCGGTGCGCCGGGGCTGCTGTTGACCTACGTGCTGGGCGTTGCGGTAACGACGGTGATCGCAACCCTCGCGACCGCCCCGTTCGCGGCCTTCCACTTCGGCCGGCTCCCGGCCCACGGTATCGTGGCCAACCTCGTCGCCGTACCGTTGATGGCGTTCTGGATCATGCCGTTGGCGTTCCTGGCACTATTGCTGATGCCACTCGGCCTCGACGCGCCGATCCTGGGCCTCGCCGCGGCTGGCATCGATCTCGTTCTGGCAACGGCGGCAGCGACCTCCGGCTGGCCGGGCGCGTTCTTCGACGTGGCGCACCCGCCGGGCGGCGCCATCGCCCTCCTGACCGTCGCCGGCTTGTGGGCGGTACTGTGGCGCGGCCGGCTGGCGCGGGCGGCGATCGTCCCGGCGCTGGCTGCGGTGCTCTGGATCCTCGGCTCGCGCCCGCCCGATCTGGTCGTCGATCGCGCCGGGTCGATGGCAGCGATGCGTCAGGCAGACGGCGGCTACGCGCTCGTCGTCGAGCGGCGCAGTGGCTTCGTGCTTCGTGGTTGGCGGCGCGCGCTCGGGATCGAAGCGTTCGCCGAGCCCGGCGGTAGTACCGGCGTCAGGTGCGATGATCGCGGCTGCCGTCTCGTCGGCGCCGGCGGCACCGTCGCCTTGGCGCTACGCCCCAACGCCCTGTTGCGGGACTGCATCGAGGCCGACTTGGTGGTGAACGTCGCTACCGACGTTCCGTGCTCGGCCACGCCGACGATCACCCGTGGCGAGCTTTGGTCCAGAGGCGGGCTAGCGCTCAGGCTCGACGACCTGGCTCCACGCTTCGTCCTGCCCGCCGACACCAGGCGGCTATGGCAGCGGGATGCTTCCCGGCGGCCTTGACCGGCGGTCCGGTCAGAGGATCGACTGGCCCGTCGCCTCCCAGTCCTTCAAGAAGCCGGCAAGCCCCTTGTCGGTCAGCGGATGCTGGACGAGCTGCTTCAGCACGGCGGGTGGTAGCGTCGCCACGTCTGCGCCGAGCTTGGCCGCTTGCAACAGATGCATCGGGCTGCGCACCGAGGCGACCAGCACCTCGGTCTCCAGTGCCGGATATTGGGCATAGACGTCACAGATGTCGGCGATGAGCTGCATCCCGTCGGTGCCGATGTCTTCGAGTCGGCCGACGAAGGGCGAAATGAACGTCGCACCGGCTTTGGCCGCCAAGAGCGCCTGCAGGGCGGTGAAACACAAGGTGACGTTGACGTCGATCTCGTCGCGGCTCAGTTCACGGCAGGCCTTCAGCCCGTCCCAGGTGAGAGGCAGCTTCACGCAGACGTTCGGCGCGAGGTCGGCGAGCTTGCGGCCCTCGGCAACCATCGTCTCGGCATCGGTGGCGGTGACCTCCGCGCTCACCGGGCCGTCGACCAGGCCACAGATCTCGCGGACGACCTGTAGGAACGGGCGACCGCTCTTGGCGATCAGCGACGGGTTCGTCGTCACGCCGTCGAGCAGGCCAGAACTCGCCAACTCCGCGATCTCGTCAACGTTGGCCGTGTCGACGAAGAACTTCATGTTTCCCTCCAAGTTCGATCCGCCCGGCTGATAGCCGAGGTCGCGCGCTGGCGATAGCCGTCGATCGGTCAGGCGATGACCAAGCCGACCACGACGCCGATGCCGAACATGATCCACTCGTCGCGCGTGCGACGCTGCACCCAGCCGATGACTTGGTTGAGACGCTCGCCCAGCGACGGGTTGTTCGGGTTGGGTTCGGACATGGACATCGTTCTCCGCGGCTTGCCCGCTACGCAGCGGTGGTGGATCCGGGCAAACTCTAGCGGAACCGCGTCGCGACTGCATCCGTCCGACGCACGTCGATCGCCCCAACGAAGAAGCTCGACGCGTGGAGGGGGGGGACGCGCGCCGAGCCTCGTCGCTAGGACGCAAGAAGCCTAGCGGACCCGGTGTGGACGTCGCTGATCTGGATCAACGAAGGGCGCGGGCCGGCCTCCGTAGCTCGAGGACTTTAGTCGCTGCCACCCAGCCGGCGTAGCCCACGCAGATCGATGACCTCGACGCCGTGAGCGCCGTGGGACGTGAGGATGGCTTGCCGCTTCAGCTGCGAGATCTGGCGGCTGACGGTTTCCATCGTCAGGCCCAGATAGTCCGCGATGTCGGCACGGCTCATCGGCACTTCGACCATGACCCGGTTGCTGGACGCTTCACCGACCCGATCCGTGAGCATCAAAAAGAACGAGGCGACCCGTTCCGTCGCGGTCTTGCGGCCGAGCAGGAGCATCCAATCGAGCGCACGATCGAGGGTCGCAGTAGCGTCCTCGAACAACCGTCGCTCCAGATGCGGCCAAGCATCCATCCGTTCGCGCAACCGGTCTTGATCGAAAAGGCAGAGCTCGACCTGCGTCACCGCCTCGGCGAAGGTGGCGTACTCGCCCGACAGCATCGGTCCGAGGAAATCACCAGCAAAGAGGAAGCCGGTAATTTGCTGTCGGCCGTCGGGTAGCAGCTTGAAGAGCTTGATCGTGCCGCCGAGCACGTTCGCGACTTGGCGAACTGCGGCGTCCTCTTCGACGATCAACTCGCCCGGTTCGAACAGCTTCTGTGACGACATGGCGTGCAGCTGCTGCAGCTCGCTGGTCGAGAGTACCGCACAGAACGCCGCTTCGCGCACGCCGCACACGGCGCAGCGACTGGCTCGCGCCGGGGTCAGGCGCAAGCACTCCGGCTCTGCGGTCATCTCGTTCATACGCATTTGCGAGGTGGTGCCACGAAAGTGCCCTTCGTCTCAACGGTGCCTGAAGCCACAGTTGCCTCCGCGCTCGCCGGTCGGCCGGCAAGCGGTGGAAAACCGGCTCGTTGCGGCGGCTGTTGCAGCAAAGCGACATTTTGTCGCTCGGCTGTCAAAGCGGTCGCTCAATCACTCTTTCTGGGTGCGCCATGGTCGATGTTCTTTGTCTCGGCGAGCCGATGGTCGAACTGAACCAAGACCCGGCAGCCGACCCGCCGCTCTACCGAATGGGCTTCGGCGGCGACACCTCGAATTGCGCGATCGCGGTGATGCGGCTCGGCGGCCGCGCCGGCTACTGGACCCGCCTCGGCTGTGACGCCTTCGGTGACGCGCTGGCCGACCTGTGGCGACGAGAAGGTGTCGCGGCCGACGCCGTGATCCGCGATCCGGATGCTGCGACCGGAGCGTACGTCGTCACCCATGGACCGGACGGTCACCGTTTCAGCTATCTCCGCGCCGGTTCGGCGGCGAGCCGCATGGTGCCGGCGGACCTGCCGCGGGACTTCGCCATCGGGCTCCGTTTGCTGCACGTCTCTGCGATCTCCCAGGGCATCAGCGAAAGCGCGTGCGACACGGTGTTCGCGGCCATCGACCAGGCCAAGGCGGCCGGCGCCCAGGTGGCTTACGACACCAACCTGCGACTCCAGCTATGGCCCGTCGCGCGGGCGCGGGCGATCATCGAGGCGACCGCGGCAATGGCGGACGTCCTGCTGCCCGGCATGGACGATGCCAAGGCGTTGACCGGGTTGGACCAGCCGGACGCGATCTGTGACCACTATCTTCGCCGGGGTGCCGGCGTCGTCGCGCTGACCCTCGGCGGCGCCGGAGCGCTCGTCGCGTCGGCGGCCGGGCGGGTGCGGGTCGCGCCGATCGCGGTCGACGTCGTCGATGCGACCGGCGCAGGGGACACGTTCGACGGTGCCTTCCTGGTCCGGTTCCTCGAAACCGGCGATCCGGTTGCGGCGGGGCAGTTTGCCAACGTCGCCGCGGCCCTGTCCACACAAGGCTTCGGCGCCGTCGCGCCGATCCCGACCCGCGCTGCAGTCGACGCCCGGCTGGCGTCGAGCCAGACCAAGTGAGCCGGACCCGATGAGACCGGCGCGGTGAGACAGCAGCCGTTCGCCCGTTGGTGGCGGAGCGACCACGTCGTCCTCGGCGTCCTCGCCTTGGCCGCCGGGGCGCTTGCCGGCGGCGGCGCGATCCTGTTCGGGCTCGCGTTCCACGCCGTGCAGGCGTCGGTTTTGGCTCCCGGGATGCTGGTCGAGGTCGTGGCATCGCTGGCCTGGTATCAGCTCTTGTTGGTGCCGACCTTGGGTGGCCTTCTGATCGGCATCCTCTGCAGCCGCGTGCTGCCCGGCGACCAGCCGAACGGCGTCGCCCAGGTGATCGAGACGGTACGGTTTCGTGGCAGCGGAATTCCACTCGCTCATGGCGCTTCGGCGGCATTGGTCAACAGCTTGGCCATCGGCGTCGGCGGCTCGGTTGGTCGCGAGGGGCCGATCGTCCATCTCGGCGCGGCGATGGCGTCTGCCGTGGCCGAGCGCTTTCGCCTCGACCCGCGCATGGCCCGCACGCTCCTGGCATCGGGCGTGGCGGCCGCCATCGCGGCTGCGTTCAATGCGCCGATCGCCGGCGTGCTGTTCGCACTGGAGGTCGTGATCGGTCACTACGCGCTCGCCGCCCTGTCGCCGGTGGTGATCGCCTCGGTCATCGGTACCATCGTGGTGCGGCTCTACGAGCGCGACATGGCGGTGCCGTTCCTGCCGCCGCAGGAAATCGCGTCGTTCCTCGAGTTCCCGGCCTTCGCCCTGTTGGGGTTGGTCTGCGGTATCGTCGCCGTCGGCCTCCTCAAAGGGATCGGCCTCGTCCACGCGGCTCACGAACACTGGCGCGTGCGTCGCTGGCTCAGGCCGGCGATCGCTGGTCTCGTCACGGGCATCATCGCCCTCGGCTTCCCGCACGTGATGGGGGTCGGCTACGAGACGACCGTCGGCGCACTGCGCGACGGCATGGACCTCGAACTCGTGCTCGCCCTCGCACTGGCGAAGTGTGTCGCGACGGCGGTGTGCCTCGGTTCGCGGTTCGGCGGCGGCATCTTCAGCCCGGCCTTGATGCTCGGCGCTCTCGTCGGGATCGGTTTCGGGATGCTTGCTAGCAGCCTCACCCCCGGCCCTAGCTCGAGCGACGCGTTGTACGGGATGCTCGGCATGGGCGCGGTCGCCGGTGCGGTTCTCGGTGCGCCGCTCTCGACCAGCGCCATGATCTTCGAGTTGACCCAAGACTACGAGATGACCCTGGCGCTGATGGTCACCGTAGCGATCGCCACCGTGTTCACGATGCAGATCCACGGCCAGTCCTTCTTCACGTGGCAACTGACGACCCAAGGAATCGAGGTCGACAAACCGATGGAAGAGCGGCTCTTGGCCCGCCGTCACGTACGTGAACTCCTGCATCGCGACTACCACTTGGTCGGCGTCGACGCGCCCTTGGTCGATCTTGTGCATTGCTTCGAGCGTAGTGCGCTGCCGATCTACGTCGAGGACGATGCCGGCAGCTTCGTCGGCGAGGTGCGGTTCGCCGACCTGGCGGCCGCGGCGTTCGAGCCGACGAGCGATGGTCTGTCCGCCGCCGCGGATCTGGCGCGGCCTGCACCCCTCGTGCTGCACGCCGCCGACGACCTGGACACCGCCTGGCGGCGGGTGGCGATGCAGAGCGACGACCACGTCCCCGTCGTCGTCTCCGCCGACGAGCCCAAGCTCGCTGGTCACGTCCGCCAGCGGGACTTGGTGCTGGCCTACAACCAGGCGGTGCTGGAGGCCCGAGCGCGCGAGCGCGGTGAGCGCTGACCCCGCGGCACGGGCACCGAAGCAGGTGCGCGACCGACGGTTTGCGCCTAGACTCCGGGTTCGGCGATCAGGGAGATGAGCCTTGCCCGAGTTGCGCGCGGATGATCGCGCGTTGGAGGTAGCAGAGCCGGCGCATCTCGTCGGGCTGAACCCGGAGCAACGGGCCGCGGTCACCGCACCTGACGGCCCGCTCCTGGTGCTGGCCGGTGCCGGCACGGGCAAGACACGCGTCCTGACCACTCGCATCGGTCACCTGTTGCTGGAGGGACGGGTTCGCCCCGGCGAAGTGCTCGCCGTGACCTTCACCAACAAGGCTGCCCGCGAAATGGGAAGCCGGGTCGAGGCGCTCATCCGGCGCCCGGTCCAAGGGCTGTGGCTGGGCACTTTCCACGCCATCGGCGCGAGGATCCTTCGCCAGCACGCCGAGCGCGTCGGCCTGGAGGCGAACTTCACGATTCTCGATGCCGACGATCAGCAGCGGCTCTTGAAGCAGGTGGTCCGCGACCACGACCTCGACGACAAGAAATGGCCGGCCCGGGTGCTGATGGGGATCGTCCAGCGGTGGAAGGACCGCGGCTGGACACCCGACAAGGTGCCGGCGTCGGAGCACGGCGACTTTGCGCTCGGCCGCTCGGTCGAGCTTTACCGCGCCTACCAGGCACGCTTGGTGACGCTCAATGCGTGCGACTTCGGCGACCTGTTGCTGCACGGCTTGACCTTGTTCGAGCGCGAACTCGACGTGCTGGAGGGCTACCAGCGCCGCTTCAAGGCAGTCCTGGTCGACGAGTACCAGGACACCAACGTCGCCCAGTATCTCTGGCTGCGCTTGCTCGCCCAGGGCCACCGCAACCTCACCTGCGTCGGCGACGACGATCAATCGATCTACTCGTGGCGCGGCGCCGAGGTCGGCAACATCCTGCGCTTCGAGCGCGACTTCCCAGGCGCGACGGTGGTGCGTTTGGAGCGCAATTATCGCTCGACGGGGCATATCCTCGGCTGCGCCGCGGGGCTGATCGCGAAGAACGAGCAGCGCCACGGCAAGACGCTTTGGACCGAGGACGAGCTCGGCCAGCCGGTGCGCGTCGCCGGGCTTTGGGACGACGAGGAGGAGGCTCGGTTCGTCGGTGAGGAACTGGAGGCGTTACAGCGCGCCGGTGGTCGTTTGGCGGATGCTGCAGTGCTCGTCCGCGCGGGCTTCCAGACCCGCTCGTTCGAGGAGCGGTTCATCGCCATCGGCTTGCCTTATCGCGTCGTCGGCGGCCCCCGTTTCTACGAGCGTGCCGAGGTCCGCGACGGTATCGCCTATCTGCGGGTGCTGGTGCAGCCAGATGACGATCTGGCGTTCGAGCGGATCGTCAACGTGCCGAAGCGCGGCCTCGGCGAGAGCACCATGGCCGAGCTCCGCGCCCATGCCCGTGCCGCCGGCCGCAGCTTGGTCGCCGCGACCGCGGAGTTGTTGACCACCGACGAGCTGAAGCCGCGCCCACGGCGGGCCCTGGCGTCCCTGTTGACGGATTTCGCCCGCTGGCGGCGGCTGATGGAGGAGCGTACCGGGCGCGAAGTCGCCGAGATCGTGCTCGAGGAGTCCGGGTATGTCGGCCGCTGGCAGACCGACAAATCGCCCGACGCACCCGGTCGCCTGGAGAATCTGAAGGAGCTCGTGCAAGCGGTCGGTGAGTTCGACACCCTGGCCGGCTTTCTGGAGCACGTCAGTTTGGTGATGGACAACGCGAGCGACCCGGACGCCGATATGGTCAGCATCATGACCCTGCACGGCGCCAAGGGACTGGAGTTCGGCGACGTGTTCCTCGGCGGCTGGGAGGAAGGCGTTTTTCCGAACCAGCGGGCGCTCGACGAGCACGGACGGGCTGCGCTCGAGGAGGAGCGGCGTCTTGCGTACGTCGGCATCACGCGGGCGCGGCGGCGTTGCACCGTCTTGTTCGCCGCCAACCGGCGAATGTACCAGGGTTGGGTGTCGAGCGTGCCGTCGCGGTTCGTGGAGGAGCTGCCGGCATCGCACTGCGAGTTCTTGCACCGCGACGGCTTCGCCAGCACGCGACTGCGCTCGCCCGGAGTGCCCAAGAAGCGGGAGGGCGACCCGCTGGCACGTTTCAATCGGGCGCGGCAACGGGTGGCGCCGGTGATCGACGCCGTTGCGGAGCCTCTGGTTGCCGAGGGCCGATACGGCGTCGGCGAGCGCGTGTTCCATCAGAAGTTCGGCTATGGTCGCGTCGAGGGCGTCGAAGGCAACAAGCTCGACATCGCCTTCGAGAAGGCCGGTCGCAAGAAGGTCATCGAGAGCTTCGTGGAGCCGGTGCGATGAGTGCGCCCGACGTCTCGGCGCCCGGTGCCGTGCCGGCGCTGTACCAGATCCGCTTCCCCGTTCGCATCGACGACGTCGACGCCGTGTTCCAGGCGGTCGACGAAGCCAGCGAGAGCATCGCCGTGTTCGAGGAAGAGGGTCGCTGGTTCTGCGAGCTGCTGGTGCGCCACACGCCCGATCTGGACGAACTGGCCTGGCGGCTCTCGCGCTCTCTCGGTGAAGATTCCCCCGGCGAGGGCGAGATGGCGGTGGAGGCGCTCGACGACGCCGACTGGCTGGAGGCTACCCGCCGCAGCTTTCCGCCGTTCCAGGTGGGCCGCTTCTGGGTCCATGGCAGCCACGTCCAGGTGCAGCCGCCACCTGATGCGGTGCAGCTCGCATTCGACGCCGGCCTCGCCTTCGGCACGGGCGAGCATGGTTCGACCCAGGGGTGCCTGTTGGCGTTGGATCAGCTGCTCCGGCGGCGGCGTTTCCGGCGCATCCTCGACATGGGCTGCGGTTCGGCAATCCTTGCCGTCGCCGCGACGAAGTGCCAGCCGAGTGCCCGTGCGCTGGCGGTCGACATCGACCCGCAGGCGGTTCGGGTGGCGGCCGACAACGCGGTCAGGAACGGCGTTGCCACCCGGCTGCGAACGGCGGTGGCCAACGGCTACGACCGACCGGCTTTGCGTCGCGCCGGCCGGTTCGATCTCATCTTCGCCAACATTCTCGCCGGTCCGCTCTGTGCGATGGCAGGCAGCCTCGCCCATGCCTTGTCGACGGGCGGCACCGCTGTCGTTTCCGGGCTGATCAGCAACCAGACGGAAGCGGTGCTCCTGGCGCATCGCCGGCAAGGACTGACGCTCGTCCATCACCTCACGGTCGGATCGTGGTCGACGCTCGTCTTCGACAAGCAGCGTGCGAGGCCGTTGCGGCGGCCGTTGCCCAACCCGTTCACCGTCGAGGCGTGGCCGACGCGGATCGTCTAGGACGCCACTGGAATTGATGAGCGCCCCGCGCGCCGGTGCGGCGCGCGGACGGCAGGAGGAGCAGTCAGATGGAACATGAGAAAGGCCCAGGTCCAGGTGAGCGAATCTGGACCGAAGAGGTCGACGTGGCGCCGGCCAAGCTGGTCGACCGGATCAAGGCTCTGGCCAGCGAGGCCACGGTGCGCAACATCCGGGTCTGCAAGCCCGGCGGCGACGTGGCGATCGAGATTCCCGTCGCCGCAGGTGCTGCCGTGGCCGGGGTCATGGTGTTCGCGGCGCCCGTCATCGCGGCCTTGGCGGCACTGGCCGCGATGACGACGAACTACAAGCTGCAGATCGTGCGTGCCGCGCCGCCGGCCGACGACGACCCTCAACCGCCGGCGAGCACGTAGTCGTAGACCCGCTGACCCTCGATCACCCGTTGGACGTAGTTTCGGGTCTCGCTGAACGGGATCCGTTCCAGCCAGTCGATGTAGTCGAAGCGATCCATGCGCCGCGGATCGCCGAAGCGCTCGATCCACTGCGCCGGGCGGCCCGGGCCGGCGTTGTAGCCGGCGGCAGCAAGGGACGTGTCGCCGAACCGGCGAACGAGATCGCCCAGATAGCGATTGCCGAGGCTGGCGTTGAAGTCCGGGTCGCGGGTCAGTCGTCCGACGTCCTGGGGTAGCCCGGCCTTGCGGGCGACCTGCTGGGCGGTCGCCGGCATCAGCTGCATCAAGCCACGAGCGCCGGCGCGGCTGACCGCGGCTGGGTTGAAACGGCTTTCCTGGCGGGCGATCGCCAAGGCCAATGCCGGCGAAACGCTGGCGTCCGCCGGTCGGAGCAGGCCCGGGAATCGTGTCGGCACCGGATGGCTCGCACCGGCGCTGACGGCACCGGCGCGATAGAGCGGGATGTAGCCGCCGATCGCGCTGTCGTAGCGTCCGACTTCCTGTGCGATCGCGATGCCGTTGGCGATCTCCGCCACGCTCTCTCCGTCCTGCACCAGGTCGCGGGTCACCCACGGCAGGATCAGTGTGTCGTCGACCTGGCCCAGCAACAAGGCGAGCCGCGGCAGCTCGCGGGTGCGGTAGCTGGCGAGGTCGCTGGTCGGCAGAACCCGGTCGATGACCGGTGCCCGGCTGAGCCGCGCCGCGGCCTCCTGGCCATAGAACGTGATCCCGAAGGCCGCAGCTCGCTCGTACCAGGCCCGGGCCTCGTCGATCCGCCCCATCGCCTCTGCGGCGCGACCGGCCCAATAGGCTGCTCGGCCTTTGCTGATCGGGGTGTCGACGGCGCGGTCCATGCGTTCGAAATGCGCCAGGGCGTCGGCCGGACGGTCGAGATAGCGCAAGGCGAGCCAGCCGGCGTGCCACTCGCTGTCGGCGTAGCCGCTGCCGTCGGGCTGGCCGTGGCCGGCGGCGAGGCGATAGGCGAGGCGCATGTTGCCGTCGAGGATCGCCTCTCGGTAGGCGTAGCGTCGTTCGTCCCACCATCGGCTGCCGCCACCCACGTCGCGGGTGGGGGTGAGCAGGATCTCGGCGGCTCCGGCTTCGTTGCCGGCGCGGCGCCGATAGCGGGCGCGCTCGTAAAGAAGACCGGCATCGGCTTGCAGCGCGGGCGGCACCGCGGCGACCCTCGCGTCGAGGCCAGGTCGATCGGTGCGCACGGCGAGTCGTGCGGCGATCAGTTTCCGGTAGTCGCTGTCGACGTAGTCGAGGCCGCGCTCGGCGGCCGAGGTTTGGCCGCGCCAAGCCAAGTCGTCCAGCCGGGCGCGGTGATCGTCGAGCGTCAACACATTGCCGAATTCGCCCAAAAACCGCGATTCCTCACCGGCGGTGAAGGCGGAGCTGTCGCGCCACGCCGCGCGCGCCTGAGCGGCTGCGTCGGCCGAACCGGCGGCGCTGAGCACGCGCGCGTAGGCCCAGTGGCCGTGCGCCGTGACGGGCTGGAAGCGCTGGAAGTAGGCGGAGACCGTGCTCGTCGGCGCGTCGAGTGCCGCCTTCTCCGTCCGGGCGGCCAGGGTGCGCTCGCCCGGCCAATCCGGGCGCGACAGGCGGAAGCTCGCCAGCTCGTCGAAACTTGGCGGCGGGTCTTGCCGCAGGAGGCGGCGCCATTCGATGGCGGTGGGCAGGGGTGCTGGCAGGTCGCGTGCGAGAAGCGCCGCGCGGTCCCAGGCCTCGTTCCTGGCGGCATCGAGCGCCTGGATCAGCTGGCTCCGCTCGCCGCCGCTCAACGACTGGGCGCGAGCGGGCAAGGTCGCCACCAACGTCATCACCACCGCCGCGGCGACGAGCCACGGCCGACGGTCCGCCTTCGGCGTCGCCATTCGGTCCTTCTCCCTGGTCAGAAGTGCGCGACCGGTCCGAGGGTCGTGCCTCCTTGCTTGCCGCTGACACCCCACCTTCCTATGCTCGCCGGCCGGGCAAATGGCGCCGGCCGACGCAGGGGGTAGAGATGTTTCGCGGGTCCATCGTGGCGCTCGTCACGCCGTTTCGCAACGGTCAGGTCGACGAGCCGACCTTGAAATCTCTGGTTGATTGGCATGTCGCGTCGGGAACTCACGGAATCGTGCCCGTCGGCACCACCGGCGAGAGTCCGACGCTCAGTCACGACGAGCACGAGCGCGTCATCAGCCTGGTCGTCGAGGCCGCCGGCAACCGGTTGCCGGTGATCGCCGGCGCCGGCTCGAACAACACCGCCGAGGCGATCCGCTTCGCCAAACATGCGGAAGCCGTCGGCGCCCAAGGGATCTTGGTGGTCACGCCCTACTACAACAAGCCCAGCCAGGAAGGTCTCTTCCAGCATTACGCAGCCATTCACGACGCCTGTGCCCTTCCGATCATCATCTACAACATCCCGCCAAGATCGGTGGTCGACATGACGCCGGAGACGATGGGGCGGTTGGCGGGGTTGCCGCGTATCGTCGGTGTCAAGGATGCGACCACCGACCTGGTGCGACCGCTGCTCCAGACGCAGACCTGCGGCAAAGAATTCTGCCAGTTGTCGGGCGAAGACCCGACCGCGCTGGCGTTCAACGCGCAAGGCGGAGTTGGTTGCATTTCGGTGACGGCCAACGTCGCCCCGGCGCTCTGTGCCGCCATGCAGGAGGCATGGCTGGACGGCAGGCCGGTCGAAGCGCTCGCGCTCCATCGTCGACTGCTGCCGTTACATCGAGCGCTGTTCTGCGAACCGAGCCCGGCGCCGAGCAAGTACGCTCTCTCGACGCTCGACCGCTGCAGCGACGAGGTTCGTTTGCCGTTGGTCCGCCTCAGCGAGGCCGGGCGGGCTCAGATCGACGCGGCGATGGCCGAGGTGTTCGGCTGAGGCCATGGCGACGACGCGCGAAGCGGCTCGGCGGGCGGTCGCTCAGAACCGCAAGGCCTTCCACGACTATGCCATCGGCGAACGGGTCGAAGCCGGTCTCGTCCTCCAGGGAACCGAGGTGAAGTCGTTGCGTGAGGGCCGGGCCAACCTCAGCGACGCCTACGCCGGCGAGATGGGCGGCGAACTCTACCTGTTCAACGTCCATATCCCCGAATATTCGGGAGGAAACCGGCAGAATCATGAAGTTCGGCGGCCGCGCAAGTTACTCGTACGCCGCCGAGAGATGAACAAGCTCTTGGGCAGTGTCCAGCGCGAAGGATTTACGCTGGTACCGCTGCAGCTTTACTTCAATGCGCGCGGCATGGCGAAGGTGGAACTGGGGCTGGGCAAGGGCAAAAAGAGCTACGACAAGCGGGCTTCGATCAAAGATCGCGACTGGCAACGGCAGAAGGAGCGGTTGTTCCGCAAGGACCAGACCGGATGACCAACCATCTGCCGGGGTGCGACGAACGCTTCGTCGAGGTTGACGGGTTGCGCTTGCGGATGGTCCGCGGACCTGAGCCGGCGGGTGTTGCTCCGCGAAGCGTCTTGCTGCTGTCTGGCAGGACCGAGTTCGCCGAGAAGTACGCGGAGACGGTCGGCGACCTGGCGAGCATGGGGTTCGGCGTCCTGACGATGGATTGGCGCGGCCAGGGCGCCTCGAGCCGGCTGCTCGCCGATCCGCGTCGGGGCCACGTCGACGACTTCCGCAGCTTCCAGCGCGATCTCGACGCGTTGCTGAGCATCGCGGCTGTCGAAATGCCGCGACCGTGGTTCTGCGTGGCCCACTCGATGGGGTGCTTGGTGTTGATGGAGCGGCTGATGGCCGACCCGTCGGTCGTCTCCCGGGCGGTGCTGGTGTCACCACTCTTCGGTCTCGCAGCGTCGCCGCCAATGCGCAGGGTAGGCGCCATTCTGGCTCGGGCGGCGCGGCTCATCGGCCTTAGCGACCGCTACGTGCCCGGCCACGGCGAGGATCCCGCCGCTGGCGAGAACCCGGTCAACAACGTCTTGACCAGCGACCGCGACCGTTTCCTGGCCTACCGCGCGCTTGGCCGGGCTGTTCCCGAGCGGATGCTGGGCGGGGTGACGCTCGGGTGGTTGGCGGCGGCCTTGGACGCGATGGCGCGGATCGACCGACCTGGCGCCATGGAAGGCGTGACGACACCGCTGCTGCTCTTCCAGGCCGGCAACGAACGTGTCGTCTCGAAGGGGGCGATCGCGGCTGCGGCCGCCCGTTTGCCAGTGGCCCGCCTGCTGACGTTCCCGGGGGCCGAGCACGAGCTCTTGATGGAGCGTGACGTCATTCGCAACCGCGCGTTTGCCGAAATCGACCGCTTTCTCGGTTGATGACCGCTTTGGCGTCTCGGGCTGGGGAGTGAGTGACCAGCGCCTGAGCGACGCGTCAGGTGGGATCGTCGACCAGTGACCGCACGGAGGCCATCACGTCGTCGAACATCGCTGCGGTCAGGCGACCCGTGTTCAGATTGTAGCGTGAAGTATGGTAGCTCGATACCAAAGTCGGAGCGTCGTCGAGCGGTGTGACGGCCGCGTGGGCAAACGGATGCGCCGATGGGCGCCGCCCGAGGGCCCTGAGCGTCGCATCATGAGCGATGCGGCCGAGACAGAGGACGACCCGCGGTGCGCCAGCGCCCTCCAGCTCGGCCGTCAAGAACGAGCGGCAGGCGCCGATCTCGGCGCCGATCGGCTTGTTGCCGGGCGGTACGCAGCGAACCGCATTGGTGATGCGGCAGTCGAGTAGGACCAGCCCATCATCGGGATCCGCGGCGAACTGACCTTTGGCAAAGCCGTGGGCAAGCAGCGCCGGGTAGAGCACTTCGCCCGCCCCGTCGCCCGTGAAAGGCCGACCCGTCCGATTGGCGCCGCCGAGGCCCGGTGCAAGGCCGACTACCAAGAGGCCGGCGGCCCGATCGCCGAACGCCGGAACCGGCGCATTGTGCCACGTGGGCCGCGCCTCACGGTTGGTTTGGCGGAACGCCGCCAGCCGCGGGCACCGCGAACAATCTGGCGCGGGCGCCGGGCGTGGCTCAGGGAACGCGGGCCTCGTCTTCCTCGTCTTCGTCTTCGTCCTCGTACTCGTAGTCGTCGTCATCATCATCGTCGTCATCGACCGCTTGGCGCGGCGGGCTGCCGGCGCGGGCGATCTCCGATTCCAGATCCTGCAAATCGATGAAGAAGTCTGCCTGCCGCCGCAACTCGTCCGCGACCATTGGCGGGCCGCTCTGGAGACTGCTGATCACCGATGTGCGGCAGCCCATGCGGCCTACGGCTTCCAAGAGTTTCCGGAAATCGCCGTCGCCGGAGCAGAGGATGATGTGATCGACGGTACGCGCCACTTCCATGACGTCGACGACGATCTCGACGTCCATGTTTCCCTTGAACTTCCGCCGACCTGCCACACTGGAGTACTCCTTCAGTGGCTTGGTCACGAGCGTATAGCCATTGTAGTCGAGCCAGTCGACGAGCGGCCGAACGGGTGAGTATTCTTGTTCATCAAGCAGTGCCGTATAATAATAAATTCGAAGCAGCTGCCCATTCGAGCGAAACAGGGCGCGCAATCGCTTGTAGTCGATGTCGAAACCGAGCAGTTTGGCAGTCTGGTAGAGGTTGGCACCATCGATGAAGACCGCATATCGCTCATCCGATCGCAGCGGCAGAAGCCGATTCGGATGGTCCGTGGTCATATCTGTACTTTCCTTGATCAACGCATCGTACGCCGAGCGTAGCGCCCGCGGCGGTCGCGAGAACCGGGCTGCGACGGGCGATTCGTTTGCGCGACTCGACTCAATCTGTCAACGAGTATGCATTTTGCACTGCAGCGCAGTTGCGCCGATTCCGGTTCGACCCTATAAATCATAGTTTCGTGATCGAGCATCGAGGGGTGGACAGGCCATGGCGCGTATTACCGTGGAAGATTGCGTCGAGCGGATTCCGAGCCGCTTCGAGTTGGTGATGTTGGCGTCGCAGCGGGCGCGTAACCTTTCGGCGGGCGCGGCGTTGTCGATCGATCGCGACAACGACAAGAACCCGGTCGTCGCTTTGCGCGAGATCGCCGACGAGACCATCGACATCGACCATCTCCGTTACGAGATGATCCACGGTCTGCGTCGCCATCACGACCTCGACGACGAAGACGACCGGATGGAGCTCGAGGCCGACGTCGAGGCCGCGCCGCCGCCGGGCCTGCACGAGAGCGGTTTGCCGCCCGATCTGTCCTACGCCGATCAGGACGAGATCGAGGAGCCTGCCGGTGTTCCCGGTGACGACGCCGTTGCGGACTCCCGCTGACCCAATTGCCGTCGATGACGCGCGCCCGCCGCCCGTAGCCCCACTGCCGGCGGCGGCGCCCGTCCATTCGCCTCGGCGCGTGCTGCGCCAATACGAACTGGTCGAAAAGGTCCGAAGCTACGATGCGCGGGCCGACGAAGACCTGTTGAACCGCGCCTACGTGTTCGCCATGCAGGCGCATGGCACGCAAGTACGCGCGTCGGGCGACCCCTACTTCCACCATCCGGTCGAGGTCGCGGGCATCCTCGCCGACCTCAAGCTCGACAGCGCGTCGATCGCCACCGCGCTGCTCCACGATACGGTGGAAGACACCGGCGCGACGATCGAGGACATGGAGCGCCTGTTCGGCCGCGAGGTGGCCCGCCTCGTCGACGGCGTCACCAAGCTCAACAAGCTCGATCTACGTTCGCCGCACAGCGCCCAGGCGGAGAACTTCCGCAAGTTGCTGCTGGCCATGTCCGAGGACATCCGCGTCCTCTTGGTCAAGTTGGCCGACCGCCTGCACAACATGCGAACGCTGCACTTCATCAAGCGCAGCGAGAAACGGCAACGGATCGCGTTCGAAACGCTCGAGATCTATGCGCCCCTGGCCGAGCGCATCGGCATGGAGCAGACCAAGGCGGAACTCGAGGATCTGGCGTTCGCCGAGTTGTTCGGTGATGCGCGCCAATCGATCTTCAGCCGCCTCGCTCAGCTCCGCCGCCACGACGAGGGTCTCGTCGCCCGGATCCTGGACGGCCTGCGCCGCGTCCTCGACGACGCAGGCGTTCACGCCAACGTCTATGGGCGCGAAAAGTCGGCGATCTCCATCTGGCGCAAGATGGAGCGGAAAAACGTCGACTTCGAACAGCTATCCGACATCATGGCGTTCCGAGTGATCGTCGACAGCATGGCCGACTGCTACGCCGCGCTCGGTGCCGTGCACGGCGCGTTCGTCATGGTGCCGGGCCGCTTCAAGGATTTCATCTCGACACCGAAGTCGAACGGCTACCAGTCGCTGCACACGACGATCATCGGCCCGGAGCGGCGGCGGATCGAAGTGCAGATCCGTACCAGCGAGATGCACGACGTGGCCGAACTCGGGGTGGCCGCACATTGGGCCTACAAGCAGGGCGAATGGTCGACCGAAGGGCGGCAGTACCGCTGGCTTCGGGAACTCCTGGACATTCTCGAGCACGCCGCCAGCCCGGACGAGTTCCTGGAGCACACCAAGCTCGAGATGTTCCAGGATCAGGTGTTCTGTTTCACGCCGAAGGGTGACCTGATCGCCTTGCCGCGTGGCGCCACACCCATCGACTTCGCCTATGCCGTGCATTCCCAGGTCGGTGACCATCTCCAGCATGCCCGCATCCAGGGACGGATCGTGCCGCTGCGAACTCGTCTGGAGAACGGTGACCAGGTGGAGATCGTCACCAACCCGAAAGCGACGCCCAACCCGGCGTGGTTGAACTACGTCGTCACCGGCCGAGCGCGCGCACGCATCCGCCGCTACCTCCGGACCCTGAAACGCGCCGAGTACGTCCAAGAAGGGCGCTTGGGGGTGCAGCGTGCGGCTGCCGCTCGCAAAGTCAGCGTGAGCGAAAAGGCGCTGGAGAAGGTGCTGGGCGTCTTCCAGCACGCCACCGTCGACGACCTGATGGTCAGCGTTGCGGACGGCTCGACGGCGCCGCGCCAGGTGATCGAGGCGGTCCACCCCCATCTCCGCGAACCGCAGTCAGCGCCCACCCTGTCGCGCGAGAAGGTCCGGTTGGTGAGCATGCCGGAGCCGGAGCGAAACGGCGCCGGGCCGATACGCGGCTTGCCGGCCGGCCTCGCCTACCGCTTCGCCGGCTGCTGCCGGCCGATCCCCGGGGACACCGTGGTCGGCGTGGTGCGAACCGGCCGAGGCATCGTCATCCACCGCTGCGACTGTCACGTCGTCGAGCGGTTGGCCGACCAACCCGAACGTTTGATCGAGGTCGACTGGTCGACCGATGGTGCCCGGGCGCCGACCCGTCTGGTCTTGTTCGCGCGGGACGAGCCCGGCGTGCTCGGCAGCCTCAGCACGACCATCGGTCACCACGGCGGGAACATCGTCAACCTGCAGCTCAAGCCGCGAAGCCACGAAGAGGTGGAACTGATCATCGACGTCGACGTCGAGGGCCACGCCCAGCTACAGGCGATGGCGCAAGCATTGCTGACGAACCGCGCGGTACGTGCCCTGAACCAACCGGCCTGACCGGCAGCCTTCGACTGACCGGCTCAGATGGCCGGGCCCATCAGCAAATCGGGGAACCACGTCACCAAGCCGGGAAACACCGACAGGATGACGATGGCGAGCACCATGCACAGCACGAACGGCAAGGAACCGACCAGGATCGTCTTCAGCGCGATGTCCGGCGCAATGCCGTTGATCACGTAGAGGTTGAGGCCGACGGGTGGCGTGATCAGACCGATCTCCATGTTGATGGTCAGGATCACGGCAAACCAGTAGGGATCGAAGCCGGCCGCCACCACGATCGGCAGTAGAATCGGCGCGGCCATGAGGATCACCGCGACTGGCGGCAGAAAAAAGCCGGCGACCAGCAAGAAGAGGTTGATCGCGATCATCAACGTCCAGCGATTGACGTCGAGCCCGCCGATCCATTCGGCGATCGCCTGGGTGACGAACAGATTCGACAGCATGAACGAGAAAACGCCGGCGGCGCCGATGATGAACAGGATCATCACGCTCTCGCGGGTGGAGTCGCGCAGCACCACCCAGAGCGAACGCGGGTCGTGGAGCCGGTAGACGATGATCGCGACGATCACGCACAACAAGGCCCCCACGGCGGCGGTTTCCGACGGCGTCGCCACGCCGCCGTAAAGCGCATAGAGGACGCCGACGATGATCGCCAAGAACGGCAGGACGCGCGGCAACACCTCCAACTTCTGGGCCCAGCTGTAGCGGACACGCCCCAATGCGGCGTCGGCGCCGCCCTGGCGCCAAGTGTCGAAGATCGACCAAGCCATGAACAGGCTGACGAGGAGCAGCCCGGGGACGACACCAGCAAGGAACAGTCGACCGATCGAGGTTTCCGTAGCGATGCCGTAGACGATCATCGTCACCGACGGCGGGATCAGAATGCCGAGCGTGCCGCCAGCGGCGATGGCTCCTGCAGCGACGCCGTCCGGGTAGCCGCGCTTGCGCATCTCCGGGATGCCCATCTTGCCGATGGCGGCGCAGGTCGCGGGCGACGACCCGGACATGGCGGCGAACAGGGCGCAGGCGCCGAGGTTGGAGACGACCAGCCCGCCGGGCACACGTGTGAGCCAGCGCTCCAGCGCTTCGTAGAGATCGGCGCCGGCGCGGGTCGAGGAGATCGCTGCGCCCATGATGATGAACATCGGGATGGACAGCAGCGCGAAGTTGTCGAGCTTGCCGAAAAAGATCTCCGGCAGGAGCTCCAGCGAGCCGAAGCCATCGAAGACGACGAGGAAGCCTGCCGCTACGACCAAGAGCCCGGCGGCGACCGAGATGCCGGAAAACAGGACCAGCACCGTCATCAAGGCGACCAGGCCGCCGAGCGCCAACGGGTCCATCAGCCGTCGTTCCCGGTGCGGCCGGGTGAGTCGATCCAGGCGCGGTAGAGGTCAGCGCTCAGCTGGACGAAGAACAGGCCGAACCCCAGCGGGATGGCGAGGTACGGGATCCACAAGGGAACCCCCCAAACCGTGTCCGATTTCCAGTTGCGGTCGAGCGCGAGGTGGAACAGCTCGAAGCCGTGAAACGTCATCGCGGCGACGACGGCCAGGGTAAGACCGAGGGTGAACAGGGCGAGCGCTTTGCCCAGCGATCGGGGCAAGAGCATCGGCAGCAAGTCGACGTTCACGTGGCCGCGAAGCAACTGCACGTACGGCAGCCCGAGGGTCGTGGCGGCGATCATGAGATAGGTGACGGCTTCGGTTTGCCAGTAGGTCGAGCCGTTGAGTACGAACCGGACCCAGATCATCTGACAGGTGATCAGCACCGCGCTGAAGATCAGGCTGGCGGCGACCATTCCGCAGGCCTTGGACACGAGATCGACGATGCGGAGCAGCCACGCCGCTGCGCCGGCCGGCTCGGCGGCGGTCGGCGTTGCCGCCGGGCCCGCCGCGGAGCGCTCAGGCATGGTCAGTCGACCGACAGTGCCAGATCGAGCAGGTCTTGGCCGTGCGGAGTCTCTTCGACGAACTTCGGGTAGGATGATTGGGCGGCGACGGCCCGCCACGCCGCAAACTCCTCGTCACTCATCGTCGCGATCTCCACACCTGCCTCGCGGAAAGCCTCGACCGACGCGGCATCGGCGGCCTTGGCACCTTCGAGGTAGAATGCCTCGGCCTTCGCCGCGCCGGCCAGCAAAGCTTCTTGCTGCTCCGCGGACAGGCCCTCGAAGGTCGATTTGTTCATCAGCAGGGGCTGGTACATGAACCAGAGCGCGACGTCGCCGGCTGGGGTGTAGCAACCCATCTGCTCGTAGAGCCGGTACGACACGAAGCTGGACGACGACGTGTTGGCGGCGTCCAGTACCCCGGTCTGCATGGCCGAGTAGATCTCCGACGACGGCATCGAGGTGATCGACGCGCCAGCTTCTGCGAGCATCTGCTCGAAGGCTTTGCCCGCCGCGCGGGTTTGCAGCCCCTGGACGTCGTCCGGCGACGTGATGCAGCGGTCTTTCCCGCCGAAGCCGCCGGCGAGATAGCCGTGCACCAGGACCATGACGTCGTCCTCGGCCATGATCGCTTCGAGTTCGTCCATGAACGGGGACGCCGCCAGCCGGGCACCGTGGTCGTGGTTCTTCACCAGACCCGGCATCAGGGTCAGGTTGTAGGCTGGCTGTTGGCCGCCGGCATAGGAGAGCGGAAGCACCGCCATGTCGAGGCGACCGCGCGACAACGGGTTGTATTGTTCGCGCGGTTTGAACAGCGACGCCGACGGGTAGATCGTGATCTCCAGATCGACGTCGGCTGCCGCAACCTCGTCGGCGACGATCTGCGCGACCTGGTGGCGGATGTCGTTGGTCGACCACTGGTGGCTGAGCTTCATCTCGGTCGCGTTGGCACCGGCAGCCAACACGATCGCCGACAAGGCGACACCGGACAGCGCCGCCCCGAGAAAGGGCTTCGACAGACAGGACACGGCTTTCCTCCCTTCACCAAGGATCAGGCGGTCCGGTGGGCTTGCTGCCCGCCGTTCTCGCGCCGCCCGTTGCTTGCGGTTTCCCAGCAAGCGCGCGAACCGTCAAGCAGCTCGCACCGCGGCGTCACCGCGGACGTGTGACCCGTTCGGAAGCCGCACCTACGTGGCTATTGCTGTCGCCGCGATCGGGGCCGACTAGCATGGAATCCAGACCTGTGCTGCGGCCGCTCAGTGTGGGTAGCGCTCGCGCTCCCGCATCCTGCCGGCTCAGGCCCGATGCGGTACCCTCGGGGTAATCAGAACGGCGAGGAGAAGGACCACATGATCTGGCTCGTACTCGGCGTTGCGCTTTGGATCGGCGCCCATCTCGTGCCGAGTGTCGGGCGCGCCGGCAAGGCCAGGGTGATCGAGGCGGTTGGCGACAACGGCTACCGCATCGCGATCTCGCTCCTGATCGTTGCCGCCCTCGCGCTGATCGTGTTCGGCTGGCGCTCTGCCGCTCCCGCGACCGTGTACGTGCCGCCGAACTGGGCACCGGGGCTCACCTTCGCGCTGATGATCGTCGCATTCGTGCTGTTCGGCGCGGCCAAGCACGCGACGCGGATCAAGCAGGTGGTTCGGCATCCGCAATTGACCGCGGTTCTGGTTTGGGCCGTGGCGCACCTCGTCTCGACCGGCGACACGCGGGCGCTCGTGCTGTTCGGTGGTCTCGGATCGTGGGCGCTGATCTCGATCCCGCTCATCAATGCCCGCGACGGTGCTTGGGCGAAGCCGGCGGTGCCGTCGGCGCGGGCCGAGCTCAAGGGTCTGGCCATCAGCCTGGCCATCTTCGTCGTGGCCCTGCTCCTCCACCCCTTCTACACGGGCGTGTCGCCGATCCCACGCTAGGTGCGATGTCAGCTTGTGACTGGCATTGGCGCTGCGCGTCGTCGGCCGGGTTGATGATCGCCGATTCCCGCCGGGTCCGCCTTGGCGCGATCGGCACGGCAGGTCTATAAGGCCCGACCTTTCCGCGTTCCTCAGGGACTTCTCCGATGCCGCCCCTGCGTCTCGGCGTGAACATCGACCACGTGGCGACCCTGCGCAACGCGCGGGGCGGGGCGCACCCTGACCCCGTGCGGGCGGCCGCGGTCGTGCGTGATGCGGGCGGTGACGGCATCACGCTCCATCTCCGCGAAGACCGTCGCCACATCACCGACGACGATCTCGCCAGGCTCAGCGAAGCGCCACCCCTCCCGCTCAACCTGGAGATGGCCGCAACCGACGAGATGGCCGCGATCGCTTGTCGGTATCGGCCGCACGCCTGTTGCATCGTTCCCGAGCGCCGTGAGGAGCGGACGACCGAAAGCGGGCTGGATGTCGCGGGCCTGGCGCCCTCGGCAAGGCGCGACCGCTGCCCGTCCCGCGCCGCGGCCGACGCATCGGCGTAGGTGCCGGTATGC
>JBCBTD010000021.1:0-60405 GCA_039818825.1 Pseudomonadota bacterium
GGAGCCAATACACCGGCTCGGTCGGCCCCGTCGGCGCCCGCGACGTGGGATCGAGAACGCCAGTCCGGCCGGACCAGGGCGCGCGCCCACGCCAGGGAGACGCGTCAGCCGCCGAGGCGCTCGACCCGCGGCCGGCTGTCGCCATCGAACGTGACCCGGTAGCGGCCGCTCTCGCAGTCGAGCGTCCAGACCCGATCGTCCGGACCGGACTCGGCGGGGTCGGCGCTGACGAACTGCGGCTTGGTACACGCATGGCCTTCGACGCGAACCGCAGCCGCGACCACGTCGAGTGGCGTCTCCTGTGCACCAGCACTGGCGGGCAGGAGGAGGAACGCCGCCGGCAGCAGGAACGTCGCGACCCGCCACCCCGACGTCGTCGAGGGCGCACGACGCGTGAGCGACCCCGTTCGTAGCCCGGCTGCCCGGGCGCTGATGGCGGTGTTCATGACGCTTGATCGAAGATCTTGCGGAGCTCCGCCTCGGTGTCCTTGCTCAAGGACGTCTGAACGACCGTGCCGGAATGACTGAAGTCGGCCAGCCGCTCGAGCACCTTGTCGGTGGTGACCTTGCGCACCAGCACGAAGACGGCGGCAGCACCCGGCGCCAAGGCCTCGCCAAGCTTGCGCATGAAGTCGTCGTTCACCCCGATGTCGGTCAACCGCCCCGAGAGCGCCCCGGCCGCAGCGCCCGCCACGGCACCAAGCAGCGGATGCATGAACAACAAACCGATCAGCAAGCCCCAAAAGCTGCCGCCGGCGGCGCCCATGGCCGTCAGATTCATTGCTTGATGCAGCTTGACCTTGCCATCGTCTTCGTGCGTCACGACGACGACGTCCTCCATCTCCATCAAGTACTCTTTTTGCAGCTCGACCAGGCGCCCGCGCAGCTCGAACGCACGGGCCGGGTCCTTGAAGGCGATCACGACCAGATTCGACATCACATTCTCTCCCGTTGTCAGCGGATCGAAGGGCGTCCTACCCTGGCGACCGCCGGTCGGCCACCGTCTTCGCCGAGCCATCGTCGTCTTGCGTCGTGGGCATACACCTTGGGCGCGGCGTTGTCGTCCTCACGACCGAAGCCCGCATCGCGACGAACGCACGTCCAGCCGCTGACGCCCGCGGCGTGGCATCGTCGATCGGCGCATGGCCGACGTAGGCGGTTGCTCTCGGGCCGCCCCGGTGGCAAGCGCAGCCGGGTTCGTCATCGCCGCGAAGGAACGCCGGTCCATGCAAACCGAGAAGGGCGCGCTCCGCTTGTCCGCGACGGCGGCGCTCCTGGTCGGCACGATCGCCATCGGGTTCTCGTTCGCGACCGACTCACAGGCGATCCTGCTCGACGGCCTGTTCAACGTCACCTACTTCCTGACCGCGCTGCTGACCTTGAAGGTCGCCGAGCTCGTGGCCAAGCCCGACGACGAAGAGTATCCCTTCGGCTACGCCTATTTCGAACCGCTGATCAACGGCGTGAAGGGCGTCCTCCTGCTCGGCATTTCGATGCTGGCCCTGCTCGATTCCGTCGACGCGCTGTTCGAAGGCGGGCGGATGATCGTCGTCGGCCCGGCCATAGGCTACGGCGTGTTCGCGACCGCCGTTTGCACCACTGCGGCGGTGCTGCTGCATCGCGCACATCGCAAGACCGGCAGTCCGCTGGTCGGCGCCGACGCCGCCAACTGGATGGTCAACGGCGCCATCTCCGGCGCCGTCCTTCTGACGTTCGCCACGATCCCGCTGGTCGAGGCGGCGGGTTGGAGCGCCGTCACCCCCTACGTCGACCCGCTCGCCGTCACCATCGTCGTGCTCATATCGCTCGGCGTCCCGATCCGCATCGCCTGGGACGCACTCAAGGCGATGCTCAACCGGGCACCGCCAGCGACGTTCAGGACGCCGGTGGTCGTTACGATCGAGGCAGCATTGGCGGACCTTCCCGCCGAGCGGGTGTTCGTGCGGATGCTGCGGCCCGGGCGAACCTTGTACGTCGTCGTGCACGTCGTGCTCCCGGAGACTTGGACCGTCGGCGGCCTGACCACATTGGACACGGTCCGGGCCCGGGTCGATGCCGCAGTCCAGGAGCGCCACGGCCCCGCGGTGGTCGACGTCGTGTTCACGGCAGACGCACGATGGGCAGCGCCCGCGGCACCCGGCATGGCGGCTCGACGCGACGACTGAACGCCTCGGTCGTCACGGGTGGGTGATCGATCGATCGACGTCGAGGCTTCCCCAACACCGCCGTCGTTGCTACGCCTCGACGACAACGGTGAACGGCGCGTTCATGACGACGAGGTCGTCGATAGACAGCGGCGTCGCGGCGATCAGGGGGGAAGATCGATGAAGACGTTTCGCAGGACAGCCCTTGCCGGGCTGGCGGTGGTCGCGGCGGCGTCGCCGGTCGCTGCGCAAGAATTCACGCTGCGCATCCAAACGCACCACAGCGCCGAATCGCTGCCGGGCCGGATCTTCGCGCAGTGGATCGACGACGTGCAGACGATGTCGGGCGGTCGCCTGCAGATCGAGGGCTTCTGGTCCTCGGCGGTGGTCAAATCGGTCGAGACGTTCGATGCCGCGGCGACCGGCATTCTCGACTGCGACGCCACCGGCGCGGCCTATCAGACCGGCAAGAACCCCGCCTTCCAGTTCCTCGGCGACGTGATGGGCGGCTACGAGACGCCCTATCAGATGATCGCTTGGCTGAACCTCGGCGGCGGCCGCGAGCTGGCGGACGAACTCTACCACGACTACGGGATGCACCTCGTCGGTTACTGGCTACAGGGCCAAGAAGCTCTGAGCTCGACGGCACCACTGGCCGGCCCCGCCGACCTCCAGGATTGGAAGTTCCGCTCGCCGCCAGGGCTAGAGACCGAGATCTTCGCGGCCCTTGGTGCGTCGCCGATCGTGATGGACTTCACGGAAATCTTCACCGCCCTGGAGACCGGGATCATCGACGGGGCCGACGCGACGGCGCTGAACACCAACGTCTCGCTCGGGCTCTACGACATCGCCGACCACGCGACCTATCCTGGCTTCCACTCGATGCCGGCAGACCACATCGCCTGCAACCTGGAGGTCTGGAACGCGCTGCCGGAGGACATTCAGCGGATCATGACCGTGGCGCTGGAGAAGGCGGCGTTGCAGACCGCGGTCACGGCCGAGGTGCTCGACAAGACGGCCGCCGTCGAACTCGCCGCCGAAGGCGTCACCATCCACGACTGGTCGAGCGAAGATCGCCGCGCCTTCCGCGAGTTCGCGATCGAGAACTGGCAGCGCTGGGGTGAGAAGAACGACATCACCCGCCGCTCCGTGGATAGCCACATCGCCTTCATGCAGCAGTTGGGTCTGATCGAAGGCTGAACGGAACCAGCTCGGACAGGGTCCACGCCCCGTCCGGGCCAGTTTGCCAGCAGGCGCCTGCGAGCCCCTCGATGCACGTCCCTCCTGCCACCTGGTACGACCGTCTGAGCTTGGCCATCAGCCGCGTGGCCATGCTGTTGATCGTCGTCATCGTCGCCGTGATGTTCTTCGAAGTGTTGATGCGTTACGCGTTCGCACGGCCGACCTACTGGGCGAACGAGCTGTCCTTGTGGCTGGCGGGCATGGTCTATCTGTTCGCCGGGCTCTACGCGATGCAGCAGCGTCGCCACATCCGCATCACCGCTCTCTACGACCACGTGCCGCGCAACGTGCAGCGCGTGTTCGACCTGATCGCCGTGCTCTGTATCGTCGGCTTCACGGTTGGCCTCGTCGCTGGCGGGTGGCAATCCGCCGAGGGTTCGCTGATGCGCTGGGAGCGCTTCGGCACCGCCTGGAATCCGCCGATACCGGCGACGATGAAGCCTCTGGTGCTGCTGGTGACCACACTCATCTGCCTGCAGGCGATCAGCAACTTCCTGGTCGACTTCGCGAAGCCCAAAGCACCGAAGCCGCTGCGGCCGGAAGCGGACTGAGGGCGCGTGGACCTCGATCCCGGCACCCTGTCGGCGCTGCTGCTCGTCGGCATCCTGGTCCTTTTGGCGGTCGGCGTGCCGCTCGGCTTCGCCACCGCGTTTCTTGGCATGCTGATCGCATTCGACCAGTTCGGCATCCGTGGCGTCGGGCTGGTCATGCAACGGATGTACGGGCTGACGACCGAGTACGTCATCATCTCGGTGCCGCTGTTCATCTTCATGGCGTCGCTGCTGGAACGTTCCGGCATCGCGCGCGACATGTACAACGCGCTCAACGTCTGGCTGAGCCGCACCCGGGGCGGCATCGCCGTCGTCACCGCCGTGATGGCCGTCATCATGGCAGCGATGTCGGGCATCATCGGCGGCGAGATCGTGTTGCTCGGCCTGATTGCGTTGCCGCAGATGCTGCGTCTCGGCTACGACCGCAACCTCGCCATCGGCACGGTGTGCGCCGGCGGCTCGCTCGGTACGATGATCCCGCCGTCGATCGTCCTGATCGTCTACGGCTTGATCACCGAGACCTCGATCAACGCGCTCTTCGCCGCCGCGGTGATCCCCGGCCTGATGCTCGGCGGGCTCTACATCGTCTACATCATCGTGCGCACGCGCCTGCAGCCGGAGCTGGCGCCGATCGACGAGAGCGGCGCGTTGGATCCCGGCTTCCGGGAGAAACTTTGGGCGTCGCGCGGACTGGTGCCACCGGTCCTCTTGGTGTTCGTCGTCCTCGGCTCGATCTACGGCGGTGTGACCGGCATTACCGAGGCGGCCGCCATGGGCTGTGTCGGCACGTTCCTGCTGACGGCGGCTCGAGGCGAGCTGAACCTCACCATGTTGGGCGAGGCCCTCGAGCAAACGTTCCGCTCCTGCGGTGCCATCCTCTGGGTCACCTTCGGCGCGACGATCCTCGCCGGCTCGTACACGCTGGCCGGCGGCCCGACCTACGTCGCCAACTCGATCCTCGGCGCCGAGTTCGACCCGATCGGCGTCATCTTGATGATGATGCTGGTTTTCATCCTGCTCGGCATGTTCATGGACTGGGTGGGCATCGTGCTCCTGGCGATGCCCGTGTTCCTCCCGATCGTCACCCAGCTGGGCTACGATCCGATTTGGTTCGGCATTCTCTTCTGCATCAACATGCAGGTCAGCTTCCTGTCACCGCCGTTCGGTCCAGCCGCCTTCTATCTGAAGTCGGTGTGCCCGCCGGACATATCGTTGTTCGACATCTACAGGAGTTTTTGGCCGTTCATCTTGATGCAGCTGGTGGTGCTGGCGACGGTGCTGTTCTTTCCGCAGATCGCATTGGTCCTGGTCTGAACGTGGCGCCGGACGGCTCAGTCGACGTGGCGAATGGGTTGGTCGGGGTTGAACGCCCGATAGGCGAACGCAAACGGCACGTCGTAGACCGCATCGACCAGCTGGCCGTCACCGTCGCGTCGTCGGACGACGACGTTGCCGACGTCGCGACCGTCGCCGATGCGCGCCGTGTCCAGTGCCGAGTTCTGCCCGGGCGTCCAGCTGAGCACCCAAGGCCCGTGCTCGATCCGTCCCTCCTGCCGCAACAGCTCCAAGCTCCACGCACGATCGGCGCCGGCAACGGCGACCACACGCATCAACGGCACGCCCGGACCATCGTAGCGGCCGTCGTAGAGAAACGGGCGCGGGGCGCTGTCATAGCCCGCATAGGGGTTTCGCCCGTAGTCGCGCGCGGCACCCGCCGAAGGCACCAGCACCTGCCCGGTCGGGTGGCGGTCCCGAAACCGCTCGAACGATTCCAGGCGCGCCGGCAACCGCTCCAGGGTCGCTCCGGTGCGGGCGCCGACGATCGCTCGCCCCTCGAACTGTTGCCACCAGCTTTCCGTGGCGCGGTCGTACATGACGAGATCGGAGGCTCGCAGCTTTCCGGTCGTGCCGAAGGTCGTCGCGGCGCCCGCCACGGTACGGTCGAACACCACCCCGCTGTTACAGAGCGGGCAGAACGTGACCGCGACGGGCCGGCCGCCCACGGTGTCGTTGACGATCTCGTGCCAGATCAAGACCCGCAGCGGATAGGCGCGCGCGTCGCCGTCGATCACCACGGTCATCACCGGTTCGGTCGCCGGCAGCTCGTCGACCAGGCTCGCCGCCGGTCGAAAGCGCGGCTCGTCGATCGACGGGATGCCGTCTTTGGGCGGGCCGCCAGAGCGGATCTCGTGTGGGGCCACGGCCAGCCTCGAGAAGTCGGTGCGTGGCCAAGCACGAACCCAGTCAGCGGGCACGTCGATCTTTGCTTCAGCCTGCGCTAGCGACGACACCTGAACCCAGGGCGCAGCGACCAGCAGCGCCAACGGCAAGGCAAAGACGGCACGACGTTCCACCATGGCGGCCTCCGGTCCCAGAGTGGATGCACCGAACTCTTGCCTAGCCTTCGGCATCGCCGACGCAGCGTCACATCGCCGTGACGCCGCGCGCAGTAGCGTCGCATCGGGGCGCCACGAGTCGAGCCGCCTGGGTCGGCATCGGCACGTGCAGACCACGATCAGCCCCGCTCGGGATCGGGGGTTCCTCAACGGGCGGAAGGCTGCCCAAGCCACGACCCGGCGGGACGGCACCTTCGCCCTCGACGTCGAGTCGTCCGACTGACGCTCCGATCACTACCGTCGGCACAGGCTCCGACGTCACCGCCGCGGTGATCAGCGCGGCCAGCGGCGCCAACCACTGAGCGCGTGCCAGCGGCACAGCTTCAGTGGACCAGCATGCGCACCGGCGAGCCTCGACCGGAGACGCCTCCGCAACTCGATCGGGACCGGGACAACCGGGCCTCCCGCGTCATCGCGGGCCGGTCCGGCATCCAGCACGCGCTGCCGCCACGCGCTTGCGCCCGCCCAACCCGGCTGGCAGAAGCCGCCGACCGGGTTGGGCGCCAAACCGGGGTTCAGGTCAGGTGCGCGCCTTGAGCGGCCGTGTAGAGCGTGTAAACGCTCTGACTGCCGCAGATGAACAGCCTGTTCCGACGCGGACCGACGAAGCAGAGATTGGCGCAGCCCTCGGGCATCAAGATCTGGCCGAGGCGGGTGCCATCCGGGGCGTAGCAGTGGATGCCGTCGACGCCTTCGCCACCGAACGCCGTGGCCGCCCAGACATTGCCGTCGCGGTCGCATCGGATGCCGTCGTGGAAGCCCTGGTCCAGCTCGACGAAGACCCGACGATTGGCAAGCTGCCGGCCGTTGTCCTGGACGTCCCAAGCGATGATCCGTGCCTTCTCGCCTGGATGATGCGTCGGCGCCGTGTCCGCCACGTACAACGTCTGGTAGTCGTTGGAGAACGCAATGCCGTTGGGCTTGAAGATCTCGTCGGTGACGCGACTTAGCTGACCGGCGGCAGGATCGAGGTGGTAGATGCTGGTCGGCAGCTCCAACTCGCGCACGCCACCCTCGTACCACCAGTGCTGGCCGTAGCCGGGATCGGTGAACAAGATGCCGTCGTCCTCAGGATGCACGACGACGTCGTTGGGCGCATTGAGCGGTTTGCCCTCGAAAGCCTCCGCAAGCACTTCGGCCGGCCCGTCACCCCAACCGTAACGCACCAGGCGCGACGTCGCATGCTCGCAGGAGAGCTGGCGGCCCCGCCAATCGAACGTGTTGCCGTTCGAGAAGTTGGACGGCCGCCGAAACTCGGTCACCTGACCCGTCACCTCGTCCCAGCGAAGCTGTCGATCGTTGGGAATGTCGGAGAACACGACGTAGCGGCCCACCATGTTCCACGCCGGCCCCTCGGCCCACATGGTCCCTTGGAACTCGCGATAGAGTTGGGTGTTGCCGATAATGTACGCCTTGAAGCGATCGTCGTGGACGAGCCACACGTCGCCCGGATAGCGTGCCACGACGTGCGGCGGTCGGCCCGCGTCGATCGGATTGGCATCGGCGGTGCTGGGTAGAACGGCGGCAGCGGCCGCCACTGTGCCCAACTGGACGAAGCCGCGACGACCGGTGGTCGCAGTGGTTGGATCGAGCGTCATTGGTGCCTCCCTTGGCTTTGCGCCTTTTCGGTGGCGGCGACGCTGCCGCCACACCGCGATCCTAAACCCAAAACCCTAGCGTTGAGACCCTTCAGTCAGCCGACCGGTCGTTCAGCGGCGACTTGATGACGTCGACCGACGCCAGCTCGATCACCGAGACCACCATCGTGCTCGCGTAGAACCTCGGGCCGGAGATCAAGGCCCGGAAGGCGAGCTTCTGGATCGGAGGCTGCGAGGAGGTCCTGGGTACTGTCTGCTATCGCCCGGACCGTCGGAAGCGGTCGCGACCAGTCCGTCTTGGCCGCAGAAGATGCCGATCCGAAGCCGCTCAGAACGTCATCGGCGACCCGTGTCTGACCGGTCGGCCTCGGCTCGAGAGCACTCAGCCGATCAGGTCGGCAGCGATCCGCGCCGCGCCGACGGCCGCATCGTCCGAAAGCGCTTCGACCAAGGGCACGCCCATCGCGCGCTCACGAATCACCGTCCACCCGGCGACACCTGCACCGCCACCAGCGGTGAACACACGCCTCACCGGTGGGCACCCCAATTCGGCAAGCACCGCGTAGCCTTGCCGTTCGATGGCGGCGATCCCTTCCAGCATGGCCTGGTAGAACGTGGCGTCGTCAGGCGGTCGCGGCGTGAGGCGCGGATCGAGCGCGGGGTCGTTGACCGGGAACCGCTCGCCGGGGCGCGCCAGTGGGTAGTAGTCGAGCCCAGTCGGATGGTCCGGATCGAGTTGCGTCGCCAACCGGCCCAGCTGCTCCCGGGAGAAATGGGCAAGGAGCGCGCCGCCGCCGGTATTGGAAGCGCCGCCAGCCAACCACATGCTCTTGATCCGATGGCTGTAGACGCCGCGCGACGGGTCGCTCACCGGTCGGTCGGAGAGGAGTTTGATCGCCAGCGTCGTCCCGAGTGAGGTCACCGCGTCGCCGATCTCGGTAGCACCGGCGGCGAGGAATGCGGCATTGCTGTCGGTCGTGCCGGCACGCACCAGACACGAAGCAGGCAAGCCGAACCGGTTCGCTACGGCCGGATCGAGCTCGCCGAGGACCGTACCGACGGGCACCACATCGGGAAGCAGCTCGGTCCGGACGCCCGCCGCCTCCAACCATGACGGCCACTGCCGCCCCAAGAGGTCGTAGCCGAGCTTCAGGACGTTGGTCTCGTCGGCCCGACCACCACGGCCCGACAACCTTGCCGCGACCCAATCCGCCTGGTGCAACGCATGGACGGCGCGGCGTTCACCGTCGCGCTTCTGCAGAACCAGCAGCCGCGCCAGGGTCGAACCGCCACCGCGCGCGATCGAGCTGGCCGACGCCGCCCGGTCGATGGCAGCCCCCTCGGCGTCGAATCCGCCCGCGTTGTACATCAGCCCCGCGGTGACCGGGCGAAGGTCGGCGTCGACCAGCACCAGGGTTCCCGACGTCCCGTCGACCGCCACGGCCTCGACATCACGCATGGAGCGGCCCCTGGCGACCAGCGCTGCGGCCTGAGCGTTCAGGCAGTCCACCACCGCCGACCACCATGACGTGGCATCCTGCTCGGGCCGCCCATCGACGATGTTCGGCGCCGCCAGCGCCACCCGCGCGGTCGCGACCGACCCTCCTGCTTCGTCGATCACCGCCGCGCGCACGCCTGAGGTGCCGATGTCGATGCCGAGGAACAGACCCATGGCGTCAACGCCCCCGCGCGGCCAAAGCCTGGCGGTACTTCTCGGCATCCCAATCGAGCAGCGCAGCTTCGTCGTCCGGACCGATGGCGCGCAGGTTCCAGTGCTCCGGGGTGCGGATCAGCACGTCGAAGAGGCAGCGGACCATGGCGCGCTGCGCCGAGGTTGCGCCGTCCCGCAGATAGACCCCTTCCCCCTCGACGAGGATCGCCGGCGACGTGTCCGTCCCGATGTCGTCGCTGCCGCTCTCGTAAAGCGGTAGGCCCGGCCCCAAGAACACCACATGGTCGGGATAGTAGGAGCCGGACGTTGCGCACCGCCGCAACGACGGATCGCAGGTCAGCGCGCCGAGTTCCGGTAGCGCTTGCCGGCCCTCGATGGCAATCGGGCTTGCCGGGGGCCGCGCGACGTCGCGTGGCGCGAGGGCCAACCGCTCTTCGACCGTCGCCAGCAGCCGTTCGATCTCGGCCACGCAGTCGGCGGCGACGATCAGGCCATGGTTCTCCAGGACGATCACCGCGGGCGCTGTCGCTCCGGCGGCCTCACGGATCGCTGCGGTCAGCGGGATCCCTGGCTTGCGGTAGGGCACGCACACCCAGGCGAGCCCGGCGAGCTTCGCCTCCAACAGCGTCAGCCCCTCGTCGGCGATGGCGTGGCAGATCGTGGCGACGGAGTGGACGTGCACCACGAACCGCTGCGGCAGCAGCGCGTGGAACGTCGTCTCGATCGACGGCCGCAAGCGGGCGGTATCGTCGACCATCGCCGACCGGCAGGTTCCGTCGCCGGCGCCGTCGAGTTCCGCAAGCGCCCGTGTCGGATCGACGGCGACGAAGATCTCCGAGGTCTCGGCATCGGCCAACTCGGTGCCGGACGCCTTGATCCACATGACACCGTCGCTGGTCACCGACGTGTTCCCGCCGGGGCCCTGCACCAGCAGCGGATCGGCACCAACGCGCCGTGACAAGGCTAGGAACTCGGAGGGGAGAGCCGTCACGATCCGTCTCCTTGGGCTCAGGCGAACACCGCCAGCGAGTAGGTGGGGACGGCGTCGCCGCCGGCGCCGTGCGCCAGCGCATCGATGGCCGCGCCGATCGTCGCGGCGTCGTCAGCCGATCCGAACGCCGCTTCGTGGACGCCGCCCCGCACCAGCAACGTCGAAAACCCTGCAGCAGCGCCGCCAGCGATGTCGTGCTCGAGCGAGTCGCCGATCATCAAGAACCGTTTCGCAGGCACCTCCGGATGCAGGCGCCGGACCGCGGCGAAGCTCGGCGCATGGGGCTTGCCGTACCAGACCACGCGCCCGTCCATCTCCTGGTAGCGCTCGGCCAGCGCGCCGGGCGACAACACCATCCTGTCGCCGCGCGGCGCGCGCCGGTCCGGGTTGGAGCAGATCAACGTCAGATCGGCAGCGAGCGCGGTGCGGAGCGTCGAATCGAACGCGTCGATGGCGATGTCGTCGGGAACGCCCATCGCCAGCACCGCGTCGGCATCCGTTGGTTCGCCGAACACGATCTCCACGCGTGGATTGCCCGCGGCCCACGCGGTTGCATCGTCGGGGCTGGCGCAGATCGGATGCAACCGGGCGACACCGGTGTCGCTCAACGACAGCCGCCCGCTCGCCAGATCCTCCCAGAGCGCCTCACCCGAGGTGACGACGTGCCCGATCTGCTCGGTCGGCAAGCCGAAGCCGGCCAGCCGTTCGCGATTGGCGGCCGCCCTCTTGCCGGAATTCGACAGAACGACGATCGCCTTGCCCCGATCGGCCAGGGCCGCGATCGCGGCGGCAGCGCCGGGATAGGCGCCGGCGCCGGAGAGGAGCACGCCGAACTGGTCGAGCACCGCCACGTCGAACCCGTCGACGACGTCGACGACGCTCGCCAGGAGGCGCGTCATCGCCCGCTGCTACCGCGGCATGTCGGCGAAGAAGAAGGCATGACCCGGGATCACCTCACGGCGCTTGCGTAGCTTCATGCCCTCGAACGGGTAGACGTCGTGCTCGCCCACGGCCTCATCGTGGCAGGCCAGGACGTAGTCGGCACGCTTGTCGATCTCCTCGACCGAGCGCCAGCCGTCGATCGAGCTGACGAAGCGGGCCGGTACCCAGTAGCGCCACTTCTCCTCCTCGTTGGGCTCGAGGTTCCGTCCCTGGAAGATCGCGTCACCCGCCAGCACGATGTCACCCGCCGTGGTCTTCACCGTAACGGCCATGTGGCCCGGCGAGTGGCCGGGCGTCGGGAACATCGAGACACCAGGAACGATCTCGGTCTCGCCGTGCACCAGTTCGAATTGGCACCCATAATATGCTGGCTCGATACCGAGCACCGGCGACTCGTAGGTGCGATAGTAGAGCGGTAGCGGGTTGTATGCCCACTTGATCTCGATCTCCGGGCAGATGTACCGCGCGTTCTTGAACTGCTTCATGTTCTGCACGTGGTCCCAGTGCAGATGAGTGAAGATCACGATGTCGATCTCGTCGGGCTGGACGCCAAGTTTTTCCGGCAGATGCTGATGGACTTCGAGACAGCCGCGTTTTTGGCATTTGTGGTGAAACTTGGTGGCACGCGGCTCGTCACAAAGCCCGGTGTCGACGAGGATCTTGTGTTCACCGGTGTCGACGTAAAAACAATAGACCGGATTCCAGATTTTTTGGCCAGCCGGCCCCTTCCAAAAAATGTACGTCCCGAGGTCGGCCTCCAGCCAACCCGTGTTGATCGGATGGATTGTCGTCTCGGCGACGCCCATGGTGCCCTCCTGTACCGCAGCTAGCGACACAGATAAGGCATCTTACGTCGACAAAGCAATCGCTTTGTATGCACAACCGCGCTGGTGTCAGGCAGCACCCAGCGTGGCGATGAAGTCGTCGGCCATGCGCCGACGCAGCGCTGCGTCGGATTCCGCGTCGCTACTGCCGAAGATCGTCCTGACGAGCGCAGCATGGGTCTCGATCGAATGGAGTAGATCGTCCTGCGTGCGATAGCGCTTGGCGCGGAACGGGCCCGTCCGGTGGCGAAAGCTTGCCGCGAGTTCGGCCACGTAGGGGTTCTGCGTGGCCCGGTAGATCGCCTGGTGGAACGCTTCGTTCGCCTTGAGGAAGGCGATGCGGTCGCCGGCACGGGCGGCATCTTCGCACGCTCGCTGCGCACTGCCGATCTCGGCCCGCGACAACAACGTCAGGCGCTGCGCCGCCAGCCGCGCGCAGACCGCCTCCATCTCCTGCATCGCCTCGAAGATCTGCGCCAGCTGCAGCCGGGAGTAGTCGGCGACACGAACACCGCGGCCACCGCTGGTGGTCAAGATGCTCTGGGCGACCAGCCGATTGAGTGCCTCCCGCACCGGTGTTCGGGATGCGCCGAACCGCTCTGCCAAGCCGACCTCGTCGAGCCGCTGACCAGGCCCCAACAGCCCGGCGGCGATGTCGTCGACGAGGGTCGTGGCGATGTGGTCGGCGGTCGTGCGGCGCGTGGCCGGGTCAGATTTGGGCAAGCTTGGCAGCCTTAGCGATGACGGTTCGACACCAGCAATAGTCCGCTTGGCACGAACTGGCAAACGCGGCTGCATTTTTTTCGTTGCCAGCGCATACAGAAAAGATACCCTGCGCACAATCAGGGTGGGGAGATGGCGGTACCGGTACGGTGCCGCACGTCCGGGAGGCAAACATGCCGGAGATCAGGCTCCAAAACCTGGTCAAGAGCTACGGGCCAGCCGCGGTCATTCACGGTCTCGATCTGACCATGAACGACAACGAGTTCACCGTGCTGGTCGGACCGTCGGGCTGCGGCAAGTCGACGACACTGCGCATGGTCGCGGGTCTGGAAACAGTGACCTCGGGCACAATTCACATCGGCGACCGCGAAGTCAGCCGACTCGAACCCAAAGAGCGTGACCTGGCCATGGTCTTCCAGGACTACGCGCTGTACCCGCACATGAACGTCGAACGAAACATGTCGTTCGCGCTCAGGCTTGCCCGCTACCCGCGCACCGAGATCAAACAGCGGGTGCAGACGACGGCGGCGATGCTCGGGCTCGAGTCCCTGCTCCATCGCAAGCCGGCGCAACTGTCGGGCGGCCAGAGGCAGCGCGTGGCGATGGGCCGGGCGCTGGTGCGTGACACCTCGACCTTGCTGATGGACGAACCGCTCTCCAACCTCGATGCCAAGTTGCGCGGCCAGATGCGCGCCGAACTGGCGCTGATGCGGAAGGCGGTGCGCAAGAACATCATCTACGTCACCCACGATCAGATCGAGGCGATGACCCTCGGCGACCGCATCGTCGTCATGGCCGGCGGCCACATTCAACAGCAAGGCTCGCCTGAGCAGCTCTACAAGGAACCGGTCAACCGGTTCGTCGCCGGGTTCGTCGGCGCACCGCCGATGAACTTCCTGGAGGCGACGGTCGAGGACGGCGACGACGGCCCGCGGATCGTCGGTGACGGCTTCTCGTTGGCGGTGCCGGCGCGCCGTCGTCCGGCACTTGCGACGCTGGCCGAGCGCCGGGTCGGGGTCGGCATTCGGCCGGCTGCGTTCGTCCCGACCAGCGACGAGTCGTCGTCCAATGCGATCCGCCTGCCGGTGCTGGTGTCCGAGTACATCGGCGCGCACTCGGTGCTCGTGTCCGAGTGCGGTGGCACCCGCATCGCCGTCGAAATCAAATCCGACGCACCGATCCGCGTCGGCGAAACCATGACCTTCGCCGTCGCGCCGGATGACATTTACCTGTTCGACCCGACCACGGAGACGACGCTCTACTGAACGAATCGGGTCTGCGTTTCAGTCAACGTCAGGGAGAATGAGATGCTCAAAGACTTCACCGCCACGGCGTGCGTGACGTTCGCCGCGGCAGCCATGGCCACGACGGCGCTCGCTGCCGACCCGTACGAGCCCTATCGCGGCACCACGCTGGTCGTGAACTTCCCGGCCCATCCGCACTACGACGCGGTGATGGAGGTGTTGCCTCAGTTCACGGAAGAAACCGGCATCGAGGTCGAGGTCGACCAGCTGCAATACCTCGCCATGCGCCAGAAGCAGGCGCTGGAGTTGACCAAGCCGAGCGGCGACTACGACTTGCTGGCCTACGTCGTGTTCTCCAAGGCCGACTACGTCTACGCTGACCAGCTGGAGCCGCTGGCGCGCTTCTTCATGAATCCGGCGCTCGCCGACCCGAACTACGACGCCGAGGACCTGATCGACGGCTACGTGCAGAACATCGGCGTCGCTGGTGGCGAGAAGGGTTATCTGCCTGGCCCGACCGGCGCCCTCTACGGCGTACCGTTCGGTTCGGAGACGTCGGTGCTCGGCTACCGAAAGGACATCTTCGAAAAGCACGGACTCGAGGTGCCGACCACCTATGACGAGCTCTTGGAGCTGACCTGCCTGATCCCAGAGCTCGAGCCCGGCATGGCCGGCCTGACCTCGCGCGGCGCTTCGGGCCACCAGGTCTCCCACGCCTTCCTCTTGCACCTCGCACCGCTCGGGGGCCGCGTCTTCGACGACCAATGGCAGCCGATCGTCAACGACGAAGCTGGCGTCGCCGCTGGCGAAGCACTCAAAACGATCTTGGAGTGCGGACCAGAGGGCGGGACCGGCTTCGGCTTCGCCGAGATGAAGAACGCGTTCCTGCAGGGCAACGCCGCGATGTTCCTCGACTCCATCTCGATCGCCGCCGAGGTCGAGGACCCGGAGAAGTCGAAGGTCGTCGGCAAGGTCGGCTGGGCGCTGCATCCGGAAGGCGTCCGACGCGGTTCGCAGACCGGCGGCTTCGGCATCGGTATTCCCGCGAACGCACAGAACCAGGACGCGGCGTTCTTGCTGCTGCAGTGGCTGACTTCGAAGCACGGCGACAAGCTCGTGGCGGCGGCGGGTGGCAGCCCATCGCGGTTCTCGACCTACAACGACGCCGAGCTGCAAGCGCAGTACCCGCACTATCCTGTGTTCGCCGAGGCGCTCCAGTACGCCGATCCGGACTGGCGGCCGATCATCCCGACCTGGGGTGAGATCAACAACGAACTCGGCACCACGCTGTCAAAGGCGATGACGGGGGACATGACGGTCCAGGAAGCGCTCGATACCGTCGCCGAACGGTCCCACGCGATCATGGACAAGGCCGGCTACTACACCTGGCAATGAAACCGACCCAGGGCGTGGCATCAGCCCACGCCCTGGCCTTCCGGTAGTCGCGCCACCGCACGAGAACGCGAACCATGACTGGGCTGCTCAATCGCGCCACACCATACTTGTTCCTGGCTCCGGCCGGGCTGGTGCTGGTCTTCGCGCTGCTCTACCCGATCGGGTACATGGTGGTCGCCAGCTTCTACGACTGGCGCATGGGGCAACCGTTCGCATCGGCGGAATTCGCCGGCTTCGCCAACTACGTCTGGCTGCTCGGCGATCCCAACTTCCACGAGAGCTTCTGGGTCACCATCACCTTCGCCGCATCGGTGGTCGGATTCGAGATGCTGCTGGGCGTCAGCTTGGCACTACTGCTGGATCGACAGCTGCGCGGGATGAGCGTCTTCCGCACGATCTTCATTCTGCCGATGATGATCGCCCCCATCGTCGTCGGCTTGATCTGGCGATACATGTACAACCCGCAGTTCGGCATCTTCAACAAGACGCTGAAGAGCTGGGGATTGCCCAGCGTGCCCTGGCTGTCTGACCCCGATTGGGCGCTCTGGTCGATCGTCATCGCCGATGTCTGGCAATGGACTCCGTTCATCTTCATTCTGTCGATCGCCGCGTTGCAATCACTGCCCCGTTCGGCCCTGGAAGCCTCGCGCATCGATGGTGCGACGCCCTGGCAGCAGGTCTGGCACATCAAGATCCCGTTGATGATGCCGGTGCTGATCGTTGCCGCGCTGCTACGCCTGATCGACGCGTTCAAGGTCCTCGAAGTCATCTTCATCATGACCAATGGCGGGCCGGGCCTCTCCACCGAGATCCTGTCACTGCGGATCTACAAGACGGCGTTCGTGTCCTACGAACTCGGACGAGCCGCCGCACTCTCCAATCTGCTTCTGCTGCTGGTGCTCGTGCTCACCATCATCATGCTGGTCTTCAACAAAGTCCGTGAACGGCAAGAGGCAAGGCGGCGCGCCGCGGCCGAGGCCTACTGAGAGATCCCATGGGCAACCGTCAGACCCTCACCAACGTCGCCTATTTCCTGGTGCTCGGGATCATGGCGCTGCTGGCGTTGTTTCCGATCATCCTCATGTTGTTGACGTCGCTGAAGCTCAAGGTCGACATCTTCAACGACGTCTCGACGTTCTTTTTCGTGCCGACCTTGCGCAACTATGTAGAAGTGACCAGCGACGCGTCGATGATGCGGTATCTCGGCAACTCGCTGTACGTCGCGCTGATCTCCACCGGCTTGACGCTGCTGATGGGCTGCATGGCCGCCTATGCTTTGGTGCGCTTCCGATTCATGGGTCGCGGCGTCGTCTCGGTCGGCACGCTGTTGATGCGCATGGTCCCACCGGCCGTGTTGACCGTCCCGGTCTTCGCCATCTGGACGTTCCAATACGATCTCTCCAACAGTCTCAACGGCCTCGTCTTCGTCTACATCGCCATCAACCTACCGTTCGTCATCTGGATCCTGCAGAGCTTCATCGTCCAAGTGCCGGTGCAGCTCGAGGAAGCGGCGCGGATGGACGGTGCCAACCCGTTCCAGGTCTTCTTCCTCGTCGTGCTGCCGGTCATTCTTCCCGGCATCGCTGCAGCCTCCATCTTCACCTTCCGCATCGCCTGGAACGAGTTCATCCTCGCGCTGGTGCTGACCAACCGCTCGACACGGACGATCCCCGTCAACATTTCGTTGTTCATGACCGAGCACAACATCGACTGGGGACAGATCATGGCGATCGGCATGCTGATCGCGATCCCGCCCATCATCTTCACCTTCATCGCATCGAAACAGATCATCTCCGGGATGACCGCCGGCGCGGTGAAAGGCTGAGGCGATGGCCGGAGCCGACGTTCTGGTGTTGGCGACGCTCGACACGAAGAGCACCGAAGCGGGCTACCTCGTCGACCGGATCGCCCAGCTCGGCCATCGCGCGGACGTGCTTGACACGACCCTCGACGGTGCCGACCGTCAGCTTCCCGGCACCGCGAAGCTCGAGGCGATGGCGACCGCCGCCGCGGTCACCCGGCGACAGCTGGAGGCGCGCCTGGACGGCGGCGCTCGGGTCATCGTCGGCCTCGGCGGTGGCACCGGTGCTCAGATCATCGCCGCCGCCTTCGCTGACTTGCCGTTTGCCTTGCCCAAGGTGCTTGTCACCACCATGGCGAGCGATCCGCGGCCGGACACTGCCGACAACAGCATCATCCTCATCCCCTCGGTCGCCGACCTGATGGGACTCAACCCAACGGTGCGGCAGGTGCTGCAGAACGCGGCCGCCGTCGTCGCCGGGCTCGCCGACCACGGCGTGCCGCACCCCGACGTCGACGCCGCACGCACCGTCGGCCTGACCGCACTCGGGGTGACGGGCGCCGGCGTGACCGCCGCCAACGACGCGCTGCGTTCTCGCGGGTACGAAACCACGGTGTTCCATGCCAACGGCTTTGGCGGCAAAGCGTTCGTCCGGTGGGCTGGCGGCGGAGCGTTCAGCGGGGTGATCGACTATACCATCCACGAGCTCAACCGCTTCACCTTCGGCGGCCGCCACGTCGTCCCCACCAACCGCTTCACCGCAGCGGCCGAGGCCGGCCTACCGCAGGTCGTGCTGCCGGGCGCCATCAACTTCTACACCGGCGAGCCACTGGACCAGTTGAGTGCCGAGGAGCGGCGGCGCCCGCACTACAGCCATAGCCCGCATTTCACCCACCTTGCCCTCGACGTCGACGAGATGGCCAGTGCCGGCACCGCCTTGGGCAAGGCGCTGGCCACATCGGCGACACCAACCACGTTGGTAGTCCCGCTCGGCGGCTTCTCTTCGGAAGATCGGCCGGGCGGCGCGATCGAGAACCCCGCCGGCCGCGAGGCCTTCGTCGAGGCGGCCCGGGATGCGGCGGGCACCCGTGTCCACGTTCGTTGTCTCGACCGCGTCCACGTCAACGACCCCGCCGCGGCTGAGGCCGCAGTGGCAGCGCTGCTGCCGGACCTCGTCGCCACATCCGCACCCCTCAGCTGAGGACGACCATGCCCGATCTCGACCCGAACGATCTCGAAGCCAAGAAGCTCGCGCTCATCGCGACGGCGAAGCGGTGTTTCGAGCGGGGCTTGCAGACCAACGCTGGCGGCAACCTGTCGGTCCGCCTGGCCTCCGGCGACGCCATCCTCATCAAGCCGAGCGGCATCGGCTTCAACGAGTGCTCCCTCGACAACCTGATGGTTGCCGACCTCGCCGGGCAAACTCTGCAGGGGCACGGCAAGCCGTCGAAGGATCTCGACTTCCACGCCGACCTGTATCGTGTCCGCCCGGACGTGAATGCGATCGTCCATTGCCATTCGCCCTGGGCGACCGGCTACGCCTCGGCGGGGCTGGAGATCCCCTGCCTGACGGTGCAGACTTTGGAGAAGATCGGTCGGATGCCGCTGATCCCGCTCAACGCCAATGGTGGCCCCCAAGGTCCCGCGGAGATCTCGCCGGTGATGCGCGACGCGGCGGTGAACGCGGCCGTCCTTGCCAATCACGGGACCATCGGCCTCGGCCGCACCCTGTTGCAGGCGCAGTATCTGGTCGAGATCATCGAGGAGACGGCGCACGTCGCTTTCGTCCGCGACAGCTTGCTGCTCGCCCACGGCAAGACGGCGGCGACGATGCCGAAGCGCGGCACGAAGTAGTCGACGCTCAAGCGACGCGGGCGCCGGCGCGCTGCCGCCAACCGTCCCTAGACGACCCCCATCACCAAGTCGGCGCAGCGGTCGCCGAGCATCATCGCCGGCGCGTTGGTGTTGCCGGCAACGATCTCGGGCACCGCGGAGAAGTCACACACCCGCAGACCGGCGACACCACGGACCCGCATCCGCGCGTCCAGCACGGCCATCGGATCGCCATCGGCGCCCATGCGCGCGGTGCCGGCCGGGTGGTAGTTGGTCTTGACGAACCGTCGGCAGTGCGCCGCCAACGTCGCATCGTCGTCACCGACGCTGGTCGGGATGGCGATCCGCTCCAGCCGCTCAGCCAGCGGTTTCTGCTCGAAAGCTCTCAAGAAAAAGCGCTGACCCTCGACCATGTCGCGCATGTCCGACTCGTCCTGGAGCAGATTGGGCGACACCAACGGCATGGCCTTGGGATCGGCGGAAGCGAGGCGCACGTCGCCGCGCGAGCGGGGCTTGATGACCACGGTCGTGACGGTGACGCCGTAGTCGTCCTCCACGAGACCCAGCGTGTCGCGACCGAGATAAACGATCGGCACGCAGAAGGCCTGGACCGACGGTGGTGCTTCCGGGTCGGTCGGGTTGACGAATGCGCCCGCCTCGACGCCTGCAGAGGTCACCGGGCCGGTACCGAACAGCTTGAACTGAATGCCGTTGCGCAGCATTCGCCACCCCTGCCCCTGGCGGTAGTAGCCGTAGGGGCCATTGGCGATGCCGATGATCGGCACCTCGGGATGGTCGACCAGGTTCTGGCCGACGCCCGGAAGCGGCACGGCAACGGGGATCTCGTGTTCTGTCAGGTGGTCCGCCGGCCCGATGCCCGAGAGCAGCATGATCTTGGGCGTCACCAGCGCGCCGGCTGCGAGGATGACCTCGCCCTCGGCACGGACCCGGTGCTCGGCGCCCGCCTTGTCGCGGTAGACGACACCCGTTGCGCGCCCGTTCTCGACGAGCACACGATCGACCTCGGCATGAAGGCGAACGACCAGGTTGGGGTTGTGCTCTTGCGGAGCGACGTAGGCGTAGGCGGACGAACTCCGTCGGCCGTCGCGGTTCATGAACTGGTAGAGCCCGACACCCCGCTGCGTCGGACCGTTGAAGTCGTGGTTGTAGGGCTCGCCGAGGGCCTGCACCGCCTGCACGAACCACCGCGAGAACTCGCTGACGTGGCCCGGATCGGATACCAGCAGCGGGCCTTCGGTCCCGTGGTGGGCATCGTTCAGCCGGTTGTTGTTCTCCATCCGCCGGAAGTGCGGCAGCACGCTGTCCCAGCTCCAATCGACGCGGTCGTTGTTGCCTCGCAGCCGCTCGTGCCAGGCGTCGTAGTCGGCCGGCCGGCCGCGCATGTAGACTTGCGCGTTGACCGACGAGCCGCCGCCCAGAACGTGGCCCTGGGGAATGTCGTGAACGCGGTCGTCGAGATGGGCCTGCGGCGTGGTGAGGTGGTGCCGCATGTACTGCTCGCCGTTGATCATCTTGAAGATGCCAGGCGGCATGTCGAGCAGCGGGTGGCGGTGCGAGCGGCCGGCCTCGAGGAGCAGCACCCGCATGCCGCCGTCGCTGGCAAGCCTGGCGGCGACCACACAGCCAGCGGCACCACCGCCGACGACGATCACGTCGAACGTCTCGGTCATGTCTGCTCCCCATCGAAGGTGACGCGAACGAGTTCCCAAGCCGCCTCCAGGTGGCGTGTCATGGCTTCCTCGGCGCCATCGGGATCGCGATCCAGAACGGCAGCGAGGATGGCCTGGTGCTGCCGGTAGTTGGCCGCGTTGCGCTCCGGCGATCGCAGCATGCGCCCCCAGTGCGGCGCCAGCCACGACGTGTACGCGTCATGGATCGCCGGGAAGATGGGATTGCGCGGAACGCGGTAGAGCACGGCATGGAAGGCGACGTCGGTGCGGTAGAACGCCTCGGAGTCGTCGATCGCCGTTTCGTTGGCGACGAGCGCTGCCCGCAGTGCCCGAATGTCGTCGCGACGGGCGTGCAGCGCCGTTTCGCGGACGAGGCCTTTCTCGACGAACAACCGCATCTCGTAGAGGTTCCGGACGCTCGACCGACTGGCCATCAAGTGGCGGACCATGCCATCGACGCCTTGAAGCACGATGTCGTAAGTCGGCTTGCGAACGATCGGCCGGAAGCGCGGTCGATGCTCTAGAAAGCCCCGGCTAGTGAGCGTGGTCAGCGCTTCCCGGACGACGGTGCGGCTGGCGCCGAACCGGGCCATCAGCTCGCGCTCCGGCGGCAGCGTCGAGCCGTCGACCAGCTCGCCGGAAACGATCATGACCTCTAGCTGCGCGATGATGCCGTCCGCGGCTCGCCCGCCTCCCTGAGACGCGGCGGTGGGACCCAGCTCGGTCTCGGACATGCCCAACATTCACCCATCGTCGCTGCCCCAGCCGAACGGCGTCGGCAGCTTGTCATTGGTTGCCTCACGCTTGTTTGATACGTCAAAACAGCACTGCGTAAAGGACCAAAATGGACCAACGTCGCCCACGCCAAGCGTTTTGCCGAAGGTACGACGTTGCACATGCTTCAGAACGATTGACGCCGCCCCGGACTGCGCATACCCTGCGACGCAATTTGGTCATACCAAAATAACGAAGCAGGTAGGCGCAGTGGCAGACCAAGAGGGCAACGAACCAGCGGTTGCGCAGCACGGCATGTTCGTCGACGGCGTCTGGCATTCTGACGTCGAACGCGACTGGATCGACGTCGAGAATCCCGCCACCGAGCGCGTCATCGCCAAGGTCCAAGCCGGTGTCGCCGACGACGCGCACGCCGCGCTCGTGGCGGCACGCCGGGCGCAGCCCGGCTGGGCCGCGCTGCCAGCGATCGAGCGTGGTCGGCTAGTCAGCAAGATCGCCGACGCGGTCGCCGCCAATGCCGAGGACCTCGCGCGGACCGTCGTCGAAGAGCAGGGCAAACCGATCGGTCAGGCGCGGGGCGAAATCGGCGCCGCCGAGACGTTCCTGCGCTACGCGGCCGAGAATGCACGGCGGATCGAGGGTGACATCCTGCCCTCCGATCATCCGGGCGAAGAGATCTGGATCCGCCGCGTGCCCCATGGCGTCGTGGTCGGGCTGACGGCGTGGAACTATCCGGCGGCGCTCGCCGCGCGCAAGCTCGGTCCGGCACTGGTCGCCGGCAACACCTTCGTGCTGCTCTCGCACGAGGCGACACCGCTCTCGGGGCTAGCGCTTGCGCGCCTCGCGGAGGCCGTGGAGCTGCCGAAGGGTGTGTTCAACGTCGTCACCGGGCGCGGTCCGGTGGTCGGCCGCGCACTGGTCGAGAGCCCGCTCTCCGATCTGATCACCCTCACCGGCAGTACCCGCGCCGGACGTGAGGTCTACGGCACCGGCGCCGAGCGCTTGAAGGTCCTGCGCCTGGAGCTTGGCGGCAAGGCCCCGTTCATCGTCATGGACGACGCCGATCTGGAGGTGGCGGTCGACGCCGCCATCGGCGCGCGCTTCGCTAATTGCGGCCAAGTCTGCACCTGCAGCGAGCGCCTCTACCTCCATCGCGACGTGGCGGATCGGTTCATGGAGGCGTTTCTGGCGCGCGTGAATGCGCTGCGGATCGGCGACCCGCTCGGCGATCCCGATCTCGGGCCCAAGGTGAATGCGGACGAGCTCGACAAGATCGAAGAGATCGTGGCCGCGAGCATCGACGCCGGCGCCGAGGTCTTGGTGCGCGGCGGCCGGCTGCGCGACGGCGCCTTTGCGAAGGGGCACTGGTATGCCCCGACGGTGCTGGCAGTGCGGGACAATCGACTGCCGGTCATGCAGCGGGAGGTCTTCGGGCCGGTCGTACCGGTGATGACCTTCGCCGACTTCGACGACGCGCTCGCCCTGGCGAACGACACGCCGTTCGGCCTCTCGGCGTATCTCTTCACGACCGACATGGACCGGGTGATGCGCGTGCACCGCGAGCTGCGGTTCGGCGAGGTCTACGTCAACCGCGGCATTGGCGAGCAGGTGCAGGGGTTTCACACGGGCTGGGGGCTGTCGGGGCTCGGCGGCGAGGACGGCAGGTACGGCTTCGACAGCTACCTCCGCAAGCAGACGGCCTATGTGAACTGGGCCTCGAGGAGTAGGCCTGATCGGGCGCGGCAGTAACGGCACGCGCAAGGGACCAAACAACGAACGTGGAGGCACTCATGAACAACGGATTTCTGATCGCCGCGGCGATCGGCTTGGCCGTCGGCTTCGCGGCGAACACGACCCTCGCCAGCGACTTGCCGCCTTTGGAGCAGAAGGATCGCTACAAGGTCGGCTTCCCGCAGATGGAGAGCAACAATCCCTGGCGGATCGCCGAGACGAAGTCGTTCCAGGACACCGCCGAGTCGTGCAACTGGGACCTGATCGTGACCGACGCCGCGGGCTCGGCAGCCAAGCAGGTCGCCGACGTCGACTCGATGATCGCCCAGGGCATCGACGTCCTGTTCCTCCCCCCGCGTGAGGAAAAGCCCCTGATCCCGGCAGTCCTGAAGGCGAAGGCCGCAGGCATCCCGACGTTCCTCGTCGACCGCAGCGTCGATCCGGCAGTGGCCAAAGCGGGACGCGACTACGTCGCTTTTCTCGGCTCCGATTTCGTCGACCAGGGCCGCCGGGTTGCCGAATGGACCATCGAGAACTTCGAGGGTGACCAGGGCATCATCATCGAGCTCGAAGGCACGACCGGCTCGTCGCCGGCCAATGACCGCAAGAAGGGCTTCGACGACGTCATGGCCCAGCACGACAACATGACGATCGTTGCCTCGCAGACCGGCGACTTCGCGCGCGACATGGGCCGGCAGGTCATGGAGACCTTGCTGCAGGCGCATCCGGACGTGAACATCGTCTACGCTCACAACGACGAGATGGCCATCGGCGCCATCCAGGCCCTTGAACTCGCCGGCCGGAAGCCCGGCGAAGACGTGCTGGTCGTCTCGATCGACGGCACCCGGGACGCGCTCCAGGCGATCATCGATGGTCAGATGGGTGTGACCGTCGAATCGAGCCCGTTCTTCGGCCCGCTCGCCTGCGAGGTGATGGGGCGCTACGCCGCCGGCGAAGCGATCGAGCCCTGGGTGCAGGTCCAGGATCGGATCTTCACGGCCGACAACGCCGCCGATCACATCGACGAAGCCTACTGACAGCCAACCGCGCGGCGGGATCACCCGATAGGTGATCCCGCCCGTGAGGCGGAGGCCCGAAAGCGATGTCCGTCCTCCTGTCGATGCAGGGTATCGACAAGGCGTTCTCTGGCGTGCCCGCGTTGCGCTCCGCCTCGCTCGAGATCGACGCTGGCGAGGTCCACGGCCTGATCGGTCAGAACGGCGCCGGAAAGTCGACACTCATCAAGATCCTCACCGGCGTCTATCGCCGCGACGCAGGCGACGTGTCGTTGTCGGGCGAGGCGGTCGCGATCGCCGGTCCGAAACAGGCACAGGACAAGGGCATCGCCACGATCTTCCAGGAACTCAACCTGGTACCGCTGCGGAGCGTCACCGAGAACGTGACCATGGGCTACGAGCCGCGCCGCTGGGGTGGGCTCGTCGACTGGCCCAAGGCGCACCAGCGAGCGCGCGAGATCCTCGGCCGTTTCGGCATCGACATCGACGTGAGGGTGCCGCTCGGCGAGTACTCGACCGCCGTCCAGCAACTCGTCGCCATCGCCCGCGCCGTCTCGCTCGACGCGCGCCTGGTGATCATGGACGAACCGACCTCGTCGCTGGACGACCGCGAGGTCGAGGTCTTGTTCGGCGTGGTGCGGGCGCTGAGGACGGCGGGCGTCTCCGTGCTCTACGTGTCGCACTTCCTCGACGAGCTGTTTCGCATCTGCGACCGCGTGACGATCATGCGTGACGGCCGCACCGTCGAGGTCAAGCCGATCGGCCAAACAACCAAAATGGAGCTCATCGCCGACATGCTCGGGCGCAACGTCGCCGACATCGAAGCGGCGGGCATCACCAAGCTCGGCGGCGGCGGCCACCGGGGCGAGCCGCTGCTCGAGGCTCACGGCATCGCCACCGGCCGCCGGCTGCAGCATGTCGACATGATCGTCCACAGCGGCGAGATCGTCGGCTTGGGCGGTCTTCTCGGCTCCGGTCGAACCGAAGTCGCTAGAGCCCTCTTCGGCGTGGACCCGTTGACCGCTGGTGAGATCAGCGTGCGCGGCGTCGCCAGTCCGCCGCGACGGCCGGCGGATGCCATTGCCGCTGGCATCGGCTTCATGACGGAAGACCGCAAGGCCGAAGGGATCGTGCCCGAGATGTCGGTCCGCGAGAACCTCACCCTTGCACTGCTCCCCAAGCTCACCCGCGCCGGGCGCATCGAAAGGCAGCGCGAGCGCGAGGTCGTCGAACGCTTCGTGGCGGCGCTCGGCATCAAAACCTCGAACATCGACCAACGCATCCGCGAGCTGTCCGGCGGCAACCAGCAGAAGGTGCTGTTGGCGCGGTGGCTCGCGACCGAGTCGGATTTGTTGATCCTCGACGAGCCGACCCGCGGCGTCGACGTGGGCGCCAAGCTCGAAATCCAGGCGATCATCCGCGACTACGTCGAAGCGCGCGGCGGAGTCGTGCTCATCTCCTCGGAGTTCGAGGAGCTGGTTGAAGGCGCCGACCGGGTCATCGTCCTCAGCGATGGCCGCTCGGTCGACGAGCTGGAGAACCCAGGCATCACCGAAGACGCGCTCCTCAACGCCATCGCCCGCCCGCACGATGCCGGGGACGGGCGATGAGCACCCGGGCCGCAGCCTCGCCCAACGTCGACGCCAAGCCTGCGGCACGTGGTCGGCGCTTCGACGCGGCGCGCCACGGCGGTATCGCCGCGCTCCTGGTGCTGTTGGCGTACAATGCGCTGTTCACGCCCAACTTCCTGCAGCTGCAGACGCTCTTCGTGAACGTCAGCCAGGTCGCGACCATCGCGATCGTCGCCATCGGCATGACGCTCGTGATCGCGACCCGCGGGATCGATCTTTCGGTCGGCGCCGTCATGGCCCTCGCTGGCGCACTGGCACCGTTGATCTTCACGTCGAGCTTCGGCGTCGCGTTCCCGGTCGCCGGCCTCGTCGCCGCGTTCGTGCTGCCGCTCTTGGCGGCGATGGTCTGTGGGCTGTTCAACGGGGTCCTGGTCAGCTTCTTGAACGTGCAGCCGATCATCGCCTCGCTGATCCTGTTCATCTCCGGCCGCGGGATCGCGCAGGTGCTGACCAACGGCAACCTGCAGACCTTCGACAACCCGGCCTTCAGCTATCTCGGCACCGGCAAGATCCTCGGCCTTCCCTTCCAAGGCTGGCTGACCCTGGCGCTTGCCCTGCTCATCGCGTGGATGGTGTCGCGCACGGTGTTCGGCCGTCATCTCCTCGCCGTCGGTGGCAACGAGCGGGCGGCGGCCCTCGCCGGTGTGCCCGTGCGGCGGGTCAAGATCGGCGCCTACGTCATCTGCGCAGCACTCTCGGGGCTCGCCGGGCTGATCGTCGTGGCGATCAACTCGGCCTCCGACGCCGCGCGCAACGGCAACCTCATGGAGCTGGATGCGATCGCTGCCGCCGTGGTCGGTGGCGCGCTGCTGCAAGGCGGGCGCGCACCGATCTTCGGCGCCATCCTCGGCGCGGTGATCATCCAGCTGGTCAAGTACACGCTCTTGGCCAACGGCGTGGAGGACGAGGTCGCGCTGATCGTCAAAGCCGCGGTCATCGTCCTCGCCGTCTACCTCCAGCAAGCGCGCCAGGAGTGAGCCAGGTGGACGCTGAAGCCTTCGATCTCCGCCGCTATCTCCGCACCAACGCCCAGTCGACCGGTGTCTGGCTCGCCTTGGTCGCGCTGATCGCCTTCGGCCTGCTGCGCTACGACAACTTCGGCAGCGCCTACAACATCACGTCGTTTCTCAACTACAATGCCATGTTCATCGTCATCGCGCTGGGCATGTGCTTCGTCATCATGACGGGCGGTATCGATCTGTCGGTCGGCTCGGTGGCGGCGTTCACGTCGGTCTGCGCGGCCTATCTCAGCCCCTACGGGATCGAGGTAGCGCTGCCCGGCGGCGTTCTCGCCGGCGCGCTGATCGGCGGCCTCAACGCCTTCGTGATCATCGTCATGCGCGTGCCGCCGTTCATCGCCACGCTCGCGACCATGCTCGGCGCCAAGGGCGGCGCATTGGTGCTCAGCGGCGCGCAGACGATCGCGATCGACTGGGGCAGCAACTTCACCAAGCTGGGCATGGGCACCGCGTTCGGCATCGCGCCATGGAGCATCGTCATCACCATCGTGGTGGCGGCCGCCGCGTGGCTGGTCCTGGAGCACACCTCCTTGGGTCGCACGGTTCTCGCCGTCGGCGGGGGCGAGGAGGCCTCGAACCTGATGGGTCTACGGGTCAACCGTGCGAAGGCGTTCGTCTATCTCTTCAGCGGCGGATGCGCGGGTCTGGCGGGCGTGTTCCTGGCATCCGGGTTCGGTGCCGGGCAACCGCTGGAAGGTGTCGGCTGGGAGCTCTCGGCCATCGCGTCAGTCGTCGTGGGCGGCACGCTGTTGACCGGCGGCCTCGGTTCCGTGCCGGCGACCGTCGCCGGTGCGCTCCTTTTGGGCCTGCTCTTCAACATCCTCAACTTCGAGAACGGACGCGGCACGATCAGCCTCAGCGCCTACTGGCAGCTAGTGATCCGGGGCGGGTTCTTGTTCCTCGTGATCTTGCTGCAGACGCGCGTGATCGCTCGCGAAGAGGCGGCCCGATGAACGAGGTCATGCCGATCGTGCGCATCGAGCCGCGCCTCTTCACTGTCCCACTGGCCGAGGTGCTGGTCGATGCGATGCACGGCGTGCACGCGCATTTCGAGCTGATCACCGTCACCGTCCACCTCCAGGATGGCAGCAGTGGCACCGGCTACACCTACACCGGCGGGCGCGGCGGTCGGGCGATCCTCGCGATGCTCGAGAGCGATCTGATCCCGATGCTGGTCGGCCGCGATGCGAGCCCGGTCGAGGCGCTGCACGACGCGATGCAGTGGCACGTCCACTACGTCGGCCGCGGCGGCGTCGCCGCCTTCGCGATCTCGGCGCTCGACATCGCGCTCTGGGACCTGCGCGGCAAGCGACGCGGCGAGCCGCTTTGGCGCATGGCAGGTGGCGCCGGCACGACCTGCCGCAACTATGGCGGCGGCATCGACCTCGGCTTCTCGCTCGACAAGCTCCTCGCCAACGTCCGGGGCTTTCTCGAAGCCGGATACGGCGGGATCAAGATCAAGGTCGGCAAGCCCGAGTTGAAGGAAGACGTCGAGCGGGTGGCCGCCGTGCGCGAGCTCGTCGGCCCCGAAACGCCCTTCATGGTCGACGCCAACTACGGCCTCAGCGTGGAACAGGCCATCGCCGCCGCCCGCGCGTTCCTGCCCTTCGATCTGCTGTGGTTCGAGGAGCCGACGATACCCGACGACTATGCAGGCTTCGCGCGTATCGCCGACACTACCGGCATGAGCTTGGCGATGGGCGAGAACCTGCACACCATTTACGAATTCGAGCACGCGCTGGCCCAAGCGAAGCTCACGTTCGTTCAACCTGACGCCTCCAACTGCGGCGGCATCACGGGCTGGCTTCGCGTCGCCGAGCTCTCCCGCCTTCACGGTATCGAGGTCTGCAGCCACGGGATGCAGGAGTTGCACGTGAGTTTGCTCGCAGCCCAGTCCAATGCCGGCTGGCTGGAGATCCACTCGTTTCCGATCGACGCCTACACGACGCGGCCAGTGGTGATCGAGAACCAGCTGGCCGTAGCGCCCGACGTCCCAGGCATCGGCGTCACGTTCGATTGGGACAAGCTGGAGCAGGCGTCGACCCGCCCATCGTGAAAGGAACGACCATGAAGATCGAGGCTGCCTACTACCTCGGCGACAAGACCTTCGGACTGGAGACCATCGACGCGGCCGTCCCCGCGGCGGGCGAGGTGCAGGTCGACGTCGCTTTCTGCGGGATCTGCGGCACCGACCTTCATGTCTACCTGGGCCACATGGACGCCCGGGTCGGCCATCATCGCATCATCGGCCACGAGATGTCCGGCGTCGTGGCCGCGGTCGGCGAAGGGGTCACCGGCGTGGGGCCCGGAGACCGCGTCGCCGTTCGCCCGTTGCATCACTGCGGTACCTGTCCGACCTGTCAGCGCGGCTTCGAGCACATCTGCCAGAACCTGAAGTTCCTCGGTCTCGATACGGACGGCGCGTTCCAGCAAAAGTGGAGCGTGCCTGCGCACACGATCCACCACCTGCCAGACGGCCTGTCGCTCAGCCATGCCGCTCTCGTGGAACCACTGGCCGTGGCCTGCCACGACGTGCGCCGCGGCCGCTTGGCGGTAGGGGAGGACGTGCTGGTCATCGGTGGCGGGCCGATCGGCATGCTGATCGCCATGGTCGCGCGCGAGCAAGGTGCCAACGTGACCATCTCGGAGATCAACACGAGTCGCTTGGCCTTCGCGGAACGGCTCGGCTTCACCGTCATGAACCCGAACGAAGGCGATCCGGCCAAACGCGTGTTCGAAGCCACCGGCGAGAAGGGTGCGGACGTGGTGTTCGAGGTTTCGGGCGCGCAGGCTGGCGTCGATCTCATGACCGCTGCCGTCGCGCCGCGCGGCCGGGTCGTGATGGTGGCGATCCACGCCCAACAACCGCAGGTGAACCTCTTCCAGTTCTTCTGGAAGGAGATCGAGATGCTAGGCGCCCGGGTCTACGAACCCGAAGACTTCGATGCTTCGCTGCACCTCCTTGGTGCAGGCGCCATCGACGCCGATGCGATGATCACCGACGTCCGCGGGCTGGAGGACATCGGCGACGCCTTCGCGACGCTGAGCGGCAACCCGACAGCGATGAAGTCGCTGATCAGATGCGGAGATGCAGCTTAGGCTGACGACCGGCGGCCAAACGCTGGCGCCGCCGGGCCGACTGCGTACGCGACGGATCGTGCGCGGTCAGCCTCGAAGACCAGCGGTCTGACTCGGCCCGGCCGCGGTTGGCCAGGCCGGCGAACTCGATCATGGAGGACACGATGCGGTTCGAACGAAGAATGCTCCTCGGCGCGGGTGCCGCCAGCGGTCTCGCCATGCTGGCGAGCTTCGTCTCAGGCGGTGTCGCGAGCGCTCAAGAGGCGCTGCGGTTCGCGCACGTCTACGAGGTCAGCCATCCGCTCCACGCCGGCGCACTGAGGGCGGCCGAGCTGCTCAAGGAGCGGACCGACGGGCGCTACACGATGGAGGTCTTCCCGGCCTCGTCGCTCGGCAAAGAGGCGGCGCTCGTCGAGGGATTGTCGCTCGGCACCGTCGACGTGATCTACACCGGTGCCGGGTTCGCCGGGTCGATCTACGGCCCGATCTCCATATCCGACTTCCCGTTCACCTTGCGTAGCGTCGAGCATTGGGACGCCTATCGCGACAGCGAGCTGTTCGACGAGCTGGCCCAGGGCTTCTCCGACGCGACCGGCGGCAATTCGATCGAAGCCGTTAGCTACTACGGTACCCGCCACGTCACCGCCAACAAGCCGATCCTTTCCCCGGACGACATGACAGGGTTGAAGATCCGCGTTCCCAACGCACCAGCCTACGTTCTCTTTCCAAAGGCGGCCGGCGCCAATCCGACACCGATGGCCTTCTCCGAAGTCTATCTGGCTCTGCAGCAGGGTGTCGTGGACGCGCAAGAGAACCCCTTGCCGACGATCCAGGCCAAGAAGTTCTACGAGGTCCAATCCGACATCAGCCTGACCGGTCACATCACCAACTCGACCTTCACGATCGTGTCGGGGCCACGACTTGCCAGCATGAGTGAGGAAGACCGCGCCACTCTGAGAGAGGTGCTGCAGGAAGCGGGCGACATGGTCACCGCGGAGATCCTCCAGGCAGAGCTCGATCTCGTCCAATGGTTCCGCGACCAGGGCGTCCAGATGCACGAGGTCGATCGGCAACCCTTCATGGAGCTCGTGCAGCCCGAGCTGACGGCTGACGGCATGCCGTTCGACAAGGACGTCTACGACCGGCTCCAGGCCATCCCCGACACAAGCAGCTGAGACCAACCCCCATGCGCTGCCGACGGCCGTGGCCGCCGGCAGCGCATGGGTACGAGGCATCGCGATGACAGAGAAAACCGAAACGGTGTCGCCGACGGCCAAACCTGCCGCCACGATGACGATGCCCGACGACATCTCCGACGTGCGGGTCTCCGACATCCCCGTCTTGCTCGTGTTCACCGTGCTTTTCTTCGTCGTCGCGCTCCAGTTCTTCACTCGCTACGTCTTGAACAGCAGTCTCGGCTGGACCGAAGAGATTGCCCGCTACTTGCTTATCCTCTTGGCATTCGTCGGCTCGGTGACTTGCGTGCGTAAAGGCAAGCACATTTATCTTCAGTTCTTCTTCAGGTACTTGCCCGAACAAGTCATCAAACCACTCGCCCTGCTGATCGAAGCGACGGTCATGGGCTTCTTCGCCTATGCGGGCTGGTTGGGCCTGACCCTCGCCGAGCGCACGCAAGCGCAGAGGATGGTGTCGATCGATCTGCCCAAGAACCTCATCTACTACGCCGTCGTCGCTGCCTGCTTTGCCATGGCGCTTTGTGCCGCCGCGCGGCTCTACCAAACCCTCAAAAGACCCGCCGCCGACGTCGTCGCGGAAAAGACCGGGCACGTGGCGTAGGAGACGACGATGGCGCTTTGGACGATGTTCGTGCTGCTGGGGATCTTGCTGGTCCTCGGCGTACCGGTGGCGGTGTCCTTGGCGCTCTGCTCGCTGGCCTACATCCTGATTGCCGGGCTGCCGGAAGTCGTCCTGATCCACAACATGGTCAACGGCGTCGACAGCTTCCCGCTCTTGGCCATCCCGTTCTTCATCCTCGCCGGCCATCTGATGAATTCGGGCGGCATCACGGACCGCATCTTCGCCTTCGCGCGGGCCCTGGTCGGCTGGATGCACGGCGGGCTCGGCCACGTCAACGTCGGCGCCAGCGTCCTCTTTGCCGGCATGTCGGGTGCTGCGGTTGCCGATGCCGGCGGCCTCGGCAACGTCGAGATCAAGGCGATGCGCGATGCCGGCTACGACACCGACTTCTCGGTCGGCATCACGGCCGCGTCGTCGACCATCGGGCCGATCATTCCGCCGTCGCTACCGCTCGTCATCTACGGCGTCATGGCGTCGGTCTCGATCGGCGAGCTGTTCGCCGCGGGCTTGATCCCAGGCCTGCTGATGGCCGTATCACTGATGGTCATGGTCGCTTGGTACGCGCGCCGTCGCAACTATCCCCGCGACGCCGCCTTCGAACTCGGTCGGCTGGGTGCCACGTTCAAAGACGCATTCCTGCCGCTGCTCACCCCGATCATCATCGTCGGCGGTATCGTCACCGGTGCTTTCACACCCACCGAGGCGGCCGTCGCCGCCGTCGTCTACGCGCTGTTCCTGGGACTCGTCGTCTACCGCAACCTCACCTGGCGGCACCTCGTCCGCGTCTCGATGGATACCATCGAGACGTCGGCAGCGATCTTGATGATCGTCGCGGCCGCGACGATCTTCGCGTGGATCCTCACCGCCAACCAGGTGGCAAGCCATCTTGGAAGCGCGCTGCTCGGGCTGACCGACAACAAGCAGCTTCTCCTGCTGATCATGATGGTCATGGTCCTGGTGATCGGCCTGTTCATGGAGACGATCGCCGCCATCACCATCCTCGTACCCGTTCTGCTGCCGATCGCCAGCAGCGTCGGCATCGATCCCGTGCACCTCGGCATCATCGTCATCTTGAACCTGATGCTCGGCTTGCTGACGCCGCCGATCGGCATGGTGCTCTACGTGTTGTCGGAGGTGTCGGGCGTCAGCTTCGAACGTTGCGTGAAGGCGACGATGCCGTTCCTCGTGCCACTCATCACGGTGCTCATGGCCATCACGTTCTTTCCGCAGCTGGCGCTGTGGTTGCCGGAGCTCGTTTACCGATGATCGCGGCGGCTGGATTGCCACCACGACGGCAGATGCAGACCTTCTGAAGGAGGGCGTCATGGCGCTCGTCGAACGTGCCGAGGTGCAACTGGTCGATCTGAAGCCGCAGGTGGTCCGAACCGATGCGATCCAGTCGTTCGTCAGCCAGGAGACGCCGATCGTCCGCGTGATCGACGCCGATGGGGCGGAGGGCACGGGCTATAGCTACACCATCGGCACCGCGGGCACCGCAGTGGTGCGATTGCTCGCCGACTACCTCTTGCCTCAGCTTCTGGGCACGGACGCGGCGATGGTGGAGGCGCGCTGGCGACAGTTGAAGTACCACACCCACGCCACGACACCAGGCGCGATCACGGCTTTGGCGCTCGCGGCGATCGACACGGCACTTTGGGATCTTCGTTGCCGCAAGGCGGGCCTGCCGCTGCACGTGATGGCCGGCGGTGCACGCGACCGGGTGCCGCTCTACACGACCGAGGGCGGCTGGCTGCACATCGAACCCGAAGCGCTGGTCGACGATGCGCTCGCGGCCAAAGCGAAAGGCTTCGGTGGTTGCAAGATCAAGATAGGCAAGCCTGCGCCGATGGAAGACGTTCGCCGGCTGGAGGCCGTACGTTCGGCAGTCGGCGACGACTTCGAAATCTTCACTGACGCCAATCAGGCCTTCCGCGTCGACGAGGCTATCCGTCGTGCACGCCTGTTGGAGCCCCTCGACATCGGCTGGCTCGAAGAACCGTTGGTCTCGGACGACATCGACGGCCATGTCCGGCTGTCACGATCGACGACGTTGCCGGTCGCGGTCGGCGAATCGATCTACAGCGCTGCATGGTTCCGCGAATATCTGCAGCGCGGTGGCTGCTCGATCGTTCAGGCCGACGTCGCCCGCATCGGCGGCATCACACCATGGCTGAAAGTCGCCCACCTGGCGGAGACGTTCAACCAGCCGATCTGCCCGCATTTCTTGATGGAGCTGCACGTGGCGCTCTGCTGCGCCGTGCCGAACGCGCGGTGGGTCGAATACATCCCGCAGCTCGATGCCATCACCACCCGAGGCATGACCATCGAGGACGGTAATGCCGTGGCCGCCGATGACCCGGGCCTTGGCATCGCTTGGGACTGGGAACGTATCGCCGGGCATCGAACGGTCGACCCGATCGTCGTGACCTAGGTCCACCGATCGCAACCTATCCGTGATGCCCGTCGGGGGTCACGGCCATAGCGCGGCGCTGGACGCATCGCGCAAAAAACGCCGGTGGCAGCTCGTGCATGCGCCACCGCAAAGAACCGGAGCCGAGATCCATGAGTATCGCGAGCATGTTCGACCTCAGCGGCAAGACCGCGTTGGTCACCGGAGCCAAGCGTGGCATCGGCAAGGGCATGGCCCTCGCCTTGGCGGAAGCCGGCGCTGACATCGTCGGCGTCAGCGCCAACCTCGACCCGAACGGATCGGAGGTCGGCGCCGACGTCGAGAAGCTTGGCCGTCGGTTCACCGGCTACCGTTGTGACTTCGCCGACCGAGCCGCCGTCACTGCCTTCGCGGCCGAGGTGCAGGCAGACCATCCCGCCATCGACATTCTCGTCAACAACGCCGGCACCATCATGCGCCAACCCGCGGACGAGCACTCGGATGCACTCTGGGACAAGGTGCTGGAAGTCAATCTGTCGGCCCAGTTCGTTCTCACCAGAGACATCGGCCGCGGCATGCTGCAGCGCGGCGGGGGCAAGGTCATCTTCATCGCCTCGCTCTTGACCTTTCAGGGCGGAATCACCGTGCCGGGCTACGCCGCGTCGAAAGGCGGCATCGGGCAGCTCACCAAGGCGTTCGCCAACGAGTGGGCGCCGCGCCGGATCAACGTCAACGCCATCGCGCCGGGCTACATCGACACCGACAACACCGAAGCGTTGCGTAACGACCCCGAGCGCGCGGCTTCCATCTTGAGCCGGATCCCGGCTGGCCGGTGGGGGAAGCCCGAAGACTTCGCCGGGGCCGCCGTCTACCTCGCCTCTCCCGCTTCGGACTACGTCCACGGCTCGATCCTGATGGTCGACGGCGGATGGATGGGGCGCTGATCGACCGGCGCGGAGGATACACGGCCCACGATGCCGTCCTGCGACAGGTCACGCGACTTGTGGTCGCCACGCGATGAGACCTTCGGTCCGAGCCCGCACGTCGGGCGGCGCCAGGCAGGTGGCCACGGCTTCGTAGCCGGGTGCCCCCGGATAGGGGTGGACCCGGGTCGGCGGAGCGTGGTTGGCGGGGCAGAGGATGATCGTCTCGTCGGCGCCAACGGCCGCCAGATCGAGGATCGAGCTGGAGCGGGTGATCAAGAAGAGTGATCGCCTCCCCGGTCCTCGACGGCGAAGGTGGGCGATCACGGCCTGCTGGCAGGCCTCGTCCAAGCCCTGTTCGATCAGGTCGACGACCAAAACGGCAGGACCTGTAGCCTCCAACTCGGCAACCAGGACGATGAGGGCGTCGGTCACCTCGGCGCCATCCTCGACCAGCCATGCGAGCGTCCGATCGACCCTCGCCGCCAGGTCGTGGTCGGCGTCGAGCTGCAACCGCACGTCGGCACCGCAGGCCGCCAAGCGCTCCAGACCCGAGAACCCCGCGTCCGGGAGCATCTCGGCCAAGCGTCGCGCCAGCCTCGTCTTGCCGCTGCCCAGCGGGCCGATGATGTAATTGAGCGATCGGAGATCGCGGAGTTCGAACGGCTCACCACCCCAAGGCCAGGGCAGATCGAACGCCACCACGACCTCGCCCGCCGGCGCCACGAGGCCCGCCACATCACCTGCGGTGGGAGTCTCCCCGCCCGCAAGGCGCGCCCGCAGGCCCCGGACCTGCTCCAGCGCGTCGGCGAGCCGTTGCATCTCAGCGCCGAGTGTCGCCTCGTGGGCCGCGAGCGCGTCACCCAAACCTCGCGGGTCGCTATTCAGCACGCGGGCCACCTGGGCGAGGCTGAGCCCGAGGGCGCGGAGCGCCACGACCTGGGTGGCGCGAGCCATGTCCTCAGGGCCGTAGGCCCGCCAGCCGGCCTCGGTGCGGGCCGGCGTGACGAGGCCGCGTTGCTCGTAGAGCCGGAGGGCCTTGGCGGACACGCCGAGCCGCTTCGCAGCTTCGGACGGACCTAGAATTCGGGCGGACGCGTTCATGCAGCACCTCGCTGTTCGACGACCGCCACTCTTCTAGGTGCGACCGCAAGGGCCGGGTCAACCGGGTTCTCGCGCACGCGGGCGCCCACGCCAGCAGACGTCGCGCCACGGAACGCTCGACGAGGTCGCGTTCGACATCGACGACGCGCGGCGCAAGGCCTCCGCCAGCGATCCACCGCAGGCGAACTGGCCGAGCGCGTTCGTCGCCGGACTAGGCGCTAGACGTGCTGCCGGGTCGGGCCTGCCCGTCCGGCCGCGGCGGGTCCCACCACTTCGTCAGGTGCTGCGCCAACATCAGATCCGGCAAACCCTCGTAGTGCGAGACGTCGTTGAACAGCATCAGCCGTGCGCGGACCGTGTCGCGGAAGTCGAGAATGTTCAGACAGGCGGGATGCTGATCCAACCGGTCTCGGTAGCCCCTGGCATCGAACCCCAAAAGGCTACTGATCAGCAGCCGGATCGTCGCCTTGTGGGAAACCACCAGGACGGTCTGATCGACGTGCTTGACCACGATCTCACGAATCACCGGCAGCGAGCGGGCCAAGACGTTGATCCCCGCTTCGCCACCCTCGGGCGCGAAGGTGAAGGGGTCCGCTTCCCAGCCGGTGTACTCCTCCGGAAACCGTTCCTCGACCTCCGCACGATCCAGCCCCTCCCATCGGCCGTGGTCGATCTCGCGCAGCCCATGGTGGGTCACCGGCGTCAACCGATGGGGTGCGCCGGCGATCATCGCCGTTTCGACGGTTCGCTTCATCGGGCTGGCATAGACGGCGGTGATCGGTTCGTTCGCCAAACGCTCCGCCAGGCTGCCGGCCTGCCGACGGCCATCGTCCGACAGCTCGACGTCAGTCGATCCGGCGAACCGATCCTCGGCCGACAGCACCGTAGCGCCATGGCGGACCAGAAAGAGCCTGGTCGTCATCACCGTTCCTCCCCCATGCGCACGGTCGTCGGCTCCTGGATCGCACCAACGATCCGAGCCCGCCGCGTAGACGTCGTCCAACCCTTCGATCCTGCGGCGGGACCGTTCGGAGCGCAACGGCCCGCGCGCACCGGAAACGGCCTGCAGGCGCGCCGCTCGTGCGCAAAGAGGCGGACGACCGCCGGAGAACCCGTGCCGGGCGATCGCCATAGGGCGTGCTATGCCGGGGCACTCAGCCTAGACCAACGCGGGCTGAGCGAACGGCAATCGCGGCCGTCGTCGACGGCACCAACGAGACACCAAGGGAGGGGGCATCATGACGGAGAGCAAGGTCGCGCTGATCGTGGGCGGCGGCAGCGGCATCGGCGCCGACAGCGCCCGCAAGCTCAATGAGATCGGCTTCGCGGTCGGCGTGATGTCCTCCTCCGGCAAAGGTGAGGCGCTTGGCGAGGCGTTGGGCGGGCTCGGCTACACTGGCTCGAATCTCGTCGTCGCCGATCTCGAAGGCTTCGTGGCGGCCGCCATGCAGCGCTTCGGCCGCATCGACGGCCTGGTCAACTGCACCGGCCACGGCCCCAAAGGTGCGATCATGGAGATCAGCGATGCCGAGTGGCACCAGGGAATGGATGTCTATCTGACCAACGTCATCCGCATGACGCGCCTGGTCCTGCCGATCATGCAGAAGCAGGGCGGCGGCTCGATCGTCAACGTCTCGACGTTCGCCGTGTTCGAGCCAGACCCCGACTTCCCGACCTCGGCCGTGTTCCGCGCGGGCCTTGCCACCTTCACCAAGCTGTTCGCAGACAAGCATGCGGCCGAGCAGGTTCGCATGAACAACGTCCTTCCCGGCTTCATCGACAGCCTGCCGGAGAAAGCCGAACGTACCGCCCGCATCCCGATGGGCCGGTACGCGCGAGTGCGGGAACTCTCCGAGACCGTGGCGTTCCTCATCTCGGATGCCGCCAGCTACGTCACCGGACAGAACATCCGCGTCGATGGCGGGCTGACCCGCTCGGTCTGAGAGGCGGCGTCTCGAGTGAAGGACGGGGCTACGGGATGGGGACGGACGTGATCGCGCTGATGCCGCCTACCCCATGGCAGGCCCGCGTTCCGGACCCGCGTCAGGCCGCGCGGCGGCGCAGCCAAACGATGGCGGCGAGCCCGGCGACGAACATCCACCCGGCCGCGGGCAGCGGCACGACGTTGAGGCTGCCTTCTGCGACCGCCGTCAGGCTGCCGCTGTCGTCGAAGATCTGGATGCTGCCGTCACCGGGCGCCACGGCGCTGAAGGCGACGCCGCTCAGCTCGCCGAGCGCATCGAACGAGAGGCTCACCGGCTGGCCGCCTTGGAACGTGACCTCCGGATCGAGCAGGAACAGGAAGTCGGCGAGGCCGAACGAATAGCTGCCCTCCAACGGACCGGCGGCGGCGGTGAGTTCGGCCGTGCCGCTACCGTCGAGGACCGGCAGACTCTCGAAGCCGCTGCCCGTGAGCAGGGTCTCGTCGATCTCGACCGTGCCTTCGAGGGTCACGAGGACGCTGCCGCCCGAGACGAAGAAGAGCTCGCCTTCGACCGGCAGGGTCTTGGCCTCGGCGGCGGTGATCGCGGCCAGCGCGACGAGGGAGGCGGAGACAAAGCGCATGGTCCTGGTCCTTGTTCGAATGCCCGAGGCCATCAGGCGATGAGGGCGTCACTGGTGTCGAAGAGCGCCGCCGGGTCGTCGACGTCGACACCGCGCAGGCTCGCGAGCTGGTAGCTCGTACCGTCCGCTTCACCGACGACGATCGTCGAAGAGCCCAACGTTTCCAGCGACAGGGCGGCGACATCGACCTCGCCCAAGGGCGTGAGGAACTCGTCGATGAGCATGAGCAAGGTGTCGGTTCCGACCTCGAAGTCGTAGATCAGGTCGCCCCCGCCCAGCACGTCGAGGGCGAACCGATCGGCGCCGTCGCCACCGAAGAGCAGATCGCGACCCTCGCCACCGAGCATGAGATCGTCGCCGGCGCCCGCGCGGACGAGGTCGGTCCCCTGACCGCCTTCGAAACGTTCGTTCGCGTCGGTTCCGTTCATACGGTCGCCGCCGGGCGTTCCGGCGACGAGGGTGCGAAAGTCGAGCGCGGCGACCAGCGGGTCGTGGTCGGAGGCGCGTGCGTCCGTCTCCGCGAACTCGCTGTTAACGTGCACGATATCGAACGTCGCCCGGTCCGCGAGGTTGTCCGAGACCAGGATGTGGTCCAACGACTGCGAATTGCCCTGAAAATTGAACGTATAGCGCTCGTCCTCCGGCAGGGTCTCGGTCAGATTGGTGAAGCCGCCGGCGACGAGATCCAAGACTGGGGATACGAACTCGAACTCGTTGAAGTCGCCGACCACGACGACGTTCGCGTCCGGATTCGCCTGCTGGAATTCGGCGAGGAACGCCTGCACGGCGCCGGACTGGGCTTGGCGCTCATCGAGGCTGCCGTTGACGGTCGGATCCTCCTGACGCTCGTCGAAGGGCTGGTCGGTGCCGAGGATGGGCGCACTGCCACCCTTCGAGCTGAAGTGGTTGTTGACCACCGTCACCGTCTCGTCGCCGAAGCGGAAGTCCGCCACGAGCGGCAGCCGCGCGCCATCGAAGGCGCCGCCCTCGCCCTGGTCGCCTATCGCCCGCACCGAGCCGTCGACCAGCTCGACTCGCGCCGGGTCGTAGAGGAACGCGGTGCGGATGTTGGCGCCGGGCGCACCGCCGCTGGCGTTGTTGTCGATGAACGTGTTGTCGATGAAGGCGTAGGCCGGCCCACCGGCCGCGGCGATCGCATCGACCAGCTGCTGGAGCGTCTGGCCGGCCGCGGTCACGCCGTCGTCGGTCTCGCCGGTGTCGTCTTGGATCTCCTGCAGGCCGATGACGTCGGGGCTGCCGAGGCTCTCCACGATCTGCTGGGCGATCGCGTCGAAGCGGCCGTCGGCGACGTCGGTGTCGCCGTCGCCGTCGTTCGGGTCGAGGTTCAGGACGTTGTAGCTCGCGACCGTGAGCACGCCGCCCGACTTTGCGAGTGCTGTGACTTCCGGCGCCAGCTCTGCCGGCGTGGCCGCGAAACTTTCGGTCGCCAGGATCTCGAAATTGCCAAACGCGTAGGAGACGACGCCGGTCACGTCGCCGAGCCCTGCCCCCGCGTCGACCAATGGGATGTCGAAGCCCGGCAGTATCGCCGGGTCCACCTGGACCTGGATCTTCTCGGGGTTGAAGTCGTCGGGTGAGATGTTGAGCGTACCGCGGCTGCTGAGACCGCTGGCGCCGTCGCCGCCGTCGACCACGCCGAAGATCTCGCCGAAGCGGTTCGTCGGGGACGTGGCCAGGACGTCCTGCGCGGTAACCCGCATCCCCTCGAGACTCTCGAAGAAATCGATGCCGTCCTCGCTCGGATCGAAGCTGGCGAAGGCATCGTCGTCGATCACCTCGCTCGGCGGCTGTCGTCCAGCGCTGCCGATGACCGTTGCCGCCGGCAACGCGTTGCCGGACGAGCGCACGTCGACCGCCACCGCGTCGACGGTCGTCGTCCGCAGGTCACGCGCGTCCCCGGAGGTCGGGAGCCGTTCGGTAACGGCGCCCACCACCTCGACGGCGTCGCCGACCGCCAAACCTGCGGTGTCGCCGGCGACGAAGACCGCGTCGGAGGTGGCGATTTCCCCGTCGCCCAGTGCGTCCTGCAAGTAGAAGCCGTCGGCGGCGACGGCAATGACGATGCCACCGGTCCGGACGAGTTCGCCCTCGAACGGCGAACGGTGGCTTGCTCCCTGGATCTCCGGGATCGCGACGAAGACGATCGCGGCACCCTGGTTGCCGGGCGACGCGGTGGCCGGGACGGTGCCGTCATTGCCACCCAGCACGGTGGTGACGACCGCTTCGTTGGCGTTGCCCTCGGTCGAGAAGGCCATGAGGTCGACGTCGTAGCTCTGGCCGTCGTTGGCCCCGGTGTCCGGATAGCTCGCTTGGTCAGCGATCGTCGCGGCCGATGGCCCGCCAAGGAAGAGCGTCGCCGCATCGCCACCGCCACCCAGTCCTGCCGCATCGAGGGCGTAGCCAACCTCGACACCGGACAGATTGGCAACGTCCGCCCAGACCTCATTGAAGGTCAGGACCTCGTCACCGAGCGCAAGCCCGTCGACCAGAACGACGATCGCCGACTGGCCAGGATCCAGACGGTTCAAGCCCTGGATCAGATCCGCGTCCGCCGGATCGGCGCTCTCGTCGTCGTAGAACAAGTCCGGATCGACGCCCTCGACCCACGCCACGTTGCCGCGGTTGGTGATCTCGAACCAGTCGACCGTCAGATCAGTGCCGCTCTGGCCCGGCCAGATTTCGGTGATCTGGAGATCGAACGCAGCCTGCTCGATGCGAACGTGGTCGACGGCTAGCGGCTCGAAGCTGCCGGTCGAGGTCAGTTCGATCTCGAGGTCGAGCCCGTTACCGGTGGCGTCGACGACCCAGCTGAAATCGGTGAGCGTGGTCGTCAGCCTGGCGCCGTCGCCGATGCCGTCGCCGTCAGTGTCCTCGCGGAGGTCACCAGTGCCTCCCGCAGGCGGCGCGAAGCGCGCGACCAACTCACGGCCGCCGTCGTCGAACGCCGCGTAGATCGCGATGCCGTCGCCGTCCGCCGCTTCGTAGTTTTCGAAGGCGGGTTCACTCGCGAGCGCGCCGAGGCCAACGGTGAGGAGCAGGTCGTCGACGTTCGCCGTGTTGACGCCCTCGATCCGAACGATCCGAGTTGCGGGCCCGCCGGTACCGTCGTGGTCCTGGCCGATGATGCCGAACGCGCCGTCCCAACCGAACTGGAAGTCGTCGCGCGCGCCATTGGTGTCGTCCGGCACCGGGTAGCGGCCGAAGAAGTCGAAGCCGCCGTCGTCGAAAACGTCGATCAGCTCGTAGCTCGTGTCGGGTTCGTCCTCGAAGCTCTCGACCACGGGCAGCACCAGCCCGGTCGGCAGGTCGACCGTGACGAGATCGCTGCGGAAGGTTTCTTGCTGGCTCGCCGCCAAGTCCTTCGAGGCCGTGCCGTCGACGTACCAGTCGGTGTCGCCGTTGTCGGTGAGGATCTGCAAGGTCGAGCCAGGACCGAAGTCGTCGGGCACCTCGACGATGATCTCGGGCGCACCGGGCGCCGTGTCGCCGCCTGGTACGACCGGGATCGTGTCGACCACGGCTTGATTCACGGTGCTCTCGAAGACGACCGGCGCTTCCGCCGCGTCGCCGGACCAGCCGTAGAGCGCGAAAGCCGTGGCGGCATTGCTAGCGGTCGTCGCGCCGGGCGGGCCTGCCAGGATCACCACCGTTTCGCCGTTGCCATCGAGATCGCGGATGCCACGGCCGCCGAGGTCGAGCAGGACCGGCTCGCCGAAGACCGCGCTGCCGGCACCGGCGCCCGGCAGGATCGTGAAGTTGGTAATCGGCACGACCAGGGCGTCGCCACCCGGAGTCGGTGCGCGAAAGCCGAGCAGCGCGGTCGCCGTGCTGCCCGGGGCCATGGTCAGGCCCTCGACGTTGAAGCCGGTACCACCGAACAGGAAGTCGGCGCCAAGGCCGTGACCGTCGGCAGCGTCCCAGGCGGCGAGTTCGGCGCGCAGGGTCGCATAGGCATTGCCGAAAGTGAGCGTCGAGTCCGCGCCGTTCGGGGTCAACTCGGTCGAATAGAGGTAGGAGCGTGCATCGGTCTCGTGGCTGCCGATCCAGTAGAGCGTGTCGTCGACCCGGGCGACGCCTTCCTGGTCGATCTCCGCCCCGGCGGGCAAACCGAGTTCGGCCGTGAACGAAAACGCCTTCAGCGGCAGGCCCGACCGGTCGCGGTCGTAGAGACCGAGGATCTGGTCCTCCTCGTCGTCGGCGACGATCATGTAGTCGTCGTCGATCGCCACCGCCGCCGAGGCGTCGGAGTTGCCGGTATGGAAGCGGCTGAGGTCAGCGGTCGTCGAGGCGGCCGACGCGCGGTAGTCCACCGAGTAGGTCCCGACCTTCCCGTCGCTGTCCGTAGCCGTCACCTGGATGGTGGCGGTACCGGCCGCGGTCGGCGTGATCGTCAGGACGAGGTTGCCGCCATCACGGGTCAGCTCCAGGCCGGAGGCGTCGACCACGCTTTCGTTCAGGCTCTGAACCGTCACCACGACCTGCTCGAGCGCCGTGTCGGCATCGACTAGATCGAGAGCGAGGCCCGAGACACGCGCCGGGTCGGTCGGATCGCCGATGGTGCCGGCGACACGGGCCACGCCCTCACCGAGGTCGAGGAACGGCCCCGTCGCGGCGGCATCGGCCGTGAGGACCGGTGCGTCGGGATCGATCGAAGCGGCGCCGCGATTGCCGGGCGAGCCGATCGCCGGCTCGTCGCCGGCCGTGCCGCCGGTCGCAACCGTCGCTACGGCGCCGTTGGCGTTGCCGACCTCGGAGAAGGCCACTAGGTCGACGTCGTAGGAGACGCCGGACGGCGCAGCGGGCGTGCTCTCGCCGTCCGCAAGCACGCCGCCGGTCAACGGATCGCCGATCCAGAGCGTTACCGCGTCGCCGCCTTGGCCGAGCCCGGCACCGTCGGTCGAGCCGAACGCGACACCCGTAAGGTCGGCGACCGGCGACCAGACGCCGCGGAAGGTCGCGACGTCGCCGGGCGCGCCGATGACGACCACCACGGACTGCCCGGGGTCGATCCGGGTCAGCCCCTCGATGACGTCGGCATCCGCCGCCGACGCCGAGATGTCGTCGTAAAAGAGATCGCCGTCGACACCAGCAACCCAGGCGGTGGAGCCGCGATTGGTGATCTCGAACCAGTCCGCGGTCAAATCCGTGCCCGCCTGGCCGACCCAGATCTCCGTGACCTGCAGGTTGACACCCGGCGGCAGCGCCGGGCCGTTGCCGGGCGAGCCGACCGCCGGCTCGTCGCCGTTGGTGCCGCCCGTCCGCACCGTCTCGACTGCACCATTGGCGTTGCCCACGGCCGACGGTGCCGCGAGTTCGACGTCGTAGGAGAGGCCGGACGCCACGCTCGGATAGGCGGCGCGGTCGACCTCGGTATCGGCGGCAGGCGCGCCGACGTAGAGGGTCACCGCATCGCCGCCCTGGCCGAGCCCCGAACCATCGGTCCGGCCGACCTCGACGCCGATCAGTGAGACGACCTCGCCCCAAACGTTGTCGAAGCGCGCGACGTCCGCCGGATCGCCGCTGACGACGACGACGGCCGATGTACCCGGATCGATCCGGGTGAGGCCGGTGATCGGCGTGGCGTCAGCCGGCGCCGACGATTCGTCGTCGTAGAAGAGTTCGCCATCGACGCCCGCGATCCACGCGCCGCTGCCGACGTTGGTGATCTCGAACCAGTCCTCGGTCAGATCGGCGCCGTCCTGGCCCGGCCAGATCTCGGTGATCCTCAGGTCGAACGCGACGGCGACGGGGGCGCCGTTGCCGGGTGAGCCAACCGCAGGCACGCCGCCGGCAGTCAAGACGGTGGCGACGGCACCATCCGTGCCAGCGACCGAGGCGGCACCCGCCTCGACGTCGAACGACACACCGTCGGCGACTGCACCGAACGCCTCGAAGTCGGCGATGGTCGCTAGTGCCGGGGCGCCGACGAACAGGGTGACGCCGTCACCGCCGCCCGAAAGGCCGGCACCGTCCGTGGTGGCGATCTCGACACCGTCGAGCGTGATCACGCCGTCCCAGACGTCACGGAACGTGGCGACGTCCGTCGCCGGCGCGTCGCTGACGAGCACCACCGCCGACTGGCCGGGCTCGAGGCGGGTCAGCCCCACGATCGGATCGGCCGTGCTGGGGTCTTGGCTCTCGTCGTCGTAGAAGAGGTCGCCATCGACACCAGCGACCCAGGTGGCGCTGCCGCGGTTGGTGATCTCGAACCAGTCGACGGTCAGCTGGCCGCCGCCCTGACCCGGCCAGATCTCCGTGACCTGCAGATCGAAGGCGCCCGGCCCGCCGCTGATTTCGAGGTCGTCGAAGACGAGCGCCTCGGAGCCATTGGCCTCGGCCTCGAACTCGACCGTGAGCACCGAGCCAGTGCCGCTGAGCCCGGTGGTGAAGCGCTGAAGCTCATCGTCGAGCGTGATCCCGTTCGACGTCATGGGATCGTCGAGCGCTACGACCAGGCCACTCTGCATGGTGTAGCTTTGGCTGCCGGCCTCGTCGGCCGCGAGAACCAGGGCATCGATGAAGCTGCCGCCGTCCAAGGCGTAGCGGAAGACGAACCGATCGTCCGCCTCGAAGTCGCCCATCGCGGCAAGATCGACCCCAAGCGCGAGGTTCTCCACGCCGGCGACGTCGAAGGTCCAACGGGCGGTGATCACACCGTCCCCGTTGCTGCCGTTCACGGTGTCGGTCACGCCGAAGAACGCATCGTCGGCCGCGCGGGTGCCGTCGACGATGCCTTGCGTATCGCCAGGGAACGGCGCGCCGCTGATCCCCACGACGCTGTCGTCCGCCAGGGCGAACGGCACGCCCGCCACCTGCGGCCAGTCGCCATAGGCGCCCCAACCGAACCAGTCGCCGGCGCCCCAGGATGTCGGCTGAAGGCCGCTCGGGACGACCTCGAAGCTCAGGAAATCGTTGCTTTCGCCCCGATCGAAGCCGACCACGGTCACCATTCGTTCCCCCAGCGCGTCGTCGTTGAATGATGTTCGACGATCACCACGCTGGATGACCGTCTCGCGTGACAGAATCATTGCAGCAGCAAGACAGGTCGTAGCGCGCCTGGGTCACCAGCGCTGCCACGGAGCCATCGAGCTGACGACGAAACGGGCGAGGCTGGGTCATGCGAAGCCCGTCGCCGCGTCAGGAGCGTCGTTGCCGAGACGACCTACGAACCTCGTCCTGGAGCGTCGTTCGGCGCCCGGTGGTCGACGTCGCATCCGACGGGAACGTCTTCGTCCCCCAAGTACTGCCGACGTCGCACAGCGTCGAAAGCACCTTCGGACATCGCGCACGCGCGTTCGACGCTCAGCATGTCCCAAAGCTTGACGGTGCCGTCGTCGCCGGCAGTCACGAAGCGACCGTCGCGGACGGGAACGGCCTGCCAGGCGCTGCCCTCGTGAGCCGCTTCGGATCGATGGAGCCGACGGCCGCTGGCGACATCCCAGAAGTGCACGTTTCCTCGACGGTCGACGGCGACGATCGTGCTGCCGTCGTCGAGGAACGCCACGTCCGTAGCGCCGCCGAAATGGCCGCCGAGCGCAGCGATCTCGTCGCCAGTCGACGCCTTCCAAATGGATACGACCTCGTCGCTGGAGGCTGCCGCCAGTAGTCCGCCCGGTCCGAAGGCTACGGCCCAGAGAACGTTGTCGTCGGCATCGATCGCGCGAACGAGTTCACCGCTTTCGACGCTCCAGATTCGCAGGACGCCGTCGGCACCGGACGTCGCCAGTTGCCGCCCGTCAGGCGCAACGGCGACGCCTGTCGTGTCGCGATCGCCGCCCGCAATCACGCGAGGCGCGCCTCCACCATCGACGTCCCAGATCAAGAGACCGGCCTCGCCGGCGCCAAAGAGTTTGGAGCCGTCAGGTGAGTACTCCAGCTGCCAGATCGCGCCGTCGGGCGCGGCCATGGTTTCGGGACCGGCAGCGCTCGCCAAGTGGCGTACGACGACGTTGCCGTTTGCGTCGGCGGAGGCAAGCGAGGCGCCATGCGGCGCGAACGCGAGCGCCCATACCTCGCCGGAGTGATCCCGCAAGACACGCGGACGCCGCCCCGCCGTCCACACGAACACACGACCCGAGTCGTCGCCCGCGGCGATGCGCTGACCGTCCGGCGTCGCGGCAAGCCCCTTTGCGGCGCCGGAAGGTAGCTGGAAGAACGTCCCGAGCGGAGTTCCTTCGCTGACACGCCAGGTCCTGATCTGCTGGTCGTCGCCAAGCGTCGCCAGGAGGGAACCCTCACCGTCCAAGCCCATGTCGACGATCGCGCGCTCGTGCCCCCGAGCGCTCGTCGCCGTCTTTTTTTCAGCTCGGGTGTCCCAAACTGCGACGTCGCCTGCGCTCGTGCCCATGAACAGCTTGGAGCCGTCGCTCGAGAAGGCCAGCCCGCCCACACCCGCGACGGCGTCGGACGGTTTGCCGAGGACGCGACCGGCGGGAAGCTCGATCATCGTTGTGGTCCCGTCCGTTGCCGCCATCGCGAGGCGGCTGCCGTCCCCGCTGATCACCATGTGACGCGGGTGACTGTCACTGCCGTAGGGAACCGGACCCAACAGCGGCGACAGCGACGGTAGCGTCCAGGCCCGGAGCGTTCCGTCATCGTTGCCCGCCACGACAGCGCTTCCGTCCGGCAGGAACGCAACGGTCTTGAAGCCCAAGGGAAGCCTGATGATCGGTTGGCCCTGCGCTTCGGGTAGGTTCCACAAGCGGGCCGTGCCGTCGCCGTGCGCGGAGGCGATCCAGTCGCCGTCGGGGCTGACCGCGACGCCCGTCACCATCGGGTCGGCGACACCGAACTCTTGCTCGAGCTCCAGCTCGTCATCGGTGATCGACCACACGCGGACGTGGCCGTCGGCGCCACCCGTGACGAGGCGAGACCCGTCGGGCGCGAAGCCGACGTCGCGGGCGCCTCCGTCGTGACCGCTCCAGTAGCGAGCGTCTCGACGCCGCGCCGAGACGTCGTGCAGAGCGATGCGGCCATCTCGTCCGAAGGCGGCAAGCTCGTCTCCCTCCGGACTCAGGGCGATGGCGGCCGCGTCGTCGGCATGAATGGGGGCACCCAGCAACCAAACGCCAGGCGCCATCAACCGATGACGCGCAGCGATCATTGCGGCTCGCGCGTCGAACGGCGCCGACTCTGCCCGATGGGCGGACTCGACGGCCAACGCCAACGCCAGGAGAGGATCGTCCGGAGCGGCGTTTGCCGCAGCGGCCGCGAGCGCCGAAGCGAACTGCTCGCGAGCCTCCGCGGTGGCCGAACGCGCCACCGTCTCGTTGTTCTGAGCACTCCTCAGCGCCGCGAATGCGACGACGGAGGCCGCCGTCGCGCCTGCGGCCAGCACCGCCAGGCCGGCGGCCGCAGCCCGTCGCACGCGGCGAGACCGGCGGGCTCGTTCCGCGGCAGCCGCTTCTCGCCGGTCTCGTTCTGCGAGCGACGCGTCGAGGAAATCGCGTTCCAGACCGCCGAGCTGGGCTTCGTTCCGGGCCCGCCACTCTGATGCCGAGGCAAGCGGAACACCGCGGTAGAGAAGGTCGGTCTCGCGACCTTCGGCATCCCATTCCTCGGCGGCGTGCGCGATCCGCTCACGCATCCTGAGGTCGTCGCGGGAGTCGTCGATCCACTCGCGGAGGCGCGGCCAGGTCCGTAACAGCGCCTCGTGGGCGATCTGCACCGTCTCGTCATCGACGGTCAGCAGGCGCGCGTCGGTCATCGCGTCCACGACGCGGCGCGCGACCTCAGCCGCCGCGTCTTGCTCTACCTCCGTCTGGCGAATGGAACGCCGGTTGTACAAGACGCCGTCCGTGGACGTCACCAAGCGCAGGAACAACCGCTTGGTGACCGTACGCTCCTCGTCCGTCAGGCGATCGAACATCGCCTCCGCGGTTTGGCTGATCGCACCGGCCACCCCACCGGCCGCACGGAACCCATCCAGCGTCAGGACGTGGCCACGCCGCCGACGCCAGGTCTCGACCAGTGCATGCCCCAGCAGCGGCAATGATCCAGCTTCGGCGCCAGCCTCGTCGATGATCGCGTCGATGAGCTCACGCTCGAGCTGAAGCCCAGCGCGGTGGGCCGGTTCGTTCACAGCGCGGCGCAGCTCTGGCGCCGTCATCGGGCCGACCAGGACCTGGTTTTGCGTTATCCGCTCGGCTAGCCACGGCACGCGGGCACATGCGGCGTAGAAGTCTGCCCTCACGGTCAGCACGAGGCGGACCCTGCTGTCTGCGGGGTCCGTCAGTGCGGACAGCGCCTGCACGAACCCGGCGCGCTGGTCAGGCGTCGTGAGGGTGAAGCACTCTTCGAACTGATCGACGCAGAGGACGACCGGCTCGCGCGATTCGCCACCATGCGCCAAGTGTCGAGCAAGCGTGGGGCGAGCCACGAAGTCGCTGAGCGGGATCGGGGTGGCGCCGCCGCCGTCGTGGTCGACGAGGTGGAAGTAAAGCCCGGCGATCGGGTCGCGGCCAGGTGTGAACAACGCGATGTGCCACCGCTCGCTGCCGGGCAGCGCACCCGCGCGCAGCGCCGGCACCAAACCAGCGCGAACGACCGAGGACTTGCCGCTACCCGAAGGGCCACCGACGACGAGCACGCGGCTCTCTCTAAGACGCCTGACCAGCTCGTCGATGAGCACCTCGCGTCCAGCGAAGTATGCGGCATCCTCCGGCTGGTAGGCGGCGAGCCCCTTGTAGGGGCAACGGGCGGTTCGTGGTGGCGTCCGCGTCCGCTCCAGCTCGCTCCCTGGATCTGACTCGTCGGCGATGGCCTCGTGCACGGCATCGCGCCAGGCATCGATCGTCGGAAAGCGCTCGTTGGGATCCGTGGCCATGCCGCGCGCCACCACGTCGCGCCACCCGGCGGGCAACTCGATGGCGCGCTCCGCGACCTCAGCGGCCGCCGGCGGTCGACGACGCACGACCACCTGCCACAACGTCGCCGTCGCCGAGTAGATGTCCGTGGCGGGCGTGATCGAAGCGGTGGGGTCGAGTTGTTCCGGCGCTTCGTAGAGCGGTGTGGCGCCATGCACTGCATCGCCTGCGACGAGTTCGTGGGCGCTTTTCGCGATGCCGAAATCGCTCAACGCGATGCGTTCGTTGGGTCTCACCAGCAACGTCGGCGGCGGCTCCTCCCCTTCGTCCGCTTCGGCAGTCTCGACGCGGCGGCGAAGCGCCACGTGAAACAGGACGTTCGCCGGCTTGACGTCGCGGTGGACGACCCCGGCGTCGTGCACCGCGGCCAACCCGTCGGCAATCGCGTCGGCGATGAGGGCAAGGCCATGACTGTCTGTCGTCAGCCGTGCGGCCGAGCTGGATATGCGGGCGGCGAGCGTGCCGCCCTCGGCGAACTCCATGACGAAGTACGGGCGGCCATCACCCAGCCGGCCGACGTCGTGGACGGTGATCACGTGCGGGGACCGGATCCTCCGCACCAGCCGGGCCTCTTCGACGAAGCCGTCCTTCAGACGCGCGTCGCGCGCGAGGTCGGCGTGCAAGATCTTGATGGCGACGAGGGATTGCAGCTCGTCGTCCCAAGCCCTCAGTACGGTGGCAAAGCCACCGCGCGCGATCTCATCCAGGACCTCGAAACGGCCGACATAGGCAGGCTGCTCCATTCACGAGCTCGCGTCCTTCAGATGATCCGCGGCGTCGACGCAGTCGTAGGTCTCGACGTCGATGACATGATGATTGCGGTCGGCGGCGGACACGCACAGCGTGGTCGTGCCTTCGCGTAGGCTCGTCGACGCCGCCTCGCGCGTGACGTAGACCGGATAGTCGTCGTGGCGGTGCCACTCGCCCTGTGTGACCCCATGTTCCGGGCCAGCGCCGCGGCCGACCTGCTCGACGTCGAAGCGATCACCCCACCAGACGTGGAAGTGGTTCTTCGAGACGTCCGGGGTGAAGTTCGCTTCGAAGGTGATCGAGAGCTCGTCACCGGCGGGCTCGACGGCGAGGATGCGGACCGAGCAACCTTCCCGCGGACAGGCGTTGGGCATGTCTCCAGCCACCGCGCCCGTAGGCATCACCGCAGCAAGGGCGATCAGCGACGCGGCCGAACCGCTACCTCTCGTTAGCCGTTGCCATAGTTTCCGTTGCATCGCTGCCCTCCCGGCGTTGTGGTATTCCGACTACCAAACTCGCGCGCTCGCTTTGACCCCGTGCAGAGATGTGCATTTGTTGGCAATCTACGCGGTTCATGGGCACGCTCGCAACGGCTGCCAGCAGCACGACCTGCCGTCGCGAGCGAGCGATGTAGCAAGCGTCACTCGACGAGGGTTGGGCACGGGGTGGCGCGCATCAGAGTACGCGTTGGGGAGACGCCCCGCCATATCGCCTCGACGGCAGTCACGGGAGTAGGATGCAGGTTCAGCAAACAGCGCTGCTTCTCGCCGACATCTCCGACAGCATGTCGCTTTATACGCGCGTCGGCGATGCGGAGGCGGCACGACGCATCACTGAGCGCTTGAACAGGCTCGAGCGGCTGGCCGCAGCCCTCGGCGGAACGCGACTACGAAGTCGTGGCGACGATCTGCTCTGCGTGTTCGAGAGCCCAGCCGCCTCCTTCCGCGCTGCCTGCGACATGCTGGCGGCGGACGAGGGATCCGGCCTGCCGATCCACGGTGCCCTCAATTTCGGTGAGGTGGCGACGAAAGGCGGTGACGTCTTCGGCGACGTTCTGAACACCGCTGCTCGCTTGGCTGCCAAAGCGAACCCCGGGGAGTTCCTGGTCACAGAGCCGGTGGTCGCCGGTCTGACGGCGTTCGACGAGGAGAGACTGCTTCCCCTGGACCGGTTGAGCCTGCGCGGGAAGTCGCTGCCGACGACGGTGTTCATCCTGCAAAGCGAGGGAGATGACCTGAATACGCGGATCCCGGCGTTGGGACTACGCGAGGACGGTGCGGAACGCCTCGCCGGGCGCGTCGAGGCATCGCGCCGGTTGCGCATGCAGTATCGTGATTGCGCCGTCACGTGCGCCGAAGGCGATGTCGTCACGATCGGTCGTGCGCCGGCATGCGAGATCCTGATCTCCCGCCCCTGGGTGTCGCGTCGCCATGCCGTGATCTCCCTCGTTGCGGGGTTGCCTCGCCTCAAGGACCGAAGCGCGTCGGGCACGTTCGTCGCGGTCCCAGGCCAGCAGCCGATGCTGGTCCGGCGTGAGACGGTGGTGCTGCCCGAACAAGGGGTGATCAGCCCTGCCGTGACAGCGGACTCCGCGGACGCGGAGCCGGTGAGCTTCGAGGTTCTTTCCGCCCCCGGATGAGGGGGAATTCTGAAGTGCGCAAGAGCCTGAGACCGAGAGAATGCCGCCACGTCCACCACGCTCCGAGCGAGCGGTCGGCGACAGTGAGGCGTACTCCGACTCCGAGGAAAAGACTCGGCGGCGACGAGGTCATCACCGTCCCGGACGAGTATGCGGCGGGCCTCTCGGACGATCCGCCTCTCCGCCCGAGCGGAAAGCGGGTCTCCTTGTGTCGCAGATCGGCTGCGCACGTGTGCTAGAAGTCGACGATGCGATCAGGACGTTTCCCGACACGATCGACGACTGGGCACCGAGCCTCCGGGCAGGCAGCGCCACCACCGTCGCCGGCGGAAGCGGTGCATCTGGCTGGGCAGCCGGCCGAAGTGGCGCTGGAGCTGACCGCGGTGGTCGTCGCCGTCACCGATGACGTGCCGCAGGCGTTGATGGTCGCCGCCGTCGATGACCGTCGCCACGGCCTGCCGTCAGGCCCGTTCGAGGCCGGGCACCGCACTCTGGAAACCGGCCTGCGCGCCGGGGTCGAGGCCCAGACGGGGCAGGCGCTCGGTTACGTCGAGCAGCTCTATACGTTCGGCGATCACAACCGCAGCGTCCCACAGGTGGGCACGCGCCAAGTCAGTCGGGCGGTGTCGGTGGCCTATCTCGCCTTGACCGGCCCGGTGGACCAGGAAGAAAAGGCGGCGGCAGCTTGGCGTGACTGGTACCGCTATCTGCCGTGGGAGGACTGGCGCGACGGCACTCCCTCCGGCCATGCGGCGGCGTTGGCGCGCCTGACTGCTTGGGCTGAAGGGACCTCGAGCGCAGCCGATCGCGCGGTTCGGCACGAACGGGTGCGGCTCACCTTCGGCGAGGCGCCGGCCGCCTGGGACGACGAACGGGTGCTGGAGCGCTACGAGCTCCTCTACGAGGCTGGCCTCGCCGCGGAGTGTTGGCATGACCAGGGCCAGACGCTACCCGGTGAAGCTCTACCGCCGTCGCTGGCCATGGTTGCCGATCACCGACGGATCCTGGCAACGGCGATCGGTCGGCTGCGGGCCAAGATCAAGTATCGGCCCGTGCTGTTCGAGCTGATGCCGCCAGCGTTCACCCTCTTGCAACTGCAGCGCACGGCCGAAGCGATCTCGGGCGTGCGCCTGCACAAGCAGAACTTCCGCCGGCTGGTCGAGAGCCAGGGTCTGGTCGAGGAGACCGGCGCCGTGACCAGCGACACGGGCGGCCGTCCCGCCAAACTGATGCGGTTCCGGCCCGCCGTCGTCCTCGAGCGGCCGGCTCCTGGCGTGCGGGTCCGGGCAACACGGCGGGCGAGCCCGATCTGATCTCGACCGAGCTTGACCGAGCTTGACCGAGCTTGACCGAGCTTGACCGAGCTTGACCGAGCTTATGCTCAGAGCTAGTATAAATGCCCGTTCGGCGATGCCGAACTTTTTCAGGCCGTCAAAATGCTCTTATCGAGCATAAGGAGGCATCATGCCGAACGCGATCCTGGCCGACGCGACGCCACTGCCGTTCACCGAGGACGTCGCCGCTCGGACGGCACCCGTCTACGAGCGCCTGAAGGCGGTCGTCCCGGCCTTCGAGTGGCCGACCTTCGCGCCGGAAATCGATGCCGTCCAACGTCTGAAGCGCGAGCGTGATGCCGTGATCCTGGCGCACAACTATCAGACGCCCGAGATCTTTCACGGTGTTGCCGACATCGTCGGCGACAGCTTGGCTCTTGCCCGCGAAGCCACGAAGGTCGAGGCGCAGGTGATCGTGCTTGCCGGGGTGCACTTCATGGCCGAAACGGCGAAGATGCTGAATCCGGAAAGGACAGTGTTGATCCCGGACGTCCGCGCCGGCTGCTCACTCGCCTCGTCGATCACGGCCGCCGACGTCCAAAGCCTGCGCGAGCGTTACCCCGGCGTGCCGGTCGTGACCTACGTCAACACCTCGGCCGAGGTGAAAGCGCTCAGTGACATCTGCTGCACGTCGTCGAACGCCAAGCGCGTGATCGAGAGCCTGGGCGTGCCACGCGTGATCTTCCTGCCGGACCAGTATCTGGCGGCGAACGTCGCTGCCGAGACCGAGGTCGAGATCATTCCCTGGGCGGGTGCTTGCGAGGTGCACGAGCGCTTCACCGCAGCCGACATCGCCCAACTCCGCGACGGTCAGGAGGCTCTGACGGTCCTGGCGCACCCCGAATGCCCGCCGGACGTCGTCGCGGCCGCCGACTTCACCGGCTCGACCGCCGCCATGATCGACTTCGTCGCCGACCAGCGAGCGGGGCGCGTCGCTCTGATCACGGAATGCTCGATGAGCGACAACGTCGCGGTAGCGTTTCCGGAGGTCGAGTTCGTCCGACCATGCAACCTCTGTCCGCACATGAAACGGATCACCCTCACCAAGATCCGCCACTCGCTCGAGACGCTCAGCCACGAGATCACGCTGGCGCCGGATGTCGCCGCCCGCGCGCGTCGTGCTGTCGAGCGTATGCTGGCCGTGGGTTGAGCCACGTGACCGCGCGCCCATCGCCCACCCGGGTCGTTCCCGACCGCGTGGTCGTCGTCGGCGGCGGCATCGCGGGGCTGTCGACGGCGCTGTACTTGGCCCCCTTGCCCACCACGGTCCTCAGCAGCACGCCGCTCCTGACCGGGTCGTCCACCGGCTGGGCGCAGGGCGGTATCGCCGCCGCCCTGGGTGAGGACGACACCCCTGCCCTGCACGCCGCCGATACGTTGCTCGCCGGCGCCGGGCTCAGCGATCCCGACGTCGCGGCACGCGTCGCAGCCGTCGCACCGGCGCGTATCGACGATCTGCTCGGCTGGGGCGTCGCGTTCGACCGGAACGCCAATGGCTCGCTCGCGTTGGGTCTGGAGGCTGCGCATTGCCGATCGCGGATCGTGCACGCAGGCGGCGACGCCACCGGCCGGGCTGTGCTCGAGGCCCTGGTCGCGGCAGCACGGAGCACCCCGTCGATCGAGCTGCACGAGAACGTCGACGCGACCGACATCGTCCTCGACGACGACGGCCACGCTGCCGGTGTCCTGGTGGGGAGCAAGGACGCGACAGCGGTCCTGCCGGCCCGCGGTGTGGTGTTGGCGACCGGCGGGATCGGCGGGCTCTATGCAGCGACCACCAACCCGCTGGGTGCAGTCGGCTCCGGTGTGGCAATGGCGGCGCGGGCCGGCGCCATCCTGCGCCACCTGGAGTTCGTGCAGTTCCATCCGACCGCGCTGACGCTCGGTCTCGACCCGATGCCCCTGGCATCCGAGGCGATTCGCGGTGAGGGTGCGGTGCTGATCGACGATCGCGGGGAACGGTTCCTGGCAGACGTGTCCGGCGCCGAGTTGGCGCCGCGAGACGTGGTCGCGCAGGCCGTCTGGGCGAAGATTGCTGCGGGTAGGCGCGTGTACCTCGATGCTCGCACGGCGCTGGGCGCCGACTTCGCCGCACGTTTTCCACAGGCAGCGGCCGCGTGCCGTACCGCTGGGCTCGATCCCGCCAGCCAGCCGATCCCGGTGGCACCCGCGGCCCACTACCACATGGGCGGCATAGCGGTGGACGGCCGCGGCCGCAGCTCTCTGAGGGGCTTGTGGGCCGGCGGCGAGGTGGCGGCGACCGGGCTCCATGGCGCCAACCGCTTGGCCAGCAACTCGCTGATCGAGGCCCTGGCCTTTGCCGGATGGATTGCGGATGACCTCTCCGGTTGCGAGGGATCGCGGGCGCCGGTGCGGCTGACCCGGCCCCGGCCTCGCGAGCTTGGCCGCGACGGGCCCCGGCTCACCGCCGAGCTGCGCCGGCTGATGACCAAGGCGGTTGGGGTCGCCCGCGAGGCACGCTCGCTCCGCCAGGCCATCGCGCGGCTGGCGTCGCTGCGTTCCGATCGCGCACTCGTCGGGCTCCTTGTCGCCGTGGCCGCCCTCCGCCGGGAGGCGAGCCAAGGCGCACACTACCGCAGCGACGCCCCGCGTTCGGAGGAAGGCCGGCCGGATCCGCACGAAGGCTGGCGCCACGACGGCGAGTTGACCTTGGCGGAGGCGCTGGACGCCACGCAGGCCCTCGAACCAGAGCGGGCCTGCAGCTGATGGACCCGCTCGCCCCGCTCCCCGCCTTCCTGGTCGAGCCTCTCGTCCGCGCAGCACTTCTGGAGGACCTTGGCCGGGCCGGCGACATCACGAGCGAAGCGGTCGTCGCCCCCTCGATCGGCGCGCGAGGAGCCATCACCGCACGCGAGGCCGGCGTCGTCGCCGGTAGCGATGCAGCGGCGCTCGCCTTCGGGCTGATGGACCCGGCGATCGTCGTTGCTGTCGAGAGGAGCGAAGGCCGATCGGTCGAGCCGGGTGCCGCGGTGCTCCGTATCGAGGGCCCGGCCCGGCCGATCCTTGCGGCCGAGCGGGTGGCGCTCAACTTTCTTTGCCATCTCTCCGGGATCGCCGCGGCCACCGCGGCCTTGGTCGCGGCGGTCCGGCCGCACGGCCACGCGCGCATCACCTGTACACGCAAGACCACGCCCGGCCTGCGCATCCTCGAGAAGCGGGCCGTACGCGCCGGGGGTGGCGCCAACCACCGCTTCGGCCTCGACGATGCCGTTCTGATCAAAGACAATCACATCGCCCTCGCCGGCGGGGTCCGCCCGGCGATCGAGCGCGCCCGAGCCGCCGTTGGGCACCTCGTCCGAGTCGAGGCCGAGGTGGACGACCTGGTCCAGCTCGACGAGGCGCTCTCCGCTGGCGTCGACGCCGTGCTGCTCGACAACATGAGCACCGAAGTGCTGCGTCAAGCCGTGAGGATGGTCGATGGGCAAGCCGTCACCGAGGCCTCTGGCCGCATCACCGCCGAAACCATCGGCGGTGTCGCCGCCGCCGGGGTCGACTTGATTTCGGTCGGCTGGATCACCCACAGCGCCCCCGCCCTCGACCTCGGGCTCGACCTCGACCCCGCTCCCCCCAGGCGCTGAAGCCCACGAGGCAGCGACTCGCGATCTCCATCGGCGCACCGTCGGCCCCGTCAATGTGCGGCACGGGCCGCCGGCTTGGGCGGCATCGAGAGGCCTGAGGCGTTCGTCTCGCCGGCCAACATGGGCGCCGAGATCGTCGTCGTCGCGCGGACTGTCCACGCCACCCGAGCGACCTCGTCGACATGCGCTCCGGTGACCGTGCGGGCGGTGAACTGCTGCTCGCCTCGAGCCCGTCGGAAATGACCTTCCAGGACGTGCCGCTGACGGCGGCGAGGCTCGTGTCAGATTGGCCGCGTCGACGGGTGATGTCTGCGTGAACCACCCGTCACCGATCGGTCCTTCACGAGCGACAGGCAGTTCGTAGCGCAACGAATACCCGCTTCGCGTGTATTTTTGCTGCTACATTACAACTCTCAATTGGGTCAGTTTTCGTTGTCACGGCGATTCGTTTCTGCCACCAATACTGAACGAAAGTCGGTATGGCTCATCGGTGGGTACCCGTAAGCCCTGCGGGCTCGGGCTTTTTTTTTGCGGCGTTCGTTGCCCGCCTTGGAGCAGACAATTCAAAACGTAACGTTGGACGACCTGTCGAGCATCGCCCTCTCGGGCGTGAGGATGGGAACGTTGTTTTCTGGTGCGAACGTCAGCGGCATCGGCGACTTCAACGGCGATGGCTTCGGCGACATCGTGATCGGCGCAGAAGCGGCCGGGTCGGGCGGGCGCGTTCACGTCGTCTTCGGCACCGAAGACAAGCCCGCCAGCTTCGACGTGAACACCTTCGGTGCCTCGGATGCGGCGCTCTCCGGTTTCACCCTAGAGACACGCGGCAGCGGTGATCTGGCCGGCGTCACGGTCGCTGGCGTCGGCGACGTCGACGATGACGGCTTCGACGATTTTCTGGTCGGTGCAGAAACGACCGATCGCATCATCCTCGATGATGACGGGGTCACCGTTCTCGAAACGCTCACCGACGCCGGCGTCGCTTATCTCGTGTACGGCACCGATCAGCCCGTCGCGGCTTCCTCGTTCTTCGACGAACCCGAAGGCGTCCGGATCACGAGGTTCGAGGGCGAATTGGCCCGCGACAATCTTGGCTACACGCTCGCGGGCGGCTTCGACCTCAACGGCGATGGTATCTCGGACTTCGTGATCGATCGGCACAGCAAGCCGGTCGGCAGCCTCGACAATGCTGGCGGCGCTTACGTCGTCTACGGTCGCGAAGGCGGCTTTGGCGATAGCTTCGATCCGTTGTCGCTGGATGGCAGCAACGGCTTCACGATCCTCGGTGATCGGGCGGGCGACCTGCTCGGCAAAGGGGTCTCCGTCGGCGACGTCAACGGCGATGGAAACCTCGACATCGTGCTCGGCGCCTGGCTGCGCGAGGTCGACTCGGTCAGGAACGTCGGCGGCGCAGCGGTGGTGCTCGGGCAGGACGACGGCTTTCCGGCGGTCGTGGACATCGCCACGCTCACCCCGTCGACCGGCTTCCTGATCGAGGGCAATCCAGCCTTCGTGAACGGACAGGCCGGCAAGGTCGTGGCGACCCCCGACCTCAATGCCGACGGCATCGACGACATCTTCATCGGCGCCAACAACGTCACTGGCGCCGCCGGTGCCGCCTACGTCATCCTCGGCACGCGCGACGAGCCGTTCGCGGACTTCGATCTTGCCGACATCCCTTCGGACCGCGGCTTCGTCCTGATCGGGGGTAGTGCCGCCAACAGGCTCGGCTTCGCCGGTCTCGAGGCCGGCGACGTGAACGGCGACGGCTACGACGATCTCTTGATCGGTGAAGCCGGCGCTGCTCCGGACGGTGTCGACAATGCTGGCCAAGCCCTGCTGCTCTACGGCGGCCCTGGCTTCTCGGTCGAGGCCGCCGCCGCCAGCGGGCTCGCGGCTCTCGACGGGCTGGTGATCAGCGGGCAGCGATCCGGCGGCCTTCTCGGCCGATCGGTCGGGCCGGCCGGCGACTTCGACGGCGACGGCGTGGCCGACTTCCTGATCGGGGAGCGCGGTGCCGGCACCGTTCACCTCGTCTTCGGTGAGCGGACCGGCACGCCGCCGGCCGCCGCATTGTCGGTCGGGAGCGTATCCGTCGACGAGGGCGACACCGGCACGACCGACGTGGTGTTCACGGTGACGCTGACCGGCACGCCAACGGGTCCAGTCAGTGTCGACTACGCCACGGTCGCAGGCACGGCGACGGCAGCCGATGACTACGTGGCGGTCAGCGGCCGGCTCGACTTCGCCCCAGGCGAAGTGAGCAAGACGGTGCAGGTGGCGGTGGTCGGCGACACGGCCGTCGAGGGCGACGAGAGCTTCCGGCTCGTGCTCGACGACGCCGTCGGCGCGGCGATCACGACTGGGAGCGGCACCGCGACGATCATCGACGACGACGTCGCATCATCGCCGCCGGCCGGTACGGTCGCCGACTTCGACGGCTTCGCCGGCGCCACCGGCCTCGCCCTGAACGGCTCCGCGGCGATCGTCGGTGACGTGCTGCAGTTGACTCCGAACGCGGGGCGCCAGGCTGGCAGCGCCTTCTACGACCAGGCTCAGGCGATCGATGCCGACACCTCGTTCAGCACCGCGTTCGCCTTCCAGATCGGCGGCGGCACCGGCGGCTCCGACGGCTTCACCTTCGTCCTGCAGAACGCGCCGGCGGGCAGCGGCGCCCTCGGCGGCAATGGCGGCGACCAGGGCTTGCGCTCGACGGTGACCAACTCGCTCGCCATCGGCTTCGACACCTACAAGAACTGGTACGACGCGCCGGGCGACAACCGTCTCACGGTGCTCGCCAACGGTGATGTCCGCAACGCCCTGATCGAGCAGCAGGTCGGCACCGTCGACTTCAACGACGGCGGGGTCGGCTACGCCTGGATCGACTACGACGGGGCGTCGAACCAGCTCCAGGTGTTCCTGTCGACGACCAGCACCAAGCCGGCCGTCGCGGCCCTCAGCTTCACCGTCGACCTCGCCAGCTTCGTCGGCAGCCAGGCCTATGCCGGCTTCACCGCCGGTACCGGCGGTGGGACCGCCAACAACCACGAGATCCTCAACTGGACCCTCACCGTCGGCGATGGCGGCGGCGCCAACCAACCGCCGGTGATCACGACCTCGCCGACCGCGACGGTGGCGGAA
>JBCBTD010000022.1:0-57773 GCA_039818825.1 Pseudomonadota bacterium
CGCGCTCGAAGCTCGGCGCGGACCGGGACGATCAGCTCGGCCGCGATGGCGCTCGCTTGGAAACCGCCATCCGCCGCCACGTTCAAGCCGGCGAGGACGGACTCCAAGCCCTGGTCCGAGCATTGCCGCGGGCCGAAGACATCGTTGCCCGGCTCGGGCAGCGCTTGGACGAACTCGGCGAACGGCTGCCGCGCTTGGCGATACGACGCCTGCAAGACGGCCGGCTGCGGGTGGCCGGATTGGCCGCTCGCCTCCGCACCCCGGCGGAGCTGTTGCGGGCCGGCAAACAGGCACTCGACGAAACCGCACGACGCTTGGTCGAGCGCCACACCGTCGGCCTCGAGCGGCGGGCGCAGCGCCTGGCCCTGGCCGGCGGCCGACTCCACACGCTGGGCTACCAGCGCACTCTGGCCCGTGGCTATGCGCTGGTCAGGAGTACCGACGACGGCGTGGTCGCCACAGCGGAAGCGGCACGGGGCCATGCGCAGCTCTCCGTCGAGTTCCAGGACGGCCGCTTGGACGTCACGACCGGCACGGCGTCACGCCAACGCACGAGGAAGGCGCCGAAACGAACGGCGCCGAAGCCCGCGACCCGCCAGGAAACGTTGCTGTAGGAGGCCTTGCTTTGGCCGTGCCCCCACCCGACGACAAGGCCGCGGCGATCGACCGCCTGCTCCAGGTGATGGCGGCACTGCGCGACCCTGACCGCGGCTGCCCCTGGGACGTCGAACAGACCTTCGAGACCATAGCCCCCTACACCATCGAGGAGGCGTACGAGGTCGCGGACGCCATCCATCGCGGCGACGCGGAGGATCTCTGCAGCGAGCTCGGCGATCTGCTGCTGCAGGTCGTCTACCACGCGCAGATGGCCAGCGAACGCCAGTGGTTCGCCTTCGACGACATCGCCGACCGGATCACCGACAAGATGATCGAGCGGCACCCGCACGTGTTCGACGACCAGCGCGTCGACGGCGCCGACGCCCAGAGCCTCGCCTGGGAGGCCCGCAAGCGCACCGAACGCGAGGCGAAGGCCCGCGCTGCCGGCACGGCCGACCGCGTGCTCGCCGACGTGCCCTTGGCGCTGCCGGCTCTGCAGCGAGCGCAGAAGCTCCAGTCACGTGCCGCGCGGGTCGGCTTCGACTGGCCCGACGCCGGCGGCGCCATCGCCAAGGTCCGCGAAGAGCTGCACGAGATCGAGGCGGCCGGCCAGGACCGCGAACAGCTAGCCGCCGAGGTGGGCGATCTCCTGTTCGCCTGCGTCAACCTCGCGCGGCACCTCGACGTCGGTGCCGAGGAGGCGTTGCAGGCGGCGTCGCGAAAGTTCGAGCGGCGCTTCGGCTTCATCGAGGACCGGCTTCACGAACAAGGATTGCGCGCCGACGACGTCGATCTGGAGCGCATGGAGGCGTTGTGGACGGCGGCAAAGGACGACGAGCGGGGCTGAACGCCCACACCATCGGCGGTTGGCGTCAGATCGTCACCAGCAGCTCGTAGTCGATCAGCGCCCACTTGGTCTGCTGGCCGCGGCCGAGCATGCCTCGGCCGTTCGGCATCTGGCGGATGATCACGTGGCGCGGTTTGTGGTCGCAAACCATCCAACCGAGCTGCCGCATCGCCACGCGCGCTTCCTGACCGAGCGACTTCATCCGTTCGTTGGAGATGGTGCCGGCTTGGGCCGCCGCTTCGGCATCGATGCCGTCGATCCAGCGGTAGAGCAGAATGTAGATGCGTTCCCAGTCGTACTTGACGCGCCGGCGTTCCTCCACGCCAGCTTGCGAAGCTTCCAATGCCCGGTTCATCTGGTAGCAGACGTGCGATTTGCGCCCGAGCTGCCATTCCGAGTATCGCGTCGGCGGCGAGTAAATCGCGAGCGGATGCTTGGTCGGGATGGCCGACCGCGCTGCCGCTCGCAACTGCGTCAAGTTACCGAACTCGGCGAAGGGCGACAGGAACTCCGCGCGATCGATGCGTTCCCGCTCCTCGGCATCGAGATGATCGCCGCCGTCGATCACCGTGACGCTGATGTCCTGGGCAGCGCGGCTGAACTTCGCAACGAGCGCGAAGTTCGGCTGCGCCTTGTGGGCGACGGGCACGCGGTAGACGGCACCCGTAGCGCCCGCCAGTGCCCGCCCGGCCTTACGGAAACGATCGTCGACGAACCACGCGCCGGGCAGGATCGAGTCGATACAAGCCCAGCCATGCTTGGTGACGAACAGCTCGCCACCTTGTTTGCCGATCATTCGAACGTAGTCGACGCCGAAGAGATTGAAACGTTGCTCTCCCGGCACCTTGTCGAAGGACGGCTGATAAGCACGCCGGAACTTGTAGTCGAACTGTTCCAAGGAGTTCTACTCCTCCAGATCGAACAGCGGCAGATCCAGCAGGTCGGCATAGTCGGCAGCGGTTCCACCCTGCAGGCAGCAATCGATGATTTTGCGGCCGCTCGGCAGCAGGTCCGGGACCAAGAACTGCTCCAGTTCCTGGCGGAAGAACTGAGCGAGGATGTCGGCGCCGGCGTCGTAGGCTTCCGGTCCCACTTCGGGCTGCCGGTCGACCTCGAAAAACTGGCTGCCGATGGTCCGGCCCTCGATGACGATGAAGCCGGGCGTGTAGCCGAGGAGGGAGCAGCGGGCCGGGCTCATCTGCGCGGCCTGGAAGTGTGCGCCGCCCCGACGTGCCAAATACTCCCGCGTGATCCACTGCGGCATGAACCCGACCTCCCAGATGCCGATGTTCTGGTTGGGCACGAGAACGTAGCGGACCTCTGGCGTCTCGATGATCTGGTTCAGCAAGAGATTGGCCTGATCGACCCGCCGTCCCGTGGCGAACGGCCAGTAGGAGCCGACGCCCTCCGAGGTCATGCCCTCGGTCTGGACGATGCTCGGGTTGGCGTGACCACGCGGGGCCACCAGTCGCCACAGCCAGGCGAGCGAAGCGGGGAGCACGTGGAAGAGCCCGATGATGCCGTAGGTCGGTAGGTCTTTCGAGCAAGGGGGCGTGCGCACACCCATGCTGCGGATGTCGACGTCGACGGAGCCATCGACCACCCTCGACATGATTTTCCGCGGGATGATGACCCGCGGGTTGGGACAAGGCTGGCCCGGGGCGTCCTCGGTATGTTCCCAAATCAGGCAAGTCGCGCCTGGTTGACCCTGTACGTTGAGGAACAAGAGCGGCTCCGGCGGACTGATGCAGAGCTTCTCCAAATGCGGGTCGGTGCCGTACTCGCTGAGGTGGTTGCAGCGAACGAACCACGCGTCCTCGGCGTCCATCAACGTCAGCTTGCCACGCCCCTTGTCGAGTGACGGGTGGCAGAGCGCCATGTCGTCGGTGACCGGGAGGAGATCACAGGCCCGGGACAACGCCAGGTACTGCTCCTCCTCGGTTTCGAGATTGTGGCCGATCAGCAGCGAGCCATCGGGCCGGCGAAGCACGTGCTCCAACATCTCGCTCTTGCCACCGCCGCTGGCACCCTCGTGGGAGATGACGAGCTTTTGATCGTATGGGGTCACCACCCGGACCGTCGAGCAGTGCATCGTCAGCCAGTGTTCCCTCTCGCCGATGTTCAAGAGCACGCCGTAAATGCCCTTCTTGGCGCTCGGCCCCGGGTAGAGGTTGTAGCTGAAGAGCTCGTGACCCTCGTCCGTCCGGCTGTGGACCACGACCTGCTTGCCGTCGAAATCGGTATGGCGGAACGGCGGCGCGACGTAGATGACCGCCTTCGGTGCGAAGTCGGCCGGCACCTCGTCCGGCCCGATCAAGCCCTGGAGCAACGCCAAGCCGAGCGCGAAGAACCCGGCGTTGTCCGGGGCGATGACGATGGCCGGCGTACCCTTGCCCGGCATGCCGGCGTAGAACGGAAACGCTGCGAGAGGTTGGGTCTTCAGCCATTCGAAGGTGCGCTCTCGCAGCGGTTCGAAGGACGTGCCGAAGCGCTCCTCGAAGGTTGGCTTGTCGGTCGGGCGCTCGTCGCCGATCACCATGCAATCGGGGTCACGCCGGCGCATGTAGGGCTCGGTGTAGTTGGCGCAGATGCCGTTACGTGCGCGGCAGACGACCGCCTCCACGACCCGGCCTCGGCCGGGAACATCGTACGCCACTTCGTGCCAGCCGTTGACGGCGTCACGCGTAGCCAACTCGGTCAAGTCGGCGGCCGACCGCGCGACCGTCACGGACGGGGCGGCGGCGAAGATCGCTTCGACCTCCGGTGGCAGCGCGAACGAGCAGTAGGGATTGGTCGATACGGTCATGGCTGTGCCACAGCTCCCACGTTTGTGGATATGACGACGTCCCAAGGCGTGCGACTGGGGCTGGAGTCGCTCGACGGATGACGGACCTCGGCAGCCGCATGCTGACGCTCACCCCTCCGATCTGGAGGCTGGCGCCGTTCGATTCCGTCGATTGGTGGCCAAGCGTCGATCTTGCGGCCTTCGTCCATGGACATCGCACTTCGCGGCGGGCGCACTCGAAGGTTCCGGCCACGCCGCCGCTGTCGGGCCCCGAGATCAACTTGGGGCGTCAACACCGCCCGCGAGCACAGCAATGCTCGCGTCGTTGACGTTTCCGGATGTTATGGATTCTCAATAAAACAGACAACTTGGCGCTAGGTGTTGATGCCACGAATGTGGATTCATGCTACAGTTAATGTTACGTCTGAATGAACGTCGACCTTGTTAATTCGGCATTCATTTCCAGATCGCCTGTCCTTCTGCAGACGGTTCACTGTTCGAAGAGTTCGCAATGATCGCTGCTGCGAAATCAGCGACGCACAGGAAGTCGCGACATCGTCCGGTGGACTACGGACGGCAGGTGGACGCAGCGGCGTAGCGAGCGCACGTTCCTTCGACTGGGTTGCGACTCACCATCGAGTTCGAGGCAGATCGATGAGCGACGACGTTGTCATGCGCCGGGCCCGAGCGGAGGACGTTGGCGCCATCGTCGACATGCTCGCCGACGATCGCTTGGGGCGGCTGCGAGAAGACCCCTCCTCGGCGGGACGTGACCGCTACCTCGACGCGTTCGCAGCCGTCGACCGTCAGGACAGCCTGCTGCTGGCCGTGGCGGTGGACGACGACCGCATCGTCGGCTGCCTGCAACTCGCGTTCTTGCCCGGCCTATCGCATCAGGGCCTCGTGCGCGGCCAGATCGAGAGCGTCCGGATCGCCGCCGGCCACCGCGGCCGCCGGCTGGGCGAGACGATGATCGAGTGGGCCATCGAGCAGTGCCGTGAGCGTGGCTGCGGGTTGGTGCAGTTGACCAGCGACACCAGCCGCACCGACGCGGCGCGATTCTACGAACGGCTGGGCTTCCGTCCGACCCACGTCGGCTTCAAGCTGAGCTTGCGACCGTAACCGGCGCGACCGGACGGGCTTCGGGGAAATCCAGATCCAGGTGTCGCTCGTGCGCCAACCGCCGCAACCGCTCGACGTTCTCGGGCGTGACGTCGAGATCGAATTCGATCAGCTGCTCGTCCTCGCGCCGGTCGACCACTGCAGCCAACCGATAGACCGTCGCAACGGCCGCGCCGTCGGTGACCGGCACCTTGAGCACGGCCTGCAGCCGGCTCTCGCCCAAACGCTTGGCGATCGCATCCAGCAGGGCCACTTCCCCCTCACCCGTCAACGCCGACCCGATGATGACGGCGCGGTCGCCGATTCCCTGACTCAAACGTGCACGATCCGCGCCGTCGACTTCGTCGACCTTGTTCCATAGTTCGACGACACGACGTGCCTGCTCGGTCTCGTCGAGGCCGAGTGCCACCAACACCTCTTCGACGTCGTTCTTCTGGGCGTCACTCGCCGGACTAGCGACGTCGCGGACGTGGACGATGACCTCGGCAGCCAGGACCTCTTCCAGCGTGGCCCGAAAGGCCGCGACGAGCTGTGTCGGCAGGTCGGAGATGAAACCGACCGTGTCGCTCAGCGCGATCCGTTCACCAGTAGGCAGTCGGACCGCGCGAATCGTCGGATCGAGGGTGGCAAAGAGCTGATCGGCGGCCAACACTCGCGCGTTGGTCAGCCGGTTGAACCAAGTTGACTTGCCGGCATTGGTGTAGCCGACCAACGCCACCATCGGCAGCGGCACCCGGCCGCGCGCCTGACGCTGTAGACCACGGGTTCGGCGTACGTCGGCCAAATGCCGTTTGATCTGCACGATTCGGTCGTCGATCCGCCGACGGTCCAGTTCGATCTGCCGCTCACCGGGGCCACCCATGAAGCCGGCGCCACCGCGTTGCCGTTCCAGATGAGTCCACGAACGCACGAGGCGCGAGCGCTGGTAGGAAAGCGCCGCCAATTCGACCTGCAATCGCCCTTCCGCCGTTTGCGCGCGTTCGCCGAAAATCTCCAGGATCAACCCGGTCCGGTCGATCACTTTCGCCTCGACGGCCTTCTCCAGGTTGCGCTGCTGGATCGGAGTGAGCGCGGCATCGACGACCAGCACCTCGACCTCGCGCTCGGCAACGAGGTCGTGGAGCCATGCAAGACGGCCGCCGGCAATCAACGTCGCCGGCCGCGGATCGCGAAGCGCGAAACGCTCGGCGGCGACGATTTCGAGATCGATTCCGCGGGTGAGTCGAACGACTTCTTCCAGGCGTTCGGCGCTGGACGCGTCGCTCAGGCGAAGATCGATTTCCGGCCGGACGACAACCGCCCGGCCGGTGGCGTACGCGGTGCCCGTGGCCCTACTCCTCCGCCGTCGCAGCGGCCGCTGCAGGCGCTGGCGCCACCGCCGGTGCCGCATCCTGACTCGGATCGTAGAGCCGAATCGGTGCCGCCGGCATCACGGTCGACACCGCATGTTTGTACACCAGCTGCACGTGACCATCGCGGCGCAGCAACAGGCAGAAATTGTCGAACGAGCTGATCACGCCCTGCAATTTGACGCCGTTGATGAGGAAGATCGTTACCGCGATCTTCTGCTTGCGTACGTGGTTCAGGAACACATCCTGGAGGTTGGGAGATTTTTCAGCCGCCATCGTTGGGCCTTTCCATTGCGGTCTTGTTGGTTGGCGAGAGCCAGCGGGTCCGAAAGGAATACGTCAGGAAGCAGCAACCAGATCGGCGGGATGTGGGCCGGTGTCCCCCCTATTACCAAAAATGTGCTGATGATAGGCGACTTGCAACTGCCGCGTGATCGGCCCGGGCTGTCCGCTGCCAATCGCCACATCATCAAGGCGAACCACGGGCATGACCCAGGAACTCGTGCTGGTGAGGAACGCCTCCCGTGCCGCGGCAACGTCGTCCAGGGTGAACGACCGCTCCTCGACGGGGATGCGCTCGCGCGCCGCGAGTTCGAGTACGACCGATCGAGTCACACCACCGAGGATCAACGGCGACAGCGGATGCGTTCGCAGTACGCCGTCTGCGTCGACGATGTAAGCGTTGCTGGCGCCGCACTCGGTGACCACACCGTCACGGTGAAGGAACGCCTCGTAGGCGCCGGCCTCCTTGGCCTGCTGACGCGCGAGCACGTTGGGCAACAGGCTGATCGATTTGATCTCGCACTTCAGCCAGCGGATGTCTGGCAAGGCAATGACGTCCACGCCTTCGGCATAGGCGGTCGGTGCCGGACGCTTCAGGCGCTTGGCCGTGACGATCAGCGACGGTTTCACTCCACTCGGGAACACGTGGTCGCGCGGTGCGCGCCCGCGGCTGATCTGGATGTAGACGGTGGCGTCGCGCAAGCCGTTGCGGCGCACCACCTCCATGACGATCTGGCGGAGAACCGCGACGCTGGTCGGGGCGGTCAAGCGCAAGCCGTCCAGCGAGCGACGCAACCGTGCCAAGTGGCGGTCGCCGTCCGAAAACCGGCCGTCGATCACTTTCAGCACTTCGTAGACGCCGTCCGCGAACTGGTTGCCGCGATCCTCGACGTTCACCGCTGCCTCGCTCTGCGGCAGATAGCGGCCGTTGACGTATGCGATGCGCGCCATCGTTGTCCTCACCTTGCCAGCGTCAAAAGTAATCTAGGCGGACGGCGAACAGTTTCTCGACCCGTTTGACCATGGTCGAGCGCGCGGCCACCACGACCCGGTCGCCGGCGCGGACGACGGTGTCGCCGCGTGGCGTCAGAACCCGGTCGCCTCGTACCACCGCCGCGACGATCACGCCGCCGCCGAGCTTCGCGTCGCGCAGCTTTACGCCAACCAGGGGCGAGGTCTCCAGCGCTTCGGCTTCCAGCACCTCAGCGGCGCCGTCGACGATCGAACGCACCGAGCGGACACGGCCGCTACGGACGTGCTGGAGCACGCTCGAAACCGTGGTCTCACGCGGGTTGATCGCCACGTCGATCCCGAGTGGGCCGAGCAACGGGGCATAGTTGCTGTGGTTGACGAGGGTGAAGGCCAGCGGACAGCCCTGCCGCTTGGCCAGCAACGACGCCATGATGTTCACTTCGTCGTCGTTGGTCACGCAGATCATCGCATCGACCAAGCCGATGTTGGCTTCGGCGAGGATCGCGTCGTCACGGGCGTCGCCTAGGATGACGTTCAACTCGTGCCCACGAACGGCGAGATCCGCCGCCCGTTGCTGGTTCCACTCGATGATCTTGATCGTCGTCTCGGCACGGCTGGCTCGCAGGAGGCCGGCCAAGTACCAGCCGATGTTGCCACCGCCGGCGATCACGCAGCGCTCGGGCGCCGGCTCTTCGTAGCCGAGCGCGCTCATCGCTCGATCGATTTGGTTGGTGGCGACGACGAAGTACACCTCGTCGTTGATCAGCAGCTGGTCATCGCCGCCCGGCACGAAGAACCGACCGTCGCGCACGATGGCAACGGCGGTGAGCTGCAAATCCGGAAACAGGAACCCGAGTTGACGCAGGGGTGTGTCGATCATCGGACAGTCGCGCTGGCAGCGGACCGCCATCAGACGAACCCGGTCGCCGGCGAAGGGGATCACCTCCAGAGCACCAGGCACCTCCAACCGCCGCGCGATCGCTCGGGCGACTTCCAACTCGGGCGAGATGATGACGTCGATCGGCACATGCTCGGCGCGGAACAGATCGCTCCAGCGCGCCTCGAGATAAGTTTGTTGCCGAATCCTGGCGATCTTGGTCGGCACGTCGAAGAAGGTGTGGGCCACCTGGCAGGCGACCATGTTCACCTCGTCGGCATGGGTCACGGCGATCAGCATGTCGGAATCGGCGGCACCGGCGCGTTCCAGCACCTCGGGATGCGACGCGTGGCCCGCGATCGCCTTGATGTCGAGGTTTTCGCCGAGTTTCCGCGCCAGGTCCTGGCGTTGGTCGACGATGGTCACGTCGTGGCCGGCGCGCACCAGATAATCTGCGATGTTCATGCCGACCAAGCCGGCACCGCAGACCAGGACCTTCATCGCTCCGGCTCGCCCTGGAGCTCCAGTGACCGCATCTTCCGGTGTAGCGCCGAGCGCTCCATACCAACGAACGCGGCCGTCCGAGAAACGTTACCGCCGAAGCGGTCGAGCTGTGCTCGCAAGTAAGCCCGCTCGAAGCGTTCGCGGGCCTCCCGCAGCGGCAGGGTCACGTAGTCGGCCGAGCGGATGTCGAAGTCGGCATTGGCCGCGTTGACCAGCTCCGGCGGCAGCTCGTCGACCGCGATCGGCTCGCGCTGGTCGCCAGGCGCCATGATCAAGATGCGCTCGATGGTGTTGCGCAGCTCGCGCACGTTCCCCGACCAGTCGGCCGACTGCAGCGTGGCCAGCGCCTCTGGCGAAAAGGCGCGCGGCGGCAAACCGGCGGCACGCGAAAGCCCGTCGACGAAATGCTCGACGAACAACGGGATGTCCTCACGCCGCTCGCTCAACGCCGGCATGTGCAACGGCACGACGTTCAAGCGGTAGTAGAGGTCCTCGCGAAAACGCCCTGCCGCGATCTCGGCCTCGAGGTTCGCGTGGGTGGCCGCGATCACCCGGACGTCCACGCCGATCTCGGTGCGGCCGCCGACCCGTTGGAAGCGTTGATCCTGGAGGACGCGCAGCAGCTTGCCCTGGGTTTCGAGGGGCATGTCGGCCACCTCGTCGATCAGGAGCGTGCCGCCGTCCGCCCGTTCCAGCGTGCCCTCGCGGACGATCCGATCGCCGTCGCCACCCAGCTCCTCGAGGCCGAACAGCTCCTGGGCGACGCCTTCCGGAGCCAAGGTCGCAGCATTGGTGACCACGAACGGGCCATCGGCACGCCGAGAACTCGCATGGACCAGCCGTGCCACGATCTCCTTGCCGACCCCAGCAGGTCCGGTGATCAGCACGCGGCTGTTGGTGCGCGCTACGCGATCGACCGCCTGCCGCACTTGATTGATCGCGGGCGACCGGCCGATCAGACGATCTTCGGCGCGCGAGCGCAGCCGCAGCTCCTTGACCTCGCGCCGGAGCCGGGCTGCCTCCAGCGCACGTTCGATGGCGACCAACAACCGGTCGGCCTTGAACGGTTTTTCGAGGAAGTCGTAGGCGCCCTTGCGGATGGCGCTGACCGCCGTTTCGATGGTGCCGTGACCACTGATGACCAGGACCGGCATCTCCGGATCGCGCTGCCTGATCTCGTCCAGGACCTCGATGCCGTCGAGTTCGCTGCCCTCCAACCAAACGTCGAGGAGCACGAGATCGGGAGCGTGGGTGTCGATGGCGGCCAGGGCCGTAGCGCTTTCGCCGGCCATTCGTGGCACGTAGCCCTCGTCCTCGAGGATTCCGGCCACGGCCTCGCGGATGGCCGCTTCGTCGTCGACGATGAGAATCTCGGCAGTCATGCAGCCACGCTATCCAGCCGACCTTCGGGAAAGGCAAGCGTTACCGAGGCCCCACCTTCGGGAGCGTGATCCAGGAGCAGCCGGCCGCCATGCTCTTCCATGATGCGCTTGACGATCGCGAGACCCAAGCCCGTACCCTGCCGTCGCGACGTCACGTAGGGTTCGGTCAGCCGCTGCAGGTCCTTCTCGGGCCAACCGGGCCCGTCGTCGGCCACGGTGATCGCCAGCTCCGGCCCCCGCGGGACGATCCCCACGCGGACGCAGCCGCCGGCCTTGCCGGATTCCTGGATCGCCTGCGCCGCGTTCTGCAGGACGTTGGTCATCGCCTGCGCGAGCTTGCGGCTGTCGCAGGTCAGGCGGAGGTCTTCGGCCGGAGTTTCCAACTCGAACCGAACTTCAGGATAGCCGGCCCGCTGCAGTTCGACCGTGCGGCGGACGATGTCGACGACGGCCTCGTCCTTCAGCTCGGGCGGCGGCATCCGGGCGAACGTCGAGAACTCGTTGATCAAACGGCGAATGATCTCGACCTGCTCGCCGATCGTTTCGACGCAGCGTTCGAACTGCGGGCGTTGATCGCCGGCAAGCTGCGCGTAGCGGCGCCCGAGACGCTCCGCTGAGAGCTGGATCGGTGTCAGCGGATTCTTGATCTCGTGGGCGACGCGGCGCGCCACATCGGCCCAGGCCGCTTGGCGCTGCGCCTGGAGGAGGATCGAGATGTCGTCGAAAGTCAGGACGAACCCGGCGATGCCGTAGTCGTCGAGCTGGGCTTCGATCCGCAACAGCAGGGTGTGGACCCGACCCTCGCGGACGACGTCCAACTGCTCGCGAACGGCCTGGTTCGGCCGTTCGGCGGCGTGGGCAAGAACACCCACGGCTTCGGGAAACAGCTCCCCCAGCGGCACGTCCAGCAGCTTGTCGATCGAGGCGCCGAAGAACGCTGCAGCGAAGCGGTTGGGATAGAGGATGGCGCCGTCGCGGCTGACGCCGATCACCCCGGCGTTGACGCCGCCCAGCACGGCTTCCGTGAAGCGTCGCCGCTCGTCCAGCTCGTGGTTCGCCGCCATCAGCGCGTGGCGCTGGGCGGCCAGCTGCGAGGTCATACGGTTGAACGCTCTCGCGAGTACGCCGATCTCCTCGCCTTCGGGACCGTTCTCGACGCGCACCGCGAGGTCGCCGTCACGGACCCGGTCGGCAGCGCCGGCCAATCGGCTGATCGGTGTCGCGATGCGCTCCGCGAACGCGGCTCCAGCCCAGACCGCGGTCAGGAGCAGCAGGAGTGCAACCGTCGTGAAGATCAAGGTGAAGGCGATACGGATGTTCGAGCGTTGCAGGGCGATCGCCTGGTAGTCGCCGACGACCTGCTCGGTCTCGGCGACGTAACGCAGCACGGACGCATCGACGAAACGACCGACGACGAGGTAGACGTCGAGGAATCCTTGGACGCGCACGAGCGCCCGAACGCGTGCGTCGCCCGCGCTGGTCAGAATCACGACGGTGCCGTCTTCCGCCTGCTGCAGGGCCTGGGGACCGATGTCGCCGACCTCCAGGCCGAAGGTCAGGCCACTCCGCGCGATCTCCCGGCCATCGCTGGTGAAGACCATGGCTTCGGTGAGCGAGCGGAGCGCCGCCTGAGCGTCGACCAGGCGCCCGAGGCGTACCTCGTTGGAGACCAGGAACGGCAGCTCCGAAGCCAAATCCGATGCCATCGCCACTGCGTCGGCGCCGATGTTCTCCTTGTGCTCCTCGGCGTAGGCGCGGGCGACGTTCAACGAGGTGTCGAGCGCCCGCTCGACCCGCTCGCCGAACCACGTATCCAGACCGAAGTTGAAGAACACGAGGGAGAAGACCGCGACGAGCACCGCCGGCGTGACCGCGACGAAGCCGAACATGAACATCATTCGGCTTTGCAGGCTGCTCCCGTCGGTGCGGAGGCGTGAACGCCACAGCGCCCGCACGCGGTGCGCAACCAGTGCCACCAGCAGCACCAGCAGGACGAGGTTGACCGTCAACAGCCACAGCACGATGTCCGGGCCAGGGCCCCCCTCGCTGTCGGCGACGATCGCCACCCAGGTCACGGCAGACCCGACCGTGAGGAGACCAGCCAGCAGCAGCGCCATCTTGACCGCGATGCTCTGCCTCTCCAGCCACTCGCTGACCCGCTCCGCCGCCTCCCCTGCGACGCTTTTCAGACGGTCGATCATCAGCTGCCTTCGCGCGTCTTGGTAACGGCTCAGCGTGGACTCCGGATGACGTCGATGTCCAGGTCCCTGATCTTCTTGCGTAGCGTGTTTCGATTCAGTCCCAAAATCTGCGCGGCGCGAAGCTGGTTGCCGCGGGTCATCGCGAGGGTCTCGCTGATCAGCGGCCGTTCCACCTCTTCCAGCACCTCGGCGTAGAGTTCTTGCACCTCTTCCGCCCGGGTGACGGCGGCGAACCGTCGCTCGACGTGCTTCGCGACGATCCCGGCGAGGCTGTCGTCGACGCCGCCGCCGCCGCTGCCCGTGTCCGGTCGTCGTGCTTCCTTGAGCTCCAGGTCGACGAGCCCTCCGCTCAGCACGTCCTCGCCGTAGAGGACGACCATGCGCCGCACCAGGTTCTCCAGCTCGCGGACGTTTCCTGGCCAATCATGCTGACGCATGGTCTGGATCGCCTCGGGGTCGAACGACTTCAATGGCAGCCCATCGGCATGAGCGGCTGCCAGAAAATGCTCGACCAAGGCCGGCAGATCCTCGAGCCGCTCGCGCAACGCCGGCAGCCGCATCGGCACGACGTTCAGACGATAGAACAGGTCTTCCCGGAACAGCCCTTGCCCGACCAGGGCACGCAGGTCGCGGTGGCTCGCTGCCAGGATGCGGACGTCGGCACGGATTGGTTCACGCGCGCCGACCGGCATGAACTCGCCTTGCTGGAGCACCCGCAGCAACCGGGTCTGCGCGTCGAGCGGCATGTCGCCGATCTCGTCGAGGAAGAGCGTGCCGCCCTCGGCCTGCTCGAAGCGGCCGGCCTTACGCGAGCCGGCGCCAGTGAACGCGCCCTTCTCGTGGCCGAACAGTTCGCTCTCGATGAGCTCGCGCGGGATCGCGGCCATGTTGACGGCGATGAACGCGCCGTGTCGCCTGCGGCCATAGTCGTGCAGTGCCCTGGCGACCAACTCCTTACCCGTGCCGCTCTCGCCAGAGACCAAGACGGTAAGATCGGTGCCTACCAGTCGGGCGAGAACCCGATAGATGTCTTGCATCGCCGGCGAGCGGCCGATGATCGGTAGGTTCTCCTCGCCTTCGAGGCGGATCCGCTCCGGCTCCGGGCGCGCCTGACTGGTGGTGAGCGCCCGCTGGACCGCTGCCAGCAACGTCGCGATGTCGAACGGCTTCGGCAGATACTCGAAGGCACCGCGTTCGGTGGCACGGACGGCTGTGAGCAGCGTGTTCTGCGCGCTCATGACGATGATGGGCAGCTCGGGCCGCCGCTTGCGGATCTGCGGTAGAATGTCGAGGCTGTTCTCGTCGGGCAGCATCACGTCCATGATCGCCGCGTCGCCGATGCCGTCGTCGACCCACTGCCAAAAGGTCGCCGCGGCGCGGGTCGCCTGGACTCGAAAGCCTTGGCGCGACAACGCCCGGGTGACGACCGTACGGATCGAGTTGTCGTCCTCGGCGATCAGGATCGTCTGTTCAGTCAAGCCCTACCTCCCGCACCGCACCGCCATGGGCTGGCAGGCTGACCCGAAACACCGTGCCCTGAGGCAGGTTCTGGAAGCCGACGACGCCACCGTGGTCGTTGACGATCTTGGCCACCAGCGACAAGCCGAGGCCGGTGCCCTTGGCCTTGCCAGTAACGAACGGATCGAACACGTTGCCGGCCAACTCCTCGGGCACGCCCGGCCCGGTGTCCCAGACCTCGATGGTGATCGGCAGCTCGAGCCTTTCGCGGCTGTTCTTGTTCCCGATTCGCAGGCCGTGCCGGTAGTGGGTGACGATACGGACCTCCCCACCCTGCGCCGGCGCCGCCTCGCAGGCGTTCTTGACCAGATTCAAGAACACCTGGACCAGCCGATCGCGATCGCCTGCCACCGCCGGCAGCGACGGATCGTACCGTTCCACTAGGGTCAGATGACGGCCGAAGCCATTTTCCGCCAACCTGCGGACGTGCTCCAGCACACGGTGGACGTTGACGGCGTCCGGCGCGATCGTCCGCGCCTCGGTGAACTGTTCCATCCGGTCGACGAGCGCCACCACTCGGTCGGTCTCATCACAGATCAGTTGCACCAGCGCCCGGTCGTCGTCCTCCAGACCCTGCTCGAGCAGCTGCGCCGCACCGCGGATGCCGGACAGCGGGTTCTTGACCTCGTGGGCAAGCATCGCCGCCAGCTGGGAAACCGACCGCGCCGCCGAGCGGTTGGCCAGTTGCTGGTCGAGCTGCCGCGCCACCGAACAGCGGTGAAACACCGCCAGCACATGGTGCGACGGCTCGCCCACTGCCGAGAGGTGGACATCCACCAGCTGCCCGTCGCCGCGCCGGGTCGCCAGGACCACGCCGTAGTCCGAGATCGAGTGACCGCGCTCCGCCACCTCGGTCACCAGCGCAAGCACGTGCGCGTCCGGCGTCAGCACGTCACCGAGCGCGCGTCCGCGCAGATAGGTGTCACTGGCGGCGAAGAGCTGCTCCGCGGCCGGATTGAGGTAGACGAATTCGAGCGCATGGCTCACCAGCACGACGCCACTCGGCATGGCATTGAGCACCATGCGATCGATGGGCTCGGACACGGGTGGATCATCCATGGCCGGCACTGAACAAACCGTGGGCACGCACTGTTCTCCCGAACGAACTGCCTAGTTTTGCGGCAAGCGTAGTGAAGCGCGATGCCGAACACAACGGTCTGCCTCTCGACGCGGCAATCGCGCCATGCTTCAAGCCAACGCATGGGCAGCAACATGAGCGGCGACGTGTGGGCGATCGTGGTGGGCGCCGGCAGCGGCGTCCGTTTCGGCGGCGATGTCCCCAAGCAGTTCCGACGCTTGGCAGGCGTACCGGTCTTCCGGCGCGCGCTCCGTGCCTTCGTCGACCACCCAATGATCGACGGAGTCGTCCCGGTCATCGGCGCTGCAGACGGCGTGAGATACGCCGAGACTTGCGCCGATCCTAGAGCGATGGCGGCGGTCACCGGCGGCAGCAGTCGCGCTGAGTCCGTGCGCAACGCCCTGCACGCCATCCACGAGCGCGGTCCCGCCCGGGTACTCATCCATGACGCCGCGCGACCACTCGTTTCGACCAGGCTGATCGAGCGCGTCGTGCGGGCGCTCGACGCGCACGACGCCGTGGTGCCGGGTCTCGCCGTGCGCGACACGTTGAAGCGGGTCGATGACGGGTTGATCGAGGACACCGTCGATCGGAACGGGCTGGTGGCCGTCCAAACACCCCAGGGATTCGACTACCAGCTTCTGTGCCGCGCACATGCAACCGATGTGGCCGACACCGCAACCGACGACGCCATGCTCGTCGAACGCCTGGGCGTACCGGTCCACGTCGTCGAAGGCGAGTTCGTCAACATGAAGATCACCGACCCTCCCGATTTGGCCCACGCCGCCCGCTTCCTCGACGATGGCGTGCTGGAGACGCGGGTCGGCACTGGGTTCGACGTACATCGCCTGGAACCCGGAGACGCCATCGTCCTAGGCGGATTGACACTAGCGAGCCCCGCCCGTGCCATCGGCCACTCCGATGCCGACGTGGCGTTGCACGCGTTGACCGATGCGTTGCTCGGCACGCTCGGTGACGGCGACATCGGAACCCTTTTTCCGCCTTCGGAGGACCGGTGGCGCGGCGCCGACAGCGCTCTCTTCCTTCGCGAAGCCTGCCACCGCGTCCGCGCCCGCGGCGGCGAACTGCGGCACCTCGACCTGACTATTCTGTGCGAGCGACCGAAGATCGGCCCGCACCGCGACGCGATGCGGGCCCGCATCGCCGCCATCGTCGAGCTCGAAGTGGCCCGCGTCAGCGTCAAGGCGACGACCACGGAGCAGCTTGGCTTCACCGGCCGCGGCGAAGGCATCGCCGCACAGGCGGTCGCCACCGTCGGCTTGCCGGTCGGCTGAGCAAGCGATCAGCGGGCAACCGGCGCACGATGGACCAATGACATGAACCGCACGGCGGAGAGCGTCATCGCAGCTTTCGCCGCCAAAGGGTGGCGGCTCGCCACCGCCGAGAGCTGCACGGGCGGTCTCGTGGCGGGCCGCCTTACCGATGTTGCAGGCAGCTCGGCCGTCGTCATCGGCGGGGTCGTGGCGTACGCCAACGACGTCAAAGAGCGCTTGCTTGGCGTGCCCCGCTCGGTCCTGGCTACAGCCGGCGCTGTTAGCGAGGAGAGTGCCGTAGCCATGGCCGAGGGCGGTCGCCGGCTGTTCGACGTCGACGCGGTCGTGTCGATCACCGGCATCGCCGGTCCGGGTGGCGGAACGTCGGCGAAGCCCGTCGGCCTCGTGCACTTCGCGCTCGCTACGGCCAAGAGCACCACGCACCGTCGCGTCGTACTACCTGGCGATCGTCGCCAAGTCCGCGACGCCAGCGTCGACGTCGCGCTGAATCTCCTGCTCTCAGCCGCGCGACTCGGCTAGCCGCATATCGCCGGCGGGTCGTGAGGGCAAGTCGCCCGGCCCGTAGAGTGCAATGGCCCGCGCCTCGAAGGCTGCCACCATCCGCCGGACCGCCTCATTGAACAGTAAACCGATCAGTTTCTGCAGGACACGCGACTTCAGCTCGAAGTCAACGTAGAAATCGACTAGGCAACCACCGTCCTCGGCTTCTCGGAAGGCCCAATGGTTGTTCAGATAGCGAAACGGTCCGTCGATATATTCAACATCTACTTCTTGGGTTTGCGGATGCAGCGTCACCTTCGAAGTGAAACGCTCGCGATAAACTTTGAAGGCAATGATCAAATCGGCGTAGAACAGATTACCTTCACGCTTGGTGATCCGGGCCGCCTTACACCACGGCAGAAACTCGGGATACTTCTCGACGCCCGCGACCAAATCGTACAATTGAGCCGGTGTGTAGGGCAGATGACGTTTCTCGGCGTGTGTTGGCATGGGTCAGTCGGCGACGGCAGCAAGTTGCGCGTTGCGCGCAGAGCGAAGTCGCTCGAAGTCGGCGCCGGCGTGGTAGGAGGAGCGTGTCAGCGGCGACGCCGACACGGTGAGGAAGCCCTTGGCCCTGGCGCTCGCGGCTAGTCCGTCGAACTCACCTGGTTCGACGAACCGTGCGACGCGGTGGTGGCGCGGCGTTGGCTGCAGGTACTGACCGATCGTAAGGAAGTCGACGCCTGCGGACCGCATGTCGTCCATGACCTGCAGAATCTCCCGCTTCTCCTCGCCGAGCCCGACCATGATCCCGGATTTGGTGAACAAACCGGGGTCGCGCTGCTTGACGTGATCGAGCAAGCGCAAGGAATGATAGTAGCGCGCGCCGGGGCGCACGGTGCGGTAGAGCCGCGGTACGGTTTCGAGGTTGTGGTTGTAGACATCGGGGCCGGCAGCGACGATGGCGTCGACCACCGACGTCGGCTTGCGCAGGAAATCGGGCGTGAGAATCTCGATCGTGGTGGCCGGGCGACGTCGGCGGATGGCCTCGATGCAGCGCACGAACTGGTGCGCGCCACCGTCATCGAGGTCGTCGCGATCGACCGAGGTGATGACGACATGCTCGAGCGCCATGGTCTCGACCACGTCGGCCAGATGCTCGGGCTCCTTGGGATCGACGACTTGCGGCGCACCCGTCTTGACGTTGCAGAAAGCGCAAGCGCGGGTGCAGGTGTCGCCGAGAATCATCACGGTGGCGTGTCGCTGCGCCCAGCATTCGCCGATGTTCGGGCACGCCGCCTCTTCGCAGACCGTCGTCAGGCGCTTCTCACGCAGTAGCTTCTTGGTCTCGAAATAGACCGGATGCGTCGGCGCTTTCACTCTGATCCACGCCGGCTTGCGGCGATGACCAGCGGTGGGGCGGTCTTCAGGACCCGCTTTCACCGTCAGGGTCGGCATCTTCACCTCGTCTGCTTCACGAGCGCTAGAAGTGGATCGCGCGACCGTACGCGTCCAGGACTGATTCGTGCATCATCTCCGACAAGGTCGGGTGCGGGAAGACGGTGTGCATCAGGTCGAGCTCGGTCGCTTCGAGCTGTCGCGCCAACACGTAGCCTTGGATCAGCTCGGTCACTTCGGCGCCGACCATATGGGCCCCCAAGAGCTCACCGGTCTTGGCATCGAACACCGTCTTGACCATGCCCTCCGGCTCGCCGAGGGCGATCGCCTTGCCGTTGCCGATGAACGGAAAACGGCCGACTTTCACCTCGTATCCGGCCTCGACCGCCTTGGCCTCGGTATAGCCGACCGATGCGACCTGCGGCGTGCAGTAGGTGCAGCCGGGTATCTTGGTGACGTCCAACGGATGGACCTGCTCGACCCCGGCGATGCGCTCGACACAGACCACGCCCTCATGGCTCGCCTTGTGCGCCAGCCATGGCGGCCCGGTCACGTCGCCGATCGCGTAGACGCCTGCCTCGCCCGTCCGACCGAAGCCATCCGCGACGATGTGACCACGATCGACCGCGACGGCGGTCGTCTCCAACCCCAGGTCTTCGGTGTTGCCGACGATGCCGACCGCCATCACTGCGCGATCGGCAACCAGGGTCTCACTACCGCTATCCACGGTCTCGACCACGGCCTCGATGCCCTGCCCCCTCGGCCGGATGGCCTCGACCGTGGCCGAAGTGCGGAAGCGAATCCCGCGCTTCTCCAACTGCTGATGGACGAACGCGGAGATTTCGGCGTCCTCGACCGGCAGAATGCGTTCCAGCACTTCGACCACGGTGACCTCCGCACCCATCGCCCGGTAGAAGCTCGCGAACTCGATGCCGATGGCCCCCGAACCGACCACCAGAAGCGAACGCGGCATCGCCTTCGGCACCATCGCTTCCTTGTAGGTCCAGATCAGCTCGCCGTCCGCTTCGAGGCCCGGCAGCTGGCGCGCGCGAGCTCCAGTGGCGATGACGACGTGCGGGGCGTCCAACTGGCGTTCGCCGCCCTTCGTCAAAGCGACCGTGACGGTCTCCCGGCCCGCCAACCGGGCGGCGCCTTCGACCACCTCGACCTCGTTCTTCTTCAACAGATAGCCGACGCCTTTGGAGAGCTGCCCGGCGACGGCTCGGGAACGGGCGATGACGGCGCCGAAGTCGTAGCGGAGGTTGTCGGCCGCGAAGCCGAAACCCTGGAGGTGGTGCATCAAGTCGTAGACCTCACCCGAACGCAGCAGCGCTTTGGTCGGGATGCAGCCCCAATTCAGACAGATGCCACCCAGGTGCTCGCGCTCGACCAACACCGTACGCATGCCGAGTTGTGCCGCGCGGATCGCGGCGACATAGCCGCCGGGGCCGCCGCCGATGACGATGAGGTCGTGACTCGGCGCCATGGTGCTCCTTTCGTCAGTAGGCGCGGTCAGAGCAGCAATTGCAGCGGATCCTGCAGGATGCTCTTCACCTGCTGCAGCAGCTCGGCGCCGAGCGCCCCGTCGACGACCCGATGATCGACCGACAAGGTGGCGCTCATCACCGTGGCGATGGCGAGCGCTCCCTCCTTGACGACCGGCCGCTGCTCGGCCGCACCAACCGCCAGAATGCAGGCTTGCGGCGGGTTGATCACCGCCGAAAACTCACGGACGCCGTACATCCCGAGATTGGAGATCGTGAACCCGCCGCCCTGGTACTCCTCGGGTTGCAACTTGCCTGCCCGCGCGCGCTCGGCCAGCTCTTTCATCTCGTTCGAGATGAGCGCGAGCCCCTTCTGGTCCGCACCTCGGACGATCGGCGTGATCAGCCCGCCGTCGATCGCGACCGCCACCGCGACGTCGACATTGGTGAACCGGTAGAGCACGTCGCCGCCGAAACTGGCATTGGCGTCGGGCACCCGCCGCAATGCCATCGCGCACGCCTTGATGACGAAGTCGTTGACCGACAGCTTGTAGTCAGCGTCGCGCCTGCCGTTCAGCTCGCCGCGCAGACGCAGCAGGCTGTCGAGCTCGACGGCCATCGTCAGGTAGAAGTGCGGGATGTCGCGCTTCGCTTGGGCGAGCCGCCGCGCGATCGTCCGCCGCATGGTGTTGAGCGGGACCACCTCGTGCGGATCGCTCGGCACTCCGACCGCCGGTGTCGTGTCGCCAGCCACCGGCGCTTCGATGGCCCCTGCAAGCGGCCGCGCCGACGGCACCGTGCCGGCCCCGGCGGCGAGCGCCGCCTCGATGTCGGCCTTGATGATACGGCCATGCGGTCCGGTACCGGTCAGGGCGGCCAGATCCAGCCCGGCCTGCTTGGCCATGCGCTTTGCCAAGGGGCTGGCGAGAACCCGCTCGCCATTGTTGCGTGGTTGCGCGGCTGGTGTGGGGGCGGCCGGTGCCGGGCTGGCCGAGACCTCGGCCACGCCGACCGATGGCGCCGCGTTCGGCGTCGGTGGCGGCTCAGCAGCCGCGGCATCCTCACCCTCGGCGAGAAGGATGGCGATCGGCGTGTTCACCGCAACGTTCTCCGAGCCGGCAGGCACGAGGATGCGGCCGAGCACGCCCTCGTCCACCGCCTCGACTTCCATCGTCGCCTTGTCCGTTTCGATCTCGGCGATGACGTCGCCGGGCTCGACCTTGTCGCCTTCCTGCTTTTGCCAGGTCGCCACGGTTCCTTCGGTCATGGTCGGCGACAGAGCTGGCATCAGGATCTGGATGGGCATCGCTTGGTCCCTCCCGCCGGTCAGGCGCGATAGCAGGCAGCCTTCACGGCCTCGACGACGTCGCCCACCTGCGGCAGGGCCAACGCCTCGAGATTGGCGGCGTAGGGCATCAGCACGTCCTTACCGGTCACCCGGGCAACCGGCGCATCAAGGTCGTCGAACGCCTCTTCCATCATGACGATGGCCAACTCGGAGCCCATGCCGAAGCGGGGCCAGCCCTCCTCGACCGAGACCAGACGATTGGTCCGTCTGACGGAGGCTACGACCGTCTCGGTGTCGAGCGGACGGATCGTCCGCAGATCGATGACCTCGGCATCGATGCCCAAGGTCTGGAGCGCCTCTGCGGCCTCCAGCGCGCGTTCGACCATGAGGGAGAACGCGGTGATGGTGACGTCGGTGCCGGGACGGACGATCTTGGCGCGGCCGATGGGCAGGACGAAGTCGTCGAGCTGGGGTACCTCGAAGCTGTGCCCGTAGAGCAGTTCGTTTTCGAGGAACACCACCGGGTTGGGGTCGCGGATCGCGGCCTTCAGCAAACCTTTGGCATCGGCCGCCGAATAGGGTGCGACGACCTTGAGCCCAGGGCAGTGGCCGTACCAGGTCGAGAACTCTTGGCTGTGCTGCGCCGCCACCCGCGCGGCGGCACCGTTCGGTCCGCGGAAGACGATCGGCGAGCCCATCTCACCACCGGCCATGTAGCGGGTCTTGGCCGCGGAATTCACGATGTGGTCGATCGCCTGCATGGCGAAATTCCACGTCATGAACTCGACGATCGGCCGCAGCCCGGCCATAGCGGCGCCGACGCCGATGCCGGCAAAACCGTATTCGGTGATCGGCGTGTCGATGACCCTCTTGGCGCCGAACTCGTCGAGCAAGCCCTGGGTGACCTTGTAGGCGCCCTGATACTCGGCGACTTCCTCGCCCATCACGAACACGCGGTCGTCGCGCCGCATCTCCTCGGCCATGGCGTCGCGCAAGGCCTCGCGCACTGTCCGCTTCTCCATCGCCGTGCCTGCAGGCACCTCCGGCTCGGCGGCAATCGCCGGCATCGGTCGTGGCGCCGCAGGACCAGGAGTGGAGACGGCGGCGGGCTGGGCGGGCGTTACCGGCTGATGCTCGCCGCCGTTGGCCTGAGGTCGAGAGGCCCGCGGTCGGGGGGTGTCCAAAGCGGCGCCGTCCTCCTCCTCGCCCAACAGCAGCGCGATCGGCGTGTTCACGGCGACGTTCTCGGCGCCGCTGGGCACCAGGATCCGGCCGATGGTCCCCTCGTCGACCGCTTCGACCTCCATCGTCGCTTTGTCGGTTTCGATCTCGGCGATCACGTCGCCGGGGGCCACCCTGTCACCTTCCACTTTGAGCCAGCGGGCAAGGTTGCCCTCGGTCATGGTCGGCGACAGCGCTGGCATCAGGATTTCGATCGGCATGTGTTCCTCCCGGAGCCGCGGCCGCGGATGCGCTCAGGCATCGACCAGTATGTCGGTCCACAGCTCGCTGGGGTCGGGTTCAGGGCTCTCCTGGGCGAAGCGCGCCGCGTCGTTGGCAAGCCCTCTGAGCTCGCGGTCGAGCTCCTTCAGCTGCTTTTCGTCCGCTGCGCCGGCTTCGACGATCTTGGCTTTCAGGCTCTCGATCGGGTCGTGATGCGCCCGCACGTCCTGAACTTCCTCCTTGGTCCGATACTTGGCCGGATCGGACATGGAGTGGCCGCGATAACGGTAGGTCAGCGCCTCGAGAATGATCGGCCCCTTGCTCCGAGCATGGGCGACGGCCGTCTCGGCGGCGGCGCGAACCGCGACCACGTCCATGCCGTCGACCTCGCTGCCCGGAATGCCATAGGCGATGCCGCGCTCGTGCAAGTGCTGGCCGGCGGCGGCCCGCTTGACCGCGGTGCCCATGGCGTAGCGGTTGTTCTCGATGACGAAAACGACCGGCAGCTCCCATAACGCCGCCATGTTGAACGATTCGTAGACCTGGCCCTGATTGGTGGCGCCGTCGCCGAAATAGCAGACCGTGATGCCGCCATCGCCTCGGTACTTGTGTGCGAACGCCAGCCCGGTGCCCAAAGGCACCTGGCCGGCGACGATGCCGTGGCCGCCGAAGAAACCGTGGTCGCGGGCGAACATGTGCATCGAGCCGCCCTTGCCCTTGGAGTAGCCGTCGATGCGCCCGGTCAGCTCGGCCATGACCCTCCCCGGGTCCATGCCGGCGGCCAGCATGTGGCCGTGATCGCGGTAGCCGGTGATGACGGTATCACCCGGTGCCAGGGCATGTTGGATGCCGACGGCGACCGCCTCCTGACCGATGTACAGGTGGCAGAAGCCACCGATCAGCCCCATGCCGTAAAGCTGGCCTGCCTTCTCCTCGAAACGCCGCAGCAGCAGCATCTCTCGGTAGTAGGTCAGCAGTTCTTCGGCGCTCGGAGCGGCGACGGCCTTCGTCGTGGTGCGCCGCGACCGCGGCGCGCGCTTGGTCTCGGTGGCCATCGGTTCCCCCTTGGTCTCGGCGCCGCTCGATGACACCGGCACGTCAGCGTTGCTGGTAGCTGCTGGTGCGCTGCAACAGCAACAGCTGCTGCAGACCGCGGCGCATCACGTCGGCGCGCAGCGAACTCAGGGCTCCGGCGCGAGAATCACGCGCTGGTCGGGGCGGATGTAACCGTACTCGCGCAGCACCGTCTCGACGGCATCGACCTCGACCGTTTCCGGACGCAGCCCCCTGATCGCCGCCTCGAGCGCCGCGTTGGTCTGACGGACGGCTGCCAGTTCGGCCTCCACGCGGACCAGTTCGCCACGCACGGCTTCGCGGCCGATGAGCCCGAGACGACCGTAGACCGCGTGGTAGCCGAAATAGGCAGCGGCGACGGCAGCCGGCAAGAGCACCAGGGCCAGCCGTCGCCACCGCTTGAGCATCAACCGACCGTGAAGCACTCCACCCCCGGATAGCGCGCCGCGCCGCCGAGTTGCTCCTCGATGCGCAGGAGCTGGTTGTACTTGGCGAGGCGGTCCGAACGCGACAGCGAGCCGGTCTTGATCTGACCGCAGTTGGTCGCGACGGCGAGGTCGGCGATGGTCGCGTCCTCGGTCTCGCCGGAGCGGTGCGACATGATGCAGGAGAAGCGAGCACGTTGCGCCAATTCCACGGCCGCCAAGGTCTCGGTGAGTGAGCCGATCTGGTTGACCTTCACCAGGAGTGAATTGCCGACGTTCTTCTCGATGCCTTCTTTGACGATCGCCGGGTTGGTGACGAACAGGTCGTCACCGACGAGCTGCACGGTCTTGCCAAGGCTGGCAGTCAGATGCGCCCAGCCCTCCCAGTCGTCCTCGCCCAGACCGTCCTCGATCGAGCGGATCGGGTAGCGCTTGCACAAGTCCTCGTAGTAGGTGGTCATCCCGGCAGCATCCAGGGTCTTGCCCTCTCCTTTCAGCTCGTAACGACCGCCCTTGCCGAACTCGCTCGATGCGGCGTCCAGCGCGAACACCACGTCGTCACCGAGCTTGAAGCCCGCCGCCTCCACGGCGCGGGCGAGGAAGCCGAGCGCGTCGTCGGTGCTGGCAAGGTCGGGAGCGAAGCCGCCCTCGTCGCCGACATTGGTGTTGTGACCGGCGTCCTTCAGCTTGGCCTTCAGGGCATGAAAGCACTCGGCGCCCATCCGCAACGCCTCGGCGAAGCTGGGCGCGCCGATCGGCATGATCATGAATTCTTGGACGTCGATCGGATTGTCGGCATGGGCGCCACCGTTGATGACGTTCATCATCGGCACCGGCAGAACGCGCGCATGGACACCGCCGACATAGCGATAAAGCGGCACGTCGAGTGCGTTGGCAGACGCCTTGGCGATCGCCAAGCTGGCGCCAAGGATGGCGTTGGCGCCTAGTCGGCTCTTGGTGTCGGTGCCGTCGAGCTCGAGCATCGCCTCGTCGAGCGCTGTCTGCTCGATGGCGTCACGACCGAGCAACAGATCGGTGATTTCGCCGTTGACCGCATCAACGGCTTTAGCGACGCCCTTGCCGCCGTAGCGACCCTTGTCGCCGTCGCGCAGCTCCAGCGCCTCACGCGCGCCGGTCGAGGCGCCGGACGGCACGGCAGCGCGTCCCATCGAACCGTCGGCGAGGACGACCTCGACCTCGACGGTTGGGTTGCCGCGGCTGTCGAGGATCTCGCGACCGTGGATTTCGACGATGTCGGTGGTGCTCATGGGGTCCCCCTCATCCGCCGGCACGACCCCGGCGCTTGGCGATGGCATCGAACGCCAGAAGCTCCTGCATCAGGGATTCCAGTTCGGCAAGGGGGACCATGTTCGGGCCGTCGCTGAGCGCCCGGTCAGGATCCTCGTGGGTCTCGACGAAGACGCCGGCGACGCCTACCGCCACGGCCGCCCGCGCGAGAACCGGGACGAATTGGCGTTGCCCGCCGGAGCGCTCGCCCTGGCCACCCGGCTGCTGCACCGAATGGGTGGCATCGAAGATCACCGGCCAACCGGTTGCGGCCATGGTCGGCAGCCCGCGCACGTCGGTCACCAGCGTGTTGTAGCCAAAGCTGGTGCCACGTTCGGTCAACAGTAGCCGTTCACAACCGAAACCGCTGATCTTCGCAGCGACGTGGGTCATGTCCCAGGGCGCTAGAAACTGGCCCTTCTTGACGTTGACCACCTTGCCCGTCGCCGCGGCGGCAGCCAGCAGATCGGTCTGCCGACAGAGGAACGCCGGGATTTGCAGCACATCGACGATGTCCGCCACAGGCGCGCATTGCGACGCCTCGTGAACGTCGGTCAGCACCGGCAAACCGGTCGTCGATCGGACCTCGGCCAATACGGCCAAGCCTTCGTCCATGCCGAGGCCGCGAAAACTAGCGGCGCTCGTTCGGTTGGCCTTGTCGAACGAACTCTTGAAGACGACGCCGATACCCAGCCGTTCGCCGATCTCGCGGAGAGCTTCGGCCGTCGCCAAAGCATGATCTCGACTCTCCAGGGCACAAGGCCCGGCGATCAATGCCAATGGGCCGTCATTGGCGAAGCGGACGGGGCCGACGTCGACCGGGCGGGCGGTCACCATGGTCAGACGAGCCGCGACTGGGCGAGTGCGGCGCCGATGAACGACTGGAACAACGGGTGCGGCTCGAACGGTCGGGATTTGAGCTCCGGGTGGAACTGCACGCCGACGAACCATGGATGGCTCGGCAGCTCGACGATCTCGGGCAAACGTCCGTCGGGCGACATGCCCGAAAAGCGCAAGCCGGCCTCCTCCAAGCGCGCCACGTAGTTGGCGTTCACCTCGAAGCGATGGCGGTGCCGTTCGGAAATGACGTCGCTGCCGTAGATACCCTGCGCCAGACTGCCCGGTTGCAGCTGCGCAGTGTAGGCGCCGAGCCGCATCGTTCCGCCGAGGTCGCCGTGCTCCGAGCGCCGCTCGACCTCACCGGCTCGTTCCCACTCCGTCATCAGGCCCACCACAGGATCGCTGCACGAGCCGAACTCGGTCGAACTCGCGCCCTGCAGTCCGGCGACGTTGCGCGCCGCTTCGACGACGGCGAGTTGCATGCCGAAGCAGATCCCGAAGTACGGCACCTGGTGCTGGCGCGCGAACGTGACCGCGGCGATTTTGCCCTCGGCCCCGCGTTCGCCGAACCCGCCCGGCACCAGAATGCCGTTCACGTCGCCGAGGCTGGCCGCAGCATCTTCGCGTTCGAACACCTCGGCATCGAGCCAGCGGGTGGTGACCCGCACCCGATTGGCGATACCACCGTGGGCGAGCGCTTCGTCGAGCGATTTGTAGGCGTCGATCAGCTCGGTGTACTTGCCGACGACCGCCACCGTCACGTTGCCCTCGGGTGCACGAACGGCTTGGACGATCGGTGCCCAGCGGCTGAGGTCGGGCTCTGCTTCGTAGGGCAGACCGAATCGCCGGAGCACCGCGTTGTCGAGCCCGGCGATGTGGTAGTCGATCGGCACTTGGTAGATCGTGTCGACGTCGAGAGCCGGGATCACCGCGTCGACCGGCACCGAGCACTGCAAGGAGATCTTCCTCCGCGCCTCCTCGCTCAGCGGCTGCTCGGAGCGGCAGAGCAGAATGTCCGGCTGGATGCCGATGGCGCGCAGGTCGCGCACCGAGTGCTGGGTCGGCTTGGTCTTCATCTCGCCCGCGGAGCGGATGTAGGGCACCAGTGTGACGTGCAGGAAGGCGACGTGCTGCGGGCCGAGTTCGTAGCCGATCTGCCGGATGGCCTCCAAGAACGGCAGGCCCTCGATGTCGCCCACGGTGCCACCGATCTCGGCTAGCACGATGTCGACGTCGTCGGTGTCGACCATGATCCGCTGCTTGATCGTATCGGTTACGTGCGGAACCACCTGCACCGTACCGCCGAGATAGTCGCCGTGCCGTTCCTTCTGCAGCACCTCGGCATAAACTTGGCCGGCGCTGACGCTGTCGGTACGGCGTGCCGGCACGCCGGTGAAGCGCTCGTAGTGGCCGAGGTCCAGATCGGTTTCGGCACCGTCGTCCGTGACGAACACCTCGCCGTGCTGGAACGGCGACATGGTGCCGGGATCGACGTTCAAATAGGGATCGAACTTGCGCAACCGGACACGATAGCCGCGTTGCTGCAGCAGCGCGCCCAGTGCCGCCGACGCGAGCCCCTTCCCGAGAGAAGACACCACGCCGCCAGTGATGAAAACGAAACGCGCCATGGACCCTGCTTATCGGCAAAAAACCGAGTTCGTGCAAGGCCGGAGCGGCGGCGGTTCAACCAGAAACGCCACTTCGCAGAGATCGTCTCCGCTCAGTTGGCGATAGGTGCCTGCGGTACGGCGGGCTCCGCCGGTGCAGCCGGCTCGACCGGGGCCGCTTCGAGCGGCACGGCGTCCAGCACCGACCCGCCGCTTCGCTCCCAACCGGCGAGAATCGCCAACAACAAACTGGTCGAGATGAAGCATGCCGCGAGGACCGCCGTCGTCCGAGTGAGGAAGTTCGCACCGCCACGGGCCGTGAACAGGCCGCCGAACCCGGAGCCGCCGCCACCGCCACCACCACCGAGGCCGCTCAAGGCTCCACCTTCGCTTCGCTGCATCAATATGACGCCCACCAGCGCGATGGCGATCAGCAGGTGAACGACGAGAAGGATCGTCTGCATGGTTCTTCCGGTGGGCGGGGGGTCGAGCCAGCGGCCTCAGGCGGCTCCGGCTCGACCTGCCGCGTAGATGGCAAGGAAATCGTCGGCGATCAAACTGGCGCCACCGACCAACGCGCCGTCGACATGGTCGACGGCAAGGATCTCGCGAGCGTTCGTCGCTTTCACCGAGCCGCCGTAGAGGATCGCAACATCCCCGCCATCGCCGAAGCGCGCCACCAGCCGTTCGCGCAGGAACCGGTGAGCGGCGGCAATCTCGTCGATGGTCGGCGTCCGGCCGGTGCCGATGGCCCACACGGGTTCGTAGGCGACGACGACCGTGGCTGCCGTCGCGCCATCGGGAACGCTGCCTTCGATCTGCCGACCAAGAACGTCGAGCGTCTTGCCGGCGACGTATTCGTCCTCGGTTTCGCCGATGCAGACGACGGTGAGCAGACCGGCCGCCAGCGCGGCTTCGGCCTTGGCACGCACGGTGGCATCGTCCTCGCCGTGGTACTGGCGGCGCTCAGAATGGCCGACGATGACGGCGGCGGCACCGGCCTCGACCAACATCGACGCCGCGAGATCGCCAGTGAACGCACCCTTTGGCTGCGCGTGGCAATCCTGCCCGCCCAGTCGGATCGACGAACCTGCGAGCCAGTCCACCGCCGGACGCAAAAGCGTCGCCGGGGGGAACACGCCGAGGCTGCCGTCTCCCGGGCCGCCGGCGCCTTCGACCAGAGCGGCACACAGCGCCTCGCCTTCGGCCATCGATCCGTTCATCTTCCAATTGCCGAATACGACCGGTCGCGGCAACGTCATGGCACGTCTCCGTTTGCAACGCGGCGCGTGTAGCACGGGCCACGCCGGCGCCAAAGCCTTCCTGCGCGCTGCCGGGCGCTCGCGGCCGGTTGTTCCCGGAACCACGCGCTCCTATGGTCCCGCTGCCACGTTGCGTCCCTCGGAGAAACCATGCTCGCCGTCATTCGCCGCTTCGCCCGGAGCTGGGTGTTCAAGGGGTTGTTGCTCGTGCTGGTGTTGAGCTTCGCCGTGTGGGGCATCGGCGACGTGTTCACCGGCGGCTCGTCCGGCGTCGTCGCCAGAGCCGGTGAGGAAGCCGTCACGGCGTCCGAACTCGACGAGCGATTCCGACTGCGCCTGCAGCAGATCCAACAACAATCGGCGCAGCCGTTGACCCGTGCAGACGCTATTCGCTTCGGGCTGCTCGACGAGACACTACAGGGATTGATCGCCGCCCGGTTGCTGGAGGCCGAAGCGCGGAGCTTGGGGCTGACGACCGCCGATGCCACCGTCGGCCGCCTCATCAGGAGCGACCCTAGTTTCGCGGTGAATGGCAGCTTCGATCGCGCGCGCTTCGACAACATCCTGCGCCAATCCGGGCTCGACGAAGAGCTCTACAGCGAGGATGTCCGGCGCGAGCAGACCCGTGCGGCATTGGTCGGTGCGATCCGCCCGGTGACTGGCCTTCCGACCGCGCTGACGGCGCCCCTCGCGGAGCGGTTGGCCGAACAACGCTCGGGGCAATTGCTGGTCGTGGCCGATCAGCGCTTCGTCGGCGACGTGGCGGAGCCCGACGATGACGCGCTGATCACGTTCCTGGAGGCGAACCCGGTGATGTTCCGCGCCCCGGAGCGCCGCGACGTGAGCGCGGTGTTGCTGGACGCCCGAACGCTCGCCGCCGAGATCGACGTCGACGAGGCGGAACTTCAAGAACTCTACGACGCCGAGAGCGCGCGGTTCACGACACCGGAGCAGCGGACCGTCATGCAGCTTCGCGGTGACGACGAAACGGCCGTCCGCGAGGCCCACACGCTGCTCCAGGGCGGCATGGACGCCGACGATGTCGTCGGCCGCGTCGCTGGCGTCTCACTGTCACCGCTTGGCGACGTGGCGCGGGACGCGCTGCCGGAAGACTTCGGCAACGCGATCTTCGCCGCCGGGGGGCCCGGTAGCGTCACGGCGCCTGTGCAAAGCGCCTTCGGCTGGCACGTCTTCCTCGTCGAGGCCGTGATCCCGAGCCAGATCAGCCCCTTGGCAGACGTTCGCGACGACCTGGCCGCGCGGGTCGCGCTGGAGCGCGCCGCTGCCGAGCTCCCGGACCTCGCGACCGCCCTGGACGACGCCATCGGCGGCGGTAGCACGCTAGAGGACGCAGCTGCCGGGCTCGACCTGCCGCTGGTCACCCTCGTCGACCTCGACCGAGACGGGCGCAGCGCCGACGGCGAAACCTACGCCGAACTCGACGCATTCCCTGGGATGCTCGCTGAGGCGTTCACAGCAAGCGAAGGCGAAGTCTCGCTTCTCGGCTACACCGATGATGGCGGTGCCTACGTCTTCCGGGTCGACGAAGTTCGGCCGGCCCACACTCAAACACTCGACGAGGCGCGCGGGCTGGTCGAGACGGCTTGGCGTGCCGAGGAGGCGCGGCGGCTGGCGATGGCCGCCGGCGAGAACGCACGCCTTGCCCTCGCCGGTGGCGAAGCCGCTATTGCCGTCGCCGAGCGGCTCCAGCTGGAGCTCCGGACGGTGGAGCCGCAAACCCGCACCGACGACGTCGCGGACGCCAGTGTTCGTGATGCGCTGTTCGTCACGGCGCCAGGCGGAGTCGCGGAGGAGCTGGTCCAGCTGAGCGACGGCGCCGGCGTGCTGGTCGTCGACGCCGCCATCTCCCAGGCCGACGAGGTCCACGAGGCCGCGCTGCGAGAGGCCGACGCCGGTCTGGCCCGCGATCTGCTCATCCAGTTCGAGCTCGCACTTCGCGAACGCCACCCGGTGACCATCGACCAGCGCGCGTTGACAACCTACTTCCCCGCGCAATGACCTCGGCCCGTGAACCGCAGCCGGCGGACGGCACGCCGTCGCCGGCGTTCGACGCCTTCGTGCCAACCTACGCGGCCGGCCAGCCGCAAGTGGTCGCGGCGCGGATCGTCGCCGACCTGGAGACACCGGTCTCGGCAATGATCAAGCTGGCCGAGGGTCGGCCCTACAGCTTCCTCCTGGAGTCAGTCTCAGGCGGCGCCGTCCGCGGCCGCTACTCGATGATCGGGATGAAGCCGGACTTGGTCTGGCGCAGCCACGGGGCGACGGTGGAGATCAACCGGCATGCGCGAACGCGCCCGGACGCCTTCGAGGTCGATCCGACGCCGCCTCTAGCCAGCCTGCGGGCGCTCCTTGCCGAGAGCCGGATCGAACTCGGCAGCGACCTGCCGCCGATGGCCGCCGGTCTCTTCGGCTATCTCGGCTACGACATGGTTCGGCACATGGAGCGCCTGCCGGACGCCAACCCCGATCCGCTCGGTATCGCCGATGCCGTCATGGTGCGACCGACCGTCGTCGCCGTGTTCGACAACATCGAAGACCTGGTGACGATCGTCACGCCGGTCTGGCCGTCGTCCGATGTCTCGGCGGAACGGGCCTACGACCAGGCATGCGAGCGTCTGGCCGACGCTGTCGCCGATTTCGGCAGATCGATCCCGCGCGGCGCACCACCGCGTGCCCGGATTCGCCCCGACCCGGTCGCCAACATGAGCCAGGCTGACTTCGAGGCGATGGTCGAGGCGGCGAAGCGCTACATCCGTGCCGGCGATGCGTTCCAGATCGTCACCGCCCAACGCTTCGAGCTGCCGTTCCGCCTGCCGCCGTTCAGTCTCTATCGCTCGCTGCGGCGACTGAACCCCTCCCCGTTCCTCTTCTTCCTCGACCTCGATGGCTTCAGTCTGGTCGGCTCCAGCCCGGAGATCCTGGTGCGGTTGCGCGATGGGGCGGTCACCTTGCGACCACTGGCCGGGACCCGGCCGCGGGGGCGGAACGCCGAGGCCGATGCCGCCCTGGCAGCGGAACTGTTGGCCGACCCGAAGGAGCGCGCCGAGCATATCATGTTGTTGGATCTCGGCCGCAACGACGTCGGCCGGGTCGCCGACGTCGGCACCGTCCGGGTCACCGAGAAGATGGTGATCGAGTACTACAGCCACGTGATGCACATCAGCTCGAACGTCGAGGGACGGCTTCGGCCCGGCCTGGATGCCGTCGACGCCCTGGTCGGCGGTTTTCCGGCCGGCACCGTTTCCGGAGCGCCCAAGGTCCGGGCGATGGAGATCATCGACGAGCTGGAACCGGTGCGGCGCAGCTTTTACGCCGGCGCGATCGGCTATTTCGGCGCCGACGGCAGCATGGACACCTGCATCGGCCTGCGCACTGGTCTGGTGAAGGACGGAACGCTCTACGTCCAGGCCGGTGGCGGCATCGTCGCCGACAGCGACCCCGGCCTCGAGTATCAGGAGAGTTGCAACAAGGCGCAGGCGCTGATCCGTGCGGCAGCCCACGCCACGGGTTACGCCGGACGCGGCTGACGAAGCGACAGGGCGGCTCTTGACCACGGGTCACCCACCCGCTCAATTCGAGCACCCTGGGAAAGACAGCCGATGATCCTGCTGCTCGATAACTACGATAGTTTCACGTACAATCTCTATCACTTCCTCGGTGAGCTGGGCGCGGTCGTCGACGTCAGGCGCAACGACGCGGTCGATGTCGCCGAGGCGATGGAGATCGGTCGGGACGGCATCGTCATCAGCCCGGGTCCCTGCGATCCGGACCGTGCCGGGATCAGCCTGACACTGGTCGAAGCGTGTGCTCGAGCGGGACGCCCGTTGCTGGGTGTGTGCCTGGGCCACCAGGCCATCTTCCAGGCGTTCGGTGGCACGGTTGGCCGGGCGCCACAATTGATGCACGGCAAGACCAGCGCGATCAGTCACGACACGACGGGGCTGTTCGACGGGCTGCCCAATCCCTTCACCGCTACACGCTATCACTCTTTGCACGGCCAGCCGGAGACGGTGCCGAACGTGCTTACCGTCACCGCGCGGAGCGACGACGGACAGATCATGGCCGTCGCCCATCATCAGCAGCCGGTCTTCGGCGTGCAGTTCCACCCGGAGAGCATCGAGACCAGCCACGGCCACGCGCTGTTGCAGAACTTCCTTCGCTTGGCGCGCGCCCGGCAGGCTGCATGAGTGGCGATCTCGACCGGTTCCGCGCGATCCTGGCCGACGCCGCCAGTGGCCGTCCGCTCGGTCGCGAGGATGCACGCATGGCCTTCGATCTCATGATGCAAGGTGATGCGACGCCGGCGCAGATGGGCGGCCTGCTGATGGCGCTGCGGGTGCGCGGCGAGACGGTCGACGAGATCGCCGCCGGCGCCGAAGCCATGCGCGCGCGCATGGTCGAGATCGCGGCGCCTGAGGGCGCCATCGATACCTGCGGCACCGGCGGCGACGGCTCGGGCACCTACAACATCTCTACGGCCGCGGCGATCGTGGTGGCGGCTTGCGGCGTGCCCGTCGCGAAGCACGGCAACCGCGGCTTGAGCTCCCGCTCCGGCTCTGCCGAGGTCCTCGAAGCGCTGGGCGTCGACATCGACGGCGAGCCGGAGCGGATCGCGCGGTGCATCAGCGATGCCGGCATCGGCTTCATGATGGCGCCTCGTCACCACGGGGCGATGCGCCACGTTGCCGGTTCCCGGGTCGAGTTGGGAACCCGCACGATCTTCAACCTGCTGGGCCCCCTCTCCAACCCGGCCGGGGTGAAACGGCAGTTGCTCGGGGTATACGATGCCCGTTGGATCGAGCCTCTGGCGGAGGTGCTTCACGCGTTGGGTAGCGAGCACGCATGGGTGGTGCACGGCGATGGAGGCCTCGACGAGCTCTCACCCTCTGGCCCGACCCAAGTTGCGGAGTTGCGTGACGGCAAGGTTCGGACGTTCACGGTGACGCCGGAAGACGCGGGCCTGCCAAGACATCCGCTGGACGCCATCAAGGGTGGCGACCCTGGTGCCAACGCGACGGCGCTACGCGCGGTCCTCGCCGGCGAGACCGGCGCCCACCGCGACGCCGTGGTGCTGGCGGCAGCGGCCGCCCTGATCGTCGCCGGACGGGCTGCTACTCTCGACGAGGGAGCGAGCCTCGCTACGTCTCGCATCGACGAAGGCGCCGCTGCAGCGACGCTGGACCGTCTGATCGTCGTGAGCCACGGTCGTGAGTGACGTTCTCCACCGCATCCTCGACGACAAGCGTGAGCACGTCGCCCTTTGCCGCCGTCAGCGTCCCCTCGGCCGGTTGGAGAAGCTGATCGCCGCTGGCGGACCGGTTCGCTCGTTCCGAGGCGCGCTGGAGGCATCGATCGCGGACCGCGGGCTCAGTTTGATCGCCGAGATCAAGCGCGCGTCGCCAAGCCGCGGGCTGATTCGCGCCGACTTCGACCCCGCCCAGCTCGCCCGCGCCTATGCCATCGGTGGTGCCGACTGCCTCTCGGTGCTGACGGATGTCCCGTACTTCCAGGGCGCCGACGCCAATCTGTCGATAGCTCGAGAGGCCGCCGAACTACCAGTGCTGCGCAAGGACTTCATGATCGACCCCTACCAGGTCGTCGAAGCGCGGGCGCTCGGCGCCGACTGCATCCTGGTGATCATGGCGGCGGTCGACGACGACCTGGCGAGCGAACTGGTGGCGACCGCTACCGATCTCGGCATGGACGCGCTGGTCGAAGTCCACGACGATGCGGAGCTGGACCGCGCGATCGCTTTGCCGGCCAGCCTGCTCGGCATCAACAACCGCAACCTCAAGTCGCTGACCGTCGACCTCGCGGTGACGGAGCGGCTCGCACCACGGGTGCCGCCATCTTGGCGCATCGTCGCCGAAAGCGGGCTCTATGGGCACGCCGACCTCCAGCGGATGACGGCCGTCGGCGCGAGGGCGTTCCTGGTCGGCGAGAGCCTGATGCGCCAGGACGACGTCGCCGCGGCGACCCGCGACTTGCTGGCCGGTCCTGCATGAGCGAGCTCACGCACTTCGATGCGGCCGGCAACGCAGTCATGGTGGACGTCGGCGACAAACCACCGAGTGACCGCCAAGCGACGGCCGGGGCGTCCGTACGGATGGCGCCAGGCACCCTTGCACGCATCGTCGAACGCGGCTTCGCCAAGGGCGACGTCCTGGCGGTTGCGCAATTGGCCGGGATCATGGCCGCCAAGCGCACCCCGGACCTGATCCCTCTTTGCCACCCACTGGCGCTGGACAAGGTCGAAGTCGTGCTGGAGCCCGACCCGGCGGCTGCGGCCGTCCACGTGCGCGCGACCTGCCGCGTCCACGGCCGAACCGGCGTCGAGATGGAGGCGCTGACGGCGGCGGCCGTCGCGGCACTGACCGTCTACGACATGTGCAAAGCCGTCGACCGCGCCATGGTGATCGACGACGTCCGCCTGCTCACCAAGTCAGGTGGACGCTCCGGGGACTTCGAGGCGACCTGATGATCTCCGTCGCCGAGGCCGAAGCGCGCGTTGCCCAAGCGTTGCAGCCGACACACCTCGAATGGGTGCCCGTGGATGCTGCCGCGGGCCGGACCCTGGCGCGACCGCTCGCGGCCACCCGGACGCAACCACCGGCGGACGTCTCGGCGATGGACGGCTACGCCGTCCGGGCGGCCGAGGTGGTCGTCGGCCGCCCGCTCGTGGTCAGCGGCGAGTCCGCCGCTGGCGGCCGACCGGCGCCGCCGCTGGCACCCGGCTCCTGCGTGCGCATCTTCACCGGCGGCCTTCTGCCCGAAGGCGCCGACGCCATACTGATCCAGGAGAACGCGGAGCGGACCGGCGCTGACGTCCGGCCGACCGAAGCGGTCGCTGCCGGCCGCCACGTGCGCACCACCGGCATCGACTTCCGCACCGGCGAGGTCCTGCTTCCACAAGGCTGCCGACTGGGTGCCCGCCAGGTCGGTCTGGCTGCGTCCATGGGACATGGCCACGTCGCCGTGCATCGCCGGCCGAGGATCGGCATCGCTGCAACGGGCGACGAGTTGGTTCGACCGGGCGCGCCGATCACCGAGCGGCAGATCCCGAACTCGAACGTCGTCGCCATCGCTGCGGCGGCCGCGGCGTTCGGTGGCGAGCCGGTGGATCTCGGCATCGTCCGCGACGATCCGGAAGACCTGCTGGCGCTGACCCGTGAGATCGGCGGCCTGGACCTCCTGGTCACCAGCGGTGGCGCTTCGGTCGGGGACCATGACCTGATCCGCTCGGTGCTCGGCACGGCCGGCCTGGAACTCGATTTCTGGCGGATCGCGATGCGTCCGGGAAAGCCTCTCGTGTTCGGCCGCTTGCAGGACGTACAACTGCTCGGTCTGCCGGGAAATGCGGTTTCGACCACGATTTGTTGCTTGGTCTTTCTGCGCACGGCCCTCGACCGGTTGTGCGGTCGGCCGGGTAGTCCGCTACCGCTGCGCCACGCCCACATGGCCGTACCGATGCCGGCCAACGACCAGCGGCAGGACTTCGTTCGCGCCCAGCTGGAGCCACTTGGCGACGCCGCCGCGCCCCGCGTTCGGCCGTTCTCGGTCCAGGACAGTTCCATGATGTCGACACTGGCCCATGCCGACGCGCTGATCGTTCGGCCGCCCTTCGATCCACCGCGAGCGATAGATGACCTCGTGGACATCGTACGACTGAACGACGTCACGGGTTTTTGATCGGCGTTCCACCACCACGAGATGCTAGCGCCACTCGCTGATCCAGGTTAGAGGAAATGCTACAGCTTGACGAAAAGGGTGAACGAATTTAGAACGTTCATAGTCCGTAGGGGAGAACATCGGTGTTGACGCCGCGCCAACTGCAATTGCTGCATTTCATAAACGACTATGTTCTACGGCATGGTGTCTCGCCTTCCTTTGATGAGATGCGCGATGCGTTGGAGCTGCGGTCCAAGTCGGGCATCCACCGGTTGATTACCGGATTGGAAGAGCGCGGCTACATTCGCCGGTTGCAGCACCGCGCCCGCGCCATCGAGCTGTTGCGGGCCCCGCCGGCCGCAATGGACTGGGACGCGACCCCGACCTCGGTACCCTTCGGTGCGGCCAACGTCGTTCGCGGTCGGTTCGGTGGCGCTGGCCCCACTCCGGTGGAAACCGATGGCGCACTCCGCCTGCCGTTTTTCGGGCGGATCGCCGCCGGCACGCCGATCGAGGCGATTTGCGATCAAAACAACAGCCGCGACGTACCGGAGGCATTGGTCGGCGACGGCGAGCATTACACGCTTCAGGTGGTCGGAGACTCGATGATCGACGCCGGCATCCACGACGGCGACCTGGTCGTCATTCGCCGCTGCGAACAGGCGGAGAACAATGCCGTCGTCGTCGCACTGATCGAGGGTCGCGAGGCGACGCTGAAGCGCCTGCACCGCCGCGGCGGTGCGATCGCGCTGGAGGCGGCCAACCCCGCCTACGAGACCCGGATCTATCGGCCCGAGCAGGTTCAGGTGCAGGGTCGACTGGTTGGTCTCATCCGTCGCTACGACTGAACCCGATCGGGCCTGCCGCCAGCTCGGCCGGGCGGTCGGTGATGATGGTTTTCACACCGAGTTCCAACAGGTCGCGGGCATGACGCGGATCGTTGACCGTGTAGGCCACGGGCCAAAGCTCGGTGGTTCGTAGCTTCTCGATCAACCGGCCGTCGTAGGCGCGGGCATGAGCGTGAAAGCTTACGCAACCCATCTGCCGCGCCAGTACCACGTCCTCGGTGGTGGTTCGACGGCCGACCAGGAGCCCTAGACGGATCGTCGGGGCCAGTGCGCGGATCGTCCGGAGAGCTTCCAAGGCGAAGCTGGAGACCAGGTAGGCGGCCCCGCTGACCAGCAGGAGCGGCGCGATGGCTGCCGCTGTCGTCTCGGCCCGCTCGATGCTCTCCGCCTTCACCTCGACGTTGCAACCGAGACCGTGCGCCTCGGCAAAGGACAGCGTGGCCGCCAGGGTCGGCACGCCCTCGCCCGCGAATGCGTCACCGAACCAAGCGCCGGCGTCCAGGCCCGCCAGGGCGTCGGCCGAGGACTCGTCGACGGGTCCGTGGCCGTTGGTCGTGCGCTCCAGCGTCGGGTCGTGGATGACGACCGGTGTGCCGCAACGCGCGAGGCGGACGTCGAACTCGATCCAAGTCGCCCCGAGTTGAGCGGCCCGGCCGAAAGCGGCGAGCGTGTTCTCCGGCGCTGTGGCGGAGGCGCCGCGATGCGCAACGATCGGCGGCAGGAGGTCGACGGCCATGATCCCAGCTCCAGTCAGGTCGACGCAGAGCCTGCCCGAGCTGGCCACCGACGGACAGAGGCGCAGGCTCGGCTCCCTCCCCGGTGCGGTCGCGATCGGCTGCCGCTCGGGCGGCCGCAGCACGACACGCCCACGGGCGAGAGCGCAAAAAAAACCGGCAGGAATCGTCCTGTCGCGAAGGAACGCCGCGTCGGCGCCGGGCGTTCGCCCCCCTTCAGGCTCGGTCCACTGCCAAGGCGGCCACAGCGTGGTCCGCCAAAGCCAGGCTCGAGGTGAGCCCGGGGCTCTCGATGCCGAACAGGTTCACCAGGCCGGGAACGCCGTGTTGCATCGGGCCGTCGATTCGAAAGTCGGCCGCCTGAGTCCCTGCCGGCCCAAGCTTCGGGCGGACGCCCGCATAGCCAGGCTGCAGGCCCCCGTCGGGTAACGCCGGCCAGTAGCGCCTGACGGCGTCGTAGAAGACGTCGGCACGCTCGGCGGCCACGTCGTAGTCGATGTCGTCGATCCACTCGACATCGGGTCCGAACCGCGCTTGGCCGCCGAGGTCGACGGTGACGTGGACACCCAGTCCGGCGGCTTCCGGCACGGGATACACCAAGCGGGCGAACGGCGAGCGCCCGCTGAGGGTGAAGTAGTTACCCTTGCAGAAGTGGGCTGTCGGTACCGCCGCCGGATCGAGGCCGCGGATCGTACCGGCCAGCGCCGGGGCGTGCAGCCCTGCAGCGTTGACCAATTCCTCGGCCAGGAGCGTGGTCGGAGCATCGCCGCCCACCTCGAGGATGATGCCATCCGCGGTGGCCTCGGCGCCGATCAACGGCGTCAGGAAAGCGATGACCCCGCCGGCAGCACCAAGGTCACCTTCGAGCGCCAACATGAACGCGTGGCTGTCGACGATCCCGGTGGTCGGTGACCAGAGTGCCGCCGTGCACGAGAGCTCCGGCTCCAGCGATCGGGCGCGATCCGCGTCCCACCACTCCAGTTCGACACCGTTGCGCGCCGCCTTGGTCCGAATGTCGCCAAGGGTCGCATGCTGGCTCACGTCGGTCGCGACGATCAGCTTGCCACATGGCGCGTGGTGGACGTGGCGCTCGCGGCAGTAGTCGTAGAGCCGCTGCTTGCCCTCGACGCACGTCCGCGCCTTCAGCGAGCCCTCAGGGTAATAGATGCCGGCGTGGATCACCTCGCTGTTGCGCGAGCTGGTCTCGGTGCCGATCGCCGGCGCTGCCTCCAGCACGACGACCTCGCGCCCGGTGAGCGCCAGCGCCCGCGCAACGGCGAGGCCCACGACGCCGGCGCCGATCACCACGGTTTGGACCTTGTCCACGGGCTCAGGCTCCGCTCAGCAGTTGGGCGGCCTCGGCGGAACCGATCCCGACGCTGTCAGCGGCCTCGACGATCTGGGTCATCGTCATCTCGTCCACGGGGATGCCGTCTCGACGGCGTTCGGCCCGTTGGCGCGCCTCTGGCTCGCCGGGCAACAGCACACGGTCGGTCCCTGGTGCCGGCGGCGACGCCTTGACGTAGGCCTGAAACGCCTCTGCCTCCCGGGCGATCGCAGCTGGATCACCGAGCGCCGCTGGGTCGATCAGGACCGACAGCATGTTGTTGACGATGCTCTGCTGCCGCGGATGCTCTGGCTGTACGGTCCCGCCACCGCCGAGCGCACCGGCCAGCAGCTCGCACATCACGGCAAGGCCGGAGCCCTTGTGCTGTCCGAACGCCGTGAGTGCCCCTTCGTGATGGTCGATCAATGCGGTCGCGTCGGTGGTCGGCCGTCCCTCAGCGTCGAGTAGCGTGCCGTCCGGCACGGGCACGCCCTGATTCCTTGCCACTCGCGCCTTGCCCAAGGCGATGGTGCTCGTCGCCATGTCGAGCAGCGGGAAGGCGCCTTCGCCGTGGGGCAGGCCCGCGCAGAACGGGTTCGTGACGAACCGCCCGTCGCTGCCGCCGAAGGGAGCGACGACCGGGTCGTGGTCGATGACGTTGACGAAGTGCGTCGAAGCCAGGCCGTTGGCGCCGCAATACTCGCCGTAGGCGCCGATTCTGCCGACATGGGCGCTGTGGCGCAGTGACAGCACGCAGGCGCCCAGCGCCTTGGCCCGCGGAATGGCAAGATCGAGAGCCAGCCGCGCCATGTGCTGACCGAGGCCGCGGCGGGCGTCGACAACGACGACCGCACCCTCGTCCCGCACCACGGCGGGTTCCTGGTTCGCCACGTACAGGCCTTCTCGAAGCTGGCCAACGTAGGCCGGGATCATGCCGACGCCGTGGCTGTCGTGGCCTGCCAAATTGGCATCGACGAGATGGGTTGCCACTAGGTCTGCCTCGTTGGGCGACGAACCCGCCGCCTCCAGGATCGCGCGGCACAGCGCTGCCAAACGATCAGCCGGATGACGTTCCAACCCTGCACCTCCTGACCCCGCCGGACCGCTCACCGGATCCGCTCCAAGACGTCATGCAATGCATCGTGCAGCGGCGGGGCCGCAACCACCAATCCGTCGTGGCTCGGCGGCCACGCATTGAACCTCAGCGGGTGACCGTGGCGATCGGTGATCCGCCCACCGCCTTCTTCCACCATCAACGCTGCCGCGGCGAGGTCCCAGTCGGCCACGGTCCGCAGCGAGACCACGCCGTCCGCACGGCCGGAAGCGACCCTCGCGACCCGGTAGGCCAACGAGCCGAGCCGCCGGACGGTCGCGGTCGCGAAGTGGCGATCGAAGCCGACCTCGCGGGCCTCGCGGCCGCTGACCAGAAGCTCGATTTCGTCGCTCGACTGCCACGGGCGGAGACCGGCGGCGATGCCGTTACGCGCAAGCCCGCCCCGATGCTCGGCGACGAAGAGCTCGTCGGTGGCCGGATTGAAGACGATCCCGAGAACGATCCGGTCGGTCGACCACAAGGCGACGCTGATCGCGAACTCGGGTCTGCCGGCAACGAAGCTACGGGTGCCGTCGATCGGGTCGACGATCCAGACACGCTCGGTCTCGAGGCGCCGGCGGTCGTCGGCGCTCTCTTCGCTCAGCCAGGCCTCCCCGGCAGCCGGCAGCCGCTCCCGGAGAAACCGGTCGATGGCGAGGTCGGCCTCGGTCACGACGGCGCCCGGTGTCTTCTCCCAGGACCGGAGATCGCTGCGGAAGTGGCGCATGGCGATCGCCCCGGCCTCGCGGGTCAACGCCACCGCGCGGTCGCGCACGGCGCCGGTCAGCGTTTCCAAATGGGCGTTCCCGCACCAGGGAGGCCCAACTCCGCCCAGCGCGCCGTCACGCGGTCGATCACCTCGTCGGTCATCGTCAGCTTCTCGCCCCACTCGCGCTTGGTTTCGGGCGGCCACTTGTTGGTGGCGTCGATGCCGACCTTGGAACCGAGGCCGCTTTCCGGGGATGCGAAATCCAGGTAGTCGATCGGCGTGTTTTCCAGAATCGTGAAATCCCGCGCCGGATCGACCCTGGTCGAGATCGCCCACATCACGTCTTTCCAGTCGCGGGCGTCGATGTCGTCGTCCACGACGATCACGAACTTGGTGTACATGAACTGCCTGAGGTAGGACCAAACGCCCAGCATCACGCGTCTGGCGTGGCCCGGATAGGCCTTGCGCATCGCGACGACGGCAATCCGGTAGGAGCAACCTTCGGGCGGCAGCCAGAAGTCCACCACCTCCGGGAACTGTTGAACGAACAGCGGCAGGAACACCTCGTTCATCGCCTCGCCGAGCACCGAAGGCTCGTCAGGCGGACGGCCGGTGAACGTGGAGAGATAGATCGGTTCACGGCGCATGGTCATCGCCGTGACGGTGAAGACCGGGAAGCGCTCGACCGAGTTGTAGTAGCCGGTGTGGTCGCCATAGGGCCCTTCGTCGCCATGATCGTCGAGGCTGACATGGCCTTCCAGGACGATCTCGGCGGTCGCCGGCACCTGCAGCGGCACGCTGACACAATCGACCAGCTCGACGCGGCGTCCGCGCAACAGCCCTGCATACTGGTACTCGGAGAGCGTGTCGGGCACCGGTGTCACTCCCGCCAGAGTCGTCCCGGGATCGGCACCGATCACCGCTGCGGCCGGCAAGGGCTCGCGCTTCGTCGCACCCCAGCGCTGGTGATGCTGGGCACCGCCGCGGTGCTTCAGCCAGCGCATGAGCGTGGTGTTCCGCCCGGTCACCTGCATCCGGTAGATGCCGAGATTGTAGGCGTCGCTCTTGGCCTTGGACGGCCCCTTCGTCACCACCAGCGGCCAGGTGATGAGCGGCGCCGGCTCACCTGGCCAGCAGCTCTGAACCGGCAGCAGGCCGAGGTCGACGTCGTCGCCGCGCAGCACAACCTCCTGGCACGGGGCTCGGCCGACACTCTTCGGCCGCATCGCCAGCGCCGACTTCAACAGCGGCACGAGGTCCATGGCCTCGCGCCAACCACCCGGCGGCTCGGGCTGCTTCAAGAAGGCCAGCGTCTCCCCGAGTTGGCGTAGCGTGCCCGGTTCCCGGTCCATGCCCCAGGCCACTCGTTCCACGGTGCCGAACAAGTTGACGAGCACCGGCATCGAGAAGCCCTCGACGTTCTCGAAGAGGACCGCCGGCCCCTGCTCGGCGAGCAAGCGGGTGTGGATCTCGGTCATCTCGAGGACCGCGGATACTGGCGCCGTGACGCGAACCAGCCGCTCGCGGCGCTCCAAGAGCTCGATGAAGTCACGCAGGCTGTCGAAAGGCATGGGGCGACGGCTGTCCTCGGCGACGAAACAGGCTGTGGGCACCGATTGGCGCAACCGGCCGGGGCACCCTAGGCGATGTCGTTGCCCCGGCCCATGGTCGCGGTGTCGCCGTCAGCTCGGCTCGTAGGCGAACCGCTCGGCGTTCTCCGGGATCACCACACCTTCGAGCTTTCGCGCCGTCCAGATGTGCGTGGCGCTCGCGACGTCGATCGGATCGTCCAGCGAGCCGCCCTTGACGTTGAGTGTGGTGGCCCCGGCCTGCTCGTGCCACAGGCGCGATCCGCAGATCGGGCAGAAAAAGCAGTCCAGTCGACGGCCACTGTCGCAATCACGCGACCACTTGGCGACTTCGCCCCGCAACGGCCGCAACTGCTCGCGGCGGACGGTCACCGAGATGCCGAAAGCGGAGGCCGACTGCTTGCGGCACTCCGTGCAGTGGCAGATCCACACGCGAAGCGGAGCGCCATGCAGTTCGTAACGCGCCGCGCCGCATTGGCAGCCGCCACCGGCCTTCGCTCGCTCCGGAACGCTCAAGCCAGCTTCCATTTGATGGAGCAGCCCATCGACGGAGTCTGTTCTGCGGGGCCACTGCCGGTCGTGGCCACCTGGCGCATCGCCGCCAAGAGCTCGTTCTTCGCACCCTGCACGGGCGTGGTCTTCGATTCGTCCAGCCGGCCCCGGTACTGCAGCCCCAGCCCGGCATCGTAGCCGAAGAAATCAGGCGTGCACACGGCACCGTAGGCTCTGGCTACCGCTTGGCTCTCGTCGTGCAGGTAGGGGAAGGAGAAGGCGTTACGCGCGGCAAAGGCCTTCATCGGCTCGAAGCCGTCCTCCGGGTAGCCCACCGCGTCGTTGCTGCAGATCGCCACGACGCCGACGCCCTCGGCCTGCAACGTCTTGGCGGTTTCGGCCAGGCGGGCGGCCACTGATTTCACGTAAGGACAGTGGTTGCAGATGAAGACGATGACCGTGCCCTGCTCGCCTTTGACGTCGTTCAAGCCGTAGGTCTGGCCGTCCGTGCCCAAGAGGCTGAAGTCCGGTGCCGGCGCGCCGAACGCGCAGACTGGTGGGGTTGCGGCCATCTTTCGTCTCCCTCGAACAGCGCCCTGCCCTGACACGACGCCAGCGACTTGGGCGCTCTGCATAGCGCATGGCCGCCGCCGCGTCCGCAGCGGCCAACCGCCGATCAGTGGCGAAAATGCCGCGTGCCGGTGAACACCATGGCGGCGCCCAGCCGGTCGGCGGCAGCGATCACGTCGGCGTCGCGCTGACTGCCGCCCGGCTGGATCACCGCGGTGGCACCGGCACCAACTGCGGCCTCCAGCCCGTCCGGGAACGGAAAGAACGCATCGGAAGCGACCACGCAGGGCTTGGCACCTGGGCCGTCCTGCGCCTTCCGCGCGGCGATGCGGACGCTGTCGACGCGGCTCATCTGGCCCGCACCGACGCCGACCGTGGCGCCGTCCCGGGCGAGCACGATGGCGTTGGATTTCACGTGCTTGCAGACGGCTTGCGCGAACACGAGGTCCGCGATCTCGGCGGGCGTTGGTGGGCGCTCGCTCACGACGTGCAGCCCCTCGGGCGTCGGCACCGCCACGTCCGCCTCCTGGACCAAGAGGCCGCCGCCGACCGAGCGCAGGAGACGTTCAGGGCCCCGTGCCTCGCCCATCACGAGGACTCGCAGGGCCGCCTTCGTCGCTAGCAGCGTCGCCGCGTCGTCGTCGACGCCAGGCGCCAGCACCACCTCGGTGAACCGCTGAAGAATGGCCTCGGCGGTAGCTCCGTCGAGCGGTCGGTTGAAGGCGACGATGCCGCCGAACGCGCTGGTCGGGTCGCACGCCACGGCAGACTGGTAGGCTTGCGCCAGTCGCGGCGAGAGGGCGACGCCGCAGGGGTTGGCATGCTTGATGATCGCGCAAGCCGGCCGGTCGAGATCCGAGACCAGTGTCCATGCGGCGTCGGCATCGGCGAGATTGTTGTAGCTCAGGGCTTTGCCCTGGAGGACCCGCGCGCCGACCACCCCGGTGCCGCCGCTGTCGATCCGATAGACCGCTGCGCCCTGATGCGGATTCTCGCCGTAACGACAAAGATTGACTCGCTCGGCGGCGATCAAGAGGCTCGCCGGCAAGGTCGGCTCCTCGTCGCGCTGGAACCAGTTGGCGACGGCCGTGTCGTACGCTGCGGTGTGGGCGAACGCCTTGGCCGCCATGCGTCGTCGGAACGAACCGTCGCCTCGGCGCTCGTCATCGAGGAACGCCAGCAGCGCGTCGTAGTCGACGGGGTCGGTGACGACCGCCACCGACGCGAAGTTTTTGGCCGCCGCGCGGATCATTGCCGGACCACCGATGTCGATCATCTCGACCACGTCCGCCTTCGCCGCACCGGCAGCAACCGTTTCGCGGAACGGGTAGAGGTTGACGACGACGATCGCAAAGGGCGCGATACCGCGCTCCTCCAACTCGCCCTGGTGCCGCGGATCGTCGGTCCGCGCCAGAATACCGCCGTGGACGGCGGGGTGCAGGGTCTTCACTCGGCCGTCCAAGAACTCGCCATAGCCGGTCAGCGCGCCGACGTCGGCCACCTCCAGGCCGGCCGCTCGCAACGCCGCCGCGGTGCCGCCCGTCGAGATCAGTTCGAAACCGCGCGCCACCAGCGCACCGCCAAGTGTCTCGATGCCGGTCTTGTCGGAGACCGAGAGCAACGCCCGGCGCGGCTGATCAACCATGGTCCGCGCCCTTCGCACGAAGGTGACAGAAGAAGAACCCGTCCATGCCGCCGGGAATGGCCGATGGCAACGACCGCCACTGTCCGGCTTCGGTCGAGATCAAGCCAAGCTCGTTCGACGGCGGCCGAACCGCCGCCGTCCGGTCGAACACGGGGTTGTCGGCGAGCCACCGACCGATCAGCATCTCGCCTTCCTCCTGTTGCAGCGAGCACGTGGCGAACAGCAGCCGACCGCCGGCGCCGACCAACAGGGCCGCAGAATCGAGCAGGTCCTGCTGGCGCTGGGCGAGCGCGGCGACGTCCTCGGCCGCCCGGTGCCAGGGTATGTCGGGATGTCGGCGGATCGTACCGGTCGCTGAGCAAGGCGCATCGACCAACACCACGTCGAAGCGGCGTTCACGGTCGACCGCTGCCAGCTCGGTCCCGATGATGTTCACTTGGTCTCGGTGGCCAAGCCGCTCGAGGTTGGCGTTCAGGCGCTCCCGGCGACGCGCGTCGGGCTCGACCGCAGTGACCACGGCGCCGGCTGCCGCCAGTTGGGCCGTCTTGCCGCCGGGCGCGGCACCGACGTCGAGGACCGACAGGCCACGAACGTCGCCGAGCGACCAGACCGGTAGGGTCGCCGCCACGTCCTGGACCCACCAATGGCCCTCGGCGAAACCGGGCAGCTCGGTGACGACGCCGGCGCGTTTCAGACGGACGCTCAACGGCCCGACGAGTTCACCGCCCAGCTCCTTTGCCCATGTTTCGCGGTCACCAGGTACGCTCAGGTCGAGTGGCGGTTCCTCCAGATGCGCGGTCATGATCGCCTGCGCCGCCGCCTCGCCATAGGCTCTAGTCCAGCTCGCCAACAGCCATGCGGGGACGTTCCGTTCCACCGACGGCAGGTCCGGTTGCTCGGTCGCGAGGCGCCGGAGAACGGCATTGACCATTCCGACCTCGGGCCGGCGCAGCGCCCGAGCAAGGCTGACCGTGGCACCGACGGCCGCGTGTGGCGGCGTTTCCAGAAAAACGAGCTGAGCCGCACCGATGCGGAGCAGGTTTTGCGCCGTCAACGAATCCGGCCAAAACCGGACCCGCTTCCGCAGCAGCTGATCGAGCTGGCCGCGCCGGCGCAGCACGGTGCTGACCAGCCGCCTGGCCAAAGCCCGATCGCGTGGGCTCGGCCGATGACGCGCCGCGGCCTCTTCGAGCGCCGCCTCCAGCTGCTGCGGCGGTCGCCGGAGCACGGCGTCGAGCGCACGCACCGCCACCGCGCGGCCGCGGTCGAGGCGCGCCGTCGCTCGGGCCGCGGTTTCGGTCATGCCGTCGCCATGAGACCGCCGTCGAGTGCACGGCGCACCAACGACGCGCTGTTGGCGACTCCGTAGAGCGCGAAAAACGAGCCCATCCGCGGTCCCTCGCGCTGGCCCAGCAACACTTCGTAGAGCGCGCCGAACCACGCTCGCAGATTGTCGAAGCCGTGGCGCTTGCCGATCTCGTAGACTTCGTTCTGCAAGCTCTCGCCCGAAGCGTCGGGCGCAACACCCTCCAGATACGCCGCCAGCTCCTCCAACGCGCCGCGTTCGACCGTCGTCGGAGCCCGGTAGGTTTTGGCCGGGGCGACGAAGTCTCTGTAGTAGGCGACCGCCAACCGCACGAGTTCTGCCAAACGCGGATGATGTTCCGGGCCCACTGTCGGCGCGTAGCCGCGGATGAACCCCCAGAGGATCTCGGGATCCTCGGCGTTCACGACCGACGCGAGGTTGAGCAGCATCCCGTAGCTGACAGGCACGTGATCTTCCGGCGGATGGCCGCCGTGGATGTGCCAGACCGGGTTGTTGATCCGCTCCGCCGGGCTCTGCTCCGGCAGCTTCGTCAGCCAGCTTTCGTACTCGTCGACCGCCTTCGGGATGACGTCGAAGTACAAGCGCTTGGCCTTGCGCGGTGCCTGGAACATGAACAGCGCGATGCTGGTCTTCGGCCCGTAGGCGAGCCACTCGTCGACGGTCAGCCCGTTGCCGATCGACTTGGAAATCTTGCGGCCGATGTCGTCCAGGAACAGCTCGTAAGCGAACCCTTCGGGCGGCTTCGCGCCGAGCACGCGGCAGATCGGTGCGCTGATCTTGACTGTATCGATCAGGTCCTTGCCGTACATCTCGTAGTCGACGCCGAGCGCCGCCCACCGTAGTGCCCAATCGGCGCGCCACTGCATCTTGCAGTTGCCGTCGGTGACCGGCACTTCCACCTTCGCGCCGTCTTCGTCGACGAACACGACGGTGCCGCGTTCGGGATGGGTCTCGACCAGCGGCACCTGAAGCACGCAGCCGGTGGTCGGCGAGACGGGCAGGATCGGGCTGTAGGTCGCGCGTCGTTCCTTGCCGAGGATCGGCAGCACGACGTCGCGCACCTCGTCGTGGCGTTCCAAGAGCCGCAGCAACGTCGCGTTGAACCGGCCGGCACGGTAGCACTCGGTCGCACTCATGAACTCGTAGTCAAAGCCGAATGCGTCCAGGAACCGCTTCAACCGGCCGTTCATGTGATGGCCGTAGCTCTCCGCTTCACCAAACGGGTCGGGGATGTCCGTCAGAGGCCGGTTCAGGAAGGGCTCGATCGCCGCACGGTCCGGGAGATTCTCGGGCACCTTGCGGAGGCCGTCCATGTCGTCGGAAAAGCACAACAGCCGGGTCGGCCAGCCGGTCAAGGCCTCGAACGCCCGCCGGACCATGGTCGTGCGGAAGACCTCGGCGAACGTACCGATGTGCGGTAGCCCGGACGGTCCGTAGCCGGTCTCGAACAAGACCGGCTCCGCCGGCGGCGCCGGGAAGCGACGTGCCAGCCGCTGGGCCTCCTGCGCCGGCCAGACCTTCGCTTCCGCCATCGAGGTCGCGAGGTCGTTCATGCCCCAGCTCGCAGCGTCGTCGGCGTGCGGCTCACCATGCGAGGGTGGCCAGCACGAAGTCCGGTCGGGCGTCATGGCTCTCGGCCAGGGCTCTCACCGCAACGACTTCCGCGCGGTCGCCAGCAGCAATCCCGAGATCACGGGCATGGATGCCGCGGGTCACCAGCACGCTGCGCGCACCGAACTGGTTGGCGCCCCGGATGTCGGTCGGCAGACCATCGCCGACAACCACGATCCGGGTCGGGTCGGCAACGGCCAACGCATCCGCGGCCGCGCGGAAAATCGACGGTTCCGGCTTGCCGATCCATACGACGTCACCACCGAGGTCCTCGTAGTGGTCAGCGAGGGCGCCGGCACACCAACTGTACACGCCGCTCTGCACGACGATCACCCGGTCCGGATTGGCGCAGACCAACGGAAGCCCACACCGCTGCGCCGTCTCCAGCTCCGGCAAGTATTCGTCCGGATGAGGTCGGTGGTCCTCCAACCCGACGACGAGGACGAGGTCGGCCGCGTCAACGGTCATCGCCCGTTCCAGCGGCAGCTCGTCGTGCAAGAGCTTCGCCCACGACGGGCCGACCGCATAGTAGCGCTGACCGGCGTGACCATCGCTCAAATGCTGGTAGGTCAGTTCCCCCGAGGTCAGCAACGCATCGTAGCAGTCAGCGAGACCCAGCGCATCGAGGTGGCTTGCGACGTGATGGCGGCGCACCGGCGCGTTGGTGACGAAGGCGATGCCTTTGCCAGCGGTGCGCAACTCCCGAAGCGTCTCGACGACACCCGGGAACGGCCGCTCACCGCCGTGGACGACCCCCCACAGGTCGAGAATGAAGCCGTCGGCATCGTCGGCAACGGCGCGAAGCCCTTCCAGGGCTCGGGCCATGGCGGTCTCTCCGGTTGGACGCAGCCGGGTGGGTCTGCCATGTCGACGTCCGACTGTGAAGGGCGGACGGCCGCGCGCCACCTCCCGCCGACCATACCGAAGGAGACGATGTTCATGCGCCTGCCCAGCCTCTGGACGATCGCGAGGTTGTTGGTCCTCTCGTTCCTGGTCGGGCTGGTGCTCGCGTGGCTGGGCCTGACACCGGGGCAGATGGTCGCCCGGGTACTCGACTTCGGCCGTGCGATCTGGATGACGGTCGTCGGGCTGATCGATCAGCCGGCGGACATCGTTCGGCTGATCCTCCTCGGCGCCGTCGTCGTCGTTCCGTTGTGGCTGCTCGGCGCCGTTTGGCAGGCGCTACGTCGCCGACGCTAATCGGCGCACGGGTACGGACCGCCAATCGGCGTAGATTCGGTCGACCACGGCAACCGTCCGCACCCCATCGATGCCACGCGAAGGGGCCGGCGGCCCGCCGCGCAGTTCGTCGACGATGCGTTCGATCAAGTGCTGGTGAACGTGCGCCGGATCCGGTCGCTCGATCGTCTCGACACTGCCGTCGAGCCTGGTCACCGTGATCGGCGTCTTGTCGAACACCCCCATGCTGGCCGTCGCCCGACTGCCGTACACGGTCAGCAGATCCTGGGCGGGCGCTGCACCGAAGCAATAGAAGCCGTTCGCGACCGGCCCGTCAGCCCAGGTGAGCTGATAGGCGACCAGGTCCTCGGCCACGCCATTACCGTGACGACGGACCGTGGACTGGACCTCGCTCGGCGCACCGAACACGTGGTCGAGCCAATCCAAGGTGTGGACTTCGGTATCCATGAACAGGCCGCCGCCGTTCGCCTCGGGGTCGACCTTCCAGGCATGCCTAGGGGCGAAGTGCGCAGGGCGGTTGTGGATGATCGAGATGCCTCTGGCCTCGCCCAGTTCGCCCGACTGGATCAGCGCGCGCATGGCCTCGAAACGTGGCAACGTCCGCCGGTAATACGCAACGAACAGCGGCAGCTGCAACGCCGCCGCAGCGTTCACCATCCGCGTCGCCTCGGCGGTGTCGAGCGCCATCGGCTTCTCGACCAGTACCGGTCGGCCGCTACGCAGGGCTCGAACCGTCAGATCAGCGTGCGAGTTCGTCGGTGTCGCGACGTAGATCGCATTGACGTTGGGGTCGGCGAGGAGCGCGTCGACGTCGTCGTACCATGCCGGCACCCCCATTCGCGCAGCAAACGCCGCGGCACGACCTGCGTCCCGGCGCATCACCGCGGCGATCCGCGAGCCGGGGGCGGACGCGAGAGGCGGTCCGCTCTTGTGCTCGACAACGTCACCGCAGCCGATGACGCCCCACGCAACGTCAGCCAACGCCTTGGACACCATTCAGGTTTTCCCCGCTCAGTTGTCGGTCGAACGTAGAGGTTGGGTACGTGGCTCGATGTTGTCGCCAAGCCACCTCAGCAGGACGTCGAAGAAGCCTTTGTCTTCCGTACTTTCTGTCAACTTAATGTCACCAACGCGCGATGGTGGTTCCGGATCGGCCCGTGCGACCTCCTGGCGCACACGTCCAGGTAGCGGGACGGGCGGCGCTGGCGTGGGTGCAGCGCGCATGATCGCGGCAAAGACCTCGGCCGGGACGCCACCGCCCGTGACCTTGTTCATCGGTGAATTGTCGTCATTCCCGACCCAGACGCCGACGACGAGGTCGTGGGAGAAACCGACGAACCAGGCGTCGCGCCAGTTCTGGCTGGTGCCGGTCTTGCCGCCGACCCAGCGATCGCCTGGATCGGCACGCTTGCCGGTCCCACGCTGGACGACGCCGTGGAACATACCCTGCATCATCCGCAGCACCTCACCCGAGAGGAACGGTGCGCCGGGCTCCCCGAGGCCCTCTGACAACACGGTGCCGGCCTCCGTCCGCAGATCGACGATGCCGGTCGGCGCTACGAAACGACCACCGTTGACGAACGGCACGTAGGCGGCGCTCAGCTCCAACAGGGTCGTCTCACCAGTGCCGAGCGCCAACGACGCATCTACCGGCAAGCGGCCGTTGATACCGAGTAGCTGAGCGGTGGCAATCACGCGACGGCGGCCGATGTCTTCCACCAGGCGGACGGGCACGGTGTTGCGCGATCTGACGAACGCGTCGGCTAGGGTCATTTCGCCGGCATAGCGGTTGTCGTAGTTGGTCGGCCGATAGCCGCCGAAGTCCACCGGCCCATCGACGACCCGTTGCTCGGGGCGCCAGCCTGCCTGAAGCGCGGCCAGGTAGACGACGGGCTTGAACGCCGATCCGGGCTGTCTTTTGGCATCGACGGCGCGGTTGAACGGCGAGCGCCCGTAACTGTCGCCCCCGACCATAGCCCGCACCCGGCCTTGGCGATCGATGGCCACGACCGCCGCTTGGCCGATCCTACCGGTCGCACCGTGTGCCTCGAGCGCCGCGCCGACCGCTTCGGCGGCGGCCGCTTGAAGCTCGCGATCCAGGGTCGTACGCACCACCAGGTTGCTGGCGCGCGCCTTCCAGTCCGGCGGCAGCGCCCGGCCGACCCAATCGAGGAACCATCCAGAGGTGCCGGCTTCGGCGTAGCTGACGGGCACGGCGGGCGCACGTGCCGCCACCAAGGCTTGCTCGGTGGTGATCGCACCGGCCGCCGTCATCGCCTCCAAAACGATCTCGGTCCGCGCATGCGCGGCGTCGAGGTTGGTCGTCGGCGACAAGCGCGACGGCGCCTTCAAAAGCCCGGCCAGCAGGGCGCTCTCAGCCAACCCCAGGGTCGCCGCCGGCTTGCCGAAGTAGAGACGCGCGGCCGCCTCGAAGCCGTAGGCTCCGGCGCCGAGATAAACCCGGTTCAGGTAGAGCGTGAGGATTTCCCGCTTCGTCAGGCGGGTCTCCAGCCATACCGCGAGGATCAGCTCCTTGGCCTTGCGATCGAAGGACCGCTCGTGGGTCAGGAACAGGTTCTTCGCCAGCTGCTGGGTGAGCGTGCTGCCACCCTGGACCACGCCACCCGCTCGGAGATTGGCGACGAGCGCACGTGCCATACCGAACGGGTCGATCCCGAAATGGCCGTAGAACCGACGATCCTCCGTGCTGATGACCGCGTCGATAAGGAAGGGCGAGATCTCCTCCAGCGTGACGATGCGGGCTTGGTAAGCGCCACGCCGAGCAAGCACGGCGCCGTCGTCCGCAACGAACGTCAGTCCGGGCTGGGGCGCCGCCCGCCACAGCTCGTCCGTGTCCGGCAGCTCCGGCGCGTAGGCGTAGACCAAACCGACCCAGCCGATCAGACCCACCAACAACAGGACGGCCAACGCCTGGAATGCCCGCATCAGCCAGCCGAACGTCAGCCGGAAACCGGGGCGGCGCTTGGACGCGGGCCGCCGCCGCGAAGCGCCGCGGCGACGCGGGGCGGCAGCGGGCTTTGCGGGCCGGCGGCGTTTGGTCGTCACGGGAGTCCTTCGTCCGACGAATGCACAAGTCAGCGAAAGTTCATATCATGCAACGAATTGCCCGAAAACGTTGAGGCGCTGCTACAGACCGCCCGATGTGCTTGGTCCGGGTGTTGCCGGCGTCGACCGTTGCGCCTCGAACACACCACGGGCGATGGCACGGGCGACCGTGTCGGCACCGAGCGCACCCAGCCGACACAAATCAGCCGCGTCCACGGTCGATCGATGCCCCGTAGCGAGCGCGATCACGGTATCGCCATCGAATGGTGTGTGAACCGGATTGAGCGCCCGAGCCAAGCCGTCCTGGGCCATCATGGCGAGACGCTTGGCCTGCGGACGATCCAATGCGGCATCCGTGGCGGCGACGACCAGGGTGGTGTTGGCGCCGACGATCGGCGGCGGCGAAATCGGCGCCGCATCGACCGGTCCACGGGGAGGTTCCCGGCCGCCGAACTCGCCGTCGCGTTCGAACGGCCACGCCCAGAAGCATGACGTGCCCGGGATCACAACCTCGCCGAACGCGTTGACGGCAGCCAACGCCGCCACCGTCGCGCCGGTCATCGGCTCGATGGCGGAAGCACTGCCGATGCCGCCAGCGAGGCTGCCGCAGGTGGCACCGCGACCGGCGCCCACTCGACCGAGTGTCAGGTCCGCCGAGCGCACCGCGTAGGCTCGTCTGCCCAACTCGGCATAGAGCGAGGTGGTTCGCGCCGGCGGGCCGACGCCGAGGTCGAACAGGATCAGTCCGGAGACGATGGGCACGCGGGCCTCGCCAACTGGGAACCCGCGCCCGTCGGCGGCGAGCGCGTCGACGACACCATCGGCCGCGGCCAATCCGTAGGCCGACCCGCCGGCCAGCACGACCGCGTCGATCCGCTCGACGAGGCAGCCGGGCTCCAAGAGCGCGAGCTCCCGGGTGCCAGGTGCCCCACCCCGTTGATCGGCTGCGGCAACGCACGGCTCAGCAGGAACGATCACGGTGACGCCGGTCGGCACGCCGTCCGCCTCGGCCTGGCCGACGCTCAGGCCGGCGACGTCGGTCAACGCGTTACGTGGCCCGGTGCCGTTCATCAACGGCCCTGCAAGAGGCGATCCGTCGCCAGCGCCATGACCGCCGCTGCACCAACCAGGTCGTCGATCTCGACGTACTCGTCGGGCTGATGCGCAAGATGGAGGTGGCCGGGTCCGTAGGCGATGCAGTCCGTCACTCCACCGATGTGGTGGACGTGTTTCTGGTCGTAGGTGCCGGGCGACGCCACGAACGCAGGCGCTGCACCGTAGACCTCGCCGATGGCCGCGGCGAAGGCGACGGGCGTTGGCGCGCTCGCCTCGTTCGCCACCGGTGGGACGTGCATCAACTCTTTGGTGCTGTACGTGAAATCTGGCCGATCCCGGCTCAGATGCTCGAGAACCGCGACGATTTCAGCCTCCACGTCCCGCCGGTTCTCTTCCTGCAGATAGCGACGATCGACGATCAGCCGGCAACGGTCCGGGACCAGCGGCGTCGGCAGGCCGTCCAGTCGCTCGGGCATGCCGCCATGGACCGCCGCCAGATTCAACGTCGCGTAGCGGGCGCCTTCGGGGATCACCGGCACGGCCGTGGCGCGCTCGGCGAGGCGTGGCCAAAGCTCCGTCTCGAACGCACTCAGGACGGCGGCCATATGGCGGACGGCGCAGTCGCCCTGGAACGGCATCGAGCCGTGGGCGATGTGGCCGTGAGTTTCGATCTCCAGCCACAGCACGCCGCGATGACCCAGGCAAACGAGCTGGCGGTTGAACGGCTCGGGAATGACCACGTGGTCGATCCGCGCCGGATCGAACCAGCCGCGTTCGGCGAGCCAGGCGACACCCGCGTAGCCACCGGACTCCTCATCGGCGGTGGCGGAGACCTCGACGTTGCCGACGTCGACGGCGCCACTGTCCAACAACGCTTCCAACGCGACGATGCTGGAGGCGAGACCGCCCTTCATGTCGCAGGTGCCGCGGCCGTAGATACGGCCGTCGCTGACCTCGGCGCCCCAAGGGTCACGCGTCCACGAATGGCCGGGTGCGACGACATCGACGTGGCTGTTGAAGTGGACCGTCGGGCCAGGCCGCCCGCTCTCTCGGCGCGCGACCACGTTCCAGCGCGGGTAAGGATCGCTGTCGCCAAGGGCACCCTCGGCGCGGAGGTAGTGGACGTCGAAATCGCGCTTGCGAAGCCGCTCGCCGACCAGCTCGACACAGGCCCGGTAGTCGCGGCCCGGCGGGTTCTCGCTCGGTATCCGCACGAGGTCCCGGCACAGATCCACGACGTCGTCGCGCCGGGCATCGATCTCGCGTCTGAGCCGCTCGCTCAGCAAGGCAGGGCGGCCGATACTGGTGGGCGCCGACCGGTCAGGCCGGTCTCGCGCTCGAACGCCCGCGCGACACGGAACAACCCAGCCTCGTCGAACGGGCGACCGACCAACTGTGCGCCGACCGGAACGCCGACGTGGTCGAAAGCGATCGGCATCGCCAAGGCGGGCAGGCCGGTGACGTTGAAGGGACGGCACCACCGGGCCAACCGACCGACGAGCCGCAGATAGTCGGGCCCGGCCGCAAGCTCGGTGTCGGCTATCGTCGGCACCGGATCGTCGATCGTGGGCAGAAGCAGTGCGTCGACCTCGGCCAGCCCGTCGACGAGGAGGTCATCGAGCACTCGGGCCCTGAGGCTCAGCGCCTGCAAGTAGCGCGTCGCCGGCACGAACGCGCCTGTACGCAAGCGCGCCAAGGTCGGCTCACTGAAGTCGCTCGGTCGTTCCTGGATCGCGTTCGCGTGCACCGCCGCCGCCTCGGCGGCGATCACCAACGTCGCCGCGGTGTTGGCATCGGCGATCGAGCGGAGCGGCACGCGGCGAAGCGTGGCACCGAGCCGCTGGTAGGTCTGGACCGCTCCATCGAAGGCGGCCAGGACCGGCTCGCTCACCGCCTTCAGGTCGTCGGCGCTGGGGATTCCCAGTGTGATGCCGATGCAGCCGCGTTCGAGATCACGCATGAAGTAGGGCACCGGTTCCGCCGCACTCAGCGGATCGTCCGGATCCTGTCCCGCCAACGCCTGCAGCACCAGCGCTGCGTCGCGGACGGACCGGCAGAGCGGGCCCACGTGATCGAGCGAAGCAGAGAGCGGCATGGCGCCGAACCGGCTGACGCGGCCGTAGGTCGGTTTTGTACCGACCAGCCCGCAGCAGCTGGCCGGCACGCGGATCGAGCCGCCGGTATCGGAGCCGAGCGCCGCGAAGACCGCACCGGCTGCGACCGCCGCCGCCGAGCCGCTCGACGAGCCACCGGTGATTCGTGCCGGATCCCAGGGGTTGCGCGGCGTGCCGACGATGGCGTTGTGGCCGGTCACGCCAAATGCCAGCTCGACCATGTTCAGCCGACCGCAATCGACGGCTCCGGCAGCATCGAGCCGCGTCAGAGCCGTCGCGGTCACGTCGGGGACGTGACCTTCCAGCACGCGCGAGCCGCAAGCGCTCTCGCGGCCGGCGCGGTAGAACATGTCCTTGTGCGCCATGGGGATACCGAGCAGCGGACGCTCGTCACCCGCGTCGAGAGCGGCCTGCGCTTCGCTGGCCATGGCTCGGGCGCGCCTTGGTTCGCCTTCCGCAAGCACGTGCAAGGTCGGGTGGATGGCCGTCAGGGCCGCCGATGCTGCGTCGGCAAGTTCTGCGGCCGAGACTTCACGGCGGCGGAGTGCGATGCCGGCCGCCTCGATGGTGGGCAGGTCGGTCACGGCCGCTGCGAACGCGACAGCCGGACCCGGAGGCGCCATGGCTCGTCGTCCAGGCGCAGCGCCTTGACGGCGTGGTCAAGGGCACGAACCTGGGCGTGGGCCGAGGCGGACGAAACCTCGTCAGAAGCGATCGGCTCGACGCGCTGCCAGCCACGCAGCCATGCCGCCACCTGGGATTCGCTCAACTCACTCACCGACCTCTCTCCCTTCGTGCGGCTCCCCGCCTACGCCCGTGCAGCCCTGGCCGCAAGCCGGCGGGGTTGTCTTGGACGTTGGCAGACGCCAGGAGTCTCTTCGAGAACGGGCGTCCGGGCGTTGGACGGCCGGTTGGACCGACGAAAGCCCTCCATGACGCGCACCATCGACGACACTCTGGCGCTGCTCGGCCAGGGCAACTACGTGGCGGATCGACCGCTGGCGACCGCCGTCCACCTCGCCTTGGCGCTGCAGCGGCCGCTGTTCCTGGAGGGCGAAGCGGGGGTCGGCAAGACCGAGATCGCCAAGGTCTTGGCGCAGGTGCTCGGCAAGCGACTCGTGCGGCTGCAGTGCTACGAGGGCTTGGACGTCGCTTCCGCAGTGTACGAATGGAACTATGGGCGCCAGATGCTCGAGATCCGGCTCGCGGAAGCCGCCGGCGACACCAACCGAAGCGCCCTCGCCCGCGACATCTTCGCCGAAGAGTTCCTGATCCGCCGTCCCCTGCTGCAGGCGCTGGAGAGCGA
>JBCBTD010000023.1:0-57080 GCA_039818825.1 Pseudomonadota bacterium
GCCATTCCACCACTTGTGGTAGAGCGCCGAGTTCGTGCCCACCACGAACACGTCCAAGCGGTTCGGACCCCAGGCGACGGCGCGCGGCTTGCCGCTGATGGTGCCACCCATGGCTTCGTAGCCAGTGAGTGACGGCCCCCAGGCCGAACCGTTCCACCACTTGTGATAGAGCGCCGAGTTCGTGCCGATGACGAAGAGGTCGAGCCGGTTGGGGCCCCACGATGCCACCTCCGGGTCGTCGGTGATGACACCGCCCATGTGCTCGTAGCCGGTGACCGACGGACCCCAGGCCGACCCGTTCCACCACTTGTGATAAAGCGCTGAATTCGTGCCACGAACGAACACGTCGAGGCGGTTCGGACCCCAGGCTACCGCCTTTGGTTTGCCGACGATGGTCCCGCCCATGTTCTGGTAGCCGGTGACCGACGGCCCCCAGGCCGAGCCGTTCCACCACTTGTGGTAGAGGGCGGAGTTGGTGCCGACGACGAAGGCGTCGAGCCGATTTGACCCCCATGCGACGGCGGGTCCGGACGCCGTCGGCCGTGCTGCCGCCAACACGGCGGCTTCGGCATTCAAAAACGTGCCGACGGGTTTGCCCGAGTCGGTCGTGACGGCGGTCCCGCTGGCGTTCAGGATGGTGCGGATTTCCGCGTGGCTCAGACTAGGGTTGGCCTCGAGCATCAGGGCGACGGTGCCGGCGACCTTGGGCGTCGCACCCGACGTCCCACCGAAGCCGTTGCGGAAGGCATCGTCGGCCGCACTGCTGCAGGTCAGATCGTGGCTGCCGTCGCCCGGTGCCGCCACGGTGACCCTTGCGCTGTAGTTGCTGAACGACGCCCGCCGATTCTCGGTCGCGTGGTACTCGGTCGCGCCGACGAGGATCGAACCGGTGGCGGTGATCGGGTTGCCATCGTCGTCGAGGCCCGCATCCCGGTTGCCGTTGCCAGCGGCGACGCAGACCACGACGCCGTTGGCGATCGCCGTACGGATCGCGGCGTTGACCGACGGCACCATCTCGTAGTTGCCGAACGAACCGGTCTGTACCTCCAGGATGATCACTTTGCGCCGCCCACCGCTGTCGGCGGTACGCACCCAGTCGATGGCCCGCGCCCAAGGGTTTCCGGGCAAAGCGCTACCCGGACCGCTGTCGGCCTGCACCGGCCACAGCGAGGCGCCGTAGGCGACACCGGCCATGCCGACATCGTTGTCGGCGCCGCCGGCGAGGCCCATCACCGCCGTGCCGTGGGAGATGCTGCCGCCCGTGCCGACGTTGGTGCCACCGTCGTAGGCGTTGTACGCCCGGCTCATGTCGAGCCGGGTCGCCAGGTCTTGGTGCGAGGTACGGTAGCCCCAGTCGATGTCGGCGATGACGACGCCCTGGCCGGAGGCATGACGCCACGCGCGATCGACGCCGCACCGGTGGACGTACCATTGGTTCTCCAGGCCCGTCGTCGGGTCGATGACGACCTGGTCGCTGGTGCCCACGAGGGGCTCGTTGTGCGGCGAGTCCGGCGGGGCGGCCTTCGGCAGTGCCACGGCGCGGACGACGTCCGGCAGCTGATCGAGTTCTCTGGCCACCAGGCGGGTGTCGACGTCCGCCGGAAAATGCAGCGTCAGGAAGCTGCACAGGTTGGGGATGCTCGCGTCACGTGGCTTCGCGGCGGCTTGCACGTCGTCCGCTTGGCGCTCGGCAACGTCGAAGGTGGGCTCGGCACGCTGCAGCTGGTAGCTGGCGAGAATGGCGTTCAAGCGCTCGAGGCCCGCCCCTGCTCGGCTGGTGACGGGTGCCGCAGCAGCGCCAGGTGCAGCAACGACGCTCGGTCGAACGGTGTCGCAGAACTCGACCTCGACGATGCCGGGCTCGAAGACAGCCGGTGGCGTCTCGCCTGGAGGCACATCGTTGGGACAGAACCGCTCTGGGCCGGTGCCGGGGTCGGCGTCGACCTCCCCCATGGTCCCTTCGGGCATCACCACTCCATCGCCGGATCCCTCGCCCATCGTACCGACTGGCATGTCGCCAGCGCTCGCCACCGCGGCCGGCATGTCACCGCTCGCTGCTGGCGCGCTCATCGGGCTCGACGGCATCGCGTTGGCATCGCCATCGCGGTCCATGCCGGCACTCGGCATGGTCGGTTGTGTGACGTGGATTTTCGGGGCGGGATCGGTCGGCTGCCCCTTGCTGGTCTTGGCCATGTGCCCTGTCCCTCTCGTCGCTAGGAGGCGGTGGCGGTCACCAGCGCCTCATTGCATGGCAACGTGGTCCGAACGGTCGACGACCTGCACTGCGCCGGCGCTCGAGACGGTGCTCGAGGGCCACCGGCGGACAATGCTCCCCACCACCGATCCGTGGCCTTCACCCCTCACGGGACCATCCGAAACCTGGGCAAATCATAAACTTTGTGTTGCTATTTCGCAATTCATTTTCTCGACCAGAGCGCATCATCTCGCTCGCAGCTCCTGCCGAACATGCGATTCTCGCCGAGAATCAACGGATCCGGCGCCAGAAACAGAGAGATCTGCCCGGGGCGCCGCATCACTAGCTTTGTATTATTACTTTTTCATCATATTTTTTGTCACGTTGGCGACCGCCACCAACGCGGCGCCACGGCCGTTCGGCTGCGGTCGCCGTTGCGCACGGACCGCTGCCGGATTAGGCGTGCAGAGAGGTTCAACCGATCGCGAGGTAAGCATCCGATGAGCAATGACCACACCTCGATCCGAGGCGCCGGCCGGCGGCGTCGGGCAACCGGCTTGGCGCTGGCCTTCCTGGTGGCCGGGGTGCTCGCCGCCTGCAACACGACACGCGGTGTCGGCGAAGACGTCGAGGCGGTCGGTCGCGGTATCTCCGATGCGGCGGAGGAAGCGCAGGAGTAGGCCTGCCGGCAGCGGCCATAGGATCGCGGCGGCGACCGTCTCGAGGCGTCAAGGCCTGGTGACGGTCACCGGCACCGCGACTCCCATCGCGCGCAGCCGCACCCGCAAGCGCGGCAACAGTTCGGCCTCGAGCCAGGGATGGCGCTTGAACAGGTTCTGGTTGCGCGGGCTAGGGTGCGGCAACGGCACGAAGCGGTCTTTGGCCGGGTCGGCCGCGCGTACCACCGGCATCAGCGGCCCTTTGGAGCCGAGGTAACGGCTGACGGCGTAGCTACCGACGAGCAGCACGAGTTCGACGTTCGGCATCGACGCCAGCAAACGATCGTGCCAGAGCGGCGCGCATTCGGGACGGGGCGGCAGGTCACCGCCGCGGGCGTGCCGCCCGGGATAACAGAAACCCATCGGCACGATGGCGACGCGCGCGCCGTCGTAGAAGTGCTGCTCGTCGATCCCCAACCACGCCCGCAGTCGCACACCCGACGGATCGTTCCAGGGGATGCCGGTCGCGTGCACCCGCGTCCCCGGCGCCTGACCGATGACGAGCAGCCGGGCGGCCTGGTTGGCGCGTAGCACCGGTCGTGGGCCGAGCGGCAGATGCGCCTCGCAGTGTCGACAGTCCCGGATCTGCGCCAACAGCGAGTCCAGGTCAGCGCTCACCGCTTGGCGAGCCAGCCGTCGATGCGGCCGATGGCCTCTTCGATCCGTGGCAAGGACGCAGCGTAGGAGAACCGCAGATAGCCCTCGCCGAGATGGCCGAACGAGGTGCCGGCGATGACCGCGACGCCGATCTCGCCGAGCAGGCGATCCTGCAGCGTCCGCACGTCGAAGCCCGACGCTTCCACGTTCGGGAACGCGTAGAACGCGCCACCCGGGCGGCGGCAACGAAACCCCGGAAGTTGGTTCAAGAGGTCCGTCACCCGCAATCGCCGCTCGTCGAACGCCCGCACCATGGCGCCCACCTCGTCCTGCGGCCCGTCCAGCGCGGCGATGGCCGCCCATTGAGTCGCAGCGTTGACGCAGGAATGGGTGTTGATGGCGAAACGGGTGGCAAGGGGTGCCAGCGCCGCCGGCCAGACACCCCAGCCGATCCGCCACCCGGTCATGGCGTAGGTCTTCGACCAGCCGTCCAAGAGGATCAAGCGATCGGCAATCTCAGGATAGGCCGTCAGGCTGGCGTGCGGCACCCCATCGTAGACCATGCGGGCGTAGATCTCGTCGGAGAGGATGGCGACCTGAGGGTGCGCCACGAGCCCATCGACCAAGCGGTCGAGTTCGGCCTTGGGCACGACGCCACCGGTCGGGTTGGCCGGGCTGTTGACGATCAAGAGCCGGGTGCGCGGCGTGATTTGGTCGAGCACCTCGCCTGCATCGAACGAAAAGCCCTGGCTCTCCAACAGCCGGATCGGCACCGGCTCGGCGCCGGTGAACTCGATCAGCGAACGGTAGATCGGAAAACCAGGGTCGGGATAGAGGATCTCGGCGCCGGGCTCGCCGAACATCTGGATCGCCGTCGCCATGGTCACCTTACCGCCCGGGACGATCACCACCCGGTCGGGGTCGACCTCGACGCCGCGATGGCGGGCCATGTCACGGACCACCGCTTCGCGCAGGGGCAGGACGCCGTTGGCCGGCGTGTAGCCATGGTGGCCATCGCGCAGGGCTTGGCAAGCGGCCTCGACCACGTGGCCGGGCGTCGGGAAGTCGGGCTGGCCGATGCCGAGGTTGATGACGTCGACGCCGGTCGCCTGCAGCGCCTGGGCGCGGGCGAGAACCTCGAACGCGCTCTCGGTCCCGAGCCGCTCGAGCGAGGATGCAAGTTGCATGGTTCCGGACCTCCGCCGCCAGGGAGGCTCCCCTAAGCCGAAGCCGCTAGCGGCGTCAACGTCGCCGAGAAGCTGGCGCCGGCGGGCGCCTCGCGGCAAGAACGGCGTATCGGACCTCGCTCGGGAGCTTGCCGCCGATGACGTCTGCTGCCTTAAGCCTCGCCGACATCACCGCTGCCGCCGCTCGGCTCCGCGGCCACGCGGTACGCACGCCCTTGCTCCGCCACGACCTCATCGACGAGCGCTGCGGCTGCCGCGTGCTGATCAAGGCCGAGCCCCTGCAGCGCACCGGCTCGTTCAAGTTCCGCGGTGCGTTCAACGCGGTGAGCCAAGCCGGCGACCGGCCGGTCGTCGCGTACAGCTCCGGCAACCATGCTCAGGGTGTCGCCGCGGCGGCCCAACTCCTAGGTGTCCGTTCGACCATCGTGATGCCGAGCGACGCGCCGGCCATCAAAATCGCGAACACCCGGCGGTACGGGGCCGACGTGCGGCTCTACGACCGCGCAAACTCAGACCGGGAGGCGATCGCTGCGGCGATCGCCGAGTCCGAGGACGCGGCGCTGATCAAGCCCTACGACGCTCCGGCGACGATCGCCGGGCAAGGCACGGTCGGCCTGGAGATGGCCGAGCAATGCGCCGAGCTCGGCGTCGTGCCGGATGCGGCGGTCGTCTGTTGCGGCGGCGGCGGGCTGATCGCCGGGACCGCCTTGGCGCTCCGGGCGCACCATCCGACGATCCGGGTCCACGCGGCCGAGCCGGTCGGCTTCGACGACACCCGCCGCTCGCTCGCTGCCGGGCGACGCCTGGCGAACGAGCCGGGTGGCCGGTCGTCGTGCGATGCACTGCTCGCCACAGAACCGGGCGAGTTGACGTTCGCCATCAACCGCCACCTGCTTGCCGGCGGCTTCGCCGTCGACGACGACGACGTCGCCGACGCCATGCTGGCCGCGATGCAATGCCTGAAACTGGTGGTGGAGCCGGGCGGCGCAGTGGCACTCGCGAGCGGGCTTGCCGGCCAATGGTCGACGATGACGCGTTCTGGGGATGACGAGCTGGTCGTGCTGGTCGTGCTCTCGGGCGGCAACGTCGACGCACCATACTATGCGGAGCTGCTTGCGGCGGCGCGGCGATCGACCTAAGACCTCAACCATTGCGCGCCTCGGCGACGGTCATGCTCGTCGCCACGCACCGTTCACGCGGGCGCGCCGCAGCGGAGACGACGTTGATCGCGCCAGCATTGCTTTTGCCGGAGGTCCTAGGGCTGGTCGAACGTGCCTGCACCGTGGTCATGAACCACTATGGCAGCGACGTCGCGGTCGCCCTCAAGGGCGACAAGTCGCCGGTCACCGCTGCCGACGAGGCCGCCGAAGCGGTGCTGCTCGCCGGGCTGCAGGCGCTGACGCCCGAGGTACCCGTCATCGCCGAGGAGCAGGTCGCCGCAGGCCAAGCTCCGGAAAGCGTCGGCACCCGCTTCTGGTTGGTCGATCCGCTGGACGGCACCAAGGAGTTCATCAGCCAGAACGGCGAGTTCACGGTCAACGTCGCGCTGGTCGACGCCGGCCAACCGATCCTGGGCGTGGTCGCCGCTCCGGCCATCGACACCTACTGGTGGGGCGCCCTCGGCCACGGTGCCGTGATGCGCACCGCCGGCACGACGCGATCCATCGAAGCTCGAGCGCTACCCGCGGGCGGCCCTGTGGCGATGGTCAGCCGCAGCCACGGCAGCCCGGACGAAGAAGCATTTCTGGCCGAGCAAGGCACCGCCAGCCGCTCGCCAGCGGGCAGCTCCCTCAAGTTCTGCCGGATCGCCGAAGGTGTCGCCGATCTTTATCCGCGATTCGGCCGAACGATGGAATGGGACACGGCGGCGGCCCATGCCGTGTTGCAGGCCGCCGGCGGCAAGGTCACGACCCGGGACGGGACACCTCTTCGCTACGGCAAGCCAGACTTCGCAAACGACGGCGGCTTCGTCGCTCAGGGACGCGGCTAAAAAAAAGCGCGGCCGAAGCCGCGCCGAGGACATTGGGAGAACCACGAAGCGACAGGCCACTGCGCTGCCCCTTCAGGTTGCATATTCGCATGAAACGAGGGATCGTCAGTGACGTTGGTCACAAGCGCGGCCAGGGGCGGGAACGACAGGATCATGCAAGCCGATCGCCAGGCAGCCGTCCGCGACACGCTCGCCGGGGTCGACCTGTTCCGCACCAACCACCCGGGCGACATCGACGACCTCGTGGCCGTGGGCCAAGTGGTCAGCTACCCCCGCGGCGCGACGCTGTTCCAGAAGCTGGATGCCGGCGACCGTCTGATGGTCGTGCTCGAAGGGACGGTGCGGGTCTCGTCGGTCTCGATCGAGGGCCGCGAAGCCGTCATCACCTTCGTTCGGCCGGGCGAGTTGCTCGGCGAGATCGGCACGCTCGACGGTGAGCCGCGGACCGCGGATGCGTCGGCACTGACCGAGGTCGACGTGTTCGTCGTCCGGCGCACGGCGTTCATCGACTACGTCCACGGGCACCCTGACTTCGCCTTGCGTCTGATCCAGTTCTTGTGCCAACGGCTGCGCCGCAGCACCGGCATGATCGAGGCATCGGTCCAGCTGTCGATGGCATCACGGGTCGCGTTCGGCGTCCTCAGCCTGATGGAACATGCGGGCCGGCGCCAACCGCGCGGCTGGCGTCTGGATTTCAAGCTCACGCAACGCGACCTCGGCGCCTTCGTCGGGCTGGCTCGCGAAAACGTCAACCGCCAGCTCCGGGTGCTGGAGCAAGAGCGTCTGTTGGTCCTCGACAAAGGCGAGGTGGTCGTTCCCGATCTGGAACGGCTGCGCGCACGGGCCGAAGGCGGCGACGACTGACGCGGTGCGTCGCTTGACAGGGCCGAACCCGAATCATACCTCCCGCGCGGGCCACGTCACGTGGCCGCTTGGCGAAGGATCACGATGCCCATCAAGCTCCCGAGCGATCTGCCTGCGTTCACGCAGCTCGCCGAAGAGGGCGTTCAACTGATCGACGAGACGGCGGCGTCCCGCCAGGACATCCGCCCGATGCGGATCGGGCTCGTCAATCTGATGCCCGACAAGGTCAAGACCGAGACACAACTCGCCCGACTGCTCGGCGCCACGCCGTTGCAGATCGAACTCGTGCTCTTGACCACCTCGACCTACCGCCCGAGCAGCGTCGCCCCGAGCCACCTGCAGCGCTTCTACACCACCTGGGAAGCCATCAAGGACACCAAGTTCGACGGCCTGATCGTCACCGGCGCGCCGATCGAGCTGATGCCGTTCGAGGAGGTCAAGTACTGGGAGGAGTTGACCAGCATCTTCGACTGGTCACAGACCCATGTCCACTCGACGTTCAACATCTGCTGGGGGGCGCAGGCGGCGCTCTACCATTTTCACGGCGTGCCCAAACACGCGCTGCGAACGAAGCGGTTCGGCGTTTTCTGGCACCGGGTGACGGCACGGAACGGCGCGCGGTCGCCGCTGCTGCGCGGCTTCGACGACGAGTTCCTGGTGCCGGTCAGTCGCCATACCGAAGTTCGGGCCACCGATCTGCCGACCGATCCCGGCTTGGAGGTGCTGGCCACGTCGCCGGTGGCTGGCCTGTGTCTCGCCGAGGACCGGCCGAACCGCCAAGTCTTCATGTTCAACCATCTCGAGTACGACACCTACACGCTCGACGACGAGTATCGGCGCGACGCCCTCAGCCGCGCGGACGTCGACGTGCCGCTGAACTACTATCCCGGTGACGAACCGACGCGACCGCCGGTGAACCGCTGGCGCGCCTACGCCCATCTGCTGTTCGGCAACTGGATCAACGAGATGTACCAGACGACGCCGTTCGAGCTGGAGCAGATCGGCGCCGTACCGCAGAGCGGCTGGCAGCGTCCCTGGCGCTGACCTGATGGGTGGCGGCGCGGTCGATCTGGGGCCTTGCCCGCTCTGCGGCCGGCCGATGATCGATGGCGCCAGCGTCGACCGCCATCATCTGGTCCCCAAATGCGAAGGCGGCCGGGCGACGGTTTGGCTGCATCGCATCTGCCACCGCAAGATCCACAGCGTGCTCGACGAGCGCAGCTTGGCCCGGGACTACCCGACCGCGGAGGCATTGTTGCGACACCCCGACATCGCCGCCTTCGTTGCTTGGGTGCGGAGGCGACCCGTCGAGTTCAGCAAGCGCACGGCGCCAAGCCGCCAGCGGCGCGGTCGGCGTGTGGCTGGAGGCCGGCGACGATGAGCGTTCGCCGTATCGTCGCCAACGTGGCCACGGCCGATCCGGAGCGCGCACGGGCCTTCTACGCGGACGTGCTCGGTTTGGCCGTGGCGATGGACATGGGCTGGATCGTCACCTTCGTCGCCGCGAGCCAATCGGCGCCGCAGGTGAGCTTTGCCACGCATGGAGGTTCCGGAACGACGGTTCCCGATCTCTCGGTCGAAGTCGACGACGTCGATGCGGTCTACGAACGGGCGGTGGCTGCGGGGTTGGACATCACCTACGGGCCCGTCGACGAACCTTGGGGCGTCCGGCGGTTCTACGTGCGGGACCCGTTCGGCAAGATCGTCAACGTCCTGTCGCATGGCGACCCACGGCAGGTCGGGACACCTCCGGTCGGCTCGTGATACATTCCTGGTCGTCGACGGTCAGACGGACGCGACGACAGGATGAGCAGCTCCATCGTCCCGACGATGCGCTACGCGGACGCGGCGCGCATGATCGACTGGCTCGACCAGGCATTCGGTTTCGCTCCGCGCTTGGTCGTGGAGGACGGCCAGGGCGGCATTGCCCATGCCCAACTCGTCCTCGGCAACGCGATGATCATGCTGGGGACGGCGCGCGACGACGAGTTCGGCGCGCTACAGTCGACGCCAGCGGTGCTCGGTGGAACGACCCAAAGCCCATACGTCATCGTTGCCGACGTCGACGCACTATGCGCGCGAGCCCGCGCGGCCGACGCGGAGATCGTGATCGAGCCGCGCGACGAAGATTACGGCGGCCGCTCGTTCTCCTGCCGGGACCCGGAAGGGCATTTGTGGAACTTCGGCAGCTACGACCCCTGGGCGGCATCTCCGCCAGCGTGAGACGATGGCCTCAGGCGACCAAGCGTGCCGTGTGCGCGGCGATCATCGCCTCTTCGTTGGTCTTCACGACCAGTACCGGGCAACGCGAATCGGCACCACTGATGTCCTCAGCATTGGACTCGTTCTTCGCGTCGTCGACCGACAGGCCGAAGTAGTCCATGCCGGCGCAGACCAACTTGCGGACGTTGCGCGAATTCTCGCCGATGCCGCCGGTGAAGACCAAGCCGTCGAGCCCGCCCATGGTCGCCGTCAGCCCGCCGACCTCGCGGCGGACGCGATGAACGAAGTACTCGATGGCTTGCCGCGCCCCGGGCGCACCGCTGGCTTCCAGCTCGCGCATGTCGTTGCTGATCCCGGAAAGGCCCTTTAGTCCGCTCTCCTTGTAGAACAGCGTCTCGATGTCTTTGGCGTCCATGCCCTCGGCCTGCAGCAGGTAGAGGACGACGCCCGGATCGAGCTGGCCCGGGCGGGTGCCCATCGGCAGGCCATCGAGCGCAGAGAAGCCCAAGGTCGAGGCGATCGGCTCGCCATTGGCGACGGCACACATGCTGGCGCCGCTGCCGAGGTGACCGATGATCACTTTACCTTTGGCCAGCGCCGGGTGGTGTTCGCGCAAATGGTGCGTGATGTACTCGTAGGAGAGCCCGTGGAAACCGTAGCGGCGCACGCCCTTGTCGTAGAAGCGGCGGGGAATGGCGTAGATGTCGTTGACCCAGGGGTGCGCGTGGTGGAACGCGGTGTCGAAGCAAGCGACCTGCGACGCCCCAGGAAACGCGGCGCGGGCCGCCTCGATGCCCGACAAGTTGTGCGGCTGATGCAGCGGCGCGAGCGAGGCGTAGCCCTGGAGCGCCATGAAGATCTCGTCGTCGACCACGACCGGCGCCGAGAAGCGCGGGCCGCCGTGAACGACACGGTGCCCGCAAGCCACCACGTCGGCGTCGGGCACGGCCTCGCCCAACCAATCCAGAAGCGCCTGGAGCGCCGCACCGTGGGTCGCCGGCCCCGCTCCGCCCGGCCAATGCTTGTCGAGCAACGGTTCGCCGTCGGCGTTTGCGGCCTCCATGTGGGGTTGCACGCCCAGCCCTTCGAACTGGCCAAGGGCCATCATCGACGGCGCACCGGCGATGGCGTAGAGGCCGAACTTGATGCTCGACGATCCCGCGTTGAGGGTCAGCAGATGCGCCATCAGCCGAGGCCGGCTGGCAGATCGGCGACCGGCGAGCGTCCGGTCGCCTTCCAGGCATCGTAGAGCTGCGCCAGCGCACAAGAGACCAGACGTGCCTTCTCGTCATCGGCGCGGCTGGTCAGCATCACCGGCACCTTGGTTCCGAGGACGAGCCCCGCAGCTTCGGCGTGGGCGATGAACGTCAGCTCCTTCGCCATCATGTTGCCGGCCTCCAGGTTCGGCGCGATCAGCACCTGTGCCTGACCGGCGACCAACGACTGGATGCCCTTGGTCTGCGCGGCGTCCATGTCGATGGCGTTGTCCATCGCCAATGGCCCGTCGACGATGCCGCCTTTGATCTGGCCGCGTTCGGCCATCTTCGAGAGCACGGCAGCATCGAGCGTCGACGGGATCTTGGTGTTGACCGTCTCGACGGCCGACAACACGCCGACCCGCGGTTTGACCATGCCGAGCGCCAGCGCCATGTCGATCGCGTTCTGAACGATGTCGACCTTGGCCTCCAGATCGGGGGCGATGTTGATCGCCGCGTCGGAGACCAGGAGGGGGTCGGGCGATCCAGGCACGTCCAGCACGAAAACGTGGCTCATCCGCCGGCTGGTGCGCAGCCCGCCATCGCGTTTGGCGACCTGGCTCAACAGCTGGTCCGAGTGCAGGTTGCCCTTCATGACCGCCTGCACCTGGCCCTCGTGGACCAGGCCCACAGCTCGTGCCGCTGCTTGCTCGTGATCCTCGATGTCGATGATCTGCAGCGCCGAGATGTCCAGACCGTGCTCGACGGCGGCAGCCCGGATCCGGGTGGCATCGCCGATCAGCACGGGCCGGATGAGACCACGCTGATAGGCGAGGATCGGACCGCCGAGCGAGACGTCATCCTCGGGCGCGACGACCGCCGTCGGCAGCGGCTCGACGTGGTCGCAAGCGCGCATCAGGCGGTCGAAATGGACGTGACGCTGGACCAGCAGCTCCGGGATCTGATGCGCCGGCAGAATGATCTTGCGCTCAGGCGCCAGCACCTCCGCCTCGCCATCGGCAAGGAGCCGACCATCCCTTGCCCGGCACATGCAATCGAACACGATGACCCCCGCCGGCCGCTTCTCGCGAACCTTGATGGTCACCTCGATTTCGTCGCCGATGTGGGCCCGATCGTAGAAACGCAGATCCTGACGGCGATAGAGGGTGCCGATCCCGGGCATGACGTTGCCGAGCACGGCCGAGAACAGCGATCCGAGCCACATGCTCGGCGCGACGGCCTCCGGCTGGCCGTCGCCGTCGCCATCCAGCTCCGGGATGTGCATCGGGTTCAGGTTACCCGAGGCGTGCGCGAACACGACCAAATCGTTCGCCGTGCAGACCCGGACGGCGGTCGCTTCCTGGCCGATGCTGATCTCGTCGTAGAGATAGTTGCCGTGGCTCATGACGCAGCCGTCTCCGACGTCGAAACACCGTCGCCGTCGAGGTCGAACAGCGACGTGAACCGTGCCAGCAACGCGATGGTACCCGGCGCCATCTCCGCCCGCGCGCCGGCGACCTCCTCGATCAGTGCCATGGCGTCGCGACGCTCCTGCAAATCGGGCAGCATCGCCGGCAGGGCGTCGATCGCGAGCTCCGGCTCGAAGTCGACGATGACCGTTTGCTGGCGGATGACCTGATTCATCGCTTGGCGCGACAGGCTGGAGAACGGCGCGCGGGACATCAGGATCTCCTGCGACCGCGCCAGTCGTGACCGCCTGACGGCACCGCGTGACTTGGCCATCAAGATGAGCATGCGGACTACGGCATCGACGTAGGAGCCGTCGCGCAGCCCGCCCAGCGCCTCGCGGACGTCGGGCAGTGTCCTGAGATCGAGCTCACGCTGCTTCAGCCAGTAATCGAGCTCAGGTAGGCCGAGGCGGAGCATGTACGGGTTGTCGTAGATCGTCTGGAAGGTCAGCTCGGCGGTCGCATCGCGCGTGTCGCGCCAGCTGTCCCATGCCCCCTCGATCATGTCGGCCCAAAGGTGCTCCATCCGCACGAACGGATTGTCCGCCGCCGCCTGCTTCCGTTGGGCCGCGACCGATTGGGTGAGCCACGGCAGCCACGCCATCATCGGATTCTGGCTGGAGAAGGCGCGCCGCTGCACCCGAAGGGGATTGGAGTCGACCAAAGCCTTGGCCACCTCGGGGGTTCCCATCGCCTGCACGAACGGCCGGAACCACGTATCGTAGACCAGGGCGTTCAGCTCGGAGAGGCGTTTGACCGCGGCGAACATGCTCTCGTCGTCGCGCTTGTCGTCGAGCTCGAGGAGCTGCGCCATCGTCCGTTCTTCGAACGCGACGTGGTAGATCGGCTCGCCGTCATGCAGCTCTTCCTTGGTGATCACCATCTCGAACAGGCCAGGTGCCAGCGCCTCGATCATCTGCATGACCGACGAGATCTCGGTATGCTGGCTCTTCGCCACTTTGGCCGAAACGAAGATGCCGAGATGGCCCACCGTCGGGTGGATCAGGTAGATGATCCGCTGCCCGTGGACTTTGATCTCGTGCTCGTCGCGGTAGCAATCGGCAATCCAGTTCACCGCCTGAGGCACCGGCGTGATGTTGTCGCCATGCGAGGCGAAGACGACGATCGGCGACTTGACTTTCGTCAGGTCGACGCGCGTGTGGGCGTCGAGAAAGGCTTGGCCGCGTGCGAGCTTGTTGCCGACGAACAAGTTCTCGACGATCCAGCGGATCTCGCTCTCGTTCATGAAGTAGTAGCCGCCCCACCAGCGCTCGAACTCGAGGAAGCGCTCCGCTTGCGCCTCAGGGGCGGCGAACACGTCGTAGTACTTCTTCCACCAGACGTTGCCGGGGCTCAGCGTCTCGAAGTTCATGACGAGATTGGCGCCGTCGAACTTGCCGTTGCCGAGGTCGGCGGCGAGCAGCGCCGGCACGATCCCGCCGAGCAGGCCACCCATGTAGCGCATCGGGTTCTTGCCCTGCTCGCCTGACCAGTAGGCCAACGGGGCACCGTTGAGGACCAGTGGCCCGGTGATGTCGGGATTGGTCGCCGCCAGCAACATGACGCCCCAACCGCCCTGGCAGTTGCCGACCACGGCCGGCCGCTGCGAATCGGGATGCCGCTCGCGGATGGTCCGCACGAAGATGGCCTCGGCCGCCGTCACGTCGGCCAAGGTTTGCTGCGGCTCGGGCTGCGGGAAGAAGATCACGACGTAGGTCGGGTGGCCGTCTCTGAGCGCGACGCCGACTTGGCTGTCGTCCTTGAAGCCGCCGATGCCAGGGCCGTGACCGGCACGCGGATCGACGATCATGTACGGACGGCGGTAGGGCTGCACGTCGTGCTCGGGCCCAGGGATCACACGAACCAGCGCGTAGTTGACGGGACGATCAAGGGTTCGGCCGTCGACGATGATCTCGTAGTCGAACGCGAGCACCGGCGGTTCGCCAGCGGCCAAGTGGGCTACGTAGTTGTCACTGCGGCGACGAAGGATGTCGCCGAACAGCACCCCCCGCTGCCACCAGTCGATGCAGTACTCCATCCACGCGCTCGCGTCCGGCGGGTGTGCCTGGACCGCCTCGCCGACCGCCCTTGCCTTCGCGGTGATGTCGCCGCTGCGACGCTCCATCAGCCGCTGCAGGTTCTCGAGGTGGAACCGCTCCAGTTCCTGGTAGCGGCGGCGGGCTTCCGTCGTCTCGATGACGCTGTCGCGAAACCGTTCGGCTGAGGGAACCATGGAAAGAGCCGGCTTCGTCATTGGAGGTCTCCTAGGAGCGACGTAGCTGTCGACGCGCGTCGATGCTATGCCTTGTTGCGCCGCAACATGCGAGCCTCTAGCCGGTATATGTGACCACTCGAGGGCGGGCAGGTCAGCGCCCGGTGCCGTCTGCCTCGCGCTCCGCCAACCAACGTGCCAGGACCCCACGCTCGGCCGCCGTGATTTCGGTGACGTTGCCGAGCGGCATCGCCTCGCTGGCGACCGCCTGGGCGTAGATCGCCTGCGCATGGCGGCGGATGTCGGCCGCGGTCTCCAGCACGATGCCGCCGGGCGGCGCATCGAAGCCCGGGTAAGACGGAACCGTGGCGTGGCACGCCGCGCAGTGGTCGGCAATGACCTGCTCGACCTGGGCGAAGCTGACCGTACCCGCCGAGGGCGCAACCCGCGGCTGGGCGACGAACGCCAGCGCCAACAGCGCTGCTGCCGCCGCCGGCGGGATCCACAGCGCCTGACGACCGACGTGGCGGAGATTGAAGAAGTGGCGCACCAATGCGCCGATCAGCACCAGCGCCAAGAGGATCGCCCAGCCCCATTGCTGGGCATAGGTCATTGGATAGTGGTTGCTGATCATGATCAGCACGACCGGCAAGGTCAGGTAGTTGTTGTGCAGCGAGCGCTGCTTCGCCTTCGCACCGACCGCCGGATCCGGTGAGCCACCGGCGGCGGTGGCGGCGACCAGCTGACGCTGGCCCGGGATGATCACCATTGCCACGTTTGCGGCCATGATCGTGCCCAGCATCGCGCCGACGTGGATGTAAGCGCCGCGGCCGGTGAACACCTCACCCAAGGCGAATGCGGCAAGGCCCAGCAACCCGAAGCCGACCAGCGCGAGCCGCACCTGGTCCACCGCCCATGCCCGCTTGCACAGCCAATCGTAGAGCAGCCAGCCGCCGACCAGGAAACCGATGCCGATGGCGACGCCGGCCAACGGACCGACCGGACTGGCGGCGCTCACCAGATAGGTTTCGGCGCCGAGGTAGTACATGACGAAGAGCAGGGCGATGCCGGTCAGCCAGGTGCTGTAGGCTTCCCATTTGAACCAGTGGAGCCGGGCCAAGGTCGGCCCCGGCACACGGCCGTACTTCTGCATCCGATAGAAGCCGCCACCGTGGACCAGCCATGCCTCGCCGCCGACGTCGCGCGCCGCGTCGCTCTCGGGCCGCTCCAGGCTGTGGTCGAGCCAGACGAAGAAGAACGAGGTGCCGATCCAGGCGATGCCGACGATGACGTGCGCCCAGCGCAGGGCGAGATTGATCCAGTCGAGCCAGAACGCGTCCATCGCTGCTCCGTACGTGCCGTGACAGCTTCGGCTACAGGAGCGGCGGCGCACCGCACAATAGCATCTGTGTCGCTGGTCAGCCGCCGAGCAGCGGCGTCCCCGGGAGGAAGCTCTCCACCAACGACCCCACCACCAGATACCAGCCGTCGACCAGCACGAAGAAGATCAGCTTGAACGGCAGCGCGATCATCACCGGCGGCAGCATCATCATGCCCATCGACATGAGGATCGAGGCGACGACCATGTCGATGATCAGGAACGGCAGGTAGATGAGAAAGCCGATCTCGAACGCGCGGCGCAACTCGCTGATCAAGAACGCCGGCACCAGGATGCGGAAAGGAATGGCGTCCGGTCCCTCGAACGGCCCGGCTTCCGCGAGGTCGGCGAACAGCAAGAGGTCTTTCTCGCGCACCTGCTCGAGCATGAAGACACGAACCGGTGCGGCCGCGCGTTCGAGGCCTTCCATCTCGCTGATCTCCTCGTCGAGCAGCGGGCGGATGCCCTCGTCGTAGGACTGCTCGAAGACCGGCGTCATGACGAACAGGGTCAAGAACAGAGCGAGGCTGACGATGACGGTGTTGGGCGGCGTCGTCTGCAGCCCGAGCGCGGTCCTGAGGAACGCCAGCACGATCACGATCCGGGTGAACGACGTGACCATGACCAAGATGCCCGGCGCCAGGCTCAAGACCGTGACCAGCACCATCAACCGGAACACCTGGCCCGTCACCGTGCCGCCGTCATCGCCGCCGAGATCGATGCTGACCGACTGCGCGAGTGCCGTGGACGCCCCGAGCAGCAGGCAGCCGAGCGCGAGGCCGAGCGTCTTGAGCCGGCTCATTCCGCTGCCTCCGCGATGACACCGCCTGGTGCGGCGGGCAGCCGTTGCGACGCGACGACCCCGGCGCTGGTCGGTCCCAACAAGAGCACGTGTTCGCTGTCACCGTCGGTGACGCGCACCAAGCGGTGCCGATTGTCGAGGACCAGGGTCTCGGTCACGGCGAGCCGCGTCGACGCGGTGGCGACCAGGCGACCGCGGACCAGCCGCAGGGCCCAGCCGACCACCAGAAGCAAACCGAGAACGGTGACCAGCGCGCCGATGGCCTGGCCGAGCTGAGCCGGATCGAAGGCGGTCATCGGACGTCGGCCGAGACCGCGACGGCCCTGGCGCCGCCGTAGGCCAGCCTTGCGGTGCGCCGGCCGGCGACACCCATGAGCTGGTCGCGGGTGACGTCACGGGTCTCGGTGACGTGCTTGCGGAACGCCTCCACCTCGTCGAGCACCTGGACCAGAATGCGTCTGGTCGTCGGATCGAACGGCCGCTCGCCGGCCGCCGCCATCAACTCGGTGAACGCAGCAGCAAGATCGTCCAGGCGCTCGTCGCCTTCCGGACGGCCGTCCAATCGCTGGCCCTCGCGACGGAGGGTCTCGGCGAACCGACGCGTCAGGCCGTGAAGGTCGGTCCCGTCGCACTCCGTCATCGCCACACCTCCGCGGGTCGCTCGACCCTCTTCAGACCGTTGGCACGACGACCGGAACCGGCCGCCACTACCGTCGGCACCGTTCTGGCGTGACGTGGTTAAACACGGGTGAAGGCCCGGCAGGCTTTGCCGCCTCGGGCATCCGGCGCGCCTGTGGACGCTGCGGGGTCTACACTTCGGCGATGAGCGAATCGTTCCGCGCAGCGCCGATCAGCCAAGCCGAAACGCCCTCGTAGCGGGCGGCGGCACAGGCCTCTGGTGTCAGGCACGGCTTGGCCATCCGCCATTCGCGAACGGGCTTCTCCAGCCCGAGGACCGGTTGCGGCTCGCCCATGAACGCGGCGGTGACGATGTCACCGAGGTCGCGGCCGGTGGCCGCCTGCACGACCAAGTTGACGGCGGCGCTGACTGCGCCCAACACGCCACCGAACAACGTGCCGCCGAGCAACCGGGGAATGGCGCCGATCTCGTCGTCCGTCCGTGCCCGATACACGCTGCCGACGACCGGCAGGTGCTGCAGGGGGTTGACGATGTCGAGCAGGTCGTCGAACCCGAAGCCGTCCTCGCCCCAGGCTTTGACCGGACGGACGGTGTAGCCGGGATCGATCGGCGGGCGGCTGGCGAGAGGATGGCTCAGGCTCATGCGCGAATGGCTTGCAAGTCTTGGACCAGTCGCAGTCGTCCGGGCCGTTGCATCGACGATGCCGGTGCCGCCACGGCCGGGGCCCGGCAGGCTTTGCCGGCCGCAACCAGAATGACCGGCGACTTCAGCGAGGCGGAGCTCGACCGCTTCGCCCGCCAAATCGTGCTGCCGGAAATCGGCGGGCGCGGCCAGTCGCGCCTGCGGGACTCGACCGCATCGTTGATCGGTGTCGGCGGCCTTGGCTGCCCGGCGGCGCTCTACCTGGCGGCCGCTGGGATCGGCCGGCTGATACTGGTCGACGACGACGTGGTCAGCCGCGCCAATCTGCATCGCCAGGTCCTCTACACCGAGGCCGACGTCGGCGAGCCCAAGGTCGACGCCGCGGCTGCCCGGCTGCAGGCGGTCAGCCCGAGCCTCGAGCTCGACGTGCGAGGCGTTCGGCTGACCGACACCAACGGCGAAGCGTTGTGTGCCGAGGCGGACATCGTCCTCGACGGCAGCGACAGCTTCGCCAGCCGTAGCGCCACCGCCCGCGCCGCAGCCGCCGCGGGCAAGCCGCTGCTGAGTGGCTCGGTCCAGGGGTTCGAGGGCCAGGTCACCCTGTTCGCCCCATTCGACGACGAGAGGCGGCCGTGCTTTTCCTGCTTGTTCGACGCCGGCACTGCGGCCGACGCGTTACCCAGTTGCGCCGTGAATGGGGTTCTGGGCGCCATGGCGGGCCAAATCGGTACGATGATGGCGGTCGAAGCGATCAAGCGGCTGCTCGGTCTGGGCGAGGATCTCAACGGTACGCTGCTCTTGGTCGACGGCTTGGCTGCGCGGATCGACCGCATCGCCATCGGTCGCAGGGTCGGATGTACCGCACCCGCGCATACGGCCCGCGCAAGCGACGATCGGCCTGAAGTCGACTCTGCACTTGCGAGTGCCACGCGCCGTAGATAAGCAACCACCGTGTTTCGCCACGGGCTGATCGTGCAAAGCTGGTACCTGTCGTCCGAGGGAGCGTGCGTTGGCTGACGAAGACCTGGGGGACTACCGTCCAAGCGAAGACGAGCCCTACATGTGCGATCGGCACCTCCGCTTCTTCAGAGCCAAACTGATCGAGTGGCGGCTGGAGATTCTGCGTGGTTCGGGCATGACACTGCAGGAGCTCAAGGACGAAGACACGCGTTTGGCGGACAGCAGCGACTGGGCATCGGCAGAAGTGCAGCGCAACTTCAGCTTGAGGACACGTGACCGCGAGCGAAAGCTGCTGAACAAGATCGGTCAGGCGTTGCAGCGCATCGACGACGGCTCGTACGGCTACTGCGAAGAAAGCGGCGAGCCGATCGGTCTGCAGCGGTTGGAAGCCAGGCCGATCGCCACCTTGTCCATCGAAGCGCAGGAGCGGCACGAACGGCGGGAACGCGTCCACCGCGACGGCTGATCGGCAGCTCTTGCCCAGCCGGCCCGGCACGACTTGCCGATCGGCTCCGGTGAGACTTCCAGAAATGCGGCGGTTTCGCTGCGTCTGCGCCGTTGGCACGGCTCTTGTTGATGGACTGGCACCATGCTGCCGGTCATTCCCCCGCCGGGCTCGACGCCCACCGCCAATGCCGCCGCCGGCCCTGTCGCCGCGGCCGGCGGACCATTCGACGCCCTGCTGAGCGAGGCGGCGGCCGCTCTCAACGGAGCCGCGGCCGCGCCGACGACGACCACCGGAGCGGCCGCGCCGGGATCGCTGCCCGACAGCGGCTTGCTGCTGCCGACCTCTGAAGTAGCGCCGCCGACCGCTGGCGAGGCGGCGGTGACTTCGGTTCCTGTTCACGTCGCGCCGCTCGTACCTGCGGCGCCCGCGAATTCGGCCCCGGCGGCATCAGCGGTCGCTGCGAATGCCGTCGTCGCGGAGGCGATCGGCAGCGCTGCCCAGCCGAGCAGCGAGCTGGCACAGCCCACAGCCGCCGCTGCGACCAAGGTGGCTGAGGCGACGGTCGGGGCATCGACTGCCCCTGGCATCGCTAGCCCGGCAACGCCGGCCGCCCCCTCGGCTGTGGCCACACCAGCACGGCCAGAGCCGACACATCTGGCCACCTCCATGCAGACGCCGTCGTCAGATCCGCTGGCGACCGCCCCATCGGCGCCGACCCAGGTGCCCCTCCCCGTGGACCCAAGCGTCGCAACGTCTTCCGACAGTGTCTCGACGCTGAGCGCCACCCCGGCACCGGCGTCGACCGCCGAGGTTGGTCCCGCGCTGCTGGTTGCGGCTGGTCCCACCGCCGTCGCCGTTGCGGCACCGGCCGTCGTTCGGCCGGCCGACGCCGGGCACAAGGTCCCCAAGACCGGCGACTCATCCACGGCACCGACAACACCCACCAAGCCGGAGTTGCTGTCGACGACGCCGTCGGGCGCGCCGGGCGCGGCCGTCGAACGAGCTGGCGGCGCCGCCGGCATCACCGCCGGATCCGCGCGGATCGACGGGGCAGCCGCATCCTCCGTCGATCCGGGCACGACGCTCGCCGACGGCGTGCGAACCGCAGTTGCGCCCGCCGGCCCGACGCCGCCCGCGACGACACCTGCCGCAATGCCGGCCATGGTCGACAACCTGCCGCCGCCGCAGCCCACCTTGCCACAGGCAGCACCACCGGGCCCGGCCGCCGCCAGCGCCTTGCCGGGTGCGACCGGCGCCACGACGACCCTCGCTGCGGTCCCCGCTGACGAGGTGACCATACACGTCGCGCGCGCCGCCGCTGGCCGCCAGGCTTCGTTGGAGTTGCAGCTACACCCGGCGGAGCTGGGTCGCGTCCAGATCAACCTTGCGTTCGACGGTGACAGGAACGTCCAGGTGATGGTCCGCGCCGACAACCCCGAGGCCGTCGAGGTGCTGTCCCGGCACGCGCATCAGCTGGAACGCGCCCTGCAACAGGCCGGCCTCGACGTCGGCCGTGACGGCGTGCGCTTCGATCTCAATGCGGGCGGCAGCGACAGCGGTGGTCAAGGCCGCCGTGACACGACCGCGACCGCAGCCTCCTCCAATGCCGGCGAAACCCCGGACCTCGCACCCGATGACGCAGCCACACCGCCGCCGAGCGGTCTCGGTCTGCGGCTCATCGACGTCGAAGCCTGATCCAGGAGACCGATCTTGCCCGTCGAGAGCGCCACGGCAGCACCAGCCACCACCGACAAGCGGACCTCCGCGTCGATCGCCGACCAGTTCGACGATTTCTTGACCCTGTTGACCACCCAACTGAAGAATCAGGATCCGCTCTCGCCGATGGACTCGGCCGAGTTCACCCAGCAGCTGGTGGCGTTCACCGGCGTCGAGCAGAGCGTGGCGACCAATCAGACGCTCGGCGCGATGCTCGATCTGATGGAGAACGGTACGCTCGGCGGTGCCGCCTCCTATCTCGGCAAGATCGTCGACGCGACGGGCAGCCAGATCGTGCTGCCCGAGGACGGCACCTCGACCTTCCGAGTGACCCTGCCCGAGGGTGTGGCGGCGATGCGTGTGACCATCGCCGACGCCGATGGTGCGGTGGTTCGCACCATGGAGGGCACGACGACCGCCGGCGCCCACGACGTGACGTGGGACGGCCTCAACGACGACGGCCGGCCCGTCGCCGGTGGGACCTACCATGTCGCCATCGATGCTCGCGACCACGCCGGCGACCCGGTCGACGCGTCGACCCGCGTACGCGGCACCGTCACTGCCGCCGAAAACCGCGGCGGCACCCTCGTTCTCACCGTTGGCGATCGCGAGGTTGCGCTCAGCGACGTCGAAGTCGTCCGCACCGCCGACGCCGGCTGAGCCGGTCTCGCCCAACCCTAGGAGACCCTGACCATGAGCCTCTTCGGATCCTTGTTCTCCAGCGTGTCCGGGCTGACTGCTCAGAGCAAGTCGCTCAGCATGATCTCGGACAACGTGGCGAACGTGAACACCACCGCCTATCGCAGCGCTGCGCCCGAGTTCGCCAACATGGTGACCCGGTCGCGCGCCAGTCTGTCCTACAGCCCGGGCGGCGTCCGTGCGTTCACCAACTACAGCATGGAAAAGCAGGGTCTGATCCAGAGCAGCGCGTCGCCGACCGACGTCGCCATCTCCGGCAACGGCCTGTTCGTCGTCAACAACAAGGCGGACGGCAGCGGCGAGCAGCTCTACACCCGCGCCGGCTCGTTCGAGCCCGACTATCTGGGCAACCTGAAGACCCCGGCCGGGTTCTACCTGCAGGGCTGGGTGCTCGACGCCAACGAGAACGTCGTCGACATCAACTCCTTGGACACCGTGAACGTGCGGCAGATCCAGGGTGTAGCGACGGCGACGACCAGTGTCGACATGGGCGCCAACCTCAATGTCGACGACACCACACCGCCGACCCGGGTCGGCGGCGGCGCCTACGTGCCGGGCGACATGGCGACATGGCACGCCAACAACACGGCACCCACCGGCACCCAGCCGGCGTTCACCCGGGAGATCCGGGTCTACGACAGCCTCGGTCGCTCCCAGCCGCTGACCATCGGCTTCCTCAAGACGACGACGCCGAACGAGTGGAGCATGGAGATCTACGCCGACGCCGCGGTGGTCGATGCGACCGCGCATCCATCCGGCCGGATCGCCACCGGCACGGTCACCTTCAACCCCAACGGCACGCTCGCCACCACCACGATCACGCCGGAGGGCGGCGCCGCGGGCGACCCTGTGACGGTGACCTGGAACGCCGCCAGCGGCGCTGCGGTCAGCACGATCGACTGGTCCTTCGGCGCTCCCGGCTCGGCCACCGGCCTGACCCAGTTCGCCAGCCCCAACAACATCGCCTTCGTCAGCCAGAACGGCGCTGAGGTCGGCGAACTGAACGGCGTGAGCATCGATCAGGACGGCTACGTCCAGGCATCGTTCACCAACGGCGAGATCCGCAAGCTCTACAAGCTGCCGGTCGCGACGTTCCCCAACCCCGGTGCGCTCGACCCGCGCAGCGGCAACGTCTACGCGCCCACGGACCTGGCCGGACCATACAATCTCCGTTTCTCCGGCACCGGCGGCGCCGGCACGCTGACGCCCTCGTCGCTGGAATCGTCGAACGTCGACATCGCCGAAGAATTCACCAAGATGATCGTCTCGCAGCGCGCCTATTCCGCCAGCTCCAAGATCATCAGCACCGCCGATCAGATGTTGGATGAACTCATCCGCATCGCTCGCTGATCAATGGGCTGGGTTTGACTAATCGATGTTTACCATCATGAGCCGGTCAGCTTTACGCTTCTTTCCAGTTTAGAAGAGATGCTGGCCGGGTTGTGTGGTTGTGGTGACTTGTAGGAGAGTTTCGATGGCAGGACGGCGACGTGGCGCGGCCGTACCCACCGTGATGGCCAGTTCCGATCCCTTGGCCGACCTGCCACCTCCCGAGACCCAGCGCTGGGTGGTGCGGCGCAAGGCCCAAGTGGTTGCCGCGGTCCGCGAGGGGCGATTGACCGTCGACGAAGCTTGCGCCCGCTACCGCCTCTCCGGCGAAGAGTTCCTCATCTGGTCGCGCAAGTTCGAACGGCATGGCGCGCCCGGCCTGCGGGTGACGAGGGTCCAGGTCTACCGCGACTGAACGGCAGCCCCCTTCTGCCGGCGCTCGGACGGCGCCGGCAGTGTTTGCCGGGCCTCTAACCGTCCCTTAACCAAGCCCCCGCTACGTTGCCGCCTCGACGCCTACCCCCAAGCGGGAGCTCGTGGTGGCCACCGACGCCCAAACTCTTCAACCTTCCGGCAGCACGCCGCCGGCGACCGACCCCCAGGCGTCCCTCGCACGGGTGCAAGGGCTGGTCGCGCGCCTCGGTCCCAGCCGGCTGGTAGCGTTCGGCGGTCTGGCCCTCGGCTTGATCGCCTTTGCCATCTTCCTCGGCACGCGGGTGTTGGCGCCGGACTACGGTCTCCTCTTCACCGAGCTGGAACCGACCGACGCCAAGCTGGTGACCGACCGGCTGGACGGCCTCGGCGTTCCGTTCCGGCTGACCCCCGACGGCAGCGCGGTGATGGTGCCCGAGGGCGACGTGCTGCGGTTGCGGATGGCGTTCGCCGAGGACGGCCTGCCAGCGTCCGGCGCCGTCGGCTACGAAATCTTCGACGATCGCTCGATGCTCGGCACGACCCAGTTCGAAGCGAACGTCAGCTTGTTGCGAGCGCTGGAGGGCGAGCTTGCCCGCACCATCGCGTCGATGAACGCGATCCGTTCGGCGCGCGTCCATCTGGTGCAGCCGAAGCGAGAGCTCTTCCAGCGTGAATCCGCGCCCGCGTCCGCGTCGGTCGCCGTGCACCTCGCCCGACGCGACGGCCTCGGCCCGGAGCAGATCGCCGCGATCCGGCATCTGGTGGCTGGAGCCGTCCCCTGGCTCGACGCCAAGCAGGTCACCATCGTCGACGACCAGGGCCAACTGCTCGCCCAGATCGACGACGACGGCACCCTGATCCCGGGCCGGTCCGAAGCGCTGCAGCGGACCCACGAAGAGCGGCTGGCCGGGCGGATCACGGAGCTGCTGGAACGCTCGCTCGGCGCCGGCAAGGTCCATGTCAGCGTCAACGCCGACATGGACTTCGACCAGCTGACCACGACCTCCGAGGAGTACGACCCGGAGAGTCAGGTCGCGCGCAGTACGCAGGTGATCGAGGAGCAGAACGAGCTCGTCGATCGCGAGCCCGGGGCGGTCTCGGTGCAAAACAACCTGCCGGCACCGAACGGCGGCGACGGCGAGGACGGCCCCGCCAGCACCGATCGCAGCTCGCGCACCGAGGAAACCACCAACTTCGAGATCTCGCGCACCGTCCGCAACCACGTGCAGAGCGGCGGCCGCGTCCGGCGGTTGTCGATCGCCGTGCTGGTCGACGGCAGCCAGGCGGCCAACGCCGCCGGCGAGTTGGTCTACAACCCGCGCAGCGAGGACGAGCTGGCAGCGATCGAAGCACTGGTTCGCAGCGCCGCCGGCGTCGACGCCGAGCGCGGCGACGTCGTCGAGGTCGTCAACCGCCCCTTCGCCGCGACGCCGGTCCAGGCACTGCCCGAGCCCTCGATGACCGACGTGGCGAGCGGCCTCTGGGGCCAGTTCGGCGAGGCAGCGACACTGTTGCTGGCCACGGTCCTGGTTCTTCTGTTCGCCGTCCGGCCGCTGCTGCGCCGCGCTTTCCCCGCGCCGCCGAAGCCGGCGCTGAGCACCGAGAGCGGCCTGACCGTCACCGAGGAAGGCGAGGTGCTGATCGAGCCCGGAAGCTCGGCCGCCATCGCCGCCGAGGTCGACCGCGAGCACGAGGAAATGCTGCAGATCAGCCAGATCCGCGGGCAGATCCGGGCCTCGCTGCTCGGCCGGGCAACCAGCCTCATCGACGACCACCCCGACGAAGCCATCCGCGTGCTGCGCGGCTGGCTCCAGACAGCGGACTGAACCGATGGCCGCCATCACCGACTACGACCAACTGAGCGGGCCCGAGAAGGCCGCCATCGTCCTCTTGGCGATCGACGAGGACCATGTCGGCAAGATGTTCGGTCGGCTGGACATCGAGGAGATCAAGGAACTTTCGCAGATCATGTCCGTGCTCGGCGCCGTCGACGCAGAGGTGGTCGAACGGATCCTCAAGGAGTTCGGCGAAACCATGTCCGCCGCCGGCGGGATCGTCGGCACCTTCGAGACGACCGAGAAGCTGTTGACGCGCTTCCTCGAAGGCGACCGCGTCGAGTTGATCATGGACGAAATCCGCGGCCCGGCGGGACGTACCGTCTGGGACAAGCTCGGCAACGTCAACGAAGCGGTCCTCGCCTCCTACCTGAAGAACGAGTACCCGCAAACGGTCGCGGTCGTGCTCTCGCGCGTGCGACCCGATCACGCTTCCCGGGTCCTCAGCGCCCTTCCGGACGAGTTCGCGGTCGAGGTCGTCATGCGGATGCTGCGGATGGAGGTGGTGCAGAAGGACATCCTGGCGGACGTCGAGCGCACGCTCCGCGCCGAGTTCATGAGCAACCTGGCCCGCACCAACCGCCGCGACAACCACGAGGTGATGGCGGAGATCTTCAACTTCTTCGACCGCAACACGGAAGCGCGGTTCATGAGCATGCTCGAAGATCGCAACCGCGAATCCTCCGAGCGGATCAAGGCGCTGATGTTCACCTTCGAGGACCTCGGCAAGCTCGACTCCGCCGGCATCAGGACGCTGCTGCGCAGCGTCGCCAACGACCAGCTCGCGATCGCGCTCAAAGGCGCCAACAAAGCCATGCGCGAGCTGTTCCTCGGCAACATGAGCGAGCGCGCGGCGAAGATCCTCGGCGAGGAGATGGAATCGATGGGTCCGATCCGCTTGCGCGACGTCGAGGAAGCCCAGCTCGCCATGGTCAACGCGGCCAAGGAGCTGGCAGCGCAGGGCGAGATCTTCCTCGCGGACAGCAAAGAAGACGAGCTGGTGTTCTGAGCCATGCCCAGCACCTTCTCTCCTCACAACGCCTTCGAACGCCGCGCCGTGCCGCGCACCGCTGCCGGGGCGACGACCTTCGAAGCGCTGCTCGCCGACGCCACCGTCGCCGAAGCGGCGGAGGAGGCCCCCGCCGGGCCAGCGCCAATCGATGCGGAGGTCCAGGCCGCTGCCATCGAGCCCGACGTCGCCATCGCCTTCGCCGAGGACGAGCTGCCCGCACTCCTCGCCGCGGCGGCGCGGGACGCGCGTGCGGTCGCCCTCGCGGATGCAGCCGCGGACGCCGCAGCGACGGGCGCTCGTGCAGCGACGGCCATCGGCGAGACCCTGGCCGAAGTCGGCGCTGGCACACGCGCCGACGCCGAGACGATCTACACCCTGGTGCGCCACATCGTCGGCCGGATCGTGCCGCGGGCGCTCGATGCGATGCCGTTGCCCGACCTCACCAATGCCCTGGCCGAGCTGTTGGCCCGCACCGCCACTCGCGCCGAAATCACCGTCGCCGTGCACCCAGACGTCCTCGAACCCCTGCGCGGGACATTGCCCGAGCTGGTCGGCGGCGCCGGGTTCGCTGGCGACGTCCGGCTCGTCGGTGTTGCCGACGTCCCCCCGGGCGACGCCCGAGCCACCTGGACCGACGGCGAGGCGAACCGCTCCGTCGCCGCGCTGACGACCGCCTGCGACGACCTCTGCGCCGCATGGCTCGACGCCAACGTCCCCGCCCGCCCCAAAGGACCCGAAGATGAGTGACGAAGACAACTCGCAGCAGGTCGCGACCGAGACCGCACCGCACGCCAACCCGCCAGCACAGGCAACCACCGAGCGCTCCGGTCCGTCAGACCTCGGGGCCGTTTACGAGGTGCCGGTGCAGCTCGCCGCGGTGCTCGGCCGCAGCACCATGCCGGTCAGCCAGCTCCTCCGGCTCGGTCGCGGCGCGGTGGTCGAACTCGACCGTAAGGTGGGCGAGCCCGTCGACATCTACGTCAACAACCGGCTCGTCGCCCGTGGCGAAGTGCTGGTCGTCGACGACCACCTCGGCGTGACGATGACCGAGATCATCAAGGGCGACCAGTGAGGTCGACCAGCACCCTTCCCCTCATCGGCTCCCGGACAGGAACGTCATGCGCCTCTTGATCGTCAGCACCGAGGCCCCGTTGATCGCCAAGGCCGTCGCCATCGCCACCAAGCGCGGCAGCAAGGCGCGACTGGTGCCGTCGCCGACGGCGGGCCTGGCCGAGCTACGCTCGGGTCGCGGCGCCGACCAGATCTGGCTGCCGGCCGAGGCCGACGTCGCCGGCTTCGTCAAACGCCTGCGCGCCGAGCGGATCCACGTCCCGGTCGTCGCCTACGGCGTCGACACCGATGCGCGGACCGCGGTCGACGCGATCCGCGGCGGCGCTTGTGAGTTCCTGCCGATGCCGCCGGACGAGGACATGATCGCCGCCATCGTCGAGGCGGCCAGTGCCGGCGCCGACGGAATCATCGGCAAGGCGCAGGCGATGCAGGCGCTCTTGGACATGGCCCGGCGCGTGGCCCCGGCCGACGCAAGCATTCTGATCACCGGCGAGAGCGGCGTCGGTAAGGAGGTGCTCGCGCGGTTCGTCCACAACCACAGCCGCCGCGCCGGCGACGGGTTCGTTTCGGTGAACTGCGCGGCGATCCCGGAGAACCTGCTCGAGTCGGAGCTGTTCGGCCACGAGAAGGGCGCCTTCACGGGCGCTCTGGCGCGACGGATCGGCAAGTTCGAGGAAGCCAGCGGCGGCACGCTGCTGCTGGACGAAGTCAGCGAGATGGACGTGCGCCTGCAGGCGAAGCTGCTGCGCGCTCTCCAGGAGCGCGAAATCGACCGGGTCGGCGGCACCAAGCCCGTCCCGGTCGACATCCGGATCATCGCCACCACCAACCGCGACCTCACCGAGGCGGTGCGCGCCGGCACCTTCCGCGAAGATCTGATGTTTCGGCTCAACGTCGTCACCTTGGAAGTGCCGCCGCTGCGCGCCCGCCAGCCGGACATCGCCATGCTCGCGGCCCACTTCGTCGACAAGTACGCCCGGCTCAACGGCTTCCCGCAGCCACGGCTGTCCACGGCCGCACTGAGGCGGCTGGAGGCGCACGCCTGGCCCGGCAACGTCCGCGAACTGGAAAACTGCATGCACCGCGCCGTCCTCCTGGCCGATGCCGGGGTGATCGACGCCGACGCCATTGCCCTGCCGAAGCCGACCGGCGCGCCCGGGGACAGTGACGCTGCCACGGGCCTGGTCGGCCAGACCGTCGCCGACGTCGAGCGCCGGCTGATCATGGACACGCTCGAGCACACCCGCGGCAACCGCACGCACGCCGCGACCATCCTCGGCATCTCCATCCGCACCTTGCGCAACCGGCTGCACGAGTACGGTGCTGCGGCAGAGCCGCTGGGGGCGGAGTAGGCACATGTCGACCCAAGCCGTGACGACCTCCACCGGTGGCGGCTGGCTGCGCCACGTCACCGGTCAGCGCGACATCTTCATGGCGGTCGGCGTGATCGGCATCCTCGTCGTGCTGATCCTGCCGATGCCGAGCTTCGTGCTCGACATGTTGCTCGCGGTCTCGATCGGCGTGTCGGTGATGGTGCTCTTCACCTCGCTGTTCATCGAAGAGCCGCTGGAGTTCTCGAGCTTTCCGACGGTGTTGCTACTGTCGACGATGCTGCGGCTGTCGTTGAACCTGGCATCGACCCGGCTGATCCTGGCCAACGGGCACGAAGGCACGGGCGCTGCCGGCCACGTCATCGAGGCCTTCGGCGGCTTCGTCATGCAGGGCAACGTCGTCATCGGCCTGATCGTCTTCTCGATCCTGGTGATCGTGAACTTCGTCGTGATCACCAAGGGTTCCGGCCGGATCGCCGAGGTCGCCGCCCGGTTCTCGCTCGATGCCATGCCCGGCAAGCAGATGGCGATCGACGCCGATCTCTCGGCCGGGCTCATCGACGAGACCCAGGCACGCGAGCGGCGGCGAAAGCTGGAGGAGGAAAGCAGCTTCTTCGGCTCCATGGACGGTGCGGCGAAGTTCGTCCGCGGCGACGCCATCGCCGGGCTGATGATCACGGCCATAAACCTGATCGGCGGCCTCGTCATCGGCATCGGCCAGATGGGCATCAGCGCCGGCGAGGCCGCTCAGAGCTACACGCTCTTGACCGTTGGTGACGGCCTCGTTTCTCAGATCCCCGCCCTGATCGTCTCGACCGCAGCCGGGTTGCTGGTCTCCAAGGCCGGTGTCGGCGGCCGCGTCGACAGCGCCCTGGTCAAGCAGTTCGGCGCCCATCCGCGCACCTTCCAGGTGACCGCGGGCCTGTTGGCGCTGCTGGCGCTGCTGCCGGGTCTACCGGCCGTCCCGTTTCTCGCCCTTGCCGCGGGCTCGGCCGTCATCGCCTGGAAGTCGCGCGGCCAGGCGACGGAACCGACGACCGACGACCAGGCGACGGAAGACCAACCGGCCGCCGCGGCCGAGGAGAGCATCGGCCAGGCCCTGGCCATGGACACGCTGAGGCTGGAGCTCGGCTATGGGCTCCTCCAGCTCATCAAGGCCGGCGACGTCCCAGCCCTGCCGGAACAGGTCAAGGCGCTCCGGCGTCAGCTCGCCAAGGAACTCGGCTTCGTCATGCCGGCGGTCCGCATCCAGGACAACCTGCAGCTTCCGGCGAACACCTACGTCGTCCGCCTCAAGGAGATGGAAGTCGCCCGCGGTGAGGTGCGGCCCGGCCAGCTCCTGGTGATGGACCCGAGCGGGCAGCCGATTGCCCTGCCCGGCGAGGCCACCAAAGAGCCGACCTTCGGCCTCGACGCCGCGTGGATCGGCCGCCAGCTCCGCGACACGGCGACCGCTGCGGGCCTGACCGTGGTCGAACCGGCGACGGTGGTCACCACCCACCTCACCGAGATGGTCCGCGAGAACCTCGCCGACCTCCTGAGCTTCGGCGCGACGCAACAGCTGCTCGCGGACCTGCCCGAGGCGTATCAGAAGCTGCTCGGCGACCTGGTGCCGGCGCGAACCACCACCGGCGGCATCCAGCGCGTCCTCCAAGGACTTCTGACCGAGCGCGTCTCGATCCGCGATCTGCCGCTGATCCTGGAAGCGATCGCTGACGTCGCCGCCTCGACCACCAGCCCGATCCTCATGATCGAGTACGTCCGCGGGCGGCTGGCACGGCAGATCAGCCGGGATGCGACCTCGGAAGCCGGCTACGTCCCGGTGCTCACCCTGTCACCAACCTGGGAACAGGCCTTCGCCGACGCGCTCCTCGACGGGCAACACGGCGAACGGCAGCTGGCCATGGCGCCGACCGACCTCCATCGCTTCGTCGGCGACGTCCGCGACCGCTTCGAGGAACAGGCACAGAAGGGCGAGCTTCCGGTCCTCGTGACCACGCCGACGATCCGCCCCTACGTTCGAGCCCTGATCGAGCGGTTCCGGCCCACCACGGTGGTGTTGTCTCAAAACGAGATCCACCCCAAGGCCCGCATTCGGACCCTCGGCCAAGTCTGAGCGATGCAGATCCAGACCTTCGACGCACCGACCTTGGAAGCCGCCCAACGGGCCGTGCGCAGAGCGCTGGGTGACGATGCGCTGGTCCTGGCAACGGAGGCGACCGACGGTGGCTTCCGCATCACCGCAGCGGTCGAGCCGGAATTGCGGGTCGCAGACCTCCTCCAGGTCGACGACCAACGGACGGTCGACCCGGCGTTGGTGCGGATTCTCGCGCACCATGGCGTGCCGGGGGCCCTGACGGCGCGGCTCGCTGCATCCGTAGAGACTGGTGCAGATGCCGAAAGCGCTCTCGCCCGCGCGCTCCGTCCCCATCTGCGTTCGTCGCCACCGGCGCGCCACCACCTGCTGAGCGGTCCGCCGGGCCATGGCAAGACCATGGCGCTGGTGCGAATGGCCAAGGCCGCACTTGCCGCGGGCGACACTCCGCGGGTGTTCTCGTTGCAGTCGTCGACGACCATCGTCGATGGTCGGCTCCAGGCGTGTCTCGCAACGTTGGGCGTGGTCGCGGAACGCGTCACGCACCCGGGCGACTTGGCCGCGGCGGTGGCTCGCGATCCGGGGCCGCCGCGTCTGATCGACACCCCCGGCGTCGCCATCGATCGCGCGGCCGACGCCCAGGCGCTGCGTGAGGCGCTCGCCGCCACCGATGCCATGGGGCTCGTCGTGCTGAGTGCCGAATCCTTGCCGCAGAGCCTGTTGGAAAGTGCGGCGAGCTTTCTCGGTCTGGGCTGCCGCGCGGTACTGGTGACCAAGCTCGACCTGACCCGGCGCTACGGCGGCCTCGTGGCCCTCGCCGCGTCGGGTGTGCCATTGGCTCCGGCCAGCGTCGGCGGCGGTATCGACGACGCCCTCACCCCGCTGTCGGCCGCCGGCCTCGCAAGACTGCTGGTCCACACCGCCCGTGCCCGAACCGCCACGCCGAGGCCGATGCCATGACCCGCCTGTTGACCATCGCCTCGGGCAAAGGCGGCACCGGCAAGACTTGGCTGGCGATCGCGCTCGCCCAAGCCCTTGCCGAACGAGGCAGCCAAGGTCGACGCGTGCTGCTGGTCGACGCCGACTGGGGGTTGGCCAACGTCGACGTCCAGTTGGGCCTGCGCTCGCCAGTCGCCTTCGATCCGCGGCGCGGGCTGCGCGCCATGACCGAGGCGGTCGAGCGGGTGGACGAAGGTGGCTTCGAGGTGCTTCCGGGCGCATCGGGGTCGGGACGCTTTGCCGACCTGTCGACGGAGGCGGTCGACCGGTTCCAGGCGGCTCTCACGACCTTCGCCAAGGCGCGACGCTATGACGACGTCGTCGTCGACCTGGCGGCCGGCGCCGATCTGCCGGTGCGGACGCTCTGGTCGGCGGGCGACACGAAACTCTTGGTGATCAGCCCCGACCCGTCGGCCCTTACCGACGGTTACGCGCTGGCGAAGCTCTGCCGCACCGACGGTGACCGGGCGGCACCGACGGTCGTCGTCAACCGCGCGACGTCGCGGCCCGCCGGGGAGGTTGCAGGGCTGAAGCTGACCCGCGCGCTCCAGGGCTTTCTTGGGGTCGGCGCTGCCCCGGCGTCGGTGCTGCTGGAAGAGCCTCGCGTGCTCGATGCGGTGCGCGCTCAAACGCCGTTCCTGCGCCGCCATCCGGCAAGCCCGATGGCCACGGCGATTCGCGACCTAGCGGCAAACCTGCCGGCATCGGATCAAAAGCCGAGTGCCGCACCATCCTTCCGGCTGTCGGAGGCGGCGACGTAGCCGAACGCTGCACGGGCTATGAGTTGGGCGCCGCCGAAAGCGAAGCCCTCGTCCCACGGTTCGATCGTGACCTCGTGGCCCAGTGCCCGCAGAGCCTCGTAGGTGGCGGGCTGCAGTCCCGGCTCCACGGCGACGCCTCGGCCGCCCTTGACCCGCCAGCGTGGTGCATCGCTCGCGGCCTGGACGTTCTGGCCGAAGACGCGGGTGCGCAGCACCATCTGCACGTGCCCCTGGGCCTGCATCGCACCACCCATCAAGCCGAAGCTCATGAGGGGTGCGCCGTCGGATGCGGTCAAGAAACCTGGAATGATCGTGTGGAACGGCCGCTTGCCGGGTGCGACCTGGTTTGGGTGGCCGGGCTCGAGCACGAACCCGGCACCGCGGTTCTGCAAAGAAATCCCGGTCTCGGGCACCACGACACCCGAACCGAAGCCCATGTAGTTGGACTGGATGTAGGAGACCATCATGCCGTCGGCATCGGCGGCCGTCAGATAGACGGTGCCGCCCGGCTCGGGGCTGCCAGCGCCAGGATCGCCGGCGCGGTGTGGGTCGATCAACCGCGCACGCGCGTCGACGTAGCCCTCGCTCAGCAGATCCGCCGGCGCGACGGTCATCGCGTCCGGATCGGCAACGTGAGCGTAGGCGTCGACCATCGCCAGCTTCATCGCTTCGATCTGCAGGTGCAGCGAACCGGCGTCGTCGGCCGCCATGCTCTGGATGTCGGTCCGTGCCAAGAGGCCGAGCGCGACTTGGGCAGCGATCCCCTGGCCATTCGGTGGAATCTCGTACAGCCGCCCGCCGAGCGCGTCGTGGGCCAACGGCTCGACCCACTCGGCACGGTGAGCGGCCAAATCCGACGCCGACAGACCACCGCCGTGGCGGCGGGTCCAGGCGTCGATCCGCTCGGCGAGGTGGCCCTCGTAGAACGCACGACCGCGGGTCTCGGCGATCGCCTCCAACGTCGCCGCCAATGCCGGCAGGCGAAAGCGCTCGCCGGCACGCGGCGCGCGGCCTTCGGGCAGGAAGGCATCGGCGAAGCCAGGCTGCGCCTGCAGCCGGTCGCGTGACCGTTGCCAGAGGTCGGCGATCACGGGCGACACGGCGAAGCCGTCGCGGGCATGGTCGATGGCCGGCTCGAACAGTGAAGCGAATGGCAGCCTGCCGTAGCGTTCGCTGAGCGCGACCCAAGCAGAAACGGCGCCGGGCACGGTGACGCTGTCGGCACCCAGCACTGGCATCGTCTCGGCGCCGGCGAACCGCTCGGAACGCCAGGAAGCGGGTGCCCGGCCGGAGGCGTTCAGGCCGACGATCCGTTCACCATCGTAGAGCAGGCAGAATGCGTCGCTACCGACGCCGTTGCCCGTAGGTTCGACGACGGTGAGCGTGATCGCCGCGGCCAGGGCGGCATCGACGGCGTTGCCACCCGCACCCAGCGCCCGCAGGCCAGCACTGGTGGCGAGCGGCTGCGACGTCGCGACCACGTTCCGGGCCATGACCGGGGAGCGGCGCGACGGATAGGGCTGCGTGGGGTCGAACGCGATCACCGGCGACGCTCCGCTCTCGGCCACGCAATGCCGATGGCCACATGGACTGCTTGTGCGCGAGCCCCGGAAACGGGTCCAGACCGAATGGGTGGGCCGACCGGGATCAGGCCGCCTTGGTCGAGTGGATGGTCAGCGGCACGGTCGCCGGCACGTGCTTTGGGACCGCTGCCGCAACCCGCGTCGCCGCCAGCCAGGCCGCGTGGTCGACGTCGTCGCGGGCGAGGCCCACGTCGTCGAGCTGCCGGTCCGTCAATGCTGCGAGCTCGGCGCGGGTGTTGCGCCAAACCCACCAGCGGACCAACAGACGACGGAACGAAGAAAGCGCACTCATCATAGAACTCCTGGCACCGAGATGCCGATTCAACCACCCTCTGGAGCTATGCATTCGTCGACGCGAATACCTGCGATGATGTGGCAGTGCAGCATTGCAGGCGCCGCAACGCTCGGCCGCACTGCTCCGGCCGAGCTCGCGGAGGGCTTGCAATCCAATGGCCGGCGATCATGCTCGACGCGTTCGGCTCCAGGAGGCGGGGCCAACGCAGGCGAGCCGATCGATGACGATGAGTGACGACGCCGATCAGGTGACCGCCGGTGCCGCGCTGTTCCTCCGGCTCCGGGCGCTTGGTGTCGACATGGTGTTCTGCAATGCCGGCACCGACTTCCCGCCGATCATCGAGGGCTTGGCAGAAGCCACCGCAACCGGCGCTGCCATGCCCGAGGCGGTGTTGGCCCCCCACGAACATGCCGCCATGGGCATGGCGCACGGCTACTATCTGGCGTCCGGGCGGCCGCAAGCGGTGATCCTGCACACCAATGTCGGCTTGGCGAACGGGGCGATCGGCGCGTTGAACGCCGCAACGGCCCAGGTGCCGATCCTGTTGATGTCCGGACGGACGTCGGTCGTCGAGAAGGGACGGTTCGGTGCACGGACGGTGCCGATCGCCTGGGGCCAGGAGATGCGGGACCAAGCAGCGCTGGTCCGCGAGGCCGTCAAATGGGACTACGAGCTGCGCTATCCGGAACAGCTCGTCGATCTTCTGGACCGCGCCTTGGCCATTGCGCGCTCGAGCCCGCCGGGACCGGTCTATCTGAGCCTGCCGCTCGAAGTGTTGTGCGAGCCCTGCCCGGCAGCCAAGCTCGAACGACCACCCGCCATGCTCTCGACGGCGCGCGCGCCCGACGCGGCGCTGGTGCGCCAGGTCGCCGAAGCTTTGGCAGCGGCGGAACGGCCGCTGGTCATCGCCCAGCGGGGCGCCGGGTCGGCAGCGGCGTTCGCGGCCCTGGCCGAGCTGCTCGACCGCTGGGCCATACCCATTTCCCACTACTGGGCAACGGAGCTGGCGGTCCCGTCGCTCCATCCAACCAACGTCGGCCAAGCCCTGGAGCCGTTCCTCCAGGAGGCCGATGTCGTCGTCGTGCTCGATGGTCTAGCACCCTGGTCGCCGGATCGCGGCGAGCCCGCCCCCGATGCAATGGTCGTCCAGATCGCACCCGACCCACTGTTCCAGCGGACCCCCATCCGCAACTTCAGGAGCGACGTGGCCCTTGCCGGCGACGTCGATCGCACCGTCCTGGCGCTGGCGGATGCGATGGCCGAGCAGAGGCCCGAGACGCTGGCCGTCGAGGCGCGCCGACACCGGGTCACTGCCGCTGTGGACGACCTCCGCCGGGCGCGAGCCGAAGCCGATGCCAGCGACACGCCGCTCACCAAGGGCGCCGTCGCCCGCATCCTCTCTGCGGCCATCGCGGCGTGCGATCCGGTCGTTTTCTCGGAGCTGGGCTGCCCGTTGGACAGCCTGGACCTCCGCCGCCACGACGCCTGGCACCAGGAACCCCATGCCGGCGGGCTCGGCTGGTCGTTTCCGGCGGCGCTGGGGTTCAAACTGGCGCAGCGACAAAGGCTGGTCGTCGCTACCATGGGCGACGGATCCTATGTGTTCGCCAACCCGGTCGCCTGCCACCAGATCGCCGCCGCCCTTGGCGTCCCGGTCCTCGTCGTGGTCCTGAACAACGCCGAGTGGCACGCGGTCAGACGATCGGTCGTCGGCCTGTACCCCGAAGGCCACGCGGCCAAGGCCAACCGGGTGCCGCTGACGTCGCTCGCACCGTCACCTGACTTCGCTACGGTCGCCCGGGCCAGCGGCGCCTTCGCCCGCACGGTGGAGGACGCCACCGGCCTCCGTCGCGCCCTGAACGAGGCGTTGACACATCTGCACCAGGAACCCTCGCTCGCGCTCCTGGACGTGCGCATCGCCTGAGACGAGCCACGGCCGCTTGCCTCGCACGGCCACAGGACCGCGCACCGTGGCGGTCGGTCGACGTCGTCCGCACCGCCCGTATCAGCTGGACCAGTCGACAGCGGTCCGTGGACCAGCAACCGCCTGGGCGGTCACCGCAGCGCACGACCACCAGGAGACTACGCATTACGCCAGCCGAATGTCATTGCGACGTCACCGGTATCGGGTCAAACTCGGTCACAACCTCGCGTTGTCCAAGGGGAGGACAGCCTCATGAAGAATAGGGACGGGCGGCGCCAATGGGCGCTCACGATCGGGGTCAGTGCGCTGTGTGCGCTTGGGGTGGCGGGTTCTGCGGCCGCTCAGACGACGAACGATGACCAACCGGACGTCAGAACGTTCATCGACGCGGAGACGGGCGAGCGCGTCGCGGAGACGGGCGAGCGCGTCGGTCCGAGCCTGAGAGCCGACGGAAGTCCGAAGGACCCTTCAGCTGACGAAGATCATCGGGTCGTGTTCGATCTGGTGAGCGGGGGCGACAGAGTCACCTCCTACGACCGCAGCACCGACAGTGCGCCGTCACGTGTCGACGTGCCGCTCGCACAGGCGATCTTCGAAGACAGTCCGGCCGATTTGCGGTTCGTCATCTTCGATAGCGTCGCGTTGGTCGACGACCTGAGCCCGGACGCGAAACAGGCGCTGCTCGAGGGCTTCGAGGCCGGCACGACGATCATCGGCGCCGAGGGTACCGGGCGGGAGCTGAAGCGGGCGCTCGACCTGATCGCGCCAGACCTCTACGCCGCCGGCACGACGACGGGCGGTGCGGGGCTTTGGGTGCTGCTCCAGCGGAGCCGCGACGGACATCTCAACGAATTGACGATCGCCGCACCGTCGGACGAGGAGTCACGGCAGGAGGCGTTCCGTCTCGCGTGGAACTGGTACGACCGGAACGCGGTGGCCGACGCGCCGCCGGCGACCGACGCGCCGCTGGTAACCTATGCGTCGGCGGCAACCTACGCGTCGACGGCAACCGACGCTTCGACGGCACACACTGCGCCGCCGGCAATCTACGCGTCGACGACAACCAACACGTCAACGGCAACCGACGACTCGGACAGTCCCTGGAACGCGATCCACAACTTCGAGTGGACCGGCACCGTGTACGCCACGTTCGAGGGCACGCCGAACGAGCATGCGGGAACGTACAGCTTCCTGCTCAGCGTCTACTTTCTCGATGACGCCGAAGACCAGGACACTGACTACTACCGGCTGGATTTCGGGACGGTGGTTGGCATCTCCGAGTACGAGATGACCGGCAACGACTTCGGCGACACCAGCGGCAAATGCGGCTGGTGGACCGCCGACCAACAGGTCGCCGCGACCGTAACGACGTCGGGTGGGCAGTGGTGGCCCACCGGGTACATGCCGGACACGACCGTCGGCAGCACGTCGACGACGTTCACCATCGGCGGCGACATCGGCACCAGCGGGCCGAGCGCCAACGCCTCCTACTCCCAGAGCTACGGCACGTCCGACGTCACCATCGACGTCTACACCAACAGCGTCGACGAATGGCTGAGGTGGGAGGCCACGCTCGTCGGCTGCCACGACTTCGGGGACTATCCCGACTACAGCGGCGCCTCCGACGCGGCGAAGACGACCTACAGCCTCGACCCGTCCTTCATCGCTGCGGTGCCGCAGGGCACCCAGCTGACGTTCACCACCGAGGCGGACGACGGCAACGACCAGTGGGGCTTTACCGTGCAGAAGGACAAGATCGACTGCGCGACGGCCTGCATCCCGCCGCCCCACATACATTCGTACTTCGGACCTTACACCCAGTCGGTCTCGGGGACCTGTGACAGCAGCGGCTGTACATGAGGCTCGGCACGAGCCCAAGTGGCGCGCGACCCGCCGACGATGAGCTTTCCATGGTGCAGCGACGAGGAGCGCACGCGCGGTTTCAGTCGAATGTCACGATGCGCCAGTCCATGCGTTTTCGCATGATGGTCAGCCGCGATTGGTCAGTTCGTGTCAGGGCCCTGCAGGCGTAGACAGCGAGACGGTCCATTCACCCCACCGCATCGGCGCTGCTCCCGAGCAGCGATGGCGCCGACGGACCGACGGAGACCGTCATGACCTCGAGCGACACGACCCTCCTCCCAGCCCCACCGACGACCAGGTTCTGGGATCGCATCGCCGATCGCTACGCCAAGAAGCCGATTGCCGACGAAGCCGCCTACCAGATCAAGCTCGAGACCACGCGGGCCTATCTCCGCCCCGACATGGACGTGCTGGAGTTCGGCTGCGGCACCGGCTCGACCGCGCTGCTGCATGCGCCGTTCGTCAAGCACCTGGTCGCAACGGACCTCTCCCCGCGGATGATCGACATCGCCCGCGACAAAGCGGCGGCGGCCGATGTCGCCAACGTCTCGTTCGTGTGCACCGCCATCGAACGGTTCGACGCGCCACACGAGAGCTTCGACGCCGTGCTCGGGCTCAGCATCCTGCACCTGCTGGAGGACCCCGAGGCGGTCGTCGGCAAGGTTCATCGACTGCTGAAGCCGGGTGGCGTCTTCGTCAGCAGCACCGTGTGCCTTGCCGATGGCATGGCCTGGTTCAAGCCGATCTTGTTCGTCGGCCGGCGCCTCGGTCTGTTGCCCCTGGTGCGGTTCTTCGGAGCCGATCACCTGGCCGAGATGCTGGTCGCTCAGGGCTTCACCATCGAGCATCGGTGGTCTCCGCCGGCCGGCAAGGGCGTGTTCATCGTCGCCCGGAAAACACCGTGACACGTCGTGCCGCACGGCCATGCCGCCGCCCGCGCGTCGGCCGCTTCGTCGGCCGGTAAAACGCTTGATCGGCGGAGCTGGGGGACGCACTCTCCCGCCCGACGAACGGCCTCGATGATCGAAAGGGCCGATCACGCGACCACCTGGCCCGATCCGCCGCGGCTGATCCGAGAGCTTGGGCAGCTGGCAGGTCCGGCGGTCGCGGAGACGACAAGGTCCAAACGGGGGAAGGCACGATGGTGGTGGAACGGGGACGCGCGACGGTGGTCGCAATGGCCGCGCTGCTGCTCGGAACGACGGCTGCGAATGCCGCCGAGTACGAGTTCAAGCTGCACCACTTCTTGTCGCAGAAAGCACCGGCGCACACCGACATGCTGGTGCCCTGGGCCGAACGGGTCGAGGCGAACAGCGACGGTCGCGTCTCGATCGAGATCTTCCCGTCGATGTCGCTCGGCGGCAAACCGCCCGAGCTGATCCGCCAGGCGCGCGACGGTGTGGTCGACCTGGTCTGGACGGTCAACGGCTACACGCCGAGCCTCTTCCCGCGCACCGAGGTCTTCGAGCTGCCGACGGTGTTCAGCAACGACGCGCGGGCCACCAACCTGGCCATGCAGGAGATGTTCGACGAGCATCTCGCCGACGACTACGACGGCGTCGAAGTGATGTTCCTCCACGTTCACGCCGGCCAAGCGCTGCAGATGGTGGATCAGGAAGTCCGCACCCCGGCTGACACGGCCGGTCTCAAGCTGCGCATCCCGACGCGCACCGGCGCCTGGGTGATCGAGGCGCTCGGCGCGGCGCCAGCCGCCATGCCGGTGCCGGATTTGCCGCAAGCGCTCTCCCGGAAGGTCGTCGACGGTGCCCTGATCCCCTTCGAGATCATTCCGGCGCTGCAGCTGCAGGACCAGACGCAGTACCAGATCGAAGGGGCTGATGGCTGGCGGCTGGGAACCACGACGTTCCAGGTCTCGATGAACGAGGACCGGTGGAACGACCTTCCCGAAGACATCCAACGCGCTTTTCGCGATGCCTCCGGGCCAGAGTGGTGGGCCGAAGTCGGCGACGTCTGGCAGGGCAACGACGACCGCGCGATCGGCATCGCCACGGCGGCCGGCAACACCCACGTCGTGCTGACCGAGGCCGAAACCGAGGCCTTCGAGGAGGCCCTGGCGCCGGTCGCCGATCGCTGGATCCAAGAGACGACGGCAGACGGCATCGACGGCCAGGCCCTGGTCGACCGCGCACGCGAGCTCGTCGCCAAACACGCGAACTAGCGACGTGCCGACGCGGACGGCCCGCCGCCGCGTCGGCTTCGTCGGCGTCGTGCATCGGATCGCTTCCTGCTGGGCGATCGGCGGCGGCGTGCTGTTGCTGCTCATCGCGCTCATGAGCGTCGGCTCGGTGCTCGGCGGCGTGCTCCTCGATCGGCCGTTCCCGGGCGACTTCGAGCTGGTACAGATGGGCGTCGCCATCGCCGCCTTCAGCTTTCTGCCCTACGCGCAAGTGAGCGGCGCCAACGTCACCGCGGACATCTTCACAGCTCGGGCCTCACGGCGCACTCAGGCGGCCGTCGCGCTGATGGCTGCCGTGACGGCTTTGGGCTTCAGCTTGCTCTTGCTCTGGCGGATGGGCGCTGGCCTCCTCGATTACCGTCGCTACGAAGAAACCACGGCGATCCTCGACATCCCGCATTGGCTCGCGTTCCTGCCGATCCTCGTGTCCTTGGGCCTTTTGGCACTGGCCGCCATCGCCACGCTTCTAAAGACTTGCGGCCGGGGCCAAGACCGCCGCCCGTCGCTTGGCCGTCCATGACTCCTCTCCTCGTGGGTATTCTCGGCTTCGGCGTACTGGTGGCTCTGATCGTCATCCGTATGCCGATCGCGTACGCGATGATCCTCGTCGGCGGCGCCGGCATCGTCCTGCTCAACGGCCCGGCGATTTTCCTGAGCCAGCTGAAGACCTTGGCGTACGGGCAGTTCGCCATCTACGATCTGTCGGTGGTGCCGATGTTCGTGCTGATGGGCTATCTCTCCAGCCACGCCGGCCTGTCGCAAAGCCTGTTCCGCGCCGCCAATGCGTGGCTCGGCTGGCTCAAGGGCGGCATCGCCATGTCGGCGGTGGCGGCCTGCGCCGGATTCGGCGCGGTGTGCGGCTCCTCGCTCGCGACGGCCACGACGATGGGGCAAGTGGCCCTGCCGGAGCTGCGCCGGTTCCGCTATTCGGGCGCACTGGCGACAGGCACGATCGCCGCGGGCGGCGTGCTCGGCATCCTCATCCCGCCGTCGGTCGTGCTGGTCGTCTACGCGATCCTGGTGGAGGCCAACATCGTCACGATGTTCAAGGCCGCACTGATCCCGGGGCTGATCGCCGTCGTCTTGTTCATCCTCACGATCGCCCTCTACGTCCGGCTGTTTCCCGACTCGGGCCCGCCCGGGGCACGGGTGTCGGCAGCGGAGATGCGCGCCGCCAGTGTCGGTGTGTTGCCGGTGGCGCTGATCTTCGGCGCCGTGATCGGCGGCATCTACGCCGGCTGGTTCAATCCGACACCGGCCGCAGCGATCGGCGTGGTGCTGGTGTTCGCCTACGGCCTCGCCGCCCGTCGGATCGGCTGGCGTGAGACCCGTACGGCGCTGCTCGAAACTGCCGGCACGACCGGCATGATCTACCTCGTGCTGCTAGGCGCCGAATTGTTGAAGATCTTCATGTCCAGGGGTGGCGTGCCGCAAGCCGCCGCTCAGTGGATGGTGATGACCGAACTGGAGCCGATGGTCGTTCTCGTCCTGCTGCTGCTTGCGCTGATCGTGCTGGGCTGTCTCATGGACTCGCTCTCCATGATCCTGCTGGCGGTACCGTTCTTCTGGCCGATCCTGGTCGAGCTCAACGGTGGCGATTACGTCGCCGCCGCCGACGCCGGGTTCGGCATGACCACCGAGGAGTTGAAGATCTGGTTCGGCATACTCGCTCTCGTCGTCGTCGAGCTGGGCCTGATCACGCCACCGGTCGGCCTCAACGTCTTCGTCATCTCGGCCCTCGCGAAAGACGTACCGATGATCGAGACGTTCAAGGGCGTGACACCGTTCTTCGTCGCCGAACTGCTCCGCGTCGCCCTCTTACTGACGTTCCCGGCGATCGCGCTGTGGCTGACGTGACGCGCCGCGTCGCCGGCGAGCGATCCCTCAGCGCGTCATCAAGGCGATCTCCTCGTTGATCGCCTCGATCTTCTGCTGCAACTGGGTCAGCTCTCGACGCTTGGCATCGGCAGCACCGGCGTTGCCGAGCGCTTCCTTGGACTGGATCTCCAAGACCGCGCTTTCGACATCGGCGGTGGCGCTCGCCAAGCGCTGCTCGGCGGCGCGCTCTTCGGCGGCGGTGATGCGATTTTGGTTGCGCGCCGACGCAAGCCGCGCCCGCTGCGCATTCAAATTGCGCTGGGCATCGTCGAGGTTCGCTTGGAGATGGCCCAGATACGCCTGGTCGTCTTCCAGGGTCGTCTGCAGGCTGTAGGTCTCGTCCTGGGCCAAAGCGAGCCGCTGGTTGGCGTCGTCGACGCGCCGCTGCGGGCCTCCAGCGGATGCGTCCGCCTTCTGCTCCAGATAGGTCTGGCAGCCCGCCAAAGAGCCGATCAACGCGGCGGCCAGCGCCCATCGTCGGTACCGCTCGGCCATCGGCTGCCCTCCCCTCCGCACCGCTCAGCCGATCGGCCCGCTGCCGATCCGGCTCGTGAGCAGATCACGCTCCTCGCTGAGCCGCTGGAGCTTCTGCGTGCTCTCGGCGATTTGCTGGTCGAGCACGGCCGTGTCGATGCCACGCTCCCGCATGTTCTGGGCGACGGCGATGTGCTGGTCCCGGCGAGTCGAAGCGCCGGAGATCAACTCGTCGATGGTCTCGACATTGTCGGCCGCCCTTGCCCGCTCCGCCTGAAGCGACGCCACCGCGGCGCGGTCGTTCACCGCTTGGCTCTCGGCCGCGGCCAAGCGGGCTTCGGTACTGGCGATGACCCGCTGCGTCGTCTGGATCGATTGCTCCAGCCGCTGATTGTCCTGCTGGACGTTGGCGATGTGGACCTCGATCTCGCGCACTTGGCGGTTCGCCGCTTCTTGTTGGGTTGCCACCATGTAGCCGTCCAACGCACCGACGGCGCCCCCGGCCACCACGCCGACCAACGCCGCCTGTGCAGCGCGGCCGGGATCGCCGGTGAGCAGCAGCGTCGCCAGCGCTGCGACGCCACCGTAAACCGCCGCTTTCGTCACGGCGCCGCCGAACACGGTTTCGTTGAACAACCGCGCTTCGCTCCGGATGCGTTGCTCTTCGGGTGTCAGCGGTTGGGCCGGCGTGCCGAACGAGCCGGTGCTTTGGCAGGCCGCGACCATGAACATGGTGACGATGACCACCATCAATCGCGGCGTCGTACGGGCGCTTCCGAACATCGTCGCTCCCTGGATCATGGTGAAATGCGTCGGCGCCATCCGTCGATGATGACGCTTTTCATGGATGATCCACCGTCTCGGAGCAGCCCGACATCGTCAACCACCTGGATCACCGCCGACGCCGAGTCGGGGTTGCCCCGCGCCCCGAACTCCGAACGGAGAATCGTCGCCTGCTTCTCCAGCAGGTCCGGGGCGTACTCGTCACCAAGGGTCAGCGCGATATCGACATAGTAGTCGGCGTCGGTAGCGAACGCGGCGGCGGCACGGCGACAGCCCGGCTCCTGCCGCGCCCAGGTTTCGCCGCCCATCTCCTCGAACCGCCCGCAGATCCTCTCGTCGAGTACATGCTGGAGGTCGAAACGGCGAGCGATGAACACCGCCGAGCGAAGCCGTTCGCGGGCGGCCCGGGCCCGCTCCTGGTTGCGTTCGGCAATGTTCGTCTCGACCACCCGCGCCAGGTTCAAGAGGCGCTGCGCGATCTCTTCGTTGTCGACCGCCTCCGCCAAGATCGTCGCTTCTTCGACGGGATCGGCCCGTTCGGCGCCGATCGCTTCCGCCGCCTCGATCGCCGCAGCAAGCGCCGTCCAGCTCTCGCGGATCGTGGCGATACCCTCGCGACTGGTGAGGCTGGGTGCGACGAGCGCGAGCCGGAAGCCGGTGGTCGGCTCGCGGCGCAGGCCGTCGCGTCCGAGCGGCGAGAATTCCTCGCGAAGCCCGCTGTGGAGGCTCGCGAGCTTGGTCCGGAAGTCGCCGCCACGCTTCACGAAGCCGCCGGCGCGACCATGTTCGCGCCCAACCAGGACCAAGCGAAAGGGATCGGCCACCAGTTCGGCCACGTTGCCGAGGACGTCGTGGAGACCGAGCGGATTCGGCCTGAGCAGCCCGGTGACGTTCAACTCGCGATTGGCGCTCTCGGCGGCGTCGTACCAGACGTAGCGGGCCGGCGCGTCGTCCATCGGGAAGAGCCGGGCTTGAAACGCGCCGGGTGACACGGCAGCGCCGCCACGGGCAGCGAACTCCCACTCGTCCTCGGTCGGCAAACGGACGAAGCCCGGCGCGTCGTCGATCGAGGGGACCAGCTCCTGGTGGTTCTCCCAGAGCCAGGCGGTGTAGGTCTCTGCGAAGCTGGTCGCTTCGGCCCAGGTCACCCCAGTTGCCGGCAACCAGCCGTCCTCGTCGACCGCCGGGCACGGCTCGTCGAAAGCATGGAACTGGAGTTCGGTGACCTCGTACTTGCCGAGGTAGTAGGAACGCCGGCCGTCGGCTGCGCCCGCGAACGGCGCGCTGATGAATGCCGGCCGGGCGTGTTCCATGAACGAGCGCTGCGGATCATGCGCCCCGATCTCGACCTTGTAGTCGTCCAGCACGTCGGCACTCGGCACGTCCACTTGGCGGAACACCATGGCGCCATCGCAGGGCATCGGGAGCACCAAGTCGCCCTCGGCCGGTTGGTTGTTGACGTAGCGTTCGGGCCAATCCGCTGCGACTGCAGCCGCCGACCCGATCGCCAACAGCACCACGAGGCTAGCCGTCGCGGATTTCATGGGCTGGCTCCAACGTGGCGAAGACGAGACCGATTCGCAGCGCCGGCAGGATCGATATGGCGACCAGGCCAAGGGTCGTCGCGATCGCGATCGGCCAGGTGATGACGCAGGCGCGCTCTTCGGCGCCGAAGCTTTCGGCCAGCAACAGGTTGACCAGCTCGGCGAACGCCAACGCCGCCGCAAGCGTCAGCGCCGCACCTAGGCACGCCAGCAGGACGGCTTGGACGACGGGCAGGCCGACCAGCCAACCGCGTTGGAACCCGATCAAACCGAGCACGGCGATCAGCCGACGCTTGCGCACGGCGAGGCTCCACTGGATGGCGGCAAGCCCGCCGGCGAGGCCCAGCACGCCAAGGGCGAGCAACGCTCCGACCACCAGACGGAGGTTGGCGTCGAGGTTCGACGCTGCGGCGATGGCATCGCTCCGGCTCGACACGCTCAAGCCTTCCGCCTGAAGATCTCGGACAAGGCCCGCAACATCGTCGATGTCGGCCGCGTAGAGCCGGAAGTTGGGCACGAACGCCCGTTCCTGTCGCTGCTCGCCGGCTGCCACGCCAAGCAACGGCGCCCTGAAGCCATCCCGAAAGTCCTCGATCGCCGTCAGGAGCTCGAACCGGGCGAACGCGGCACGGCCCTGGTGGTCGGCCGCTGCGGCGACGTCGGCGACGGTGACCGTCAGAACCAAGGGCTCGATCCGGCCGCCTACCGACCGCTCGAACGCGAGGCCGAGCGTGCTGCCGGTCCCCACCCGGAGCCGTTGGGCGAGGTCGTGGGTCAACTTGATGGCGAAGGGTGTCTCCAGCGCCCCAACGTCGGTGCCGAAGACCGGATCGCCCGGTGCGGTTGGCAGGAGGCTGACGCGGGCCTCGCCGTCTTCGGCGATCAGGTCGACCTGAGCCGCAGCGAACCGGGTTGCCGGGTGGACGAACGCCACGTCGTCGCGCGCCGCCATCCGTTCGAACCACGCCGGATCGAACCGTGCGGCACCGGTCGCATCGAGCGTCACGAGCCGCACTGCCGGATCGGCGCGCAGGCGTTCCAGCAGCTCGCCGATGATGCCCTCACGGAGACCGAGCAGGACGACCAGCGGCGCTGCGACGGCGACCATGGAGAACGTCGCGGCCAACGACACCGACCACTCGTGGCCGAGATCGGCGAGCGCCACCTTCAACAACCTGCGCATGGCACGTCGCGGCGATCGTCGAGGCAGGAGCGGTGGGGCGTCGGGGTCGTCCGGCAGCGGATCAGGCGGATGCCGTGGTCCTCGGCGAGCTGCGCGTCGTGCGTGACCATGAGCAACGTCGCGGCGTCGTCGCGGATGGCGGCGGTCAAGAGGTCCATCACCACGTCGGCGGTATCGGGATCGAGCGACGAGGTCGGCTCGTCGGCGAGGACCACCGCCGGACGGTTCACCAACGCGCGTGCGATCGCGACCCGCTGGCGTTCACCCACGGAGATCCGGTCCGGCTTGCTGGTCGCAAGGTGGCCGATTCCGAGCTTGTCGAGCAGTTCGTCGACCCGGACGTCCGCCACGTCCGCGCGCAGGGCGGTCGGCAGCGCCACGTTCTCACGGACGGTGAGGAACGGCGCCAGCCCGCCGGACTGCAGCACGAAGCCGACGGAGCGGGCGCGGTAGCGGCGAAGCTCGCCGTGCCGGCCTTCCTGCCACAAGGCCGCCAGATCGATGGCACCGATACCGTTGGGGCGCACCACGAGGCGCTCGGCGGTCGCCGGTGCCAGCAGGCCCGCCAGCAGGTGGAGGATCGTGCTTTTGCCAGTGCCGCTCCGCCCGACCACGGCGACGCGATCACCGCCGCCGACGCGGAGGTGGCGAAGCTCGACCGCGAACCGTCCGCCGAGCCGTACGTCGACGCCCTCCGCTTCGATCACCGGCGGTGGCGTGCCGCTGCTCAGGGCAGGACGTCGATCGGCACCGGGTAGACATGGTCACCCGGGTCGTCACCGTCGTTGAGGGCGATCCAGTGCTCGGTATCGTCGTGAAAGCGCTGGAACAGGCGGATCTTCGAAATGGCATCGTCGATGATCGCTTGCTGATCGCCGAGGCCCATGCGGAACCAGTCGTCCTCGGTGAGCGACATCAAGCGGCTCTGGTACGGCAGGCCCTCCAGATACTCGGCCATGAGCCCGGTCTCGGCGAGATTGCGCGCGTCGGCCTGACCCACCTTCGACGGATCACGCCCCATCGCCGCCGAAGCGCTCCGTAGTTGGTTGAAGAGGTCGTCCGGGTCGATCTGGCCGGCTTCGAGCGCATCGACCGTGAGCTGCAAGGTCCGCTGCAGATCGCTGAGCTGGTTCTTGCTGACCAGGAGGCGCACCGAAAACGACGCCACGTCCGGGTTCGCCAAGTCCCGATCGGCGGCCCAGGCCTCGAACATCTGGGGCGCCTGCACACCGGCCGTGCGGCCGAGGTAGCGGAGTGCCATGGCCCGACCGACTTGGCGCGCTGCCCTGTCCAGGCCCGACGACGGTGCAGCCGACGCCTCGCCTCGATCCGGTGCCTCGACCTCCCGGCGCGCCTCGCGAACCTGCCTGACCAAGGCTTCGGCGAGCCGCGCGACCTGCTCCTCGAACAGCGCAGGATCGCCCGCCGGAATCGGAAAGTAGAGCGGTTCCGCCAAACCCGGATAGGCCGCGAGCTGGCGGTACTGCGCCTCGCCGATCGGGTGATCGTCGCTGCCCACGGGCGTTTGCAAATGCAGCACGTAGACCGCAGCGCCGTTCCGCTCGACGAGCTGGCGGACCTCGCCGACGTTCAGTTTGGTCGACGAAAACGGCGAGTCGCCCTCACGGGCGCTGGCGTCGGTCACCAGCACCAGTGACCGCGCACCGAAGTCGCCCCAATCGATGCCGTTGAACGCCTGATCGATGGCGGCGTAGGCATCCTCCGCGAAGGCGCGCGTCGACACCGGCGAAGCTCGAAGCGGTGCGGTCGCATCGGCGAAGGCGGCGCCGTCGGCGACCTCGTTGGGGTCGGCGAAGGTCCGAACGAGGTACTCCACGCCCTCGACCGCATCAGGATCGTCGCGGTAGGCCACGAGCCCGAAACGCACCCGGTCGGCGAGCCCCTCCGCCTCGACGCGGCGGGAGACGCCCTGCATCACGTCGCGGGTCTTGTCGATGTAGGGCTGCATGGAGTTCGACGCGTCGATGACGAACACCACCCCGGCGCGAAACTCGTCGAGCGCGCTTGGGTCGACCCGGCGGCGCATCGGCAGCGCCGTGGCCTCGTCTTTGGTGATGCTGGCGACGCGCACGTTGCGCACGCGAAAGCCGCTCGGCAGCCGCGTGGACGATGCCTCCAGCACCGGCAACATGTAAAACTCGGTCTCGAAGTCGACCACGCCCTCGGGCTCGACCGCGACCACCGGCGACGACGGATCGAGCTTGCCGGCATCGATCGCGTCGCGCGCCGCGTCGGCTCGGGCGGCGAGGTCCGGCGCCTGCTGCCACGCCGCCAGCGACTCCTCGGTGTCGAAGAACAGGGTCCGGTCGCGGTTCACTGGCTCGGCGAACGCCAGGACCAGGCTGTGTCGCCAGGGGATCGTCTCTTCGTCCTCGCGCAGAAAGCCGAGCACGCTCCCTTCGGTATCGGTGCCCACCTCGAGATAGGCCGAACCACCACCGTCCACCGGCAGGCGCTGATAGACGTAAAGCGGGGTGAACGGCGCCAGTGCCTGACCATCGCCCGCGTCGATCGTGGTTTCGACACGGGCGCCAGGCCGGGTGAGGACGCGCTCGTAGAGTGTCGTTTTGCCCTCGATCAACATCGGCTCGCGGGCCAGTACGGGGGCCGTGAACGATGCCAGGACCAAAGCGGCGACGGCCGCGGCGAACAGGCCGAACGGGCGTGTCATCGAATCCGCTCCTGTGCGTCGGCGCTACCCGCGGCGGCGGCCCTCTGCAGCCAGTCCCGCGCCGCTGCGGCCGCGTCGGTACGGCCGGTGTCGCCCGCCTCGAGCAATGTCGCCGCCTGAAGCATCGCGGCCTGGTGGCCGGCGTCGGCCGCCTGCTCGTACCACTCGAGCGCGGTCGCGGCATCGGCGTTGGCCACCGGGCCGCGCCCTGCGTCGAACGTCTCGGGGTCGTAGTAGCGACCGATGGCGAACGCCGCATCGGCAGCACCTTTGCGCGCCGCGTATCGATAGAGGAGAAATGCGCCGTCGTGGGCTGTCGCCGCCGCAAAGCGCTGGGCCTCCGCCAGCGCCGCTTCGGCGTCCGGCGCAGGCTCGCTCGTCAGAAAAGCGCGGGCGCCGTCGAGGTCGAGAGGCACGCCCGCCTCCGTGGAGGCCGGCGCGACGTCATCGAGCAACAGATAGGCACCCAGCGCTCCGGCCGCGACGATAACGAGTGCTGCGGCCAAGGCCAGCCATCGGCGCCCGCCTCGACTGGCAGGCGCAGGACTGCCGGCGGGCTCCGGCGTGGCTTCGCCGACCGCCGGCTCGGTCATCGTCGCGAGGGCGGCCACCGGCTCCTCCTGCAACCCGAGCGGTTCCGTCGGACCGCCAGCCGCGGGCGCGCTCTCGGGAAACTCGGTTGCCGCTTGGAGCGTGCTCGGAGCCGGATCGTCGGGCACACCAGCTTTGGGGGGTATCGACGGCAGCCTGATAGGCGCCCAACTGAACCGCTCTTCCAGGCTGACACCAACCCCATCGCGGACCTTGAACACGTAGGGCGTGAACGGAGCGAGGAGCCAGGTCGTTGCTGGGCCGAGATCCACCGCCACGTCCGCCCCCACCGAGCGCACCGCATCGGGCCGGAACCACCGCTCGCCCGCCACCCAGCCACCGCTGGTCGGGTCGAGGTACTCCGGCGAGCCGCCTTGAAAGCGCAGGAACGCAACGTCGGCCGACGCGGCGTCGACCGTCGCCGCCAACTGCCCGATCAGGCTGGCGTGACCCGGCTCCATCGCGGCCGGTTGATCGACCCGCAGTGGCATCCCGTTCCTTCTCCCAGCGGCCGCCGGCGCGGCGTCAGTCCGACGCTCGCTGCAAGTCGACCCGATCGAGGATCGCCCCGAGACGGCGGTTCTGCTCGTCGGTGATCTCGCGCCCCGCGGCGTGGCCGACATTTGCCACCCCCATGCTGCGAAGCGCTACGCCCCAGTCAACGAAGAACGCACGCTCGAGGACCTCCGGTGCGTCACCGAGTTCCTGACCGGGTGCGCCGAGCGAACCGGGTCCGAAGATCGCCCGCTCCGACGAACGCGGCGGCTCCGGAATCCCCGGCCGTTCCGCCGCCGGCAGATCACCGAATCCCAGATAGGCCACGAAGTCGTTGACGGCGAACCGAGCCGCTCGGGCGACACGATCGGTGACGTCCGCCCAACGCGCGCTGGCCGACACCGTCTCGCGGCGTGCCTCTTCGGCGATCCGTTCGGCGAGCCCGGCCCGATCCGCGGCGATCAGCAGTTCGTCGACCAGCCGCCCGAGGTCCGCCGCGTCGATACCGATCGTCGCCAAGGCGGACGGGTCCTGCTGCAGCGCGCGGAGCTGGGCCGCCCAAAGGTTCATGATCCGGACGGCGAACAGGTCGGACCGCTCCGGTCGGCCCGTCGGGCGGGGTTCGGCTGGCGTCGCGGCCGCGGGCTCCGCCCACGGGTCGTCGCCCCAGGGATCGCCGGCGACCGCCGGCCCGCCAACGCCGCCGGCACCCTCGAGCTCGCTCGGCCTCAACGCCGCGACGCCGGCGAACACGGCGCGTACGTCGTCCGCGCGCAGCATCATGGCGACCATGAGCGGTCCGAGGCCACCGATCGGCGCACGCGACAAGGTCTGGTGCAACGAACGGCGAAGCGCCTGCATCGCCGCGTCCTTCTCCTGGCGTGCGAGATCACCTTCCGCATGATGGAAGCCATTGAGAGCGCTGGCGAGACCAGCCGCCACCTCACCCAGCCGCTCGGCCGCCTGGCGGCTCTTCAAACCCGGCTCCAGCACCTCGCCCAAGCGCTCGACCAGGAACGCGACGCCGCCATCGTTGGGCATCAACGCGGCGTTCCACACGGCCTCTTTCCGGGTCACGTGCCGGGCGACGACGTCGGAGTCGAGGAAGGCGGTCTCGTAGTCGCCGATCAACCGCGCCGCGGCCACCGCAGGACCAACCTCGTCCAAGCTCTCGACGTCGGCGTAGTCCATGAGGTGGACCTGTTTGACGCCGGGATTGCGGAGGAACAACGTGTTGGCGAAAGGCGCGCCGTCCCAGTCGTCGGGCCAGCCGTCGGGACCGTAGAGCTCGAGCAGCGATGCCTGCAGCCGACGATCCCACTTGCCCCGCCGAGAATCGGCGCCCTCGCCTTCCTTCTCCTGGAACTCCATGTCGTGCTTGGTCAGCACCAAGAAGAGCGCGTTGCGCACGACCTTCCGCCGCTCGGCCGTCGCTCCGTGGGTCTGGTGGATCCAGCCGCGGACCATCGGTGCCAAGTCCTTCACCTCGGCGACACTCGGCGGCATGCACAACAACATCGACGTCAGCTCGAGCTCGTCGGTGTAGCGCTGGAAGAGGTAAGCGATCTTGCCGCGGAGGAAGAGCTCGCGCAGCCGGGCCGCGGCGCCGTCGTCGCTGCTTGGCATGTCGACCAACTTCAGCCGGGAGCGGGCACCGGGAAAGTCCAAGAGATCGGTGTGCTCGAAGAACGGCCAGGGCGGTGTCGACAGTGTGAGTCGGATCTCGGCGACCAGCGCCGTCAACGTCGCCCGTGGCAGCTCGATCGCAGCCGTTGCCGACCCGTCAGCTACCGGTCGGACCGAGACCAGGTCCGCCGCGTCCGCCGGGGTCCGCAGCCGGGCAAGCACACCGACGTCGATGATGCTGTTGGGCTCTCCTCCTTCCGTGATCCGGGGCAGCACGGCCCGGCTCGCGGCACGGGCCTCGGGCGCGTGGCCGAGCTGATCGAGGCTCTCCATGAGGTGCAGGTACAGCTCGGTGAAAGCGCCGATCCGGCCCCAGGTCAGCGCGAAGAACCGCGCGCGGTCGGCGAGAGCGAGGCGGCCGCCGACGCGGATCACCGCGTCCCAGTACCCCGCGTGGTTGAGCGCGCCGATCCGCGCCTGAAAGTTCCGCTGGAAGTACTGACCGAGATCGTAGAGCGCGATTTCGTCCAGATGGCGAGCAGCGGTGCCGCCGGCAGCAGCCTCTGCCGCCGCGACCGCTGCCCGCACGTCGTCTTCCTCAGGCGGTGGAATGCGTGTGTTGTTGGGGTCGAAATCGAGGAAGTAGCTGTTGGCCAGCACCTTTACGATGTCGGTCTCGCTCAACAGCCTGAGCTCGACCGGGTGCGCCGGGTCGGCGGCCCCACGGCGCGACGTGAAGCGTGAGACCAGCCCGGTCGACTCCCGGTCGCCCGGCGGGTTGACGTCGCGCAGGAAGTCCTTGACCTCGTCGCCGAGAACCACGGCCATCCGCTCACCGGACGGCCGCGCCAGCGCCGAAACGAGATAAGACTTCCCGGCTTGGCTCGGGCCGAAGACGCCGACACAGTTGTTGCGTCCGGCCCCGGCTTCGAGGCGCCTCGCCATCAGGCTGGCCCGTCGGCTGGCGTCGATCAAACTGTCCGCCTGGTTGGCGACACCAACCGCGGTTTCGCGAACTTCGTCGATCCAGAGCCGGGCGTCCGCCGAGCCGGTGCGGACCCGGGCGACGGCGGCTTCGAGGTTGGCGGGTGACGGCTCCATGGTCGAAGGCCTCTCTCAGCTTCGCAGCAGCACACCGGTGTCGAGCCAGTAGCCCTCGGCGTTGTCGATGGTCTGCAACCGCAGCCGCAGCTGGTTCTTCGACACCGTGCGGTCCTCCGCATCCTCGATGCGGGCGATCGCGAAGGCGTCGACCACACCCTTGGCGCCGCGCCCCGTCACCCGCTCGAGGTGGACCCGCAAGGGCGTGCGCGCGTTGAGCCGGGCCGCGGCCTCGGGCGACAGGTAGTCGATGCCGTAGAGCTTGGCGCCTGGCCACCAGTCGGCGCCGAACTGGCGATAGCCCAAGGTCATCGGCCCGCGGAATTCGAACGGCTGATCCGGAAGTTCGTATCCCTCGTCGTCCAAGTCGAGGTCGCTGAAAAACACGTTCTCCTGGCGCAGCCGATCATCGAGATCGAGCTTGCCGAAGAACCGCGCGGTCGAGCGGGGCCGCAAGCGGTCCGAACGATAGTTGAAGTTGCGCAGCCGCCCCTCGCCGAGAAGGCAGATCATGGCGCCGACGGCGGCGGTGGTCTTCGGATCGGCGATGGTCGCGTGGATATCGCGGAACGGGTACCAGGAGCCGACGCGGAAGCTGTGCAACGGCTGGATCCGATGCGGCGGCAGCGCGCAGGTCTCGACGATGGCGCCAAACACAGCCGGGAGCCGCGACGGCCGGCCGGAAAGGATCAACAGATCGGCGCGCGCTCGGCAGATCAGCTCCGCCATCGCCCGCAGCAGCTCGACCAGCACGCTCCGCGTCGTCCGGTCCAGCTCCTTGAGGTCGACGTGGATCACGACGTCCGCCAAGCGAAAATCGAAGGCGCCGAAGCGCCGCGCCTCGTCCTCGATCCGCTGCAGCAACCCCTCGTCGACAGCGTCGCCCAGCGCGTCGCCGAGGGTGAACGGCTCGGCGCGATGCTCGTTGCCGAGCGGGTTCCAGAGTTCGTAGGCCTGCAGCAGCCGCAAGGCCACCGGCGCACCGACATGGGCGGCGAATTGCTGGCGCCGCAGCCGGTCGGCGACGTCGATGTCGTTGCGATCGCCGCCGAACAGGCGATGCATCAGCACGTCGATGCCCTGGTCGACGCCGCTCTGGACCAGCGCCTCACGGATCGGCACGAGCACGTGATCGACGACGATCTGGAACAGCACGTCGTCACCGGCGAGGCTCACGCCCTCGCGCAAGATTTGCGTCGGGAAGATGGTGACGTTGGCGCCGGCGCCTTCGACCCTGAACGAGGTGATGACCAGGTCGGTCGTGCCGCCGCCGATGTCGAGCGTGGCCAGCCGGAATGCGTCGTCGAGGTCGGGATCGGTCCGGTTGGTCGGCAACCGCGCGCGGTCGAAGAAGGCGCGGGCATCGCCCGAATGATCGACGGCGATCTGGCTGTAGAGGTAGGCTGCCTGGGTCGCCGATGCCTCGTCCCATTCGATGACGATCTCCGGCAGAGCGACGTCGTCTAGCGGAACGATGCCGTCACCCGACGGATCGACCTCCGCCCAACCAAGGCAGACGAACAGCAGATCGCGAGCAGCGGTGGCGCGATGTCGGAGAAGCTGCCGTTCGGCGAGTGGCATCGCCGTCGGCATCGTCATGATCACCCGGGCGAGCCGCCGCGGCAGCTCTGCGCTCGGTCGCTTCAGCCGGTTCGCCGGCGCATTCATCATGCAAAAGCACTGGAGCAGCACCTCGGCCAGGGCGAACGCCATCAACTGGCTGCGCGCGTACTTGGCGCGGATCGAGGGGAATCGGCGGTCGTCGTTCGGCGCCACGTCGGGCGGCACGTCGTGCAACGGCTCGCCCGCATCGTTGACGAGGGTCGTGTACGCGACGCCCGTCGCGTAGGCGCCCGCCTGATCGTCCAGATCGCCGGCATTGAAGCGCCAACCGTCCTGGCGCGGATCGGCGTCCCAAAGGTAGCGCTTCGGACTGGACATGCCGGTAGCGCCCTCGCTGCCCCGCCTCAGGCCGGCGAGGCGCTGCGCCTCGACCCCGACCCGTGCGACCGTCGGCCAGGAGAAGGCGTCGGCCCGGCCGCTCAAAAACGACACGTCGTCGCGGCCGAAACTCGCGCGGTTGAACTCGATCCGGCTGTCGAACGGGTCGGTGTAAACGCGCTCGGGACGACCGAGATCGCGCAGCTCCAGCTTCTGCGCATTGGTGACGTTGGCGGTCCGCTCGTCGGGGTGGGTCTCGACCAAGAGCCCGCAGGTCCGCGAGTTGCCGACATCGAGCACCAAGTCGACGTCGATCGCCGCCGGGCGGGGCACGGTGATCCGGTCGACGATGCGGAACGCCGGCAGCAACCGCAACTCGCGGACGAGGTCGAGCAACGCGAGATAGCGGGCGACCTCCTCGCGCCCGCCATCGAGGCGCGCGGCGATCGCCGCGTCGTCGATCACCGGCGGCGCCCGGTTACGCGTGCGCTCCTCGCCGCGGATCATCGCCGCGACCGTTCCTCGGCACCAATCAGTCACCCAACGTTGGCTGACGTACCAGTCGAGCACCTCGGGCGCGTCGGCGAGCGAGAACTCGGCGCCACGCTGGGTGTCTTCCGGCGACGGGGCGAGGTAGGCCGTATCGGGGCTGCCGACGTCGAGGTCGGTATCGAACGCCACGACCAACCGGTGGTCGTAGCCGCTGTCATCGGGCTCGGCGAGCTTCGTCAGGTACAGCCGAGTCCAGTTGGTCGGCCCCTGGTCGTGCCCGCCACTCCGGGCGCGCCGAAGGATCGGCAGCGGCAGCCACGTGCGGTCGAACATCTCCAGGATTTTGCGAACGTCGACCTCGTAGCTGACACGGCCAGTCGGCTCGGCGTCGCCACGGCCGACGATCCGCGGCGGCCCGACAGCGGCATCGTCGTGGAACGCCCATTGGGTCGGCAGGTCCTTTCGTCCCTGCAGGCGAAAGCCGAGGTCGACGAACTGCACGCCGCTGCGCGGGATCAACCAAACGGTCGGCGGACAGTCGAGGACGGGTGCCAATGGCATCGGATCGGGCCCCTAGGCTATGCGGACGGTGCCGCGTTCACGGCGCCGCCCGTTCGATCTGGACGCCGTAGGTCGAGCCGTCGGCGTTCACCCCACGACAGACCGTGCGCCCGGCGCCGTCACGTTCGCACACGGTCTGCGAGCGCTCGTAGGTCGAACCGTCGCCGCAACGCAGATCCTCCAACTCGCGGACGCGGAGCTGGCCGCCTTCCATCCGCGCCTCCGCCGGCGCCGAGCAGGTGATGCCATCGCCACGCCGGACGATGCTTCGGCCCTGGCCCTGGCCGTCGAGCTCGTAGGACTGCTCGACGGCGCCGCCCTGGTCGTCGGCGAGCTCCGTACGCCCCACCCAACGGCCGCTGGCAAAACCCGCCGGACCGTCGACCGCACCGGCTGCTGCATCGTCGGGGATGCGGATCGGCTCGCCCGCCCCCGGCTCGGGCTGTGGTGGTGCCTCCCCGGCCGGCTCGGAAGGTGTGTCGTCTGTCGGTTGGCCAGCGGGTGGCTCGGGCGGGGTGTCCCCGGTCGGTTCCGGGGCCGGCGGCTCGGGGGTGGAGGGCTCTTCCGACCGTGAGCCGTCGGCGCCGGAATCATCTCCGTCAGGCGCGCCGCCGGGCTCCTCGCCGGCCGTTTCCGGTGGGCCGTCGATGTTGCCTGCGTCCGATCCGGGTTCGGTGTCGCCGCCGTCGAGCAGCGATCCATCGGGCTCCGTACCGGGCACGATGTCGCCGGTCGCCGGATTGAACGTCGTGCCGTCCGGTGCAACCCAGAGGCCGTCACGACGTGCGGCCCAGCCGTCGGGCAAAACCCACTGGCCCGCAGCGTCGCGTTGGGGCAGTGCCATCGGCGCTGCGGGACTCACCGGGGCTTCCATGGTTGGCGGGGTCGAAGGCGGCAAGGGCGACGACTCCGGCATCGTCCGCCACCACCACCAGAGCGCGAGCGCCAAGAGCAGCAGCAACAACAGCAACAACAGCCACCACGGCCACGCCCACCCGCGCTCCACCTGCGGTGCGTCGTCGACGGAGGGTGCCGCCGCCGTGGAGCTGAACGGCCGCGGCTCCGCCGCCGCG
>JBCBTD010000024.1:0-56940 GCA_039818825.1 Pseudomonadota bacterium
CGAGGAGGCGGAGGTGCTCGGGTGTGTCGAGCCCGCCGCGTAGGGCGGCCATCTCGAATGCTTCCTGCTGGAAGTAGGGCATGATCTCGGCCGCGCGCTCACGGTTGACGCGGATCAGCTCGTCGAGGTCACGAATCGGCGCGTTCGGATGCGTGGCGAGGTAGCGGTTGGTGCTGGCTTTGAGCTGGTAGAGCATGAAGTCGAGCTCGGTCTGGCCGAACAGAGGGAGCTGGCTGCCGTTCGCCGGGTCGACGAGCTCGGCGCCGAGGTCGCGAAGGACCCGAAACGCGCCCTCCATCACCGCGTCGGTCCTTTCGTGGTAGCCCATCGCATCGCGCGCGACGCCGATCCGCGCCCCGCGGAGCGCATCCGGTCGAAGGAACGCTCGGTAGTCCAGTGCCTTTCGCTTGGCGCCTTCTTCGGTTGCGGGATCGCTAGGGTCATGACCGGTCATGCAGTCCAGAACGATCGCGAGATCGGTGACGGTGCGGGCCATCGGGCCGACCGTGTCCTGGGGCTCGGCGACACCGATGACACCGGAGCGGCTGAGCAGCCCGACCGTCGGCTTGAGGCCGACGATGCCGTTGATGGACGACGGCCGGACCACCGAACCATCGACTTCGGCGCCGAGCGCCGCGGTACAGAGATTGGCCGCCACCGCCACCGCCGAACCGGAGCTGGAGCCGGACGGACTGCGGTCGAGGGCGTAGGGATTGCGCACCTGGCCACCACGGCTGCTCCAACCGCTGCAGCCACGGGTCGAGCGCATGTAGCCCCATTCGCTCATGTTGGTCTTGGCGAGGACCAGCGCGCCCGCCTCGCGCAGTTTGGCGACGGCGAAGGCGTCGCGTTCCGCGACGTGGCCGAGCATGGCGAGCGAACCAGCGGTGGTCATCATGCCGTCGCCCGTGTCGATGCTGTCCTTCACCATCACCGGCACGCCGTGGAGCGTGCCGACCGGTCCCCTGGCAGCGAGGGCCGCGTCGAGGCTCCGGGCGATGTCCATGGCGTCCGGGTTGATCTCGATGACGGACTTCAGCGTCGGTCCCGCCTGATCGATCGCTGCGATCCGCGCGAGGTACGCCTCGCACAGCTCGGCGCAAGAGACGCGACGGTCGGCGTAGGCCGCTTGGAGCGCGGAGATGTCGAACTCTTCGACCTGCATGCGCCTCCCCCATCAGCGGCCGATCGATCGCGTAGGCCGATAGCACGTCTGGCGTGTGCCCGGCGAGATGCTGCGGCGTCGGCCGCTGCCGCTTGCGAGATGCTCGCTACTGAGGCCCTACTGGTAGCGAGCCTTCGACCTCGTCTCCCAGCAGTCGTCGAGCATGACAAGACCCGCGCAGGGTGTAGGGTCAGGGCCGTAACCACGCGAAGGCAGCCGCGAGGCGTCCTTCGACGTTGCTCGTGATGATCTGATCGTGGGCGGTGATGATTCGGTCGATCCGGTAGCTCATGATCCGGTCGATCGTCCGTTTGAGTGCGGCCCGGTCCTTGACCGCCAACTTCATCGTCCGTGACATGGCGAGACGACCATCGACTCCCAGCAATCGGGCGACCAAACGGAGGAAGAGCGGGTTGTCGGCACCGAAGTCGAACAAGAGATCTGCGACGATCAACGTGCCAGTCGATTTGTGGATCCACACGGTTTCATTGAGGACGGGCAGCCCTTCGACGAAGAAGCCGGTGAGATCGTTTGCCCAGTCGCCTTCGCCGAGCACGCGATGATCGCGCAGAGCGGGGACCTTGTTTCGTAGTCCGGGTGCGACGACGCCTTCGGCGCTCGGCACATTCGCTAGAAACTCGGCAAAATGGAGATGATGCTGCAGGTTCGGGGCAACGACGTAGCCACACGGGCCAAGTTCCCGCAGCGCTTCCAGCAACGTCGGCGTCGGTTTCGGCGGCGAGCAGATCCAGAGCTTGCCGTCGGCCAGCTTGATGATCGTCGAGCGGACGGGGATCGACATGGGCCCGGTCCGGACGACGTAGCGCGCGGACCAAATCTGCTCGGCAACGACGATCTCTGGCTTTGCCAAAGGGTGATCTCCTCGTTGCAGCGACCGTTCGCGCATCGGCGCCCGCCGCAACGGCAGGCCGTGAGGTGCGCCTTGCCTGGTCGCCCTCGGGCCATTCGCGCGAGATACGTCTCGTGTAGGACAAGCACCGGTTGGCGATTTCGAGCAAGGCGTCGTCGCGCCGCGTGAGGTGTGCCCGCCTGTCCCGAGATCAAGCGGCCTGCGTAACGTGGCCCGCGCATGGCGCGTCGCCTGGCCGCCAAGGCGCAACACCCCTTGGCGGCCAGGTGACCGCTGGGCTATTGGCTCGGGTCCACGTTCGGAGATGGACATGACCTCGAGCTGGCAGCCGTCGAGCTGGCGCCAACGACCGGCCGAGCAACTGCCGACCTATGCCGACCGCACGGCGCTGGCGTCGGTCGAGCGCGAACTCGCCGGCTACCCGCCTTTGGTGTTCGCCGGTGAGGCACGCGGCCTCAAGGCCCACCTCGCCGAGGTGGCCGAGGGGCGCGCGTTCTTGATTCAGGGCGGCGACTGCGCCGAAGCGTTCGCCGACTTCAACGCCGACAAGATCCGCGACAGCCTGCGCGTGCTGCTGCAGATGGCGGTAGTGCTGACCTACGGCGCAGGCTTGCCGGTGGTCAAGGTCGGGCGCATGGCCGGCCAGTTCGCCAAGCCGCGCTCCTCGCCGGTGGAGCGCATCGGCGACATCGAGCTGCCGAGCTACCGCGGGGACATCGTCAACGAACTGCCGTTCGACTCGGCGTCGCGCGAGCCGCAGGCGTCACGGCAGCTTTCGGCCTATGCCCAGGCGGCGGCCACCCTCAACCTACTCCGCGCGTTCACCGAAGGCGGTTTCGCATCCTTGGAGCGGGTCCACAGTTGGAATCTCGGCTTTTGCGAGCGGTCGCCCCAGGGCCAGCGCTATCAGGCTTTCGCCGACCAGATCGATGACGCATTGTCGTTCATGCGCGCTTGTGGCGTGTCCGACCTCAGCAATCCGGACATCCGGCGGACGACGCTCTACACCAGCCACGAAGCGCTGTTGCTCGGCTACGAGGAGGCGCTGACGCGGATCGATTCCACTTCGGGCCAATGGTACGCGACGTCCGCGCACATGGTCTGGATCGGCGATCGGACGCGCCAACTCCAGGGTGCCCACGTCGAGTTCTGTCGCGGTGTCCAGAACCCCGTGGGTCTGAAGGTGGGGCCGAGCCTGGATGCAGATGAGCTCTTGCGGCTGATCGACGTGCTCAATCCGGCGAACGAGCCGGGCCGGTTGACGTTGATCACCCGCTTCGGCGCCGATCAGGTCGAGGCGCGCCTGCCGCGGTTGGTGCGCGCGGTACGAGGCGAGGGGCGGGCGGTCGTGTGGGCGTGCGACCCGATGCACGGCAACACGATCAAGGCGGCGAGCGGCTACAAGACGCGGCCGTTCGATCAGGTGTTGGCGGAGGTCGAGCGGGTCTTCGCGGTCCACGAAGCCGAAGGCAGCTATCCGGGCGGGCTGCACATCGAGATGACCGGCCAAGACGTCACCGAATGCACGGGTGGCGCTCAGGCCATCACCGACGAACGTCTCGCCGACCGCTACCACACCCACTGCGATCCACGGCTCAACGCCCAGCAGAGCTTGGAATTGGCGTTCCTCACTGCCGAAGCCCTCAGAGCGGGTCGGACGGCGCTCCGCGCCGCCTCTTGAGCGTACGATGACCGAGGATTTCGCGCGCTTCACCGACAAGTACTTCCTCAAGACGCGCGAGATCGTCGGCCGGCATGGGGACGCAACGGTCACTTATGCCGTGTTCATGCGACGCCCGGTCGTTTTTTGCCCGCGGCTCGCCGTCGCTTGGCTGGAGACGATGGCCGAGCAGCGCGGCGTCCGTTTCGACATCCAGCTCTGCCATCCGGAGGGTGCTTGGGTCGGGGCGGGCGAGCCGCTCATGTATTTGAGCGGGTCGTTCCATGAGTTGTGCGATCTGGAGACGTTGTTGCTGCAGCGCCTCGGGCCGCCCTGCGTTGCCGCCTACAACGCCTACACCATGTGCACGGATCTGCCCTATGTCGGGTTTCTCGCGATGGACGCCCGGCATTGTGCGGGTTCGCCGATGGCGGACATGATGGCATATGGCGCCAGCGTTGGCTCGGCCCGTGCTCAGCGCGAGCGCGGCGCGCGCGGGTTCATTGGCTCCGCCAACGACGCGACGGCCCACTACTTCGGCCAGGAGAAGGGCCTCGGCACCATGCCGCACGCATTGATCGGCTATGCCGGCAGCACGTTGCGCGCGGCCGAGATGTATCATGATACCTTCCCCGACGATCCGCTCTACGTTCTCGTCGACTATTTCGGCAGCGAGATTTCGGACAGTCTGCAGGTCTGTCGCAAATTCACGACTCTGGCCGAACAAGGACGGCTCGGGATCAGGCTCGACACCCATGGCGGGCGGTTCGTCGAGGGTCTCGACACCGCCCAGTCCTATGCCGTGCTCGAACGCCACGCGCCGGATGCGATCCGCACCTATCGAACGGAGCGGGAGCTAACCTGGTTGACCGGCACCGGGGTGACCGCAGCCGCGCTCTTTCATTTGCGCGAGAGGCTGGACGACGGCGGTTTCAACGGCGTCCGGATCATCGCGAGCTCAGGCTTCAGCCCGGAGAAGTGCAAGCTCATGGCCAGCGTGCGGGCGCCGATCGACGTCATCGGCACCGGCTCGTACCTGCCTGGGCAGTGGACCGAAACCTACGCCACTGCGGACGTCGTCGCATACAACGGAGTCCGTCGCGTGAAGATCGGGCGTGAGTTCCTGTTTCGCTCGTGAGCGCTGCGGGAATGAACCGCGCGCGCGGTCGTCTACATGAATGGTAAGGCGTGACCCAAGCGAGAGGCCATTTGGACAGCGATCGTGAACCACGCGAGCCCGACGATGCCTTGGAACGGGCGCTCGTCACCCACATCGCCGGTATGCGCCGCTATGCGCGTGCGCTGGTCGGCAATGCGACCGATGCCGAGGATCTGGTGCAGGAAAGCCTCGCCCGAGCCCTTGCCCGCATCCGGCCGTGGACGTCGGTGCGCGACCTCCGTTCCTATCTCTTCACCATTCTCCACAACCACTATGTCGACCAGTACCGATCGAGACGAAACGCTCCTGCCATGGTCGACATCGACAACGTGCTGCAGCATCCGTCAGCCCCGGCCAACCAAGACCGGCGGTTGGAGCTTCGTGATCTCGGCCGAGCCTTGGAGACCCTCAGCGAGGAGCAGCGGGCGGTGGTCCTGCTGGTGGGCCTGGAAGGGCTCTCCTATGCCGAGGTCGCCAAGGTCCTCGACGTGCCGATCGGCACGGTGATGTCGCGCCTTTCCCGGGGCCGTAGTCTTCTTCGCGAACTGATTCAGACGAACCGGATGCCGGCGCCAGTCGCCAAGCGGAAGCCCACATGACCCCTCGCGAACCCGATCGTTCCACGCCCGAAGAGTCGCCGCTCGTTCACTGCTACGTAGATGGCGCGTTGGAGCCGCGGGAGCGCGTTGCCGTCGAGGCGTTGCTGGCCGGCGACGCTTCCACCTACGATCGGGCGGTCGACTACCAGCATCAGAACGTGCTTCTTCAGGCGCTGTACCCGCGACGTCTCGACGACAGGATGCTGCCACCTCCTGCCCTGCCATTGGCCGGGCGGTTGCGCCAAGTGCGCTTCGTCCGGCGTGCGGCGACGGCGTGCGTCGCCTTGGTTGCGGTCGTCACTGCGGCTGGAGTTGGTTGGCAAGCCCAAGCCTATCTGCGTGAGTTTCGCCCGACACCCGTCGTCGCGGTCTTCCCGCAGATGTCGCTCCCGTCGGCAGCCTTGGCCCCGTCGAATGCTGCTTCCGAGCCGTTGATCGCGCCGCCTCAGACCGTCGACCTGCCGGCGGTGGTGCCGTCGACGCCAGGGCTCGACAATCCCGTTTGGCGCGGCGGCGATGCTGCCGCGATGTCCTCGGTGCACCCGCCCAATCTTCTGTCGATCGGTTACCAGCTCGTCGATGGCCGCGCCGACCTCACCGCCTACGGTCCGGTGATCAGGTTCGCCTACGAGCCGATCGACGGCGCCGCCCATCGGCTGGCGTTGACGGTCGCGCAATTCGGCGCCGATCGGCAGAGCTTCGCCACCAGCATCAACCCTCAGCACAGCTCGTTGTTCTGGAACGATCGGTCGTTGGTGTTCGCGCTCTCGGGGAACGTCGAGCCGGCACGGTTGCTGCGCGTTGCCGAGGCGATGACGTTGGATCGTCCGGCGCCGCCCGAGCCGACCGTGGCACCGACGATCGAGGTGCCTGGCGAGGAACCGGTGCTGCCGGTCCAGTCGACCGACGATGTCGATCTGCCCGAAGACACCTGAGCGGCGGATCCAAGGCGCGGAGGTGGCTGAGCGCACGCTAGCTCGTGTGCCAGGTCCCTTCGAGGGCGAAGGGTACCCGATCGACGCCCACGCCTACCACCTTGGCTGTGCCCGTGATGCGGTAGCCGACACCGCGTGGCGGCGTCCTCTCCAAAAGTGAGCGGAGGCGGTCGTCGTTCGGGTAGGCCAGCCGCAGCCGGACCTCGCGTTCGTTGCCAGCGCCGATGAAGACGTCGCGGCCGCCGACAGCCGTGCCGAGGCGTGTTCCGTTGATCACCACGTCGTAGTCGATCGTGTCGATTGCGATCTGCCAGGCGTTGGGGTTGCTGATCGCCACGCGCAGATCGGCCTCGGCGGTGCGCGCGTCGCGCTCACTGAGCTCCAGGTCGACCAGGCGAAACGTCGGGCTGCGCGACGCGCGCACCGCATCGTCGATGCTGCTACAGCCGCCGCACCAAAGCGCCAACAGAACGAGATTGAACCGGCGGCGGCACGGCTGCTGCATCGCGGGTCCACCTCGGCTGGGGGATCGGCTAAGAACGCTCGGGCAAACCCCGGACCGTAACGACATCAGGGAGGTCTGCCATGAACCCGATCCTTTGGGAACCGGCCCCCGAGCGCGCCGAGACCAGTCGGATGGCCACGTTCCGTGATCGGCTCGGCAGCCGCTTGGGACGAGGCCTCGCGGATTGGGACGCTCTTTGGGAGGCCTCGGTCGAGCACCCGGTCGCTTTCTGGGAGCAACTCTGGCAGGACTTCGACGTCCGCTCGCACGCGCCATACACCGACGTCCTCGTCGACGGGGATCGCATGCCCGGTGCCCAGTGGTTCGTCGGCGCGCGTTTGAACTTCGCCGAGAACCTGTTGCGCCGGGACGACGACACCGCCGCGATCATTGCCGAAGGCGAGGACGGCCGTCGTCTCGAGATGAGCTGGGCGGAACTGCAGGCTCGGGTGGCGGCGGTGCAGATCGTGCTCGCGGAGGCCGGCGTCGGGCGCGGTGACCGTGTTGCCGCCGTCATGCCCAACATCGCCGAGACGGTCGTTGCGATGCTGGCGACCACGTCGCTCGGGGCGACATGGTCCTCCTGTTCGCCCGACTTCGGCGTCCAGGGCATTCTCGACCGCTTCGGGCAGATCGAACCCAAAGTGCTGATCACCGTCGACGGCTACCACTACGCTGGGAAAACCGTCGACGTTCGGGCCAAGCTGCAGCAGGTCGCAGCCTCGCTGCCGTCGCTCCAGCGGCTGCTGGTCGTCCGCTATGCCGATGCAGATGCCGTCGTGGACGGCCTGCCGCACGCGTTGGCCTACGATGGCATCCCCGTCGATCCGGCAGCGCGGCCCTGCTTCGTCCCAGTGCCGTTCGAGCATCCACTCTACGTGCTCTACTCGTCGGGGACGACGGGCAAACCCAAAGCGATCGTCCACGGCACCGGTGGCGTTCTCCTGCAGCACCTCAAGGAGCACGGCCTGCATGGTGACCTGCGGCCGGGCGACCGACTGTTCTACTTCACCACCTGCGGGTGGATGATGTGGAACTGGCTTGTCAGCGGTCTCGCCTTGGAGGCGACGATCGTCCTCTACGACGGCTCGCCTTTCCATCCGGGTCCGGAACGCATGTTCGTCTTGGCGGAAAGCACCGGCCTCCACGTCTTCGGCACCAGTGCGAAGTTCATCGATGCGGTGAAGAAGTCGGGCTTCCGGCCGGTCGATCGCTATCGCTTGGCGAACCTTCGCGCGATCCTCTCGACCGGGTCGCCCTTGCTCCCCGAGAGCTTCGATTTCGTCTACGACGCCATCAAGCGCGACGTGCTGCTCGGCTCGATCTCCGGTGGCACGGACATCGTCTCGTGCTTCGTCCTCTGCAACCCGACGCTGCCCGTCCGCCGCGGCGAGATTCAGTGCCGCGGTCTGGGCATGGCGGTCGACATCTGGGACGACCAGGGCCGACCGCTCCGTGGCGCCAAGGGCGAGTTGGTATGCACGCGGCCGTTCCCGGCAATGCCGGTCGGCTTTTGGAACGACCCGGGCGACCGCCGCTACCACAATGCCTACTTCGGCCGGTTCGAGGGTATCTGGTGTCATGGCGACTACGCCGAGCTTCTGGAGAGCGGCGGGATCGTCATCCACGGCCGTTCCGATGCCGTGCTCAACCCCGGCGGCGTGCGCATCGGTACCGCGGAAATCTACCGGCAGGTCGAGCAGGTCGACGACATCCTGGAAGCACTTTGTGTCGGCCAGGAGTGGGAGGGCGACGTCCGGGTCGTGCTGTTCGTGCGGCTGCGCCCGGGCATCGAACTCGACGAGCGCTTGGAGGCGGAGGTGCGCCAGCGAATCCGCGCGAACACCACGCCGCGTCACGTGCCGGCCCGGATCGTCCAAGTCTCCGACATCCCGCGGACGTTGTCGGGCAAGATCGTCGAACTCGCGGTGCGCGACGTCATCCACGGCCGCAGCGTCAAGAACACCGAGGCATTGGCCAATCCGGAGGCGCTCGACGAGTTCCGCCAACGGCCGGAACTGACGGCCTGAGCGAGGGCCGCGGAGCGGCGCCGTGCCGGTAACCGGGGCTGCTCGTCACCCATTGCGGTTGCTGCGCGAGGTTGCGCTTTGGGCTTGCCCGGCATGGTTGGCGTTCTTCGTCGGCGCGTTCGTCGGCTGGTGGTCCCTGGTCGGCGCGCTCGCTGGTGCGGCCGTGGCAGCGGCCGTGGCGCTGCCACTCGCCGTGATGCGCAGGCGGTTGATCGAGGAGTTGAGCGACGTGGTCGACTCCTGGCCCACAACTCGGGATCGCGACCCGCCCGGCCATGACTTCTGGCTGGCGGATCGCCGCCTCGTGTCCAGCCTTCGCCGTTTTTCCGCTTGGCTGAAGGAGCGGACGGCGCGAGATGCCGCCGAAGCAGCGGCGCAGGAACGGCTCATGCAGGTCCTGCCCGACCCGCTGCTCCAGGTGGATGCGAGGGGGGTGGTGGTCTACGCGAACAATGCGGCGCGCGCGCGCTTCGGCCCGAGCACCGTCGGCCGGCCCATCCAACACACTCTGCGCGCACCAACCTTGTTGCAGGCGATCGAGACCGCGTTCGAGGTCGATCTGCCGAGCCAGCTCGACCTCCAGGAGACGCGGGCTCTTGGCCGCTATTTCCAGGTGGAGGTGCAGCCGCTACGGATTCCGGGCGAACGGCCATATGTCATTCTGGTCCTGCGCGAGCGGACGTCAGAGCTCGTCAGCGAGCGTTTGATCAGCGATTTCGTTGCCAATGCCAGCCACGAGATTCGGACGCCGCTGACGGCGGTGCGGGGCATCATCGACACCCTCCGCGGACCGGCGCGCGACGACGCCGCCGCCCGCGAGCGGTTCCTTGCGACGATGGCGACGGAGACCGAGCGGATGAACCGGTTGGTCTCGGAGCTGATGGTGCTGTCGCGGGTGGAGCGCACCGAGATCGAACGGCCGACGTCGACTGTCGACCTTCTGGCCATTCTCAACGCCGTTCTCTCCAGCGTCGAAGCTTTGACCACCACCAATGGCGTCACGATCCACCGTCAACTGCCGGAGACGGTGCCGCCGATCCTTGGTGACGCCGACCAGCTCCATCAGGTGTTCCTCAACCTGGTCGACAACGCGATCAAGTACGGCGCCGACGGCGGTCGCGTCGAGTTGACCTGCGAGGTCTTGGCGGACGCTCCGCCGCGCGCCGGTCGTCTGGCCGGGCTGGCGGCGGTTGGGGTCGATGTCGTCGATCATGGTCAGGGCATTCCGCCTGAGGCGGTACCGCGGCTCACCGAGCGCTTCTTCCGGGTCGACGCCTCCCGCTCGCGGCGGCTGGGTGGCACGGGTCTCGGCCTCGCCATCGTCAAGCACATCGTCAACCGCCACCGTGGCCATTTGGCGGTCGACAGCGTCGTCGGCGAGGGTAGCCGGTTCACGGTCTACGTGCCGTTGGAGGATGACTGACGGCGACCAGCCGTGCGCTTCCGATCTGCTCGGTGTCGTGGCGTCCAGGGTGCAGTCGTGCGACGCCGGCTAGCCGTCGTGAGCCATGCCGGACGGTCGGAGATCGTCGAGCTTGGCCTGGGCACGGCGAGCTTCCAGGCGATTGGCGGCGGTGGCTTGGCGGAGGCGCAGCTGCTCGATCTGCTCGACGGCCATGTCTGCGCGGCGACAGGCAGCGGCGGCGGCGCTGACGGCGGCCCGCAGCGTGTCGGCTTCAGCCGCACCGACCCATTCCCGGAACCGCGCTCCTTCGATCCAGCGCGCGAGGTCCCGATCGGCGGGACCGCGTGCGCCCGAAGCAGCCTCCGCGGTGGCGCGCTGCCGCCAGCCGAGGCGCTTCTGCTCGAAGGCGGCCAAGGTGCGGCTGGCGCAGGCGAGGCGGTGGCGGGCCTCGTCACGAGCCCGCTCGCGCAGCCTCAGCACGACGAGCAGGGCGTCGCGCCCGCGCGTCATGGCGTCATGTCCAACGCCGCGGCGAGGCCGTCGAACGGGTCCTGGTCGACCGGATCGCTCGGGCGTTGCGACAACAGCGCGTCGAGTGCCGGGAGCCGCAGAATGGACTCGTCGACCAGCGGGTCGGCGCCGGCGGCGTAGGCACCCAGCCGGATCAGATCGGCGCTTTCGGCGTGCGCCTGCATCAACACGCGCGCGCGTCGCGCCAGCTCCGCCTCGGTCGTGCCATAAGCGCTGCCCGCGGTCCTCGACAGACTGCGCAGCACGTCGATCGCGGGGTAGCGTCCGCCTTCCGCCAGCTTCCGATCGAGCACGACATGGCCGTCGAGGATCGAGCGTACCTGATCGGCGATCGGCTCCTCGGTGTCGTCGCCTTCGGTCAGCACCGTGAACAACCCCGTGATCTCGCCGGGGCCAGTGCCGGGGCCGGCCCGCTCCAAAAGCTGCGGCAGCTCGGCGAACACGCTCGGTGGATAGCCGCGGGTCGCCGGCGGTTCGCCGGCGGCGAGGTAGACCTCGCGCAGTGCCGTGGCGAAGCGGGTGAGGCTGTCGACGAGGCAGATCACCGAGCGGCCTTCGTCACGCAAGGCTTCGGCGATCGTCAGTGTCAGCCACGCCGCGCGCCGACGCAGCATGGCCGGCTGGTCGGACGTCGCGACGACGGTCACCGCCCGCGCCCTCGCTGCGTCGTCCAGGGTCTCGTGGAGGAACTCGTTGACTTCGCGGCCGCGTTCGCCGACCAGCCCGATCACCAGGCAGTCGGCGCTGCTGTGCCGGGCGATCATCGACAGCAGGGTCGATTTGCCGACGCCGGAGCCTGCAAAAATGCCTAGGCGCTGGCCGCGACGGCAGGGAACGAACAGGTCCAGTGCGCGGACGCCCAGCCGCATCCGCTCACCGAGCGGCCGCCGCTCGGTGGCTGTTGGTGGCTGTCCGTAGACTGCCCGTGCTGCCAGGCCGGGCGCAGGCGTCGGGCCGCCGTCCAGCGGTCGCGCCAAAGGGTCGAGCACGCGGCCGAGCCACGCGGACCCGGGCCTTACGACACCTAGTGACGGTTCCAGGGTGACCCGTGCGCCCAAGGTGACCTCGCACGGGTCGCCGTAGGGCAGCAGGATCGTCGTGTCGTCGTGGAACGCGGCGACTTCCGCCAACAACAGCGGCTGATGGTGGCCGCGCTCGATCCGGCAAGTGTCGCCGACGGCAGCCAATCCGCCCAAGCCGGCGCAACGCAATGCCGTAGCTCGTGCGGCGACGATGCGGCCCGAGACACGCCATTCGGGAAGGGCGCCAAGCGCGTTTTCGAAGCTTTGCAAGGGTTGGCCGCTCCAGGCTGGTCATACACAACCTCAGCGAGTATCGTTAAAAGCTCATAAACCCATCGCTTGTAGGTGTCGACCAAGGTTCCGGATGGAGAGTGCGATGCGTGCCTTGGTGGTGGAAGACGACCCCGTTTCGCAGAAGTTGATCGAGGTCGCGTTGCGCGACGACGGCGTGATCGTCGAGCCGACCGGTTTCGGCGAGGACGCGATCGAGCTGGCGAAGCTCTACGACTTCGACATCGTGCTCTTGGACCTAACCCTGCCGGACGTCGACGGCTACGAGGTCGTGCGGCGGATGCGGTCCGCGAAGGTGCGCACGCCGGTCTTGATCCTCTCCGGTCGACTGCAGGTCGACGACAAAGTGCGCGGCCTTGCGGTCGGCGCCGACGACTACGTCACCAAGCCGTTCCACCGGTCGGAGTTGATGGCGCGGATCCACGCCGTCGTCCGGCGTTCCAAGGGGCACTCGGAATCGGTGATCCGCACCGGTAACCTGACGGTCAACTTCGACACGCGGACGGTCCAGGTCGGTGGTCAGCGTCTTCATGTCACCGGCAAGGAGTACAGCATTCTCGAGCTCCTCTCCCTGCGCAAGGGCACGACCCTGACCAAGGAGATGTTTCTCGACCATCTCTACGGCGGCATGGACGAGCCCGAGCTGAAGATCATCGACGTGTTCGTCTGCAAGCTGCGCCGCAAGATCGCGGACGCCAATGGCGGCGAGCACTACATCGAGACCGTGTGGGGTCGCGGCTACATGCTGCAAGAGCCCGCGGCCGAGACCGATGCGCCGACGGTCGACCCGCTGTTGAGTGACGCCATCAGCGCCGTCGTCGGCGAAGAGGGTCGAGGCGACCCGGTGCTGCCCGTCTGAGGCACACACGCTCCGCAGTCGTATCCGCCTGAGGCGGCACCGGACGGGCTAGCCGGCGCGGCTGCCGTCCTCGGTGAGCGACGCCGGGACGTCGAGCCCGGCGTCCCGATAGAATGCGGCAGCAGCCGGGTGGAGTGGCAGGCTGCCGCCCTCGAGTGCCGTGGCCAAGGTCATGGCATGACCGACGGGATGGCGGCTGCGCAGGATCGGGACCGCGGGTGGTGACCACAGGGCTTCGAGCAGCCCTTTGACGAGTACCGGATCCATGTCAGCCCGGACCACCCACAGTGCAGCGACGGCGAGTGTGCGAACCGGCCGGTCCTGACCTGCATACGTGCCGGCCCTGATCGCCCGCAGCCTCCAGAACGGTCGTTCGCCCAGGAACGCCAGCGCGCGACGTGGCTCACAAGCCATCAGGCTCGCGCCATGCACTTCGATCGCTTCGCTGACGGCCTCGGTCGGCAGCCCGGCCACGACCAACAGCCCGTCCAGGTCGCCAGCCGCCTTGGCATCCAGTGCCGCATTGGGGTTCAGGTCCAAGAGGTTCACGTCGTCGACGGCGATGCCGAAGGCGTCGAGCAGGCGTTCGGCGGGCTCGCGGGTGCCGGACGCCGGCGCGCCGACCCCCAGGCGCCAAGGCGGGCCGGGGTGGGCATCGCGGACGGCCAGCTGTGCCATCTCCGGATAGAGGCTGGCGATGTAGCGCAGGTCCTGAACACTACCGTCCGCGAACGGCCCGAGCCCGCGCCAAGCCTGATGGGCGATGTCGGCCTGGCAAAAGGCGCTGTCGACCAGCCCTTCGGTCACGGCCTTCACGTTCTGGACCGATCCGTCGGATGTTTGTGCGGCGACGACGAGGCCGGGTACGCCACAGGGCTCGTCGGGCCGGCACCGAACGCCACCTGGCGGCGCGGTCAGCAGGTCGGCGAGCACGCCGCCGATCGGGTAGTACGTGCCGCCGATACTGCCCGTTGCGATGGTGAAGGTGCGGATTTCCTGAGCACCGAGTACGCCCGGCACCAACGGCGCCGCGGTGCCGGCCAACACGGTCCGGCGGGTCCAACGCGGCGCTCGTCGCTCGTTCGAATCCATGAAGAGAGATTACCCCTTTGGAACGCGCACCGACAAACGGCCTGATGGGGGCTGCGTCAGCCTACCGCGGGCTGAACCATCGGCGCCGGCTGCAACACACCCTCCGGTAGCGAACGCGCGTCACCGACGCTTTGCCCGAGCAGCCGCGTCGGGTCCTGCCTCTTCATCGAGGCGAAGGCGCCCGCCGGCTCGAAGCCCAGCGGCGCGTAGTAGGGGAGGTCGCCCACCAGGAACACCGCGTTCCAGCCGAGCGCTTGAGCGACCGTCAGGCTGTCACGAACCAGCCGCCGGCCGATACCCTCACCCCGCCGCATCGGATCGACACCGAGCGGACCGAGCAGCAGCGCTGGCGCCTGACCGACGCGGATGGGCCAATAGCGGATCGTGCCGACGAGCTTGCCGCCGTCGATCGCGACGCGGGCGAGGTCGGCGATCGGTTGCACACCTGCACGCAACGCATAGGACGGCTTGGCCCCGCGATCAGCGCCGAACACCCGATCGAGAAGCGTTTCGATCGACGGGTGGTGAGCAGGTTCTTCGAGCTGAAAGCAGCACATGACGTGGTCTCACGGGGCAACGGCGACAACGAGCGATGACGGGCGCCAAGCGGGCGCTCACCTTCAGCGTCGTCGTCGCGTTCCGAGACCATCAGCGTGCATGGATCGTGGCTATGCTGGGCTCGCGGCCCTGTCAATCCCTCCGCGTCGGCGCGCCGGAACGGAGAGGCACGCGTATCGTGCCCGCCACCGCCTCTCGGTTCAGTCGAGTTTGGTCGCCTTGTGCACCTGGCTCGGGCCGGCGACGTGCGGCTTCAGCCGTTCGCGGTTCAGTTGCAGATGCTCCGACACGGCGTGAGCGTCGAGATCGGCCGGAGACGCCCAGGTCTCGTGGAACCAGAAGACGTTCGGCAGCGCGTTGTCGCGATGCAGGTCGTAGTTGATGCATCCGGTCTCTCGCAACGTCGGCCCGACTTGCCAGCGCAACAGTTCTTCGACCTGTGATTCGTGACCGGGTAAGGCTTCGACCCTGGCAATGACGACGACGGCGCCCACTTCGTTCCTCCGCTGCTTTGCGGTCGAGGGTAGCGCTGTGCCGCTCAGCCGTCGACCGCGCCGGGCCTAACCGCCGTCCGCGACCAAGCGCCAGAGCAGTGGCAGCAGCGTCGCGGTGACGACGGCGTTCGCGCCGATGGCGATCCCGGCAAACGCGCCTGCGGTTTGGCCGGCCTGCAGCGCCCGGGCGGTGCCGACACCGTGGGCTGCGAGGCCAAGCGCGAAGCCGCGGGCCCGGGCGTCCCGGATCTTGGCGAGGTCCAGAACGGCAGGCCCGAGTACGGCGCCGACGATGCCGGTGAGGACGACCAGCGCGGCGGTCAGTGAGGGCACACCACCGAGCTCCTGGCTGATGCTCATCGCCACCGGTGTGGTGACGGACTTGGGCGCCAAGGACGCGAGAATCTCGGGCGTGGCGCCGGCCACCCACGCCAGGCCGACGGCAACCAGAACGGCGCTCGCCGATCCGCAGAGAACCGCTACCGTGAGCCCCAGTGCGGACCGCCGGAGCCGCTCGAGTTCGCGGTAGAACGGCAGTGCCAGGGCCACCGTTGCCGGGCCCAAGAGGAAATGCACGAACTGCGCGCCCTCGAAGTAGGTCGCATAGTTGATACCGGCGGCCAGCAGGACACTCGCGATCAGCACGATCGCGACCAGCACCGGGTTGAGCAACGCGGGCCGGCCGAGCCGGTCCCAAAGACCGTGGCAACCCAGATAGACCACGAGGGTCAGCGTCAACGCGGCGAGCGGACTTTCACCGAGATAGACCCATAGTGCGCCACTCGGCTCGCTCATCGGTCGGCCGCGTCGCCCGCTACCGCGCCGACGCGCTGCAAGGTCCAGCCGGTCACCAGCACTGCGACCAGGGTGCCGGGAACGACGGCCAGCGCCAGGGGCAACCACTCGCTCTCGATCAACGCAAGATGCGCGATCACGCCGACGCCGGCCGGCACGAAGAGCAATGCGAAGTGCTGCAGGAGCGGGGCGGCGACGCGGTCGAGCGACGGCGGTACGCCGCCTCTGACCACCAGGCCGACGAACAAGATCACCATCCCCACCACGGGCCCCGGAACCGGCCATCCGAAGCCGCGGACGAGCACTTCGCCGACGAGTTGGCAGACGAGCAGTAGCGTGAACGCGGCGATCATCAGGAATCGTCCCAGAAAAGAAAAGGGCGGCCCCGCAGGACCGCCCTTCGTGATCGGTCAGGCTGGCGCCGTCAGCTGCCGGCTTGCGGGCTGGGCGCGCCGCCCGGTCCGGAGCCGCTCGGACGAGCGGTGGTCGGTACCGAACCGCGACGACCGGTGGGCGCTTGTGGCGGTGCTGGCGTCTCGTCCGGCTTGCGCTCCGGCAGGGGCTCGCCGCGCATCAACAGGTCGATTTCGTCGCCCGTCAGCGACTCGTGCTCCAGCAGCGCCTTGGCAACGCCGTCGAGCTGGTCGTAGTGGTCGGACAAGATGTCTCGCGCCCGGGCGTAGCCCTCGTCGACCAGTTTGCGGATCTCCTGGTCGATCGTCTGGGCGGTCGCCTCCGACACGTTCTTCGACTGCGTCACCGAGTGACCGAGGAAAACCTCCTGCTGGTTCTCGGTGTAGCCGACGGGACCGAGCTCGTCGCTCATGCCCCACTGGGTCACCATGTGGCGGGCGATCTTGGTCGATTGCTCGATGTCGGACGACGCGCCGGCGGTCACCTTGTCGTGGCCGAACACGAGCTCTTCGGCGACGCGACCACCCATGGCCACGGCGATGTCGCCCTTCAGCTTTTCGCGGCTCACCGAGATCCGGTCACCCTCTGGCAGTCGCACCACCATGCCGAGAGCGCGCCCGCGGGGAATGATCGTCGCCTTGTGGATCGGATCGGACGCGTGGGTGTGCCAGGCCACGATCGCGTGACCGCTCTCGTGGTAGGCCGTCAGGCGCTTCTCGTCGTCGGTCATGACCATGGAGCGCCGTTCGGAGCCCATCATGATCTTGTCCTTGGCCGCCTCGAAGTCGGCCATGTTGGCCATTCGCTTGCCCAACCGTGCTGCGAGCAACGCCGCCTCGTTGACGAGGTTGGCGAGATCGGCGCCCGAGAACCCTGGCGTGCCGCGAGCGATGACCTTCGGGTCGACGTCGGGGCTGAGCCGCACCTTCTTCATGTGAACCTGAAGGATTTTCTCCCGGCCGACCACGTCGGGGTTGGGCACCACGACCTGGCGGTCGAAGCGGCCCGGCCGGAGCAACGCCGGGTCGAGCACGTCGGGACGGTTGGTCGCGGCAATGAGAATCACGCCTTCGTTGGCCTCGAAGCCGTCCATTTCGACCAAGAGCTGGTTCAGCGTCTGCTCGCGCTCGTCGTTGCCGCCGCCGAGGCCTGCCCCACGGTGCCGGCCGACCGCGTCGATCTCGTCGATGAAGACGATGCAAGGCGCATGCTTCTTCGCCTGTTCGAACATGTCGCGTACGCGGCTGGCGCCGACGCCGACGAACATTTCGACGAAGTCCGATCCTGAGATCGTGAAGAACGGCACGTTCGCCTCGCCGGCGATGGCGCGCGCCAGCAGCGTCTTGCCGGTGCCGGGCGGCCCGACCAGCAAGCAGCCCTTGGGAATGCGCCCGCCGACCTGCTGGAACTTCTGCGGGTTACGCAGGAACTCCACGATCTCTTGAAGATCTTCCTTGGCTTCGTCGATCCCGGCGACGTCGGCGAACATCACGCGGCCATGTTTCTCGGTCAGCAGCCGGGCTTTGGACTTGCCGAAACCCATGGCCTTGCCGCCGCCCGATTGCATCTGCCGCATGAAGAAGATCCAAACGCCGATCAGCAGCAGCATCGGGAACCACGAGACGAGCACGCCCAACAGCGATGGCACGTTGTCGCTGACGGGTTCGGCGCTGATCCGCACACCGCTGTCGCGGAGCCGGTTCACGAGTCCCGGATCGCTCGGCGCGAACGTCTGGAAGGTCCGCCCGTCGCCGTACTGGCCGGTGATGTTCTCCCCCTGGATCGTCACCTCGGTGACGTTTCCGCTCTCCACCTCGTCGAGGAAATCGGAGAATGCGAGAGTCGATTGCGGCGAGCGGCTCGTCGGGCTCTGGAACAGGTTGAACAGGGCGATCAGCAGCAGGCCGATGATCACCCAGAGCGCCAAGTTCTTGCCGAAGTTGTTCAAGGACTCCTCGCTTTCGCGTCGTTGGGCGCCGAGCCGTTCCCGGATCGGCCTGGAGTGTGCCTGTTTTCGTTAGATAGGCAAGGTGCGCCCCGAGACCAACGTCTCAGCTGCGGCAAACGGTACGCCGGCCACCGGCTGAGACAACATTCGGTCCGCTGTCGCCGTGGCTCGCTCGGGCGTGATCCAGAGGCCGTCGCCGCCGAGCCGGATCAGCGTGCCGCCCAAAGTTCGCTGCTCGCCGCCGCCGCGAATGGCCATGGCGATCCGCAGCGTCGCGCCGGGCGACGGTCCATATGTCCGCCGCCCGACGGCGGCGACGACCATACGCAGCACGGCTGCCGCCTCGTCGTCACTCAGCGCCTGCCACGCCCGGCCGTCGAGCTGCGCGCTGCCGGCGGGATCGATCCGGGCGTGGCGGGCCAGCCACCCGGCGCGCTGACGCTCGAGTGCCGGCCGATCGTCGCTGCAGGAACACGGCGTCACCGAGCCGCGGAGCTGAGTCCGCTCGTAGCGTGGGTCGTGGTTGCTCGGGTCGAGAATCCAACCGGAGTGTTGGAGGGCGACCAGCGCTCGGAGGCGTTCTCGGCGGAAAGTCAGGAGCGGCCGTAAGATGCGCACGTGGCGGAGCTCGCGGATCGCGGCCATCCCGCTGGTACCAGCCCCGCTGCTGCGCAGCCATCGCATCGCTCGGGTCTCGGCCTGGTCATCGCTATGATGGGCGACGAGCAGATGGAGACAGCCGAGCCTACGGCACGCTTCGTCGAGCAACCGATAGCGCAGCTCGCGGGCCCAGACCTGACTCGCCGGACGGGGAGGCGGGAGCGCTGCGCGCAACGTCTGGTGGGCGATGCCCCAACGCGCCATCGTGGAAGCGACCCAAGTCGCCTCGGCGATGCTGGCCGGCCGCAGCGCGTGATCGACGGTCAGTGCGGTGATCGTGCCGTCATGCTGGTCGATCCAGCGTTTGGCCAACAGCGCCAGCGCCAGGCTGTCGACACCGCCCGAGACCGCGATCGCCAGATGCGGGCGTGGCTCGAATGGCCCGAGCGCCGCCATCCGTTGGGCGAACGCGTGGTCGTCGACGGCGCCGGAGGAAAGGCCGGTCAACTGCACCCGGCACGGGTGCGGTCCCGTTGGATGGCCGTCTGCAACGACTGGCCGGTATCGGGGTGCCGTCGACCAAGCTCGTCGAGGGTGGTGCAGGCACGTTCCCGATCACCGAGCTCGATCAGTGACTGGGCCACCTTCAGCAGGCTTTCGGGCGCGTAGGGTGCGTCCGCGCCGTAGGCGCGATAGTTGGCGGCGAAGGCCGAGGCCGCTGCCCCGTAGTCGCCGCCGACGAACAACGTTTCGGCCGACCAGTAGGCCGCCTCCGGCGCCCGCGGGTCGCTCGGGTTGGCGGCGACGAACCGGTCCAGCTCGGCCCGCGCCTCGTTGAATCTGCCGGCGCGCAGCAGGTCCATGCCGGCATCCATGCCGCCAGCGCTCGGCGTCGTGACCGGCCGGTCGATGGCCGTGCCAGCGCCCGCCGCGGCGCCGCCCAGGGTCGAGCCGGCCGCGGGCAGGCCGGGATCGCCGGCGCTGCCCGGCGCTGATGGCGCCAAAGCGCCAGACGTCGCGCCACCCCCGAGCGCCTGCTCCAACTGCTGTTGGCGAAAGCGCAGCGCTTCGACCTCGCCGCGGAGCCGTGCCATTTCCTCCTGGAGTTGCTGCAGTTGCACGGAAAGCTGGGCCGCGTTGGGTGCCTGCGCGACCGCCGACGGGGCGACGACCGCGACCGCCAACACGATCATCGCGACGGCGCTGGCCGTACGGTGCAACCTACCCATCGTCGTCGGCTCAGCTGGTGCCGAGCACGCTGGTGACGGCACGGCGGTTGGCGGCCCACGACTGCTCGCCGCTGCCGACGCTGGCGGGCCGTTCCTCGCCGTAGGAGACGGTGGTCATCTGGCTGGCCGGCACGCCCAGGCCGATGAGGTAGGTGCGGACCGCGTTGGCCCGGCGCTCGCCGAGCGCGATGTTGTACTCACGCGTACCGCGCTCGTCGGTGTGGCCCTCGATGGCGACACGGACGTTGGGGTTTTGCTGAAGCCACGCCGCCTGTTGGCGCAACACCGCCTGGCTCTCCGGTCGGACCACCGAGCTGTCGAACGCGAAGTAGACGGTGTCGCCCGCCGCCGCCTGGAGCGCGGCTTGGCTGCCGGCCAGCGGTCCACTGGCGTTGCCGGCACCGGTGACCGCGCTGTCCAACACGGGTTCTTCCGGGGTGTTCCGGGCACAGCCCGCGAGCACCAGGATGCAGGCGAGAACGGCCAAGAGGCGCATGGATTGCGATCCTTCGGGTTGATGGGCCCGGCAGCGGGTCGCCGGGGCAGGGAGGCACGGCGGTGTCATCGACGGAGTGGCGACCAGTCGGGGTCGCTGGCGTCGACCGGCGTCGGGAGTTCGCGGATGTTGTAGCCGGTGACGTCGATCGTGTTCAGGCGGCTGCGGCCCCGGGACGGGTCGGCTCGCTCGAAGACGATGACGCGCCCGTTGGGCGCGAAGCGTGGCCCTTCATCGAGATAGCTGCGGGTCAACAAGCGTTCGTCGCCGCCGTCGGGGCGCATCACCCCGACGTGGAAGTCCGCCCCACGCTGGTTGACGTAGGCGATCAGGCCACCGCGCGGTGACCAAGCCGGGCTGCCATAGCGGCCTTGGCCGAAACTGATCCGGTCGGTGCGGCCGCTGGCGAGATCCATCACGTAGAGCTGCGGGCTGCCGCCGCGGTCGGAGTTGAAGACCAGCCGCCGCCCGTCCGGCGAGAAGCTGGGCGAGGTGTCGATGCCAGGACCGTTCGTCAGCCGCCGTTGGCCGCGGCTCGCGAGGTCCACCAGGATCAGATCGGCGTTGCCGTCGCTGGCGATGGTCATCGCCAACTGCCGGCCGTCCGGCGAGAACCGCGGCGAAAACGTCATGCCGGGGAAACTGCCGACCACTCGTTCGTTGGTGCCGTCCGCCTGGATCAGCCGCACCTGCGGCTGGGTTGCCGCGTAGGAGAGGAACGCGATCGTCTGCCCGTCTGGTGCGAAGCGTGGGGTCAGCACCAGGTTGGCGCCGCTGGTCAAGAACCGGTTGTTGGCACCGTCCTGGTCCATGATCGCCAGGCGCTTGACCCGCTGCGTCGCCGGCCCGGTCTGGCCGACATAGACGATCCGGGTATCGAAATAGCCGGTTTCGCCGGTGATCCGGGCGTAGACGTCATCGGCCACCTTGTGGGCGATCCGCCGCCAATCCGCGGTGGGCGCCGTGAAGCGCAGGCCCCGCAGTTCGACACCCGACAGCACGTCGAACAGCCGGAACTCGACGACCAACGTGCCCGTATCGGCGAGGCTCGCCGTGCCCATCACCAGCGCTTCCGCGTTGATCGTGCGCCAATCGGCATAGCGCGGGCCGTTGGCCTGGAGGTCTTCAGGTGTTTGGAGGTAGGCGGTCGAGGGGATGGTCCTGAACAGGCCCGAGCCGTCGAGATCGGCGGCCACCACCTCGGCGACCTGCACGCCCAGCGCGGCGGCTTCGGGATCGGCGCTGGCGAACGGACTGACGGCGATCGGCAGGGCGCGGATGGTGCCGCGGTCGATGGTTACCGTGAGCTGCGCCGACGCTTGTGTCGCCATGGCCGCAACCATCACCGACCCGGCACCGAGGGCCGTTCGCCGTGTCCAGCCGGGCTGCCCTGCGCGCATCATGGCTCAGGCTGGCGCCGACCGGTAAATGATCGGGAAGAATTCCCAGTACTCGTAGTTCGATGCCGCCATACCCTCCAGCGGGCTGCATTCCTGGATGCCACGCAACATCGTCTCGACGACGAAACGATAGTCCGCGTCGGCCTCGATGCGGTCGGCATTGGCGACCTGGATGCCGCGCAACGTGCCGTCCTGCTCGAACTCGGCGATGGCTTGGATTTCGCCCACCTTGCGGCTTTCGTCCGCGTCGTAGACGGCCTGGAGGCAGGGGTTGAGCTGGGGTGCCACTTGGTTCACCACCTGCTCCCAGGCTTGCTGCTCGGCCGGGGTCGGGGCGTTGGCACCGGCCGCGGCGCCGCCCGAGGGCGCGGTTGCCGGCTGGGCGCCCGTCGACCCGGCAGCTGCCGTCGTGCCCGCACCGCTCGCCGTCGGGGCTGCCGCCGTCGTCGGCGTCGGGCCGCCCGCAGTTTCACACGCGGCGAGCGCCAGCGTCGCCACGAGAGCCAAGGGAAGGCGAAGGTCCAGAGCCATCAGCCACCTGCCGTTACTTGAGTCGGATCGAAGACGAGAATCGTCACGCGCCACTGGGCGTAGAGGTCTGAGGGCATGCCGCGCAAGGGGGTGCATCGTTCGATCGCACGTTGCGCGCTTTCGGCAACCGAGCGGAACACGCGATCGGTGCGCAGGCGTTGGGTGTTCTCGACCGCGGTGCGAACCACCGCACCGTCGCGACCGAACTCGGTCCGGATCTCGACGGGACCGACTTGGCGCAGGCCCTCGAGGCCGGCCGGAACGCTCCAGCAGCCGATGATCTGGTCGTAGATCAGGCGCCCGAGCTGCGCGTTGCCGACGTTGGGACCGATCGCTTCGGCGGCTGCGACCTCGCTCTGGCCGGTGCCGGGCCGGGCCTGGTCGGCCGTGACACGCCGGTCGATTCGCTCGACGCTTTGCAGCAGGGCATCGAGGGGGTCCTCTTCCTCCTGAGGGCGCTGCAGGGCATCGGGGCTCGGCCGCGGCGCGCCTTCTGGCTGCGGTCGAGCCTCAGCGGTCACGACCGGCGGCGGTACGTCCGCCGGGCGGAGGCGTGGCGCCAACGACGGTTCGGCGACGGACTCGGCCGGCGGCGGCGGCGCCGGTGCGGTCGCGGTAGTCTGCGGGTCGGGTACGGTCTCCGCCCGCGCGGGCTCCGGCGGGGCCGGTTCACTGGCGGCCGGCGGCGCGGGTGACGTCGTTGGCGCCGGCTCCGCCGCTTCCGGCTCTGGCAGCGGGGGAACGGCTTCGGTGGTGGTCGTGTCGGCAGGGCTTGGCTCGGTCGCCGGTTCGGGTGCGGGCGATTCCAGGCGCGCCGGCTCAGCGGTCGCAGCCGTCTCGGCCGGCGTCTCTGGTGCTGGGGCTGCACCGACGGGTTCGTTGGTGCGTGGCGTGTCCGGCGGCGTCGGATCGGGCGTTCGCGTCGGCTGTAGCTCGGGCAGCGGTGCCGCTTCGGCAGGGATCTGGGTCAGCGCCAACTCGGCATCTTCCAGCGAGACCACCTCGACCGTCACACCGTCGGTGAACGCCAGCTCTTGGCCCATCTCGTGCATGCTGACCAGCAACCAGGCAGCTACGGCGCCATGCACCAGCAGCGAGGCGAGGAGGGCTAGAGGACTCATCCGCCGATCGTCCGCACCTCAGCCGTCGGCCGCGTCTGAAGGTTGGCTCACCAGGGCGACGCGGCTGAAGCCGGCCGCGTTGATCGCACCGACCACCTCCATGACCCGGCCGTAGCTGATGCCACGATCGCCCCGCACGAAGATCCGCAGCTCGTCGTTCTCACCGGCGACGGCCCGCAGCTTCGCTGCCAGCTCAGGCAGATCGACCGCGGCCTCCTGGACGAAGACGGTGCCGTCGGCGCTGACCGTCACCGCCAAGGGGAGATCTTGCGCCGGCAGGCTGTCTGCCTGGCTTTCGGGCAGATCGACCTGGACCCCGGTGACCAACAGCGGCGCCGTGACCATGAAGACGATCAGCAGCACCAGCATGACGTCGACGAACGGTGTGACGTTGATCTCCGACATTTGCCGGCGGCGGCGTCGACCCTGACGCCTGGTGGGTGTGGTGGTGCCGATGGCCAAGGCTCAGGCCGCCCGGCCGGTAGCATGGGGCGCGCGATCGAGCTGCCGGTCGATCTCGACCCCCACCTCGTCCGCGAACGTTTGCAGCCGGTCGGCGTAGCCGTCGATCGACCGGGACAGCCGGTTGTAGAAGATCACCGCCGGGATCGCGGCGACGAGGCCGAGGGCGGTCGCTAGCAACGCCTCTGCGATGCCCGGCGCAACGACGGCGAGGGTGGTATTCCTGGTCAGGGCGATCGACTGAAAGCTGTTCATGATGCCCCAGACCGTGCCGAACAGGCCGACGAACGGTGCTGTCGAGCCGATGGTCGCCAGCGAGCCGACGTTCCGCTCAAGGTGACTCGTCTCGCGTTCCAAGGTCAGCCGCATCACCGTCGAGACCCGGCGGACGAGATTGCCGCGCTCCATCGCATCGGTTGCTGGCTTGGCGCTCTCCCATTCCTCGTAGCCAGCCGTGTACATGGCCGCGATCGGGTGCCGCTCGCCGCTGGCCCGGTCGAACAGCTCGCGCAGGTCGGCACCGCCCCAGAACGCCCGCTCGAACCCGGCCGCGAGACCGTTCAGCCGGCGAATACGCACGCCGCGGTCGAACACGACCATCCAGCTCCAGACGGATGCGAGCAGCAGGATCAGCATCACCGCCTTCACCACGGGGTCCGCCGCGAGCACGAGATCCCAAAGGCCCGCACCGGCACCAATCGGGCCCAGGCTCGTCTCGATCAGGCCGTTCTCGTCCATCCGCGCACTACCCCCAAAAGCCGACACCCGTCGACATCATAGCAAGAAAATGACGATGGCCGTTGAACTTGAGCTGAACGTTTGAAGAAAAACATTCGCTTCGTCACGGGGCTTTGACCGACTCTGCCGTCGGCTGCACCCACTCGCGCAGGATCGTCTCCAAAGGCCGCGGCAGGCGTCGCGGTCGCATGTCCAGACCGACCACCACCACCATGGTGATGACGGTACACAGCAGCTCGTCCTTCCGCACGATGTGCTGTGTCGCCTGCAGTCGCGCGCCGCCGACTTTGTCGACCCTCGTGAGGACCTCCAGCGCGTCGTCGAGGAACCCGGCGCGGCGGAAGTCGGCCGCTGCATGTCGAACGGCCAACACCACGCCATGCTCCGACCGCAGCCGTCGGTGATCCAAGCCGAGCGCGCGCAGAAACTCCGTGCGCGCTCGCTCGCAGAACGCGAGGTACTGGGCATGGTACACCAACCCCGCAGCGTCGGTATCGTCGTAGTAGACTCGGATGGGCCAACGATGCACCCGGGCCGCGTCCATGGTCAGAGCACTCCTCGATGGCGTCGGCCGTGATCGCTCACGGTGGTGATGCCGATGGCGCGGATTTGCCGCGGGATGCGTGCCGAAGGCAAGAGGCGGCGAAGGCGCTTGGTGTTCGGCTCACACGTCGAAGAGTTCGCCGGTGCCTCCTGCGGGCGGTTGGCGGTCCAGGTGCGCCCACGCCGTCCTCGTCAGCATTCGCCCGCGCGGCGTGCGTTGCAAGAGGCCCTGTTGCAGCAGATAGGGCTCGACCACGTCCTCCAGCGTATCGCGCTGCTCCGCGAGCGCTGCCGCCAGGGTTTCCACCCCGACCGGCCCGCCGCCATAGTGCTCGGCGATGGCCAGCAGATAGCGCCGGTCCAGGCGGTCGAGGCCGCGCTGGTCGACCTCCAGGCGGCGCAGCGCGGCGTCGGCGACCCCGGCGGTGACCTCGCCGACCCCGTCCACGGTCGCAAAGTCGCGGACCCGCCTGAGGAGCCGCGTCGCCACCCGCGGTGTGCCGCGGGCGCGCCTGGCGATCTCGTGCGCGCCGTCGCCGGCGAGATCGAGGCCGAGGATCGCCGCGCCGCGGACCAGGATCGTCTCCAACTCGGCGGTGTCGTAGAAGTCGAGTCGCGTGAGGATCCCGAAGCGGTCGCGGAGCGGCGTGGTCAACAGACCGGCCCTGGTCGTCGCGCCAACCAGAGTGAACGGCGGCAGATCGATCCGGACCGACCGCGCCGACGGTCCTTCGCCGATCATCAGATCGAGCTGGAAGTCCTCCATGGCTGGGTAGAGGATTTCCTCGACCTGCGGGCTGAGGCGATGGATCTCGTCGATGAACAGAACGTCGCGGGGCTGCAGATTGGTGAGCAGGGCCGCAAGATCGCCTGCACGGACGATGATGGGTCCCGACGTCATGCGGAAGCCCACGCCGAGTTCGGCGGCGACGATCTGCGCCAACGTCGTTTTGCCGAGCCCTGGTGGCCCCGCCAGCAACAGATGATCGAGGGCCTCGCGGCGGCCGCTCGCCGCTTCGATGAAGACACGCAAGTTCTCGCGTGCCTGTGCTTGGCCGATGAACTCGTGCAACCGCTGCGGCCGCAGCGAGACGTCGCGGTCGTCGTCCTGCGCGGCGGCGTCGATCACGCGTTCATCCATGGCGCTGCCCGAGAAGCTGCAGAGCGCGGCGGACCACCGCGCCGACGTCCCCCTCGTCGCCGACCTCGCCGATCGCCCGGCCAACGGCATCGAACGCTTCGCTCCGACCGTAGCCGAGTTGGACCAGCGCCGAGAGGGCATCGTCGCTCGGTCCCAGCGCGGCGACACCCGCCGTCGCAGGCGCGGATGCTGCCGCAGGAAGGCTGCCGATCCGCTCCTTCAACTCGGAGAGGATACGTTGCGCGAGACGTGGACCGACGCCCGGTGCGCTAGTGAGCGCGGCGCGATCGCCGCTGACGACTGCCCGGGTGAATGCCGTTGGGTCGAGCACACCAAGGATCGCCAGCGCCAAACGCGTGCCGACGCCCTGGATCGACTGCAGCAGTCGGAAGAGCCGCTTTTCTGCGGCGCTCTCGAAGCCGATCAGAGTGATGGCATCGTCGCGGACCAGGGTTTCGACCACCAGGTCCACGCTGCCGCCGGCCGTCGGCAGGTCGCGGAGCAGTCGCGGCGAGGCCTGGACGAGGTAGCCGACGCCGCCGACGTCGATGACCAGGCTGTCCTCGCCGATCTCCAGCACCTGGCCGCGCAATCGGGCGATCAACGTCCGCTCCGCATCGCTGCCGCCACCCGGCCGGCGGTCGCCGCATGATGGGCGTGACAGAGCGCTACGGCCAACGCATCGGCCGCGTCGGCCTCGACGCCGCCTGAGCCGGGCAGCAGCCGTTGCACCATTGCGGCGACCTGCCCCTTGTCGGCCGAACCGGTGCCGACGACCGACCGCTTGACGGTCTTGGACGCGTACTCGGCGACCTCCAGGCCAGCATGAGCCGCCGCCAGCAGCACGACGCCACGCGCCTGGCCGAGTTTCAACGACGAGCCGGCGTTGGTGTTGACCACCGTTTCCTCTACCGCGGCAACGCTGGCGCCGTGACGCTCGAGGACCCCCTGCAAGTCGCGGTAAAGCTGATCGAGGCGAACCGCCAACGCGACGCCGGGCCGGGTGGAAATCCTGCCGCAAGCGACGAAGCCGAGGCGGTTGCCGACACTGTCGAGGACCCCCCAGCCGGTGTGGGTCAGCCCCGGATCGAGCCCGATCAGGCGCAAGACGCGCCCTCCGCAGGCCTCGCGTCGTCGATGAGGGCATACACGATCACGCGGTTGTTCGCTGGCAGGTCGAGCGACGTCACCCGCGCCAATCCCTCGGTCCGGGCAACCGCGTCGATGTCGGCAAGGTCGCGCACGCCCCATCGCGAGTCTTCGCTGCGAAGCCACGCATCGAAGCTACGGTTGGATTCGGGTTCCAGCACACCGTTCTCGGCGAACGGACCGTAGAGGATGAGGCGACCGTCCGAGGCGAGCAAGCGGGCCGCCCCTGCCAGCAAGCCGCAGGCCGCCGACCAGGGTGCGATGTGGATCAGGTTGACGGCGACGATGGCCTGCCACGGTCCGGCGAACTGCCCCGGCCAGGAGCGATCGGTGACGTCCAATCGTCGGGGCGCCGCTAGGTTCGGCACGCCGGCGGCCTCACTCCAAGCAGCGATGCTCTCCAGTGAGAACGCTTCGGCGTCGGTCGGTTGCAGGTGCCACCCGGGAAACCGCCCGGCCCAATGGGCGGCGTGTTGGCCGGTGCCGCTCGCGACCTCCAGCACGCGCGCGGCCGGCGGGACCAGTGTCGCGAGCGCCGCCGTCAGCGGCTCACGGTTGCGCTCGGCGGCCGGCGCCGAACGTCGCGCATCGGCAGCGATCGGTGGCTCGCTGGTCAACGCTCAGGAGGCCAGCCGCTCGAGGAACTCGTCGGGGAAGTTGGCGTTGGCTATCACCCGCTGGACGTCGTCGTGGTCGTCCAGCGTCTCCAGCAAGCGAACCACCGTTTGGGCGGTCTCGCCGTCGACCTGCACCGTCACTTGCGGACGCCAGCCGAGCGCCGCCTGTTCGGGCGCGCCGAGCTGCGATTCCAGCGCCTCGCGAACGGCGTTCAAGTCGTCGGGAGCGCAGACGATCTCGTGGCCTTCGTCGGAACTCTCGCAGTCGTTGGCGCCGGCCTCGATCGCCGCCTCCAGGACCGCGTCGGCGGTGCCGGCGTCGGCTCCGTAGCGGACTTCGCCGACGCGCTCGAACTGGAAGCTCACCGAATTGGTCTCGCCCAACGTGCCGCCGAGCCTGGAGAAGGCGGCGCGGATGTCGGACGCCGTCCGGTTGCGGTTGTCGGTAAGCGCTTCGACGATCACGGCAACGCCGCCCGGGCCGTAACCCTCGTAGCGGATCTCCTCGAGGCTGTCCGCGTCCGCCCCAGCGGCTTTGCTGATGGCGTTCTCGATGCGGTCCTTCGGCACGTTCTCGGCGCGGGCCGCCAAGACCGCCATCCGCAGGCGCGCATTCATGGTCGGATCGGGCAGACCGCCCCGTGCGGCCACCTGGACTTCGCGCAAAAGCCTGGTGAAGACCTTGGCGCGCTTGGCGTCCTGGCGGCCCTTGCGATGCATGATGTTCTTGAACTGACTGTGTCCAGCCATGATCGACCTTGATTCCTCGTCACTCGGTCGAACGCGTATAGCAGAGCCGTTCGGTGCTGCCCAACCTTGCGTCCCAACCCCATTCGTTCCGCCAACTGGCGAAGGTGGATCGAGGGACTAAGCTTCGCGGCGGCACCACCCGAGCCGCACGCGAGGTCTGATGAGCGACGAACCCTTCAACGGTGAGAAACTGACGATCACGCCGGTCGAACTCGGCTTGGTCTTGGCGCTGGTGCTCGTGGTGCTGTGCTTCGTCGTGCTCGGCCTGAATGCATTGGTGGTGCTCGGCGTAATCCTCAGCATCGTGATGATGGTCATCATGACGTTGCTGGCGATGGGGAAGACGTCGAAACCTGGTGGCGACTGAGACCGCTCAGGGCGCGCTGACGACCACGCGACAACCGTTCGGTAGATCCGCCAGGCGCAACGGCGCTTTGGCCGGGGCTGGCGTTGTGCTCGGCGTCCAAGGCTCGTCGGTGAACCACCAGGCGAGTTCGCTGCCGCAGCCGTCGCCTGGTGGTGGTGGCGCTTGGTTCTGGCAGCCCACACTGTCCGCTGGACAGCTCAGCCGGACGTGGAAGTGGTAGTGGTGGCCCCACCAGGGCCGGACTTTACGCAGCCATCGGCGATCGCCGGTTTCAGCCTCGCACAAGCCGCGCTTGATGGCGGGGTGGACGAAGATGCGTGCCACGTCGTCGAAGATCGCCGCCGTGCGGACCACCCGTAAGGCATCGAACTCGGCGAAACGCTGGGGGTCCAGCGTGCGGGTGCCCTCGCGAAGGAGCGAGATCGCCGAGATCGACTCGCGCTCGGCGTCGGTCAGCCGGCGATCGGGCATCGGGCGGAACCAGAGGTCGACGTCCAGGCCGATCTGGTGCGACGCGTGGCCGGTCAACATCGGCCCGCCGCGCGGCTGCGCCATGTCGCCGACCAGGAGGCCGGAATGGCCTTGGGCCTTCAGCGTCGCCGCCAGCCGCTCGACGTAGTCGACCAATGAAGGGTGGCCCCAATGGCGATTGCGCGACAGGCGCATCGCCTGCCAGGCATCGCCGTCTTGGGCGAGCCCACGGCCACCGGCCAGACATCCGCGTGCGTAGCTGCCGATCGCCGCGGGTGCGCTGCTGTCGGCTGCCGCGATGCGGCCGAACAGATCCTTGGCGGCAGGCTCGGCGGCATCGGCCGGTCCTGAGAGCGCGGCTGCCGCCACCAGCGCCATCGCGGCAATCAATGTCATCGCGTACGGTGGCAACCGAGCCTCCTCGGCAGGACCAGAACGTCGACGTACGGCATCGCAGAGGCTTGGCGTTGCTGCAAGGTGACGCGGCGGTCGGGTGGCTACGCTTTTTCGGCTGTGCTACCGACTACAACATCGAGGTCGGGCCGCGTGATCGGAGAGGGGTGTGACGACCGGGGATACCCTGGCCATGGCCGAAGGCGTCTGCGCCCGTCGCGGACAGCGGTTCACGCCTTTGCGGCGGGAGGTGCTGGCGGTCATTGCGGCGGCCGAACGGCCCCTCGGCGCCTACGACATCATCGCCTTGATGCGCGGGGATCGGCGGCAGGTGGCGCCACCGACGATCTACCGGACGCTGGAGTTCCTGGCCGCGCAAGGGCTCGTCCACCGGGTCCACAGCCGCAACGCCTACGTGGTCTGCCGCCATGCCGACGGCGACCACAGCGCTGAGTTACTGGTCTGCAAAGCCTGCGGCCGTGTCCTCGAGGTGCCTTGCACGACGCTGGGTGCGCATGTCGTCGACCACGCTGCCGCGCACGGGTTCACAGCGGACGCCGTCGCGGTCGAGGTCCACGGTACCTGCCGGACCTGTGCGACCGACGGTCCTCCGGGAGGGCTCGAATGATCGAGCGGCCACACGCTTGCCGATCGGTACGGGCGACGGACGTACCAGAGTGGGGGCAGCGATGAACCAGCGTGAAGAAGGCGATCTGCGCGGCTACGGCGGCAGTCCGCCTGACCCGGCGTGGCCCGATGGCGCGCGGATGGCGATCTCGCTGGTGATGAACATCGAGGCCGGCGCCGAACTGTCACTTGCCTATGGCGACGAGCGCAACGAGGCGGTCTACGAGATCGTCGAGCCGGTGGAGGGTGTGCCCAACCCGGCGGTCTCCTCGCATTTCGCTTACGAGACGCGGGCCGGCTATTGGCGGATCATGCGCCTGCTCGACGGATTCGGAATGTCGTGCACCCTGAGTGCGGCGGGGCGGACCATCCGCGGCGCGCCGTGGCTGGCGAGGGATGCGGTCGCGCGTGGCCACGAGGTGGCTGCCCACGGCTACCGTTGGGAACGTCATGCCGAGATGTCGCTGGAGCGCGAGCGACAGGTCATCGGCGAGACGGTCGAAGCGATCGAGACGGCGACCGGCCAGCGGCCTTTGGGTTGGCACACCAAAGGTGCTTCGTCGCCGAACACGCGCCGGTTGTTGGTCGAGGAGTTCGGCTTTCTGTATGACTCGGACGCCTATGACGACGACCTGCCCTATGTCGTCGAGGTCGCCGGGCGCGACCACGTCGTCGTGCCCTATGCGTTCGACAGCAACGACATGCGCTTTCAGGCCGGAGGCAACTTCGTCCACGGCGACGATTTCGCCCGCTACTGCATCGCTGCCTTCGATTGGCTGTGGCGCGAGGGCGCCGAACGACCGGCGCTCTTGTCGATCGGTATCCATCCGCGGTTGATCGGCCGCCCCGGGCGGATCGGCGGCTTGGAGCGTTTCCTCGCTCACGTCGCCGAGCGTGGCGGGACCTGGATCACTCAGCGTCAGAACATCGCCCGTCATTGGCGGGAACGCGTCGGGCTCTCGCCGTTCGACACCGCCGCGCCCAGCGTCTGAACCGCCTGGCTCAGGGGGCTCTGACCGGTAGGTGATGGCGCACCAGCCGACCACGGAGCAGGCGCATCAGCGCGAAACCGGTTTGGAACACCGCGCCGAAGCAAAGCACGCCCAGCCCGAACACGACCAGCTTCTCCCCGAGTGTCGGCCAACGCTCGGCTTCGCGAAGGACGACGGCGACGCCCTCGCTCACACCGATCGCGGCGCCCGCTCCCGACGACATCACCAGGACGAAGAACGCGCGCAGGATGTTGGGCAGAAACAGGAGCGCCGCGTCGTTGGCGCCGCGGTGACGCTGCAGCGCCGCTTCGCGGCCGTTGTCCGCGGCGTAGGCGGCGGCGTAAGGAACGAGCGAGAGCGCAACGATCATCCATGGCGACGGAGCGACCGCGAAGCCGAGCAGTGTCGCGTCCTGCGGGATCACGTTCAGCAGGAAGAACATGACGACGAACGTCGGCGCCGCGCGCATCAGGCCGACGAAGGGACTGACGACGTAGCGCTGCGCCCGTGCCCCGAACCGGAGCACGCCAAGCGGCAGCCCGAGCGCCAGACCAAGGGCCAGAGCGGTCGCCGAGATCTGGAAGTTGACCGCCATGCCGGCAACCAGCTCCGGCAGAAACCCGGACGTCAGCAGCGTGGCGAGTTCGGTCACGAGGGCGGTCTCGTCGGCTCGAGCCAGCTGCGTGCCCGCTCGCACGCCCAGACCACGACGACCACGACGGCCACGTAGAACAGCAACACCACCGTGTAGGTGGCGGCGCGACCCGCCGCGAACGAGGTGATGTCGGTAAGCGCGCTCAGAAGCTCCGGCGCGCCGGTGAAGCTCGCGATCGGCGTGCCCTTCGCAGCATTGACCAGGAACGACAGGATTTGAGTGGTCGAGCGGCCAACGGCCGCGCCGAACAAGGCGGGCGTCAGACCACGGCCGTCGCCCCCTTCGGCGCGCACGCTGTCGGCGGCCTCGCCGATCGACTGAGCCGCGTTGCAGCCGTTCATCAAACCCAACGCAACGATCGCCGAACCGAGTGCTACGGCTGGCGAATAGGTGAAGAGAGCGTGGGCGATCGCGGCCGCAACGACCAGCGTCAGGACGACTGGTGAGGACTGGAGGGTCACCACGAGGACCCACGCTGGCGCTCGCAAGAGGGGGGTGGTGGCGGCTGAAGCGGCGCCTATGAGAAGGGCGAATGCCAGGGTCGCCGCCAACGCCCCGATGACCAGCACGAGCGAGTTGACGACGCCAGCCTCGAACAGCTCCCATGCTGGCACGCTCGTCAGCATCGGCAATGTCAGCCTGATGCCGAGATGGGCCTCCAGCCATCCGAGTGTTGCCTCGACCAACGGTGCGATCGTCGTCCGTGGCAGCGTCGCGTCTAGCGGTGGTCGAATGCACGTCGGGTCTCGGATTGCTGCCGCGCTGGCACAGGACGGTCGTCGCCAAATGTCCTGCTGTTCCTCGAGAAACGTCGTGACGACGCCGTGCTCTCGCGCGATCGCCACGAAGTCGCCGTCCCGGTGCATGATCTGGCTGATCAGTTCGATCGCCTCGGCCAGGCGCTCGCCGTGGTCTTTGGGCACGGCCATGCCCCAGGGGACGGGATCGAAACCGAACTTCGGCTCGAACCGGGCGGCGAAATCGGGGTCGGCGAGATACGACGCGAAGAAGCTGTCGTCCTGTGCCGCCAGAAAACAGGTCTCGTCGAGCAGCCCCTGGGGCAGCCTGCTGCCATCGTCGAACAGCATCAACCTTGCACCCTGCGAGACCAGGTGCGCGTTGGAGTAGTTGCCGATGGTGACGCAGACCGAGCGCGCTGGGAGGTCGTCCCAGGACTCGATCCGCGTCCCGCTGGGCCCGACGAAGATCGTCTGGGAGCTGTAGTAGTGGGGGCGGATGAAACGCGCCTCGGCGTCGCGGCGGGTGTTGTGCCCCATCGTGGCGACGACGAGGTCGACCCTCCCCTCCGCCAACATGGAGATGCGCGTCGCGGCCCGGACGTAGACCCAGACCGGGTTGACGCCGAGCCGCGTGGCGATCTGCCGGGCGACGTCGACGTCGTAGCCGATGCGCTCCTCGTCGACCGTCGTGGCGAACAAGGGATAGTTGAAGCGGATGCCGACGCGCAGTGCGCCGCTGCAGAGCACCCGGGTCAGAAGGTCCGCGCCGGGTTCCTCGCAGGCCTCCGGCAGACCGGCGCGAGCTTCGGTCAAGAGTTGTGCGAGCGCCTCGTCCGGCGACGCTTCGTCCCCGTGCGCCGACAGCATGACCAGCGGAGAAGCGAAGAACACGACGAGGAGCGCGAGAACGCGCGTCATCGCGTCATCTCCGTGACCGACGAACGGCCGATCGCGATTGCATGCACCTCACCGAAGGTGTGGGCGCCGTAGCGGTGGATCGTGCGGCCGGTCTCGCGTTCGAGCACCGCAGGCGTCATCACCGCGAGCTTGGGTGGCGCCAGGTGCACGAGAATGGTCGCCAACACGCGGACGCCGAGCCCTTGGTGACCGGCGACCGCACGGGTCGCATCGAGGTCGTCGAACGCGTTGTGAACGATGACGGCCCGCCCCTCAGGCGTGAGATGTTGGCCCAAGCCGGCAAGGAAGGGGTCGAGGATGCAGCGCCCGTCGAGGCCCCCGGAACTCCAGCTCGGCAGACGACCACTGACACCCTCCGGACGCATCGGGAAGTGGGGTAGATTTGCGGTGATCAGATCGAACCGTCGGCCGACGACCGGCGCGAACAGGTTGCCCTGAAGCACTTCGATCTCGGCGTCGAAGGCCGCACGGCGAAGTAGGTCAAGCGTCGCGGCGACGGCCTCCGCCGCGATGTCGACCCCGCAAAGCGCAGCTGCGCCGAGCGTGCCCGAGGCGGCGAGGAGGACACCGCTGCCGGAGCCGATCTCCAACACGCGCGCGCCGCGCACCCAATCGACGTGTTGGCGCAACGTTTGGAGCAACAAAGCCGTGTACTCGCTCGGCCAGAGTGAGGCGGGAACGTCGACCCGATCAGCCGGGCTCACGGGCCCCTCCGATCGGCGTGGAACCGCTGGTGGCCGTCAGGCGCTGCACGTGCACGTCGGCCACAGGATCGCCGGGCGCCGCCGCCAAAACCTCCTGATATCCAGCGAGGGCCGCCCCTCGATCGCCGCTGACGATGGCCTCGAACGCGCGTCGCGTCAGCGTCGCAAGACGCTCAACCTCCGCTGAGGGCTTCAGCTCTGCGTTGGTGCCATAGGCTCCGAGGAGTTCGTAGATGGTGACCCTGGACCGTCGTCCCTTTATCGCCACCTCGTCGATCGGCCGCACGCACAGCCGATCGCCGGCCTCGCGGAAGGTGTCGTGGCTGAGGCACGTCAGCGTGCCGTAGATCTTGTTGATGTCTTCGAGACGGGCAGCGATGTTCACACCGTCGCCGATCACGGTGTAGCTCATCCGCTGCGGCGATCCGATGTTGCCGACGAGAACCGCGTCGGAATGGATGCCGATTCTCACTCGCATCTCGCGGGCACCCGTACCCCGCCACTGCTCGTTCAGCTCGTCGAGAGCGCGCTGAATTCGCAGAGCGGCAACGCAGGCATGCCACGCGTGGTCGTCCAGGCGGGCCGGTGCACCCCAGAAAGCCATGACGCCGTCACCGACGAACTTGTCGATGGTGCCGTGCTCGTCGTGGACGCCTTGGGACACGACCTCGAGCAGCGTCGACATTCGTCCGAGCAGTTCGCGGGAGGCCAGCTGCTCGGCCATCGCCGAGAAGCCCTCGACGTCAGAAAACAGGATCGTCAAGAAGCGGCTCTGGCCCCCCAGTTCGAGCTTCTGCTCGGACTGCAGGAGCTGTCGAACGAGGCCGACCGGAACGAAGCAAGCGAACGCCTTCACAGCGGCGTCGAGTGTCTCGATGGCCCGCGAGAGGACCGCGACTTCGCGTAGCGAGGAGGCCACGGGCGGCAGTCCCGCGTGTTCCAGTTCGTGGATCCGGTCCACCTTGAGCGCGAGCTTCTGCAGCGGCGAGGCGATCAGGCTGGCCAGGAGGTAGATGATCGCCAATTGGACCACGATCGCCGCGAGGCCCGCCAGGAGCATGTGACGATTGTTGCGCGTGAACGGCTCGGTGAAGTCGTCGAGGGGCGTGATCACCAGCAGCTGCCAGCGTTTGCCGAACGCCTCGTCGAACGCGGCGAGGCCGACGATGTAGTCGTCATCGTCGGCGGTCAGCAGCTCGACCGCGTCCGTCTGGTTTCGCGCCTGCGCACCGTACGCCATGGCCGTCAGCTCGGACCCGAGGGCCGTCACGTGGGGAAGTTCCACTGCGTCGTCTTCGCTTGCGTAGGTCGCCGAGCCGTCGGATGCGGCGAGCACCCGGCCTTGGTGGTCCAACAGGTAGCTGAGGCTGCCAGGACTGATGGGGTGCTGGGCGAGGTAAGCGGAGAAGCTGTCCAAGGTGATGTCGGCAGCAACGACGCCGAGGAGCTTGCCGTCGCCATGGAAAGGTGCAGCTACCGTGAAGCCAACGAGGCCGAAAGCCCAGAAGACCTCGGGATCGGTGATCATGGTCGTGCCGGCCGCCGCCGCGCTGCCGTACCAGACCCGCTGGCGCGGATCGTAGCCGCTTGCAGCCGCTGCTTCGCCCATCCGGCTCTGTTCGGTGTCGAGGAACACGTAGCGATCGAGCACCAGCGGCCCCAAGGCCGGCTCGACGAGGCGGTAGGCGAATACCGCGCCCTCGGGCGGACGCTGCCCGTGGATCGGAACGTCTGGGTCGTGGATACGCCGCGCCTGCCGGAACGATCCGTCTTCGAGGCCGACATACACGTTGAGCACGGTCTCGCTGTGCTGGAGCACCCGAAACAGATAGCGCAACGCCCGCTCGTCTTCGAACACGGCAGGGGCCTGGGCACCGAGCTCGGCGGCGGTGCCAATGAGGGACCGGAGGGCCGCGAAGTCGGTCTCGACGTCTTGGACGGCGGCGGTCAGGAAGCGCTCGACCAACACCGCGGCGTGGGCGCGGGCAACGTGGTCGGTGGAGACGTAGTTGATCCGAATGATGGCAAGCAACACCGGGACGGTCATCAGTACGAAGACGACGACCATTGCCGGCTTCAGCGGGACGACGAAGCGACCCGACGGTTTGGGGGCTGAGGCGCCCGCCCGCTCCGCGTCCGGCGTTGCCGCGGCTTTCTTACCTTCGATGCTCGCCTCCGCCGCGTCCGGCGCTACGCCCGGCCCCAACACCTGCGTCCAGCCATGCGTAGGTCAGGCCGGAGGTGATTGGCAAGGCGAGCCTTGAGTCGATGCACTCCACGTCACGGCTCGATGTGCAGTGACGGCGAACGGCCGTCGGCTCCGCCGTAGCCCGCCAGCCCGTCGCTCGCTGGACAGTCGGCGCCCTACCTGAGCCGCGGACCGGATCGTGGCCGAGCTGCGCTGGAGGTCAGCCCGATCGGACCGGCAACTCGACTGGGCAGCGTGGCGTTGAGGAGGCAACGCCTCGGCCTTGCAGTCGAGCTTCGATGCGATCGCGCTGATCGTCGCCCACTCCGAGGCGCGCTCGCCCAGGGCTTTGAAAACCATCCGCGCGGGCCACGCCCGCATTTCTGGCGAGTACGTCGTTTGTGTGGCTACGGTCCGTCCTCTCCACGGCTGGAGCCTGTGAGCAACCCGGGGCGGTTCACGAGGACCGCTACCGCCGACCTTCCGACTGCCGGAGCCGTTGGATGCCGTTGCTCGGATTGGGTCAGATGCGACGCGTCAGCCCTCGATGGTATCGAACGCCACGGTGCTCGAGCTTTCGCCACGGCCGACCGAGACGCGGTTCCCGGTCCAGACGAAGAGGCGGCCGTCATGCCAGCGCGCGGCCTGCCAGGTCCGGCGGAGGATGAGCCCCTCTCGCGGCACCTCCTCCTCGCGGATCATCAGCCGGCCGGGATCGCCCGCCCCGATCAATCGCGCCTGTGCCAGAATCGGGCGTAGTGTGCCGGAAAGGTCGAGAACGGCCCCGCGGGCAAGCCGGACCTCGGCACTGTCGGGGGCGGCGTGGACCGGTATCAGCGGTATCCAATGGCGCGGCGGCTGGGTGGCCAGGCGGTAGTGCGGCGGCTCGCGCGGGACGGGGGGACCGGCGTCAGCATCGGCCATGTCGACCGTGGTGTCGTACCCGATCTCCAGTGGGCTCTCCAGCCGGCGCTCGATCGCCCAGGCGAGGTTGGCCAGCTCGTCGCGGGCGAGGGTCACCTCTTCTAGGACTGGCCCTTCGAGGGGCTGTGCCAAGGTCGGGGGCAAGAAGAACAGGTTCGAGGCGGCAAGCCGCGGTTCGCCGCCCGGCGTGTCGAGATGCGACAGCGCGAACATCCGCCAGCCGCTTGCACGGTCCGGCAATGCCGGATCCCCCAACGGCCTCAGCAACGTGCGCACACCAAAGGTGTCGGTCACGACCAACGAGCGCGTTTCTGCCAGCGAGCCGACCGGTAGGTCGATCGGGATCACGAACCAGTCGTTGCCGAAGCCGGTCAGGGTCTCGACCAGCAGAATCTGCGCGAGATCTGTTGCACCGGGCTGCAGCGCCCCCAGATCGATCCGCGCGTCCTCGAGCTCCCAGAATCGTGACGACGGCATGCCGTGGAACGTGACCGGGGCGGGGACGACCGTCCGCGTCAGGACCGCGCCCGCTGGGTCGTCGTCGGTGCCCATGTTGACGTGCCCGTTGACGTCGAAGGCATACCAGTCGAGCGCGCCGTCGTCGTACTGTGCTGCGGTCAGCGTACGCTCGCCAAAACGGTCCTCGCCGAGGCGGGTCGAGATGGAGAAGGTGTACTCCAGCCGATCCGGTTGCCAGGTCTCCGAACCGGCTTCCGGTTGGCTGAACAGCGCGTCCTCCCAGGCGATCCAGGCGCGACAGGCGGCGTCGATCTCCGCCAGATCGCCGGGTGTGATGCCGAGCGTCCGGTCGATGCGTGGATCGGCCGGGTTGCCGAGCGCCGCGCGCAGCATGCGTGCATCGAGCGCACGGTTGGCGACCAGATCGGCAAAGGCCCAGGTCTCGGGGTCGAGCCCCTTTTGCTCGTCGGCCGTCAACGGCGGCACAGGATAGGCCCGGCGGATGGTCTCTCCATGATCTTCGGCGGTTGCCTGCAGCCGGAGAAGCCGCAGGAAATGCTGCCCGCTCTCGACGGCCAGGCGCAATCCCCCGAGCGTCCCGCCGGCGGGCTGGCGCAGCGATTGACACTCCACCAACGCCTCGAGCGGCAGCGATGGATCGAAGGCATCCGCCTCGAGCTGCGTGTCCAGTGGGACGGGCCCCGCCCGATAGCGGGTCATCTCGGCCACCTGCCCCCGCCATCGCGCGACGACCGGGGTGCCGCCGTCCTCGCCCTGGAACTCACCCACCTGCCATTGCCGACCGAGCAGCCAGAGGGGATCGTGGAGCCGGGCCGCGTAGCCGGTCTCCACCGGCGCATCTGCGGTGCGGGGTTCGAGGCGTGTCCACGTGGTGAAGGAGGGCATGGCGGCCTCGTCAGGGCGCGAGCGAATTGAGGTCGGTCGAGACGGCATCGCCTTCGGCGTTGAAGGCGAGGAACGCCGCTGGCAGATACTGCCGGATCGCGCCGAGATCCTCGGGATCGACCAACCGCAGTCGGGCGAGCTCGAGGGTTTCGATCAACACCCGGTTCAGGGTTTCGATTCGCCAGGACGCGCCCATCTCAGGCGGGACCGCGATCAGGATCGCCTGCGGCGGGGCAGCGTCCGGTGGGTCGTACTGGAACGCGATGCCTGTCGTTTCGCTGCGGCTCGGCACCACTTCGGTCCATTCGTCGACCATCAGGCCTGCCAGCGGCGCGCCGAGCTGCTTCGGCGCACCCTGCATCACCAGCGAGACGACGCCCGCCGTATCGTCGGATGCGGCAAGGGCGATCCAGCGGCGTCCGGGTCGATGCGGCACCTGTGAGACCGCCGGCGCCAGAGTCTCGGCGCTATCGAGCAGTTCCGCTTCGCGCAGTACCCTGGTCATTCGGGCAAGCGGTGGGCGTACGCGTTCCATCCGCAACAACCAGGTGAGCGGCGCCAGCGGATCGTCGCCATGCAGGCCCGCCTGGTCCGCTCGGGAGGCGGCGAGTTCCTCGGCGTTCGCCGCCTTGAAGCGAGGCAGGGCAATGAAGCTGGTGCCGAAGACGGCGCGCATCCGAGTGCGCAGTGCCATCAGCTGGCCCTCGGGATCCGGGGGCAGCGCGTCCGGCGGCGGGGCCAGTCGTCGGTCCATCTCGGCGAGCACCTGGCGTGCCTGCGCCGCGGCGGCCTCGAAAGCAGGGGCGGTGTCTCCCGGTACCGCACCCGGCAAACCGAATCCTGCGGCACGGAGTAGCGGCGCGGCAAGGTCGGAGCCGTCCTTCAGTGCGCCACGAAGATCGAGGCGGGCGGCCGCCAGCTCTGCCTCGGCCGCCTCGACCCGCGCCGCAAGCTCGTCCAGGTCGACGCCATGTTCGGGGTCCGCGCGGGGAGGCTGCAAGTCGGCGCCGGTCAGCGGACGCGCGCCGGCCAGCAGCCGGTGAGTGCGGGTGGCGAGCTCGACGAGATCACCTAAGCACTTCGCTTCCCCCGCCTCGCGAGCAAAGTCCACTTGCCGGCCCACGCTCTTGGGCCCGGCGGCGAGCATGATTCGCGCCACGATCTCCGCAGGAGGCCTTTCGCTCCCTTCGGTCGCGTAAATGAAGTCGAGTGGCGTTAGCGCGAGGTTGGATAGAGGTACGTTGCGGGTCTCGATGACGTCTCCATCGGGTCCGAGGCTCTGGACGCGGGCGACGATCCCGGTGGCGGTCCCGAGCAGACGGCCGGCCCAGGCGGCAAGGGTGGGCTCGGCTCGCGCTCGCGGCGAATCGGTAGCCCAGCCGTCCGCGGCAGCCCTGTCCGTTGGCAGCAGCATCGCGACGCGATGCGTCACGGGCACACCAGTCCGCGGGGTCGTCATGAAGCCAAGCTCGGGCGGGGGCGCTGCGCCCGTCGCTATCGCATCGAGCGGCGCCGCAGCCCGGGCGAGGTTCCCCCGCAGCATCTGGAAGGCGCCCTCCGCCCCGACCGCGTCCGCGGCGGCATCGAGCGCGGCCGCGAGCATGTCGAGGGCCTGCTCGACCCGGGGCCGACGTGGATCTCCGACCCCGATCCGCAGGAGGGCCAGAAGACTGCCACGACCGGTCTCCGATCTCTGTGCCAGCGCGAGGCCGTCCACGACCAGCCGTCGCGTACCGGTCGGCGTTGCTGCGCCGGGCAGGGGCGCCAGGCGGCGGAAGTCGTCGATCAGCTCGTCGAGGCCCAGATCGTGCAGGTTGCGTTCGAACAGATAACCGAGGAGCGCGCCGAGCGGCTGTCCTTGGCGGATGCCGTCGAAGAGCCGCTTCGCCATACGCACCCTGGCGGAGGACAGATCGATCGCGAACGGTGAGGTCGGCGCGCCGCCATGGGCAAGATGGGCGTTGCGCAGAAGCGCCGCAGCGCTTGCCTGGGTCAACGAGGGAGCATGGATGAAGCCGGGATCGACTGCAGGGACGGTCAGCGGCCCAGGCTCGCCGGGGATCTCGGGCGCGGCAGGGCCGGGCATGTCGGGCCGGAGGTTCTCGACCCAACCGTAGCCGCCGAGAACGATGCCGGTGGGACTGTCCGCGCGCAGCTCCGAGAGGCGGCGGCTCGCCAACGAGGTGATCCACGCGTCGAGCCGGTGCGACGTCGTGTCGAGCGTGCCGCATAGGTGTCGCTCGAGTGTCGGCACATCGGCCGATGAGAGCGTCTCCAGCGCCTCACGGAACGCCGCTATGCCCGGCGCATCGCCCGCGTCGAGCCGGTCGCGCACGCTGGCGCCTGCGACCTGCCGGTCACGCAGCCTCGACCAGGTCGGGGCCGGCGCAGCACCGGGCACCAGATCGACGAGTTCGACGTCGCGCATCAGCGTGCCGGCCGGCTCTGCAGCACTGCCGAGCAGTAGCGCCGCCGCCTCCACGTACTCGCGCAGTAGCCCGTGGCGCAGCATCGCCTGCAACAGCGGCACGATCTCGGCAGGAACCGGCCGCGCGAGGGCGTCGATGTCACTGGTCTCGAGCAAGGCGCGAATGTAGGCCGGGTCGCCGACCAGTGGGGCGGTCACGCTACGGGCCGTGCCATCGAAGGCGATCTGGTTCAGCATCGCCGCGGCGAAGCCCAACCGCGCCGCCTCCGCTCCGGCAAGCCGCTCCAGTTGCGGCCAGAAGCCTGCCGCATCGAGAGTCTCGCCGAGAAAAGCCCTCAGGTGCTGCAGAAAGTGCCGGCCCATCAGGTTTCGGGCCATGATGCCGGTCGCCAGCGGCGGGTGCCGCAGCACGTCGGCCAGATCGCCGGTCGCATCGTCGGTGCGGCCGACCCGGGGCGCCTTGATGGCCGCCGGTCGCCAGACCTGGTCGCGCAAGGTGACGAGCAGATCGCGCAGGCGGCTCGCTTCGGCCTCGTCCGGGTGCGGCGTCCAGCCGTCGAGCGAGGTCGTCGGCAGCAAGCCGTAGGGCTGGCGGCCGCAGAGCAGCAGCGGCAGGGGACCGCCGGGCCGCAGATGCGTCACGGCATGGGCGCGGACCCAGTTGCGGGCGCCCAGGGTCAGCTCACCGTCGAAGCCGATCATCTGTGCCAGGAAGTATCCCCACGTGGCTGGCCAGAGCGCGCTGATCATGGCGCGTGCTATCGCCTCTTCCCCGCCGTCGGCGCCAGCCACTCGTGCGAAGGCGTCGGTCCCGAAGCTCCGCGCGGCGAGGTCGGCGGCACTCCCCGGGGCTACGGCCACCGTCCCCCATTCGGCCGCGAAGCTGGCCTCATGACCGGGGTCCGGGGCCTGGAACGGCGTTCGACCGGCGTCGGTGTTGTTGGTCGGGGTGCCTGGGGCCAAGAAGGCGAGCCCGTCGGCATGGCGATGGGCGTCGAACTGCTGCGCGAGCAGCGCCGAGCCGTCCCCCTCGGCAACTCCCGCCACGAGGAGGAGGTCGACGGCCGGTGGCGAGGTGGTCTTCGGGAGTGGCAGGCGAAGGCCCATGCCGACCGCTTCGGCGCTGTCGAAATCGATCATCCAGCGCATGCCCTCGTCGACCGCCGGCACGTCGTCCCCCTCCGGGACTGGTGCCAGCAGATCCGGACTGACGACGAGGTCGGCCGGGATGTCTGGTCCGTTGACCAGGGCGATGGGCACACCCCCGGCATAGGCGGTCGCGATCCAGCACCGCGGCAGCAGGCGGAGGCGCGCTGCCTGGCTGCCGGTGTCGGGCTGCTCCAGCTCGGGAAAGGCCGGCGCCTGAGGCAGCGGCCCCGCCACCGGAGCCGTCGGGCGGTCGCCTGGATTGGTCGGCGTGAGGGCTCGGGCGACCCAGGCGGCGCGCGGCGGGCCGAAGCGACCGGCCAGCATCGCCCAAGTCTCGCGCCGGCGCGCGGCATCGTCGCCGGCGGCCCAGGTCAACTCCCAGAAGCGACGACCCCAGAGCTGCTCGTCCGCGGAGAGCGTCGGGTCATGGGAATCGATGTGGATCTTGTCGGGGTAGACCCGGATCCGGAGCTCGGTCGTCTGATCTCCGAGGGTGAAGAACCGTGTCTCCAGTCGCACCGGCAGCAGCGTTAGCGGCAGCGTCCCGGGCGCAAGCTCTGCTTCCATCCCCGGCAGCGTGGCTCCGGCCGCGAGGATCGCACCGAGATCTGGGACCGCGACCGGCATCACCCGCTTCCCAGCAGGACCGTAGCGGGAAGGGTGATGCGGACCGGCATTTGCCGCAGGCGGCGCGCAATCCTGGCCGCGTTGGTGTCCGGTGCCGCTAGGTGCGAGGCGCCTTCCGGGGCCTCGCCCACCTCGATGCCGAAGCGAGGGGCCGACGGATGCTCCTGCAGCACGAAGGACCAGCCGCCGATCTGATCGGCGGGGATGTCGAACCCGACATAGCGGACGTCGGGCTCGAAGCCACCGGCGAAGATCGGTTGGCGTTCCTCGCGCGGGAGGCCGGGCCGGGAGGCGTAGATCACCGCGTTCGGGTAGCGCTGCAGAAGCTCGCTGCGCAGGAGCATCACGAAGGCCTCTGGCCCGCCGCCGACGTCCAGCGCCCTGCCATCCCAACCGGCGATCGGATCGATGTCGGGGGGACGATCGAGGGCACCGCCCGCATCCCAGAAGCGATCGAAGTAGGTCGTCGAAAGATCTGCGGGGTAGCCGCGCCAAACCAGCTCGCGACCCATCTCGGTGTTCAGCCCGACCATGAAGGCGGCAACGAAGGCGGCGTTGGTTCGGAGTGGCACGACCGTGTTCGGCGGCACGCGATCGAGGCCGGGAAGCATCAGGCCTTGGGCGATCTCGGCGAGCGGCGCCGCCATGGGCTGCGGGAAGGCAGGCGACAGGCCCACCTCGGCCAGCGCGGACTCGTCCGAGCGGCCCGGCCCAGGCAGCAGGACGGCGGCCCGCGCACTGGCGGCAAAGACGGCGCGGGGCGCGGCCTCGGCGAGGCTCGCGACGAAGGCTGGGTCGAGCGAGCCGCTGCGGACCGCTGTCCCGGCCATGACCGTCCGGCGTGGTGCGAAGCGGGCAAGATGGGCCTTTGCCAGCTGCCGGAACTGCTTGGCGGCGGCATTGTCCCGTAGCCGTGGCGGCGGCAGTTTCGAACCGCTTGGCGGCGGGACTGGTCTGTTAGGAGGCGGCGGCGGCCTCTTGGGAATGCCCGGGATGCGCCCACCGGGCAGGATCGTGTTCGGCGTGCGCATCGCCCGCGTCGCCATGGTGATGGTCGCCGTACCGACGAGGGTGTCCCGGCCGGCCGTCATCGGTACCGGCTCGCCCAAGGGGACGAAGGCGAAGTCCGGGCGTCCCTGCATCCGGGTGAGGTTGCTCGACGTCATCTCGGCCCAGGTGATGTCGCTGCGCGCCGGCCGTAGGCTGGCCGCAATCCGCTCCAGCGTTACCGGCCCGGGAGGTGCTGCGATCCGCCGCGCGATCACCGCATTGGGCTGCAGGCTCTTCAGCATCGATCCGGCGGGTAGCGCGCGTGCGAAGAAGTCGGCCGTCGTCGCCGCTCCGGTCGTGGTCGCCCCCGCGGCCGTCGAGGTGAGCCGATGGACGCGTCGGCTGATCGCACCGCGCGGGCGCGCAATCCGGCGCAGCGCGGTCGAAAACGCCGTCGGCTCGAGCCCGGTTTCGGCGATCTGCATGGCAACGCCGCCAGTTGCATTGGGTCCCGTCGCACCAACGCGCTGCAGCCGTGCCTGCATCGGCGCCATCACCTGCAATGCCGCGCCAGGCGCCATCCGGGCCAGGTGGCGGCCATGCAGGCTGGTGGTCAGCCAGCAGCCGAACTGGATCTGCCGCAGCCTTTGGTTAGCCTGCGCCAGCGCCGCCGCCTGCGCCCAGGCCGACGCCATGAGCTGCTCCTGCATCTCGCGCACCACACACGTGCCTAGTCGGGCGACGGCGCGGTACTCGGGCGCGAGGTTCAGTCGCTCGAACCAGCGCAACGCCTGCGACGGGTCCAGCGCGGCCAGCCCGGCCTGCGCCGCACCGTAGAGTGGCGGGGCGAGCAACGGATCGTCGTCGGCGGAGATGCCTGCCGGGGCGTTCAGCACCGGTGCCAGCGCGGCCTCCCACGCAGACTGATGCGCTGGGTCAGCCCAGCCGTTCGGGGCGGCTTCGAGGGGTTGCAGGGCTCCGGGCATAGGCACAGTGGTGCCAGGGGGCAGGTCGACGTCTAGGCCACTCTCGCCGACGTCGATCGGCTGGGTGCCCACGCCCTCGGGGAGCGGGCGAGCTCGCAGGAGCATGGCCAAGGACTGGAAGTCGCCGCCAGCACCGGTGGTGAACTCCCAGGAATGGTAGACTGGCAGCTCGACCGAAGCGGTGTCCGGCATCCATGCTGGCTCCAGGCGCGCTTCGTGCTCCGTGTCGATTTCCAGGCCGAGGCCCGCCCGACGGCCGAGCTCGAAGCAGGGCACCAGACAGGCGAGATAGTCGGTGTCGGGCGCCATGAGACGAGGGCAGATCAGCCGCGCAACCGAGCGGTCGGGGTGGCCTTCCAGGGCGGTGCGAAGGCTCGCCTGGCCGACCTCGCCCGTCACTTGCGCATGCGCCCAGGCCCAGCTCTCGGCCAGGTCCGGGAGTTCGGCACCTGGCGTGGCCGGTCCGGTGATGCGCAGCACCGGGAGCGGCGTCAGACGCGGCGGGTCGAGTCGGACGCCGGCCTGCTTGCGCACCACCACGAGACAGAGCCATGGCCGCAACCGTGCCTCTGCATCGGCCGCGGCGGGGGTGAAGAGCCAGGGCAGGCTCGGCTCGTCGAGTTCGATCAAGGGAAAGTAGTTCGGCTCGAAGCCACGGGCGCCAGGAACCGGATCCGTGCGCACCACCTGCTGAGCTTCGAGCCCCGTCACGTGGCCGGGCCCCATCACCGCTACCGACACCGGTGGCGTGGCGCTGGCGTTCACCGTCAGGGTGACCGTGGTCGTCGCGATCCCCGGTTGATCGGCACCGAGCGTGTCCACCGCTTGCACGCCGCCTGCGGCGCCTCTGCGGAGCCAGGGCAGGAAGACGAGATCGGCCGCGCTCATGACGTCACCAGTTCGGCTCGAGGTGCCACCACGAAGCGCCCCCGATCGGCACCGTGGGCGCGGGCCTCGACCCAGGTCAGGTCCATCTTGGCCGGCTGCGTGGCACCGATCTCAACGGCCGCCCAGCCGCTGGGCGCGAGCGTCGGAGCCTCGCCGCGGGCGGGCGCGGCGAAGCGGCGGCCGAGCGCACGGCGCACCCGGGCCGTGCCGGCGGCGCTGACCGTGGTCATGATCAGGACCTGGACGGGCTCCGGCATGTGCGGCTCTGGCTGCAGTTCGGGCGCGCCGTCGGCATCGATGACGATGTCACTGTAGGCAAAGGGCGAAGCGACGCTTTCGTCAGCGTCGAAAGCGTAGCCGCCCTCGCCGATCGCCGTCCCCGCTTCCATCGACTCGAACGACGGAGCGGCCAGCTTCTCGTCGTCCGTCATGTCGAAGAATTGCCCGGGCGCGAACAGCTCGCGTACCGGTCTGCGGTTCTGCTCGACCGTACCGATGCTCGCGCCGGTGACGGCGAAGCGGCGCGCGCCGGTCGGTGTCGCGGTCCCCACTCGGTCGATGTCGCGCGTCAGGCCCAGTGGCACCACCGTCTGCCGCACGGTCAGGCTGCCCATGGGATGCAGCAGCACACCGGCCGGTCCTGCCGCCTGCCTTGCCGTGACGAATTGGCTCGTGCCGTCGGGCAGCCGGGTCTGCCAGGCACGGGGAGCGGCCAAAGCGGTGAGCAGGGCTCCGAGCGCGTCGAACGGCACGAGGTCGTTCGGTGTCCTACCATCCACCAGCGTCTTGTCGAACGAGACCGAGAAGTCGCACCACAGGATCTCGAAGGTTGCTTTGCCCGCCAGCCGCAGGGGGAGCGGCCCCTCCAGCTCCCCGTTGACGGTGACCTTGAACAGATTCCGACTGCCACGCTTCAGCTGCACGCTGGCGCGGAACTCGGCCAGGAAATGGAACGGCAACAGCTGGATCAGGACGTCGAAGCCGACGTTGCCTCGGATCGAGAAGCCGAACGCCGCGGCGTAGAGCGAACACTCTGAGCCGAACTGCACGGTGTTCGCCGTCATGGCGAGATAGGAGCGGCAGATCAGCGAGGGGTTGTCGCCCTGGGTCAGCGCGAGCTGCAGCCGTGCGACGGTCGGGAAGCCAACGGGTGGGAGGAAGTTGGGATGCAGGCCGCCGACCGCCAGGGCGAAGCACGGCGTTCCTTCCCAGGCGAGCCGCATCGCCATGGCGCCGGACAGGACGAAGCGCCCGCAGAGCCGCGAATCGCAAAGGACGGCGTCGAGCGCGAAGGTCCCTGCCTCGAAGTCGAGCAACCCGACCGCGTCCATGTTCAGCCGAATGATCGCCTCGTTCGGCCGGGGGAGGATGGCGCTGACTCGACCGAGGATGATCAGGCGGCGCTGACCGCCCCACTCGTAGAGCAGCGCCAACTCCATGCGGATCAGGGTCGGCTCGCTCCAACCGATCTTCGCGAGCAGACCCGCGAGGTGGCTGCCGCGACGGATCGGGAAGATGCGTTGCAGCGCCGCCAGGAGCTCCGCCGAGCGATGAACCGGGTCGGCGGGGAAGAGGACGTTGCGCAGCTGTCCGGTAGGCAGGGCGGCGCGCGTTGCGGCCTCGTCGAAAGACCGGTTGAGCGCGATCAGGCCGCCGGCACCCTCCAAGTAGAAGTTCATGCCGAGCGGCCAGGGCCGCGCGAACTCGATGGTCAAGATCAGCAGCAGCGAAAAGCCTTTGGCGCCATCGGGATCACGGGTCGCGATCAGCCCGATCCCTTGGATGGTGGTGCCGCCTTTCAGCGCGAAGTTCAGCGTGCCGAAGTAGAGCCCTTGATCGGGGAAATGCTGGATGGTGCCGCCGCCGGTGATCGCCGAGGTGTCGATGTTCACGGCGACCCCGCGCGGGAACTTGAGGCCGAGATCGAGATCGATCAGCCGCAGGTTCCGCTGCTCGGGCGGAAGGCGGCCGTCGACCTTTGCGCGCAGCCCGAGCTGGTCCAGTCGCAGGTAGACCGGCCCGATCGTGGCGCTGAACGAAGTGTCGGCCTCGATGCTCAGGACGTCGCGGTTCTCCGGCGCCGCCTCGGTTGGGCCGCGAAGGACGCGGAGGGCGACCTCGTGCACCGTGACCGGCCCGAAGGTGCGGCCGAGTGGAATAGTCGCCGCGAAAACCGTTTCGCCTCCGCTTCCCGCGAGCGGCGCATTGTCTTGGCCGGGCAGGCCCGAGGCTTCGAACACGAAGCCGCGACTGCTGGAAAAGCCGGAAACGATCCCGAAGGGCAGCCGCAGCGGTGTCTTGCCCAACAGCTCGGCGACCAAACCGTCATTGTCCGACGGGTCGATCAGCACGGCGCAGTCGGCGAGGGTCAGTAGCAGCTCGGCACCCGTCGAGTTGATCGACAACCCGAAGCCCATCTCGCCGAACTCGATGCGCGAACCGCGTGGCGACGGGAAGGAGAAGGCGACCCGTGGCGGAGCTGGTTCGTCCGGGCCACGCGGCGGCGGATGCGCGGAGAAAGCGGCGCTGAGTTGAAAGGCACCGGCATCGGCGGGTCCGGAGAAGCGGAACTTGTCCTCGCCACCACCGATGAGCACCGCGGCACCCGCATCGCTGCGTGCTTTCGCTGTGAAGCGCCAACGCTGCCCCAGGGCCCGCCTGATCTCGGCCGAGCCGCCGAGCGCGAGGAAAAGGGCGGTCCCGCCTTCGGCCTTCGGCACCATGGTCATGGTGAGGACGGCCTGTCCTTCGACGGCGCCTCCTCCTTCCGCCTTGCCGGTCTCGCCGCCGAGGGCGATGGAGACCATTCGCGCCGAGACGACATCGGCAGCGCTGGGCGTGATCGGCGAGTCGACGTCGAGGCCGGGCGCGTCCCAGCCGACCAGCACGTCCCGCACCAAGGCAACGTCGTTCTCGGTGCCTCGCTCGTTCTCCCGGTCGAACCAACCAACCGTGATCGCACCCAGGCGAACCGCGAAGTCGATCATCAGCGCGGCATGGTCCCGGGGGTTGCCGATGCTCGGATCGATCTGGTCGAGCGCCTTGCCGGGGCTGAACAGGAAAAGACCGAGCGCCTTGAAGGCCGTCGCGATACGGACGGCACTGCTGTCGCCGAAGCGGTCGCTGCCGACGCCGTAGGTGGAGGTGACCTCCTCGAAGAACGCCAGGAACTGAAACAACAAGAACAGCCGAGGCCAGCGCAGCCGGACATAGTTCGTCGCCAGCAGATCCATGGCACCATGGGCCAGTTGCTGGGCACCCGATCCCGGGTCGAACTCACCTTCGGGAAAGAAGCCTTCGATGGTGCCAATAAGCGCGTCCAAGCAGGCAGCGATGTCTGCAAGGACCTGCATCCCGGCTTCGGCTCCCGGATTGGCGGCATCGCGATAGGCCTTCACCGCGTCGAGCCGGTCGGCCGGGAAGCTCACGCCCCCTTCGCCTGCCTTGCCGGGTGGCAGACCCAAATCCCGGCGCAGCGCCTGCTCGAACATCGAAGGTGCGCCGGTGTCCGGGTCTCGCTTCAGCGCCTCTCCGATCACCTCGAAGAAGCGCAGGGCCTCGTCGGCAAGGCTCTGGACGACGTCGCGCTCCGTCATCAGGCGACCTCCGGCCGGAACGGTTCGATCGCCTTGGCCCGCAACCTCTCGGGTGGCGCTTCGTCCTCGGGCCCGAGCGGCGCCGTCTGCACCAAGACGGCGACGGGTTTCGGCTCGAGCGGCACCACTTCTTCGGGCGCCGTGACGGTCGTGTAGATCTCTTGTACCGCGTCGAGACGACCATCGGAATGACTGTGGAACACTAGCCGTCCGAAGTTGCCGCGGAAGAGAAACTGCCGCGCATTGCGCAGCCGCTTCATCGCGAATTGATGCCGCGCCGCCAGCGTTTGATACGCGGTCAGCAGCTTCTCGGGGGCGGCGAGGTCGCGTTCCACGGCGGCCACGTCGATCGCGAGCGGCCTGATCGCTTCGGGCCGCTCCTCGTTGGGTCGTTCGTCGCGCAGCACCCGAACCCGCCATCGCCAGTCGGGCGGCTGCGCGGGGTTCAGCCGGGTGGTCAGCTCAGCGTCAGGTGCCACCGCGTCGGGGTCGTTGCGGTCGGGCCAGCCCCAGGTCGGCAGCAGTACGGGCACCGCGTCGAGCCGCGCCCGCATCACCGGCACGAGATCGCCGGATGTCGCGCCCTCCGGCAACAGCACCAGATCGTCTGCCGGCCGGTCCCAGCCGAGGCGCTCCGTGCCGAGATTGGCTCGAACGAGCTGCTGGGCGAAGCCGATGCTGCGGTCGACGTAGGTGATGTAGGGCGGCATCACGTTCTTGAAGCCGCTGGACGTGAACTGAGCGAAGCGAGCGGGCCGGAGAGCATTGCCGCGCCAGTAGCTCATCAACGTCGCCGACGAGTAATGCACGTCGCCCGACAGGATCACGACGCGACCATAGGGCGCCAGCCGCTCCAGGAAATGCTCCAACGTGGGAGCGTCGAAGCTCCAGGCCTCGATGGCGTCTGGATTCGTCCCGACCATCTCGCGCAGCCCCGTGGCGCTGGACGGCGACAGATCGGAGTTCGATGACAGCCCCTTGAGGTCGAAGCCGCGGTAGGCGAGGGGCGCAACCAGGTCGTCGAGCACCGGCGGCCCGATGATCTGTAGTGGCGCCACCACGATCAGTATCTCCCGCTCCGCAGGCAGCGGTGGCTCGGGGACCTGGTCGAGCATGGCCTCGATCGAGACGTTGCCCGGCGGGCCGTTACGCGAGGCGTAGGAACGCCGGGTTCGGTTGTCGAGGGCGATCGCCCGATGCTTCGGTCCGTCGATCGTGAAGTGCCATGTCAGCGGCGGACGCACCGAGGCGTAGCGGCCGTCCGGCGTCGGCTGGTTGCGGAGATCGTGACCGAAGAGACCGGCAAGCTCGGTCGCCACGTCCCGGTCGGGACCTTTGGAGGCGGCGGGTGGGAACAGGCGGGGGGCGAACTGCAGAAGCTCGGCCTTCGGTCCGTCGACATAGTCGAGGGGCGCGTTGCCCCAGTCCTGGAACAGCGCGTAGGTCAGCATCGCGTTGCGCAGTATGTCTTGGCCGAGCTGACTGGTCAGTACGCGGTCACGCCAGATCGGGTTCAAGAAGAAGTCGTCGGTGACGTCGTGATCGTCGAGGATCATGTAGGTCGGCACGTTGGCCAACACCCTCCGGACCGCCGGCAGGTCCTTGTGGAAGGCGCGTAGCACCTTCAGCTGCCGGCGGAGCTGATGATCCCGCTGGGTCGCGGCCGCCTCCTTCTCTTCGGGGCTGAGCGGCGTCGGAGGGGCATCGGGCGCAACATAGAAGCCGCCCGCGATCCGCTCGGGAAAGACCGGCTCGGGCATGACGATCCGACCTGACGGCAGGTCGCCGTCGTCAGCCCAGAGGATGGGCACGGTGTCTCGAGGCCGTGTCGGATCGGGTGCGAAGCGCACGAGGGGTATCTCGGTGCCCCACAGCGCATTGCTCCAAACGGTCAGGTAGAGCGCCGCGAACTCGCCGAGCGACAGCACGTGGTTCGAGCCGTCGCTGCTGGTGAACTGTGCGTCGCGCAGCGTGCAAGCCTTCCTTCGATCCTCCGGGAAGTGGACCCGATCAGCCGGCAGGTCGGGATCAGCCGCCGTCACCTCTGGCGGCTCGGCTTCGTAAGCGGCCGCTGGATTCAGTGGGTCAACCTGTTGGGCGTCCACTTTGCGTTCGCTGATGCGGTCGAGCCGCAGATGCTCGATCGGTCCACCGTCAGGCGTCGTTCCGATCAGGGCGGCGGCCAGCTGCTGCAACAGCAGCATGTGGAGCACCTGCACGTCATCGGCGTAGATCTGGTCCCCGCCCAGGAACAGCTGGTGCGGCCGTGCGGTCGGGTTCTTGTAGCGGTCGTCGTCCCGGATCAGTGCGTCGACCATGGCGAGTGCGTCCGGATCGGGATGGCCCGGGCGCCGGCAGGAGCCGTAGAGGATGCTCAGGTTTTCCAACAGTGCGGGCGGTGGTGCGAAGCTCGGGAGCAAACCCGGCTCGAAGCCGAGCGGCAGGTGCTCGACGCCGTCGACCAAACCGGCCGCCAGCATCCCGAGCGACGTCAGATCGTGGGTGGTCTGGTCGGCCGTGGTGACCCGGATGTCGTAGGAATAGAGAGCATCGGGCTGCAGCAGTTTGCCGGCGGTCTCGGGAATTCGAATCGTCACCTGTGCCAGATGAAGCTGCGTCCCCAGCCGCAGCGTGGCCGTCGGTTCGCTGATCAAGAGTGGATCGGGTCGGTCGCTCTCCGCCCTCCCTTCCCACACCACCAACCGCAGGGACGCTTCTTCGCGCAGCGCGATCCACACCGACACCAACGCCGACTCCACGCGGCGCAGGATGGGTCCTGCAAGAACCAAGGGGAACGTCATCGGACACGTCCCTGGCTGCGGTGCCTTTGCACCAGCCCGGACCGGCCGCTGCAGCTTTCACATCTGCAGAGGCCCAAACCCTAGGCTGAGCACGCATTTACTGATGCGCAGGTTTGGTTAGTTTGCGCAGGCAAGTACTCCAGCGAGTATATCCCGAGATGGTGCGCTATCACAAGTGTTTGGCTCGGCACGTTCGACGAGGAGCGAGATGGCGCTTCGGCCGGACCTGTTCCAGTCAGCCCAAACGTCTGTTGCCGAGACCGCAGCGTCGGCCAGTTTGCCATGGCGCACGGATGCCATGGTCGGAGTCGCGCCACGAACAGACGTTGACACGTGGCTCGAAGGGTTGGGATAGGCGACCCGTTGTGGGGAGCGTTCGTGGTTCGAGGATCACGTCCGCGCGGATTGCCGCCACGGCGTCCGCATCGCCCATCCCGATAACGTCGACCACGCGCTCGAAAGGCTTGCGCAGGCCCTTCAGTGCCAGACCGAGATCGTTGTGCCCGTTCGCCGACCGCGGATCGATCGCAAGCGCCGTTCGCGCCGCGTCGGCGACGGCACGTGGATCGCCTCTGGCGATGGCGAGCGCGGCGAGGTTGGCGTGGATCGAGGCCAAAGGCGCGCCTGGCTGGTCGAGCAATGCGCGGTACCCGCGCTCGGCCTCGTCGAGCGCACTCCGGGCCTGGGCGCGCCGCCTCGGAAGGCGGTCTCTGGATTCCTGGTCTCACCGCTCATCGACCTCGGCGGTCTGGACGATCGATCGCGCGATCAGCATGTTGCACCGCCATCGGACGTCCGACCGCCGGCGGAGTCGAGAGCATTTCAGACCCAGTCCCACAACTCAGCCTGACCGGCTCACGCCTGTTCACCGCCTGGCTCGCAGGTGAGGGGGCGAGCCTCGCCTTCACCACCTATCAGGCGGGCAAGCTGTTCCTGATCGGGCTGCAGCCGGACGGACGCCTCTCGATCTTCGAGCGGACCTTCGCCCGCTGCATGGGGCTCGGTGTCGGGCCGCACGAGGCACTCTGGATGGCGTCGCTCTGCCAGCTATGGCGGTTCGAGAATTTTCTGGAGCCCGGCGAGCAGAAGGACGGCTTCGATGCCGTGTACGTGCCGGTCGTCGGTCACACGACGGGCGATCTCGACGTCCACGACATCCACACCGACGCCGCGGGCCGCCCCGTCTTCGTCGCGACGCGCTTCAACTGCCTCGCCACGATCGCCGAGCGTGCGAGCTTCCGCCCCCTCTGGCGACCGCCCTTCGTCGACCGGATCGCCGCCGAAGACCGCTGTCATCTGAACGGTTTCGCGATGCGAGACGGGGCGCCGGCCTACGCCACCTGCGTCGCCGCCACCAACGTCGCCGAAGGCTGGCGCGAGCACCGCCGCGACGGCGGGCGGGTGCTGGACGTCGCCTCGGGCGAGAGCGTCGCCGCCGGTCTCTCGATGCCGCACTCGCCGCGCCTCCACCAGGGCCGGTTGTGGCTGGTGCAGTCGGGGACCGGCGAATTCGGTCACGTCGATCTGGCGAGCGGGCGGTTCCAGCCGGTCTGTTTTCTGCCGGGCTTTGCCCGCGGTGTGGCGTTCGCGGGCGACCACGCGGTGATCGGCGTGTCGTTGCCGCGCGAAACCGCGACGTTCGCCGGGTTGGCGCTGGAAGAGCGGCTGGCGCGCGAGGGCGTCGGCGCGCGCTGCCAGCTCGCGGTGGTGAACCTGGTGACCGGCGACGTCGAGCACCGGCTGGCGATCGAGGGCGTGGTCGAGGAGCTGTACGACGTCGTGGTGCTGCCGGGCCTCGTCCGGCCGATGGCGCTCGGTTTTCGCAGCGACGAGATCCGCTTTTACGTCCGGCCGAGCGAGGCTCGAGGACGTGTGTAGGCCGCCGCGCCGACATGGGCGGTCTTGATGATGCCCGGTCTTCACGCTATAGGCCGGGAGCAAGCGAAGATTTCGCAACAACTGTCACTAGTCTGTAACTTCGCAGCCTGGATCTGCCGAAGAATTTCAGGACACATGGGATGGCAGCATTGAATCTGGGTCGACTGACCGGCGTCGACGGCTTCCGGATCGACGGAGTCGACACGGACGATCGGAGCGGGTTTTCGGTGTCGGATGCCGGAGACGTCAACGGCGACGGGCTCGGCGACATCGTCATTGGCGCCTATCTGGCCGACCCGCGCGGGCAGGAGTTTGCCGGCGAGAGCTACGTGGTGTTCGGGTCGTCGTCGGGGTTCGCCTCAAGCCTTGCTCTGTCGTCGCTCGACGGCAGCAACGGCTTCCGCCTCGACGGCGTCGATGAGGGCGACCTGAGCGGGTATGCCGTGTCGGGTGCAGGCGACGTCAATGGCGACGGTCTCGACGATCTCATCATCGGTGCACGGAGAGCGAGCCCCAACGGGCAGAGATATGCCGGCGAGAGCTACGTGGTGTTCGGGTCGTCGTCGGGGTTCGCCTCGAGCCTTGCTCTGTCGTCGCTCGACGGTACCGACGGCTTCCGCCTCGAAGGTGTCGCGCCCTTCGAAAACAGCGGCCGTTCGGTCTCGGGTGCTGGGGATGTCAACGGCGACGGGCTCGACGACCTCATCATCGGTGCTCGATACGCGAGCCCGAACGGGCAGCCACTTGCCGGCGCGAGCTATGTGGTGTTCGGGTCGTTGGACGGTTTCGGTTCTAGCTTGGCGCTGTCGGCGCTCGACGGCAGCAACGGCTTTCGGATCGACGGTGTCGATACGGGCGACCGAAGCGGCGGTTCGGTCTCAGGTGCTGGCGACGTCAACGGCGACGGTGTCGACGACCTCATCATCGGAGCACCGTGGGCCGACCCGAACGGGCAGGACTTTGCCGGCGCGAGCTACGTGGTGTTCGGGTCGTCGTCGGGGTTCGCGTCCAGCCTGCCGCTGACGTCGCTCGACGGCACCAGCGGCTTTCGCATCGACAGCATCGACGCGGGAGACTTCAGCGGCGGGTCGGTTTCGAGTGCTGGCGACGTCAACGGCGACGGTATTGACGACCTCATCATCGGTGCTGACCGCGCCGACCCGAACGAGCAGTCGATCGCCGGCGAGAGCTACGTGGTGTTCGGGTCATCGGGCGGTTTCGCTCCGAGCTTGGCGCTGTCGGCGCTCGACGGGATCAAAGGCTTCCGCATCGACGGCGCCGATGTCGGTGACCGAAGCGGCTTTTCGGTCTCAGGTGCCGGCGATGTCAACGGTGACGGGTTCGACGACCTGATCATCGGCGCCTACTGGGCTGGCCCGAACGGGCAGATCCGCGCCGGTGAAAGCTACGTGGTTTTCGGGTCGTCGGGTGGGTTTGGTCCCAGCCTCGCTCTGTCAGCGTTGGAAGCCACAGACGGCTTCCGCCTCGTCGGCATCGATGCGGACGACCGAAGCGGCGTTTCGGTCTCGGGTGCGGGCGACGTCAACGGCGACGGGCTCGACGACCTCGTCATCGGTGCCCACCGCGCCGATCTGGAAGGCCGAGATCTTTCCGGCGAAAGCTACGTGGTGTTCGGCGTGCCCGATGTGACGATTGCCCTCGCCGATGCGGTCGTCGCCGAGAACGGTGGGACGACGACGGCGACGGTGACCCGGGCCGGCGACACGACGTCGGCTCTCACCGTGGCGCTGTCGACTTCCGATCCCACCATCGCCAGCGTGCCGTCGTCGGTGGAGATCCCGGCGGGCCAAACCTCGGCAAGCTTCGTCGTCACCGCCGTCGACAACGGCATCGCCGAGTTGGCCCGCAGTGTGATCATCCAGGCGGGCTTCACCGGCGTCGCCGCGTTGCAGGTCGTCGACGACGATCCAGGGTTTCCGCTGATCGAGCTGGGCCAACTCGATGGCACCGACGGCTTTCGGCTCGACGGCGTCGAGGCGAACGACCGGAGCGGCTACTCGGTGTCGGGTGCCGGCGACGTCAACGGCGACGGCGTCGACGATCTGATCATCGGGGCGAGTCGAGCCGACCCGAACGGTCAGGACAGTGCCGGCGCGAGTTACGTGGTGTTCGGGTCGTCGTC